>JBDROZ010000001.1:0-4798 GCA_043809585.1 Candidatus Eiseniibacteriota bacterium
GGTGCTCGACGATATCCGCCTGAGACCAGGGAGCGGCTTCTTCGTGACGCGTCCGGCCGGTGACGGCCCGGTGACACCGCAGGCGATCGACACGCTGGATGTCCGCTTCAAGCCGCACCGGCGAGGCGCGTTCACGCCTGCGAAGCCTCCTTTCCGTCGCCGCCTCCTCGACGTAGTGCATGACTACGCCTCCGGTGGCGGCTCGTCCAAGTCGGCTTCTCGTCAGGCGATCCGAGCCCTCGTGACGGAGATTCATGCATAATCCAGGCTAGGAGAAAGGTGTCGTTCGTACCCCGCGCCGACTCAGACAGCCAACCCGCCCTCATGCCAACGAAGCCTCCCACAATGTCATCCCCGCGGAAGCGGGGATCCAGGAAATCGAATCCCGCCGATCGCTCCCCACTCCCCGTTCGTCCTGAGAGTGCCGCGCGCATGCCCCTTTCGGTACCGGATTCTCCCGGAGCGAAGCGGAGGGGTATCTGGTTGCGAAAGGACGGGAGGGTGGGGATGCGGAGCCCTACCGGAAGAGCTTCTTCACGCTCCCCCACGACACCGGCTCCCGCGTTCCCCCGGCCGGCACCGACGTCACCGTGCACCCGACCGGGAGTGCCCCGATCAGGCCGCACCCGCCCGAATTCTCCGGTGCGCAGGGGGATTCGGAAGCGATGGAGTAATCGTCGGCGTCGGGATTACAGAAGAGAGGATCGGCCGAGATATTGCCGTTCACCCCCGCGGAATCGCATGTGCCCTCGAGGCCGTCATAATCATACTCGGAGTTGGACCATGCGTTATTGCATGAGAGTGCGGACTCGTAGCAGGTAATCCCCTCCCTGTTGCCTATAACGAGGTTGTTCGCCGCGATTCCATCGAAAACCGACAACCCACTCAAGTTGTTTCCGAATACCGTATTCGCATTTGCTTCCCCGCCGTTACATACAATTCCCGCCCCCATGTCCATCGCAACTAGGTTTCTTGTCACGGTCGAAATTGCGTGCGATGCATATATGCACCACTTCATGGAGGAGTTCCTTAAACATGCATTGTCCTCGGCCACGATCTTCGAGAGGTACCCGTATATAGCCCCAAATTCTCCCGTGTTCCCTTCGAAATAGTTATCCCGAATACCGACAGTTCCACCGACGAATGAGAGATACACGCCGCCACACCCGTCGTCTTCGGTCGCCCGATTCCCGATGAACGAGTTGTTCTCGATCACCGAGCCTGCGCAGCTCGCGCAGGACCAGCGAAAGCCGATCCCCCCTCCGTAGTTTCCTCGGTTGTCGCGGATCATGTTGTCCCGAATCACCGGGTTGCTATCCCCGATCTCGATTCCCCCTCCCACGGTCCCTACCATCCCGACCCGTGCCCCCTGGATCGTGAACCCCTCGACCACTACCCCCGGAGAAGAAAAGACCCGAATCACCGACCGGTACTGGGAACTATAAGCCGGGTCCCCGTCGAGAATGGTAACGTCCCGTCCCCCCTCGCTCGCGAGGATGAGGTCGGGCTTCTGGAAAATGTGGAGATTGACGTAGTAGGTGCCTGGAGCGACAAGCACGGTGTCCCCACCACTGCTCGAGTCGATCGCCGCCTGGATGGTCGGCGCGTCGCCCGTCGAGTCGGGGAGGACATGCCAGGTCGTGGCGGGGGCGGGCTTCCAGGCAATGAGGAGAAGCGCGGCGACGATTAGAACGGCTCGACGCACGAGGGCACCTCGGCGGTAAGGCGTTACGCATTGAGTATATCACAAGTGGGGTGATGCCGTTCCCCCCGGTTCATCCTTCGATACACCGCCCGGCGGACCGGGCGGCACTCAGGACGAACGGGGGGGGGGATTCGATTTCCTGGATCCCTGCCCCCCGCCTTCGCAGGGACAAGCTTCGCAGGGATGACAATTGCATGAAATCGGATTGGCCGTTCGACCTGGCGCGCGGCGCGACCGGAACCTCTCTTCGAGCACCCGGGCTTGCCCGCCGAAGCCAAAGGCGAAGGCGGGTGGGCGGACGCCATTCTCTCCCCCTTCGGGGCCGGGAAGAGGGGGCTCCTCCAGATCCACGCCCGGCAGTCCTTGCTGATTCCCGGTTCGACCCTTCGATACGATCCTCCCTCCGGTCGGATCACTCAGGGCGAACGGGGGGGGAGAATTCGATTTCCTGGATCTCCGCCTGCGCGGGGATGACAAAGAGAGGAAATCGGCGGGCCGGAGGGCCGCCTACCCCTTCGTTTCCGCTTCCCCTCCTTCCGGCGGGGCGGGGGATCGGAGGAGGGAGGGGGATGGGGCCTACGTGGACGCTCGTCGTGCTGCGGGAGACAACCCTCCCTTTCTCCGGGCACGTGGAGCCTGCGGTGTGGAGGCCTTCCTTGAGTTGCCCGGTGATGCCCCGCCCCCTCCCGATGCCGGTCCCTCGTCCCGCCGAGCCTTTCTCGGGAGCGCGTGTGCCAACACGCGCTCCCGATCATTCCCCCCCTTTTCCTGGCCCCACACCCCCACCCCGTGACAAACTCGAAATATCCGTGAAGAATCCGCTCCGACGCCCGTTTCATCGTACGGAAAGGAGAACGGAGGTGCCTGTCCGCCGAGCCGACGAGGAACTGATGATCGAGGCCGCCGGTGGTTCGGCGGAGGCGTTCGACGAGATCGTCCGGCGCCATCAGGGAACCCTCCTCCGACTGTTCATCATGATGACGGGAGATCGCGAGACCGCGAGGGACCTCACCCAGGAGTGCTTCCTGAAGCTCCTCCGGAGCGCCTCCCGTTATCGCGTGAAAGCCAAGTTCACCACCTATCTCTTCACCATCGCCCGCCGCCTCGCCTTCGACGAAAAAGCCAAGGCGTGGAACCGGAGGGAGCCGATGGACCGGGAGTTCCCCTCGACCGACGACGCCCCGACCGAGCCCTCGAGAAGAAAGAGACCGCCCTCCGTCTCGCCGCCGCCGTGGCCAAACTCCCGGCGCCCGAGCGGGAGGCCCTCGTCCTCTCCGAGGCGAGCGGCCTCCGATACGCCGAAATCGCCGAGATCGCCGACTGCCCGGAGGGGACCGTCGCGTCGAGGAAGAACCGGGCGATCCGAATGCTCCGTAAGATCTGGAAGGAAGGGGCGCCATGACCGGCAATGATCGCGCGCCGAAATGCGAAGAGTTCCGTGAGCGGTTCGTCCTCCTCTGGGACGATGAGGGGGAACGGGCCGAACGGGACCGGATCCTCGCCCACATCGAGTCGTGCGACGAGTGCGCCGCCGAGTGGGAGGCGTTCCGGATGACGGCGGAGAATCTCCGCGCCGTCGACGCCGAACCGGCCGAGGCGGAGCGCCGGGCGATCCTCGAGGCCGCCGCCCCGATCCTGGAAGAGCTCCGGCGGCGCCCGGAGGGGGCCCGGCCCGCTTCGCGGCAAACCCGCCCTCTCCGCCGGCTCCTCCGCTACGCCCTCACCGCCGCGGCGGCCGCGATCCTCTTCTTCCTCGTCCAAACCTTGTCCGGACCGGAGCGGGAAGGGCTCCGGTCGATGGACGTCGTCCACTACTACGATACCGGCGGGATGCCCCCCCTTCTCGGGGGCGCCGATTTCTCCGTGCCCCGCTGACGGGAGGAATGAACCATGAAAACCTCGAATCAACCTGCCCTTTTCGGCCTGGTGCTCGTCACCGTCGCCACCCTCGTCACGACCGTCCCCGCGTTCGGCGGCGCCGGGAAGACGCACACGATCACCCTCTCCGGCGGCGATAAGATGGAAGGCCTCGTCGTCCCCCTCACGGAATGCGCCTTCCTCGTTCAGACCGAGGACGCCTCGATCGAAGTCCCCCTGGAGAGGATCGAGACCGTCGACGGAAGCAAAGACATAACGACGCTCTTCCGGTCCGGCGAGAATCCCCTCCTCCGGGAGGATGTCTTCGAGCGGGTCCTCGAGAACGGCGACGTCATTCTCCACTCCACCCACTCCCGGGAAAACCGGGGCCCTCGTATCCTCGATCACCTCTCGTGGGGCATCGCCGGCCACGAGGAATCGTTGCTGGCGGATTGGAAGGTCTTCGACATCTACGGCAACGAACTGACCATGACCGTAGAGGAGCCCGACGAAAAGGGCCGCCGCCAGGCCCGGGCCTCCTTCATCCGCCCCATCCTCCCCGGGGAGCCGATCCGCTTCTCGGACCGCATCGTCTTTCACGACAGGATTCAGCATGAGGGGGACCATCTCCGTTACCGGCACCGGGGGGACTACCCCGAAGACCGGCTCGTCACCAAGATGATCCTCCTCCCCGCCGGCGCCCGGGTGATCGCGGCCACCCCCGAACCTCTCCGGCGCTTCGACTTGGGCGGCGCCCCTTGCCTGGTCTGGCGCCGCTTCTTCGCCCGGGGGGAGGTCTACCCGATCGAGGTGGATTACGAGTTGGGAGGGTGATCCAGAGGATTCCGGCCGGGGTGCGAAGAGGGGGCCTCCGTGGCCCCTCTTCTGGATCCTGCACCGGGGGGACACAATCTGCACCGGGGGACACAATACCTAATTCGGGGTTCCGTGCACCGGGGGACACAATACCTAATTCGTGCACCGGGGGACACAATACCTATTGACATCTGCGTAATGAATGCAATAGAATGAAGCCCTCGAGAAGGAGGGCTTGTCATGCGATTGCCGGGATCGGCGAAGGTGTTGGAGGCCCGCCGGCGCCGGGCGTTGGCCCTGGTGGAACAGGGGTACTCGTTGAACCAGGCGGCCCGGCGTATCGGTTGCGCGGCGAGTTCGGTGATGCGCTGGGTGCGAGCGGTGGAACGCCATGGCTCGGCCGGACTGGAAGTGCGACGC
>JBDROZ010000002.1:0-10288 GCA_043809585.1 Candidatus Eiseniibacteriota bacterium
GGCAAGCTGGAGCTGACGAACACTCAGTTCCGGGATGACGGCCACCTGATGCAGGTCATCGACCGGATCGTCTCCCAGGTGGGGCGGCGCGTGGACGAGTCATCGCCCATGGTCGACGCCCGACTCCCCGACGGCTCCCGGGTCAACGCCATCATCCCGCCCCTCGCCGTCGACGGGCCGATGCTGTCGATCCGGCGGTTCGGCCTGCGGCAGCTCTACATGAACGACCTGATCCGCCTGAACAGCCTGACCACGGAGATGGCCGAGCTTCTCCACGGGTGCGTCCGGGCGAAACTGAACGTGCTCATCTCGGGCGGCACGGGCTCGGGGAAGACGACGCTTCTCAACATCATGTCCGGGTACATCCCGGCGGAGGAGCGGATCGTCACGATCGAGGACGCGGCGGAGCTTCAGCTCCAGCAGCCCCACGTGGTTCGCCTCGAGACGAAACCGCCGAACATCGAGGGGGCCGGCGAGGTGACCCAGCGGCACCTGGTCCGGAACTCCCTCCGGATGCGCCCCGACCGGATCGTGGTCGGCGAGGTCCGGGGGGACGAAGTGATGGACATGCTCCAGGCGATGAACACGGGTCACGAGGGCTCGCTCACGACCCTCCACTCGAACTCCCCCCGGGACGCCCTCTCCCGGCTCGAGACACTGATGCTCATGACCGGCTACGTTCTCCCCGAGAAGGGGATGCGCGAGCAGATCGCGTCCGCCCTCGACCTGATCGTCCAGGTCTCCCGCCTCTCCGACGGGACCCGGAAGGTCACGAGCATCTCCGAGCTCACCGGTATGGAGGGGGACGTGGTGGCCACCCAGGAGATCTACCTGTTCGACAAGTCGGGGATCGACAAGGACGGCCGGGTGCTCGGCACGTTCCGGCCGACCGGGATCTCCCCCAGTTTCTATCCCCGTCTCGCCATCGCCGGGGTTCATCTCCCCCCGGGGATGTTCGGGGCGGGCATGGACTAGGGGCCTCATGCTATCGACGGCGACCATCCTTGTCTTCTGCGCCATCCTCATGGTGGCGTTCGGCATTTCCCTGCTTTTCGAGTCGAGCCGTGAGTCCCGCCGGCTCCGGGAGCGTCTGAATGAGATCGGCGGGGCCGGCCCGAGCCGGGAGTGGACGGAGCGGGAGATCATCCGGAGCCGGAAGTTCAGCGAGATCCCGGTCCTCGACAGGCTCCTCTCCTCCGGCCGCTACGGCGAGGCGATCGAGCTCTTTCTGGCCCAGGCGAACGTAAGGACCACCGTCGGGACCTTCCTCCTCATGTCCCTCACCCTCGGCGCCCTCGGCATGCTCGCGGGGGTGTGGGTCGTGAGGTTCCGGTTCGTCGGGTTCATCCTGGCCGTGGCCCTCGCCTCGATTCCTTATCTTTACGTGTCGAGCAAGAGGAGAAGGCGGTTCCAGAAATTCCTGGAGCAGTTTCCGGACGCCCTCGAGCTGATCGCGAGCGCCCTCCGGGCCGGTCTCGCGTTCAGCGGCGCCATCAGGATCGTCGCTCAAGAAATGCCCGATCCCGTGGGGGGCGAATTTTGGGTCGCCTCGGAGGAGCACAGCCTCGGCCTCGACATCCGGGAGAGCCTGGTCCGCATGAACCGGCGCATGGACATCCCGGACGTGCGCTTCTTCGTCACCGCCGTGGTCCTCCAGAGAGAGACGGGAGGGAACCTCGCCGAGATCCTCGAGAACACGACGTCCATCATCCGGGACCGCTTCCGCATCCTGTCGGAAGCCCGGGTCTTCTCGGCCCAGGGAAGGCTGTCGGGGATGGTCCTCGTCTGCCTGCCCGTCGTGATGGCGGTAATCCTGTCGGCCCTCTCGCCGGGATACTTGAAAATCCTGATCGACGACCCGATCGGCAAATACCTGCTTGTCGGCAGCTTGTTCTTCCAGGTCATCGGAATGCTGGCGATCCGCCGCATCGTGAGGATCCGGGTATGAGCGGCATGACGATTCCCCTCATCTATTTGACCACCCTGCTGGTCTTCCTCGCCGTCTTCCTGGCGGTGGTGGCGATTTACCTGCTCTCGAGGCGAAAACGGAGCCGGCTCGAGAAGCGCATCGACGATCTCTCGCGTCGCCAAACCCCCCGCCGGCCCGAGCCGACGAGCCTGATGAGAGAGCACGAGCCGGGAATGTTCGGAAAGGTATTCGTCCTTTTCGGGGGGCTCTTTCCTCAGGCCCTCGCGGGGGACGAGGCGCGGATACGGCTTCTCAGGGCCGGTTTCCCCTGGCGGGACCATCTTCCCGTCTACGTGGGGCTCCGCTTCCTCAGCCTCCTCGTGGGGGCCGCGATCGGCGTCGTCGCCGCCGAGGCCCTGCACTGGTCCCCGTCCTACCTCGTCATGATGGCCCTCGTTTTCGGCGTGGCGGGATACCTGATCCCCGACGTCTACCTGTTCATCCGGACGGATAAGAGGAAGCAGGACATCATCCTCGGTCTTCCCGACGCCCTCGATTTGATGGTCATCTGCGTCGAGGCGGGGCTCGGCCTGAACGCCGCTCTTCTCCGGGTCGGGCAGGAGATCCGAAGCGTCTGCCCCCCCCTCAGCCAGGAACTCCGGCTCCTCAACCGGGAGATGCTCGCCGGGATTCCGCGGGCCGACGCGTTGAAGAACCTGGCTTTCCGGACGGGCATCGATGACGTGAAAGCCCTGGTGGCGATCGTGATCCAGTCGGAGAAGCTCGGGACGAGCATCGCCCGGTCCCTCCGGGTGCACGGCGACAACCTCAGGGTGCGCCGGAAGCACCGGGCCGAAGCGAAGGCGCGGAAGGTCTCGGTCAAACTGGTATTTCCGTTGGTCTTTTTCATATTCCCGACCTTGATGGTGGTCATCCTCGGGCCGGGGTTGATTCAACTGATCCGCGCTCTGACGAGCGCGCAGTAGGGCGCCGCCTCGAAAGGAGGAGTCATCGTGAACTCGATCTCTTGGGGGATTCTCATCCCCGCGCTGGTCGTTTTGGGCATTCTCTACTTTTTGGTCCGCTCGCGCCGGAAGGGCCGCGAGGCGAAAAGAAAGTAGGAGGGCGCCGGATCGGGCCGGGCCGCCGGCGCTTTGAGACTTGCCTGATCGGTACTCGAATCGGGAGGCGCGCATGAAACGCACCGCCGTTCTCGCCTTTGCATGGATGATCCTCTTTGCCGGCCCGTCCGCCGCGGAGAAGACGGACTGGGTGAAGGTGACCACCTGGGACGGGCGGGAGATCACGCTGGGGGAGTACGGGTTCTACTCCTGCTCCACCTGGGATCGCTTGAGTGACTACGAGTTCGACCGGAATGAGGTCGCCGTCGTCTACGGCGGCGGCGTGACGGAGTTCCCGCTGAAGCGGATCCGGAGCATCCGGCAGGATCCGCCCGTGTTCACGGAGCACTTCCGGAATCTCGAAATCGAGCTCGTGGACGGCCTCATGTTCCGGGCCGAGACGCTCCGCGGCGTGACAGGCATCGCCGGGATGGACCGGGTCGGCATGGTCCACATTCCGGGCAGGGCGATCAAGAACATCGAGTTCGTCCGCGAGTAGCGGGAGAGCGGGAAGAAGGCCGGGATCGAAGAAGAATTGCATGGCCCGGCGTCCGCGGTCGGCCCCGCGGGGAGCGCCGGTTCGTTACGAGGGAACGTCCAGGGGAGAGCGCGGCGGGCCGCGGCCTCTCGTCCGTGGGGAAAAGGAGGTTGTCCGGTGGTGGTGGGCAGTCAATCTCGGCCGGAGCGGCGGCATGGCGGCATCGGGCTTGCCGTACGCATCCTCGCCCTCTCCCTGGCGGTCTTGTCGGGGTGTGAATCGAAAGACGACGGGCCGACCGGCCCGGGCGCCCTTCGCACGGACGATCCCACGGTCGATGCGGGGGCGGGCGCGCTTCTCGCCGACGGAGTGTCCGGGAAGGAAGTGAACGCGTACGTCCGGAGCGAGGGGGGCACCCCGCTCCGCAACGTGGTGGTTCGATTCGAAGTGGACGCCGGATCCATCACGCCGGTGGCGACGACGAATTCGGACGGCCGCGCGACGGCGACCTGGACGAGTGAGTACTCGGCTTCGGACGCCGCGGTCCGGATCTGCGCCTCCATTCCCGACGAGGTCGACTCGAGCGCCCTGTCGTTTCTTAAGTCGGACTACGAACGGCCCCGTCCCGAGGACCAGGAAGACGCGCTCATCGTCCTTCTCGCGACGGGCCCCGCGAAGGCGTCCGCCGCCGGGGAGGCCGCCGCCGTCCTAGGCGACAGGTCCGTCTGCGCCGTCGACACCATGCGGGGCGTCACGGTCCTTCTCTCCGCGGCTCCCGGCCAGATCCCCGCCGACGGTGTCAGCGCCGCGATGATCCGGGCCGACGTTCGGGAAACCACCCGGGGCGTGCCGGTGCCGGGCCTCTCGGTCGGCTTCGGGACGACCGCGGGAAGCGTGGAGTCCGCAAAGGAGACGGACGGGCAGGGGATCGCCCTCGCGCGGCTCACGGGTAAGGCGGCCGTCGACACGGCGACCGTCAGGGCCTACGTCGGCGGCGTGGCGGCCGCGACGACGAGCGTTCCCTTCCGGCCGATCGTCGCGACTCTCGGGGCGGCGCCCGGCCGGATCCCCGCGGACGGCGCCGCGACGGCGGACGTGATCGCCGCCTTCCTCTCGGAGGAGCGGGCGCCCTTGCCGGGTGTTCTCGTGACCTTCGAGACCGACCGGGGCGTGATCGCCTCCCCCGTGACGACCGGCGGCGACGGCCGGGCGATCGCGAAGCTGACGAGCGCCCCCGAGCCGGGGACCGCCCGGGTGATCGCCCGGTACGCAGGAGGCCCGGTGGACACGGTGGAAGTGGACTTCGTGAATGATTTCCGGCCCGCCCGGGTCGTCCTCTCCTCCGAGCCCTCGGCGATCACGGCGAACGGCGTGAGCGGCGCGACCCTACGGGCGACGGTCCTTGACTCGACGGGCGCCTACGTCATGGACGGCACGCCGGTATGGTTCCAGATTCTCTCCGGCGGCGGGGTCGTGCCCGGCCAGGTCGGGACCGAGTCGGGAACAGCCACGGCGGGCCTGACGAGCGGGACGGCGACGGGCATCGCGACGGTTCGCGCTTTCGCCGGGACCGCCGCGGACACGGTGGAGGTCCGGTACGTCGCCGGCCCGCCCGCGATGATCCTCGTCTCCGCCAACCCGGCCGCCCTCATCGGAAACGGGATCGAAAGGTCGTCGATCACGGCGTCCGTGATCGACGCCTTCGGCAACCCGCTGCCCGCCGGCCGCGAGGTCCGATTCGAGGCGACCCGGGGCGAGATCGAGCCCTCGGCGCCGACCGACTCGTTCGGAATCGCCACGGCCGCTTACACCGCCGGTTTCGGAGGCGGGAACGCGAAGATCACCGTCCGGGCGGGGGACGCGCCGAACGTCGTCTCGGCCCATCTCACACTCGGTCTCCTTTCGGGCCCGCCGACGGCGATCCTCCTCGACTCGCTGAACCACGAAGAGATCCGGATTCAGGGGACGGGCTATCCCGAAGCGGCGACCATGGTCTTCCGCGTCTACGACGCGAACGGCGTACCGATCGGCCCGGGCACACCGGCGGCGATCACCTTCGATCTGGCGGCCATGACCGACGGTGGCGGGGAGTACCTCTACCCGGCGGCGGACACGACCGACGAGTGGGGGAGGGTGCGGACGACGCTGAATTCCGGAACCCGGCCCGGCGTGACGGAGACCATCGCCCGCATCGCCAATCCCTTCATCGAGTCCCAGCTGGTCCCTGTGGCGATCCACGGCTTCCTGCCCGATCCGGCCCACCTGGACCTTGCGGCGGACACGCTCAATATTCCGGGGCTGATTTACGACGGCTGGGAGAATCCGATCACGGCGTTCGTCTTCGACAGGTTCACCAACCCGGTGCCGGCGGGAACGGCGGTTTACTTCTCCGTATCCCACGGGGGCATCGAAGGGTCGGCCGTGACCGACTCGCTCGGACGGGCGACAGTCACCCTCGTCACCTTGAGGCCCCGCCCCGCAGACGGTTTCATGTACATCGTCGCCCAGACGGCCGATTCCCTCGGCCATGCGATTCGCGACACGACGTGGATTCTCTGGAGCGGCAACACGATTCCCATCACGGTGGATCCTGAGTCGTTCGCGATCGCCGACGGCGGCTCCCAGTACTTCACGTACCATGTGAGCGACTTCAACGGGAATCCCCTCACCCAGCACACCACCGTCGCGGTGAGCGCCACGAGCGGCACCCTCGCCGGGGACATCGACTTCGACCTGCCCGACGCGATCGGGGGAACCACGGACTTCGGCTTCTATCTCGGCGATGCCACTCCGGGGGACCCGATCCCGCCGGTGCCGGTCTTCGTCACGATCTCGGTCACGAGCTTGAACGGGGACGCGTCGATCACCATTCCCGGCACGATCGACTAGGCTCGATCGGTAGCAGACGTCCATCTACGGCGCCCTCCCACCGGGGAGGGCGCTTTTTTGGGTCCCCGGCGCGTGTGTCGCTCCCGCACCCTGGGCAGCCGGAGGTTCCCGGCTCGGGTCTTTGGCGGCCGAATATCGAGGGAGGGCCCTCCCCGGCGTCTGGAGACCCCGAGTATCGCTAACTTTATTCAAATGAATTGGTTGTCTTTTTTTTGCCCCCTCCGTCGTTTTTGTTTGACAGGGTCCGGGGGCGCTCCCTATAGTGCGAGACAGCGGCAGATGTTGTAGTTCGGGCTTCTCTAGATACCATATATTGAAGAGGGTTCCACCCGCTTCCTGAGTCGCGGACGAAGAATCGGCCCTTAATCCATTGATCTACAAGGGCTTGGAAGTTCTGCGCGGTCTCGGGACAAGGGGCCTCTTTCCCCTGGATAGGGGGATGATTCGGAGAAGCCTCCACTTCGGACGAAGAGTCTCTGCTTGGAAACGACGGGACGCAGCGCCCGGCGAACCGTTATCGAAAAGAAACAGGGAGTTCCCCGACCCGTCGCCTCGGTGCGGTTCTGATCGCGCCCCGTTCGCGACCCCGTTCCCGACGGTGATGCGTCGGCCGGAGCCCTCACGTGGTTGGGGATGTCGGTGTGATTTCGAGGGAAGCCATGGGAGAGGCAGCATTCAACTTCGCGGTGCGAGAGGACGGATTGGGGTTTCAGAGGGTCTACACGACCGCCGGCACCCATCCCTTCGACCAGGTCGAATGGGAGAAGCGCCAGGCGACGATCAACAACGAGAAGGGCGAGGTCGTCTTCGAGAAGAAGAACCTCGAGTTCCCCACGTTCTGGTCCCAGCTGGCCACGAACGTGACGGTGTCGAAGTATTTTCACAAGACGAAGCCGGTCCCGAAAGGGGAGACCAGCCTGAGGCAGCTGATCTCCCGTGTGGCCGACACCATCGCCGCCTGGGGATGGGAGGGGGGATACTTCGCCGCCGAGGAGGACCGGGACGTCTTTCATCACGAGCTGATCTACCTGCTCCTCCACCAAAACGCCTCCTTTAACAGTCCGGTTTGGTTCAACGTGGGGGTCGAGAAGAAGCCCCAGGGCTCGGCGTGTTTCATCAATTCCGTCGAGGACCGGATGGAGTCGATCCTCTCGCTCGCCAAGACCGAGGGGATGCTCTTCAAGTACGGATCGGGCACGGGGACGAACCTGTCGCCGATCCGCTCCTCCCGGGAGAAGCTCTCGAGCGGCGGCGCCTGCTCGGGGCCGGTGTCGTTCATGAAAGGGTACGACGCCTTCGCCGGCGTGATCAAATCGGGGGGCAAGACCCGCCGGGCGGCGAAGATGGTCATCCTCGACATGCACCACCCGGACATCGTCGAGTTCATCCGGTGCAAGGCGGGGGAAGAGAAGAAGGCGTGGGCCCTGATCGACGCCGGCTACGATCCCTCCCTCGACGGCGAGGCATACGCCTCCGTCTTCTTCCAGAACTCGAACAACAGCGTGCGGGCCACCGACGACTTCATGAACGCCGTCCTCGAGGACAAGGAGTGGCGGACCCGGGCGGTGGCCGGCGGCGACGTGATCGAGACCTTCAAGGCCCGTGACATGATGGGCATGGTCGCCGATGCGGCCCATGTCTGCGGCGATCCGGGCATGCAGTTCGACACGACGATCAACGACTGGCACACCTGCCCGAACACGGCCCGGATCAACGCGTCCAACCCGTGCTCCGAATACATGTTCCTCGACGACTCGGCGTGCAATCTGGCGTCGCTCAATCTCATGAGATACCGGAAGGAGGACGGCTCCTTCGACGTGGAGCGGTTCTTCCACTCCGTGGACATCATGATCACGGCCCAGGAGATCGTGGTCGAGAAGGCGAGCTATCCGACGAAGGCGATCGAGGAGAACTCCCAGCAGTACCGGCCTCTCGGCCTCGGCTACGCGAACCTCGGCGCCCTGCTCATGTCGAACGGCCTCCCCTACGATTCGGAGGAGGGCCGCGCGTACGCGGCGGCGGTGACGTCGCTCCTCGGCGGCCGGGCGTACCTGCAGTCGGCGCGCCTCGCGGCCAAGATGGGGCCCTTCGCCGGTTACGAGAAGAACCAGGAAGCCATGCTCCGGGTGATGCGGAAGCACGCCGCCGCCGCGAAGGAGATCCCGGCGGACCACCTGCCGAGCGCCCTCTGGGATGCGTCGGAACAGGTGTGGAAGCGGGTCGTCGACGAGGGGAAGAAGCACGGCTTCCGGAACGCCCAGGTGACGGTGCTCGCGCCGACCGGCACGATCGGCTTTATGATGGATTGCGACACGACCGGCATCGAGCCGGATATCGCCCTCGTGAAGTACAAGAAGCTCGTCGGCGGGGGCATGATGAAGATCGTGAACCGGACCGCGCCGCAGGCGCTGAAGGTGCTCGGATACGACGGCGCCCACGTGGCGGAGATCCTCGACTACATCGACAAGAACGACATGATCGAAGGGGCGCCGGGTTTGAAGGACCGGCACCTGCCGGTCTTCGACTGCGCCTTCAAGCCCCGGGACGGGGTGCGCTCGATCTCCTACATGGGGCACATCCGGATGATGGGCGCCGTGCAGCCCTTCCTGTCGGGGGCGATCTCCAAGACCGTCAACATGCCGACCGAGGCGACTCCGGAAGAGGTGAAGAGCGCGTACATCGAGGCGTGGAAGCTCGGCGTGAAGGCGATCGCGATCTACCGTGACGGGTCGAAGCGGACCCAGCCTCTCACGACGAAGGAGCGGAAGGCGAAGACGGATGTGGGCAAGGCGGTCCGGCGCCGCCTACCGGACGAGCGGCGGTCGATCACCCACAAGCTCTCCATCGGGGGGCACGAGGGTTACGTGACGGTCGGGTGCTACGAGGACGGGATGCCGGGCGAGCTGTTCCTCACCATGTCGAAGGAGGGGTCGGTGGTGTCCGGTCTCATGGACGCGTTCGCGACGAGCGTTTCCATGGCCCTCCAGTACGGCGTTCCCCTCGAGGTGCTCTGCTCGAAATTCAGCCATATGCGTTTTGAACCGTCGGGATTCACGAACAACAAGGAGATCCCGATCGCGAAGTCGACGCTCGATTACATCTTCCGGTGGCTCTCGCTGAAGTTCCTGACCGACAAGGCGGGCGCCGACGGGGAGGAGGCCGCGGCGCTTCAGACGGAGTTGTTCGAGAGCGATCCGCCGGAGAACGGCGGGAGCGGCGCGACGGCGCTCCACCTGCACAACGTGGAGAGCATCGAGGCGCGGGAGAAGGCGGTCTTCCAGGCCCAGTCGGACGCGCCGGCCTGTTTCGAGTGCGGTTCATTGATGGTGCGAAACGGTTCGTGCTACCGTTGCGACAACTGCGGCTCCACGTCGGGCTGCAGTTAGCCAGGACTATACATTAATCTCCTGCTGCGGCCCCGGATCGTGGGCTGCGAGGCCTTCTTTCCGACGCCGCTTTCTCAACGGGGCTTCGGGCCCCGCCTCCGGGAGCGGAAGTCCGACCGCGCCGGGGTACCCGTCAGAGCGAAGCGACGACGGGTCGGCGCCGGGAGTACCCGGAGCGCGGAAGCGCGAAGGGTGAAAGTCGGCCTCTCGCCAGACGATCCGTGCCCTCACGACGGAGATTCATGTATAGTCCTGGCTAGGATTCAGATCTCCGGGAGATGAATATGGAGATGGGGCCGGGTCACTTCCGCGTCGACCCGCCTCGTCGAGGCCCCGCGGGTTTCTACTCGCGGGGTTCTTCTATAGTGGTCGTACGGGCGGGGCACTCCATACCCCCGTTCGTCCTGAGTGCCGCCCGGTCCTCTGGGCGGTGTATCGAAGGACGAACCGGCGCGACAATACCTTAATTGTCGCCGGATGCTCGGATCCGGCGACGGGGCTTGCC
>JBDROZ010000003.1:0-64421 GCA_043809585.1 Candidatus Eiseniibacteriota bacterium
GAGGTCGACGAGGGCGGTCACCTTCCACCAGGTCTCCCCCGGGGGCTTGTCCAGGTAGTTCGTGTTGTCCACCACGTTCGACCGCTCGGTCATCTCCAGCTTGATCCGGTCGACCTTCTGGCCGTCGTCGTTGTACCGGGCGTTGAACATGTTCCCCGCGATGCCGAGTTCCTCGAACTTGTCCCACCACGGGTTCGGGTCGTTCGGATCGACCTCGCTCAGGAGGAGCTCGAAAAGATAGCCGTCGTCGAGGGCCGCCTCGTAGGCGCTGCTGTCCATCCGGGAGTACGCCTGGGGCAGGTACTCCGTGATCAGCTTGGTCGTCGTGGAGCGGTCGAGGGAACGGGGGTCGTCGTCGCCCCCGCCGTTCCCGCCGTCGTCCGAGGGGTTCAGGGCGCAGCCCATGGAGAGGGATAGCGCGAATAGCCCGCCGAGGAGCAGCGCCGCGAAAACCCCGTGTGAATCGCGCACATATCGAGCCACTTCCGAAACCTCCCGCGAACTTGTTGTCGAATAGTTACTTACGTGACCCTCGGCCTGCCGAACACGAGGGCAGGGGAAGTCGATGGTAGGCACCCGTGGACTCCATGAAAGTACCACAGGCCTTGCCTTCTGTCAACTCGATCCCATGCCCCGCCTGAGCGTCACCCTCCCCTTATCGGCACCATCGCCGGGGGGACTTATGGTGGCCCGAAGTTCTATTCTCCTCGGACTCCTCCTCTGCACCTTGGAATGGTGATCTTCGTTTGCGGTATCCCCCCGGAGGGGGACAGGGTCCGCTCAGGTAAGACTGGAGTCTTCCGAGCCGGAGGCTCGGGCGGAACCAGTCCCCCACCCACTCCGAAGCACTATCTTCCTCGGACTCCTCCTCTGCACCTTTGGAATGGTGATCTTCGTTTGCGGTATCCCCCCGGAGGGGGACAGGGTCCGCCGAGAAATGCGGGGGACACGAAACGAGTTCATGTCCCCCCCTCGTTCCGCCGGAGGCCTGTCCTGAGAAGGACCGAAGGTCCGTATCGAAGGGCTCGGGCGAAACCAGTCCCCCACCCACTCCGAAGCACTATCTTCCTCGGACTCCTCCTCTGAAACTCGAAATGACTGTCCTGGCCGGTGATACCCGTCCGGAGCAGGCCAGACGCGGGGACCCGCGGATTCCGAGTGGTTTCGTCGCGAGGATTCGGAGCGCGAGGCGAGAGGCCGCTTCGGACGAGCCCGCTCCCGGAGGCATAGCCAGAGCTATGTCGAGGAAGCGGGCGAAGGAGAAGTGCCCTCGCAGTCCGCGATCCGGATCCGCAGCAGAAACCACGAGGAATTCGCGGGTCATTCCGGACAGTATTCCTGGTTCGATTCGACCTGGCCCTTGTAGAAACCCCACGTGTCGCGGCTCCCCTTCCGGAAATCCTCCCACCGGTAGGCCGCGTACGTCCCGTCCCCCTCGTCCCGGATGAAGAGCTTCAGAGCCCCGTCGAAGGCGACCGAATCCAGCTCGGCACCGGCCACGAGGAACACGTAGTAGATCCCCAGATGGTAATCGGTCTCGAACGTGGAGAACCCGGTCACCGACGAATCGGTGAGGACCTGCTCCCCCGTGTAGCTGAGCACCATGGTCCCGGACTTCACCGTTCCGTCGTTGAAGCACGCCAAGATCCGGTTGAATACCAGTTCTTCGTCGTTCCGGTCCCACGGGTCGGCGAAGGGGAAGACCCCCGCGTCGGCGAGGTCCGTCGAATCGCTCCGGTCCGGCCGGTACACGTAGTCTTCCGAGAGGAGGGCGAGGAACTTCGTGTCGTTCCACGAGCCGAACGCCTCCACGAGTTTGGTCGTCACCTCCTCCGGCGTCTTCGCCGGCTCGTCCACGGGGGGGCCGATCTGATTCGGGTCCTCCGATTCCCGGGGCGAGAAGAAGCACCCGCCCGAGAGGAGGAACCACGCGGTGAGCGCCGTCCCGATCGTCCTCTTCCTCCATCGGCGGTTCATGGCGTCCTCCCTACAGTTTGATCGTGAGCGAGCCGGTCAGCTCCCAGTCGATCCGCCGCTCATCGCCCCGGAGCGATCCGCTCCGCTGGAAGATGGGAACCGTCGCGTCCTGGATCTGTTTCGCCTTCACGTTCAGCTGGGTCGAATCGGTGATCTTCCTCCGATACGAAAGCTGGTTGTAGATCTGGGACTTCGTCTTGTGGCCTTCCAGTTCCTTCCCCTCGGACAGGTCGTAGGACTTCTCCACCTGCACGAACTGCCCGGACTCCCAGGAGAAGTTCTTCATGATGCTGTAGCGAACGCGCAGGGCCAGCTTCTGGCTCGACCCTTCCCGTTCCTGGGCGAAGCGCCTCGTCGAGCCCTCCTTCCGGAAGTCGCCGCTCTCGTCCAACTTAAACCGGTATTCGAGGTCGAGCTTCGACCGCTTCGTCATGTCCCAGGCGACGGTCGAGCGGAGCTCCGAGACACGGGTCATGGTGTTCCGGTTCGAGTCGAACTTCTTGTAGATGTAGATCAGGGTCATGGTGTAGGCGCTCTGGACCGAAAGACCGGACCGCGGCCGGTAGTCGACCGTCGGCGAGACGCGCCACGACTGCCGGGTTTCGTTGTTCGACGACCGGGCCTTGTCGATGTTCACCGTCGTGACCTCGTCCACCGACAGGAGCGCCGACCCTTGGATCTTCCCCGGCGGTTGGTAATCGAGGTTGAGCGAGAGGCGCCGGTCGAGGTTGTCCTTGTCCTGGGTCGAATCGGCGAAGAAGCGCCTCACCATGCCGACGCTTCCCGTGGTGCGGATCTTGGTGTACTTCCAGAAATCCCGGGAGACGTTGAGCAGGACCGACCCGCGCTGGGTCTTCACGCTGTTGTCGGGGAAGCCGGCGACGGGGAAACTCTTGTCCTCCGCCATCGACCGCTTCAGGGTCACTCTGCTCTTGATATTCGACGGGAGGCGGTAGCCGAGGGAGACATCTCCCTGCAGGTCGACCCGGTCGCTCCCCTGCCATTGGTCGATCGCGTACCGGCGCTTGCCGAGGGAGTAGTCCAGTTTCGCGTCGTAGTCGAGGTTTCTCGAGAGGACCCCCATGGCGCCGACCCTGGCGTTCCGCCGCGAGTCGGTCGTCGTCTCGATCCCCCCCGCGGGCCGGACGAACTGCCGCTCCGACTCCTCCACCGAAAACTGGGCGTTCATCTTCGCGAAAGCGAAGTCCTCCCACCGGATCCGGACGGTCCCCCTGTCGATGGCGTCCCGGTTGTCCTTGCTCTCCGCCGCCTGCTGGGCGCTCCCGCCGGTCTTCACGGCGAACCCGCTTCGGGTGGCGTCCCCCAAGAGTTCCACGTTCAGCGTCGCCCGGGGCGCGTACTTCAAGATCGTCGACCCGGAGATCGAGTTGCCCCGCTTTTCCTCCTGTTTGGTGATCGGGTCGGCACCGGACATGGACGATGATTCCTCGTCCTTGTCCCGTCTGTCCATGCCCCCTTCGACGTTGACGGTCAGCTGAAGCGCGTCCCCGATGTTCCGGAGGTAGACGCTCGACAGAGCGAGGCGATTGCGCACGATGTCGGTCGAACGGAGTTGCTCGCGCTCGGTGTTGGAGTCTCGGTTGTAGGTGAGCCCCACCTTGAGGCCCTTCCCCACGCGGTACTGGAGTTGGACCTGGGACTTTCGGACGTCCGTCTCCCGGCCCGCCCGGTCCGACTTGTTCTTGGTCCAAGTGTTCTGGGTTTTGGCGACCAGGTTGTCCCGGAGGAGGTAGTCGAGGTCCACGACCTGCTCGATGTTGGTGGTCTGCCGCATCCGGCTCGACCGGAACTGGTAGCTCGGATGGAATCCTTTGGGAACGTCGTCGATGGTGACCGTCGGAATCTTGGAGAGAGAATCCTCGAGGACGACCGTTCGGATCGAATCGTAGCTGACCGAGTCGACCCAGACCGAATCCCCCTTGAGATCACGCACCCAGAGCGAGTCGGTCCGAACGTCCTCGAGCTCATCGACCACGACCTGGGCGGCCGGCCGGCCGGCGCCGGAAAGGAGCGCGAGAAGCGCGGCGATCCCGACGAGCGTGCCCTTGACCCGCCTCCTCCGTCTCATCGGATCTCTCCGACCGCGTCGGAGAGGCGGCACCAGTCATCCACGTCCAATTCCTCCGGCCGGGCCGACAGATTCACACCGCTTCTCTCTTCGACCGCCGCGATCTCTTCCGGAGTGAGGGACCGCGCCGCCCGGAGCCCGGTGCGAATCATCTTCCGCCTTCCCGAGAATAGCACCCGTGCCAGTTCGAAGAGCGCCCGTTCGTCGGCGGCCCGCACGGCCGGCGGATGGTGGAACCGGAGACGGATCACCGCCGAATCGACCCGGGGCCTGGGGCGGAAGGCGGCGGGGCCTACCTTGAAGAGGACCTCCACCTCGGCGCGGTAGCGGACCGCGAGGGTGAGCCGGCCGAAGTCCTTGGTGCCCGGATTCGCGGCGAGGCGGGCGGCCACCTCCTTCTGAACGAGGAAGACCGCGCGGTCGACCCGGGCGGCGGCGGAAGCTTCGAGAACGCGGTCCAGGATGGGGGACGTGGCATGGTAGGGGATGTTTCCGACCACCACGAGGGATCCTCCGGCCGCGGCCCCTTCCAGGTCGAACTCGAGAAAATCGCCCGGGACGAACCGAACGTTCTTTCTCTCCCGGAGCCGCTCCCGCTGCGCCTCGAGGAGCTCCCGGTCGATCTCGACGGAGATCACCTCCGCCGCCCGCTCCGCGAGAAGCTCCGTCAACGTGCCGGGACCGGAACCGATCTCGACGACACGCTCGCCCGGCCCGACCTCCGCGGAAGACGCGATCTTCCGGAGAATGTTCGGGTCCACGAGGAAGTTCTGCCCCAGGCTCTTCCTCGGGACGTGCCCCCCCTCCCGCAGATCCCGAACCTCCCGGGCGGGCGTCCTTCGGTCGCGCGCCACTGCTACGCCTCCAGCCGGAAGAGCCGCCTCGTGTTCTCCTCCGTGATCCGGTCCATCTCCTCCGTCGAGCGGCCCCGGATCCGGGCGACCCGCTCGAGCACGTACCGGACATGGGCCGGCTCGTTCCGCTTCCCCCGGTGGGGCGCGGGGGTCAACCACGGGCAATCGGTCTCGATGAGGAGCCGGTCCTCGGGGCACTCCCGTACGACGTCGGCCAACTTGCCGTCGTCCTTCTTCGAGAAGGTGATCGGACCCGGAATGGAGACGTAGAACCCGAGGGGGAGGACCGCCTCCATCAAGGCCACGTCCCCCGAGAAACAGTGCATCACTCCGCCGGGAAAGGCCCCGGCATGCTCGGCGAGCACGCCGGCCACTTCGTCGTGGGCGTCCCGGTCGTGGATCACCACCGGCTTTCCGACGCGCCCCGCCATCGCCAGCTGCTCCCGAAAGAGCCGGCGCTGGCTTACCGGATCCGCCCAGTCGCGGTAGAAATCGAGGCCCGTCTCGCCGACGCCGACCACTTCGGGGCGGCGGGCGAGTTCCTCCATCCGCTCGAGATCGGCGGCGGTCGCCTTGTCCGACTCGTGGGGATGGATGCCGACCACGGCGCTCACCCGGCGGTCCCGGGCGGACAGTTCGATCACGGCCTCGTTGGAAGGGATGTCGTAGGCGACGCAAACCACGTGGTCCACCCCCTCCTCGCCGGCCCGGGCGAGCAGGGCGTCCGCGCCCTCGTCCCCGTAATCGGGGTGGGTCAGGTGGGCGTGGCTGTCGATCAAGAGGCCTCCACCTCCTCGTCGATGCGCGGGAAGAGGGGCCTCTCGACGCGGAGGGCGCGGCCGTCCGCGGCGCCGGCCCGCCAGGGAATGTCCTCGTCGAAACGGAAGTCCGCCGCCCGTCGCGGCAGCCCGAGGGCGGCGGAGAGTTCCTCCGCCTTCTTGGGCATGACCGGCGCGATCAGCACCGACACGATCCGGAGCGCCTCGGTCACGTTGTAGAGGACCGTCCCGAGGCGGCCGGCCTTCTCCGGGTCCTTCACGAGGGCCCACGGCGCGTTCTCTTCGATGTACTGGTTCCCCCGCCGGACCAGCTCCCACGCCGCGGCGAGGGCGTTGTGAAACTCGAAGCGGTCCATGGCCGCGGCATAGCGCCCGCACACGTCTTCGGCGAGGCTTCGGAGGACGTCGTCGTCCTCCCCCGCCTCGAACGCCGGAAAGACCCCCTCGCCGAGGTACTTCCGGCTCATCCCCGCCACCCGGTTCAGCAGGTTGCCGAGGTCGTTCGCGAGATCCGCGTTGTGCCGCCCGATCAGCTGGCCCACCGAGAAATCGCCGTCCCGCTCGAAGGAAACCTCCCGAAGCAGGTAGTACCGGACCGAATCGGCGCCGAACCGCTCCACCATCGCCTGGGGATCGACCACGTTGCCGAGGGACTTGGAGAGCTTCCTCCCCTCCACCGAGATGAAGCCGTGGGCGTAGACCGTCTTCGGAAGGGGCACGCCGGCGGACATCAGCATGGCGGGCCAGATGATGCAGTGGAACCGGGTGATGTCCTTCCCGATCACGTGCAGGTCCGCCGGCCAGTAGCGGCCGTACGTCTTTCCGTCCTCCGGAAACCCGACGGAGGTCAGGTAGTTGATGAGCGCGTCGAACCAGACGTAGACCACGTGCTTCGGGTCCGCCGGCAGCGGAATGCCCCACCCCTGGCTCGACCGGGAGACCGACACGTCCACGAGCCCCGTTTCCAAGACGCTCACGATCTCGTTGCGGCGGATCTCGGGGAGGATGAACTCGGGGTTCTTCGCGATATGATCGAGGAGCGGCTCCCGGTACTTGGTCAGTGAGAAGAAGTAGTTCTCCTCTTCGATCTCCTCGGGCTCCCGAAGATGAGTCGGGCACTTCCCGTCGACCAGGTCCTTCTCCTGGTAGAAGGTCTCGCACGACACGCAGTAGAGGCCCCGGTAGAAACCCTTGTAGACGTCGCCCTTCCTCTCGATTCGGCGGAAGATCTCCTCCACCGCCTTCGCGTGGGCTTCCTCGGTGGTCCGCACGAACCGGTCGTACGAAAGATCGAGAAGGCTCCAAATCGACTCGAACTCCCCCGCCATCTTGTCGCAGTACTCCTGCGGGTCGAGGCCCAGGCGGCGGGCCTCCCGCTCCACGTTCAGACTGTGCTCGTCGTTCCCCATGGAGAAGAACGTGTCCTTCCCGCGGAGCCGCATGTACCGCGCGACCGCGTCGGCGGCGATTTTTTCGAACGCCGTCCCGATGTGGGGACGGCTGTTGACGTAGTCGATGGCCGTGGTCAGATAATAGGATTCCATGATTCATCCCGCGCGGAAAGGTCGATCCGCTCCTCGGTCGGCGCCCCCGGATCCGCTACACGAACGGGCGAGAATGCCTCACTTGCCCGGCCCCCGGGAGCGATGCACCCACTTGTCCTTGTGGAACTCCTCCCGGACCTCCTCGAGGGGGACCCGGACCTCTCTCTCCTCCGGCGCCTTGATGTTGATGGTCCCGGAGAAGATGTCCGCCTTGGTCACCTTGCCCTCGACGTTCTCGGTGCGCACCCGCGAGCCGACGCGGGGGAAGCTCCGGAGCGCGTCCAGGTAGGTTTCCCGTTCATAGGCGAGGCAGCACATGAGGCGCCCGCACACGCCGGAAATCTTGTTCGGCGAGAGGGCCAGGTGCTGGTCCCGCGCCATCCGGAGCGTGACGGGCGTGAACTCCCTGAGAAAAGAGGAGCAGCAGAGCCGCCGGCCGCACGGGCCGAAGCCGTCGAGGCGCTTCGCCTCGTCCCGGACGCCGATCTGCCGGAGCTCGATCCGGGTCTTGAAGGTCGACGCGAGATCCTTGACCAGCTCACGGAAGTCGATCCGCTTCTCGGCCGTGAAATAGAAGGTGACCTTGTTCGCGTCGAACTGCATCTCCACGTCGACGAGCTTCATGTCGAGCTTGCGCGACTCGATGCGCGACTCGCAGGCCGCCCGGGCGTCCTCCTCCCGGGACCGATTGCGGAGGAGGGCCAGCCGGTCCTGGCGGTTCGCCTTCCGGATCACCTCGTGGGGGGGCTTTTCCTCGGACGTGAGGGCCACCGTCTCCGGCAGGTGGACCACCCGACCCATGTCCTCCCCCCGGTCCGCGGTGACGATGCAGAAGTCCCCGATTCGGAAAGGGATGTTTCGCGGGTTGCCGTAAATGTCCTGACGCCGCCCCTTGAATCTTATTTCGACGAATGTCTCGTTCATCTGCCCTTACCTCAACCAGTGCGACGGATCGAGGGGCTTCGTGCCCTGGCGTATTTCGAAGTGAAGGGAGCTCCCCGATACGGATCCCGTGTTCCCGACCGTCCCGAGTACGCGGCCCTGCTCCACCCGCTCCCCCGCGGAGACCCGGATCTCCGCGGCGTGGGCGTAGAGGGTGTAGTAGCCCCCGCCGTGCGCCACGATTATACAGTTTCCGTAGCCCGGAAGGGTGCTCACGTATTCCACCCTCCCCGGCGCCACACAGAGGATGTCCGTCCCCATGGGCGCCCCGATGTCGATCCCGTTGTTGGTCACCTCCGTGCCGAACTCGGGGTGGCGCGTCTTCCCGAACTCCCGGACCACCCGGCCGTCCACCGGCCAGGGGAGGCGGGCGTTCCCCCCCTCGAGCAGGGAGGGGCCGAGATACTCGCCCCCCCCCTGCCGCATCCGGGAGGCGATGATCCGCTCGAGCTCCTTCTCCGCCTCCTCCAGCTCCGCCACCATCTTCTCGTGGCTCTCCCTGCGGTTCCGCACGTCGCCGAGGAGATCCCGCCGATCCTGCTTTCGGCGGAGGAGCACCGATCTTTCCCGGCTACGCTCCTCCTCGATCCTCCGAATCTCTTCTTCCCGGGAGAGGAGCTCCCCGCGCGCCGTCTCGAGCCGGACCCGCTCGTCGAGGACGGAGCGGTAGAGGGTGTCGTCCCGGCGGACCACGCGGAGGAGCCGGTCGAACCGGGTCACGAGATCGACCACCGACTGGGACCCGAGAAGGACCTCGAACTCGTGGTATCCCCCGAACTGGTAGAGCGCCCGGAGGCGCGTCCGGAGGAGCCGCCGGCGCCGGTCCAGCTCGCTCTCCGCGTCCTTCGCCTCCCGCTCCAGCTCGCCGAGCCCCGCCTCCACCTGCTTCCGCTTCGATTCGAGTCCCGTGAGAAGCCGGTTGGTGAGCCCCAGGTCCTCGTCGAGCTTCATGAGGTTGTTCAGGATCCCGCTCTCCTCCCCCTTCAGGTTCTCCACCTCCCGGCGGGTTTTCTCGATGCGCTCCCGGAGCTTGTTCAGGTCCGTCTCCTCCGGGTCCTGTGCCGCCGCCCGGGGCGCGAGGAGCAGGAGTCCGAGAACGATCCAGGGGAGGATCATCGCCGCCGCTCCTTCATGTACCGGCGGAGGGAGATCAGGCTCCCCGCCCCGCCGAGCACCGCGCCGAGAAGGAGGAAGGAGACGACGCCGGCCCTGCCGAGAAAGAGGACCCCGGCGAGGCGGTCCGCCGCGAACCGGTGGCTCTCCCGGAGGAGGAGCAGGGCGAGCCCGGCCGCCGATCCCCCGAGAAGGGCCCCCTCGAGAAGGTAGGGGATCCGGATCTGCATGCGCGTCGCCCCGACGAGCCGGAGCACGTCGATCGTGTCCCGGCGGTCCGCCATGGCGAGCTTCATCGTGTTTCCGATGACGAGCAGCGTGGCGAAGACGATCACGGCGCCGAGAAAGAGGTCGACGGCGACGAAGAAGTAGATCCACCGCTCGAGCTCGCCGACCCAGGCCTCGCCGAAGACGACCGACTCGACCCCCGGTTGGCGCTCCACCTCGCGCACGACCTCCCTGATCCGGTCCATGGTCTTCCAGTCGTCGAAGAGGTCGAGCTCGAACGAGGCGGGCAGGGGGTTCCCCTCCACCCCGTCGAGCAGGTACTCCCGGGGGCCGAGGGTTTCGCGAAAAATCTGGAGCGCCTCCGCCTCGGAGACGTAGCGCATCCCCCGCACCCCGCCGAGACGGGAGAGCAGGTTCTGCAGCCGGGTCCGGTCCCCCTCGAGGGCGCCGTCCTCGAGGAAGACCGTGACGCCCACCTTTTCCTGGGCGAGGCGGATCACCATCTGGAGATTCTTGGTTCCGAGAAGGAAGAGGCCGAAGACGAACATCGCCACGGCCATGAGGATCACCGGCGCGAGATGGCTGCGGAGACTGCGGCGGAAGCCGTATCCGAACTCCCGCGCCAGATGTTCGATTTGGGTCGATGTCACGGCCGGTCTATAGCCTCTGGGCCGCTTCGGCGGAGCGATGCTCCCTCCCCGGCGCCGGCTCGGACAGGAGACGGCCCTTTTCGAGCCGAAGGATCCGGTGTCCGCGCGCCCGCGCCGCCGCCTGGTCGTGGGTCGCGACCAGGACCGCGGTCCCTCGAATGTTGACCCGTTCGAGAAGATCGTAAATGCCCGCCGCGTTCTCCGGGTCCAGATTGCCCGTCGGCTCGTCGGCGAGAAGCAAGAAGGGCTGGTTCACCAGGGCCCGCGCGATGGACACGCGCTGCATTTCGCCCCCGGAAAGCTCCGAAGCCCTGTCCTTCATCCGCCCGAAAAGCCCGACGTCGGCGAGAACCTCTCTCACGCGCCGTTGGATGGCCCGCCGCGGCGTGCCGGTCAGACGGAGCACCAATGCCACGTTTTCGAAGACCGAGCGGTCGTCGATGAGGCGAAAATCCTGATAGACGAAACCGATGTGCCTCCGGAGATGGGGGATCTCCGTCTTCTTGAGCCGGTCGCTCCGGAAGGAGCCGATCTCGACCGTACCCGACGTCGGGAAGACCGAATGATGGATCATTTTGAGAATAGTGGTCTTACCCGCGCCGCTCGGCCCGATCAGATAGGCGTACTCCCCCCGGTGCACCCGGAAAGTAACTCGATGAACGGCGGTATGGTCGCCGTACGACTTGGAGACGTTTGTAAGGGAAACCACGGAATCCCGTCCTTTCCCGGAAGGTATCCCGCGGGGACGGGTGCCGTCAAGCGTCGCGAGGAGGGCGCCGCCGGGGCGGCCGGAATCAGCCCGCCGGCCTCTTTTCCTCGAGGATTTCCACGTAGATTTCCCGGCGGAGCTCGTCCAGGTACTCCCGGATCAGCTCCTGCTGGCGCGACTGCCGGGCGGCGCGCCGGATCTCTTCCCGCGCCTCCGCGAGGGTCGGTTTCCCTTCGGGATACCGCTCGATGAGCTTGAAGACGTGATAGCCGTCGGACGCCTCCACCGCGCCGCTGTTCTCCCCCGGCGCCAGGGCGGAAAGAACCTGCCGCACGTCGTCGGTCATGTCGGAGACGGCGAACACCCCTACCTCGCCCCCCCGGGAGGCGCTCCCCGGGTCGTCCGAATAGGTCCGCGCGAGGCGCGCGAATCGGGCGCCGGCGGCCAGGCTGTCCGCGATCGCCTCCGCCCGGATCCGCGCCTCTTCCCACCCTTCGGAGCCGGCCTCGAGCGTTTTCAGGATGTGCCGCGCCCGTATCCGGCCGCCGCTTCGGTCGACGAGCTGGATCAGGTGATAGCCGAACCGGGTCCGCACGATCTCCGACACGTCGCCCGGTTCCCCGAGGGCGAAAGCGGCGGCCTCGAAGACCGGGTCCATGTCGCCGGGCCCGAAGAAACCGAGGTCCCCCCCGTTCGGGGCCGACGGGCCGTCGGAGTGTTCCCGGGCAAGGGCCTCGAAATCCTCCCCCGCGAGGGCCCGCTCCCGGAGTTCCTGAAGCTCGCCGGTCGCCGCCGCGCCCGCCTCCGCCGCCGCGGAGGGCTCGAAATAGATCTGGGCGAGGGAGTACCGCTCGGGGAGCACGGGGAGCTCTTCCCGGTGCTCTTCGTAGAATCTTTTGAGGTCGGCCTCGGTCAGGTCGAGCTTCCCCCGCACCCGCTGCTCCACGAGCATGCGGACCGTGAGGGTCCGCTCCACCTCGCGCAGGTAACGGTCCCGGAGTTCGCCGAGGGTCAGGTTCTCCGCCGCAAGGGCCGCGAGAAACTCCTCCTCCCCGGGAAACTGGGACCGCATCCTTTCGATACTGCTCCCGAGGGCCTCCTCGACCTCCTCGTCCGACGGCGCGATCCCGTCCTCCTCCGCCTTCGCGATGAGGATCCGATCCTCCACCAGCTTCCGGAGGGCGAGGGCCCGGATCTCCGGCGAGGGCGTCCCGCGGAGGGAAGGATCGGCGGCGTAAATCTCCATCTCCGCCAGGACCTCGCTGTCGAGGACCGGCGTCTCGCCGACGACGGCCACGACCCGGTCGACCGGCTCCTCCGCCGGCGCCCCGGCCGGAATGGCGATCGAGATCAGGAGAATGCCCGCGAAAAGCCTCATGAGCCGCCTTCCGTCTCCTCCGCCTCGATCAGGAGATTGAGGACCTCGGGATAGACGGTGACGCCGGTTTCCTCCCTCTTCGCCTCGAGCCACTCCAAGAGGGCCTTGTCCCGCTCCCCTTCGAGAAGGGCCTTTTCGATCATCGGCTTCGCCTCGTCCGGCAACATCGGATGCTCCGCGTCCTTCTCGAGGAGTTTCGCGACGTAGAAGCCCTGCATGGCGGAGACCACCGGCGTGACCTCGCCCACCCGGAGGCGGTCGAAGGCGTACGACTGCAGTTCGGTGGGCACGTTCTGGCGGGGCATCAGATCGAGAACTCCGGCGATCTCCTTGAGGCGCCCCGTGTTGTACTCCCGGGCGAGGGAGTCGAAAGAAGCGCCGGAGGAGAGGCGGGAGACGATCTTGTCGGCCGCGCTTCGGTCGAGGACTTGAATGACCTGGATCTTCGCCCGCACCGGCATGATCAGGTTTTCTTTCTGGTTCTCGTATTCCTCGCGGATCCGGTCCTCCGGCACTTGGACGTCCTTGACCAAGTCGCCGAAGAGAAGATCGACGAGGCGCTCTTCCTTGTTCTTCTCCACCGCCCGTACGACGTCGTCCGACTGGTCCAGGCCGCGACTCTTCGCCTCGTCGGCGTTCGTCTTGTTGATGATCTCCGCTTCCAGGACGCTCCGAATGAGCTCGGCCCCCTCGGTCGTGTACGGCTGGACGCCTTCCCGGGATCCGTACTCTTCGACGAAGTCGGCGACCGTCACGTTCCCCCCGGCGTGGGAGATCAGCACCCGGCCTCGGTCTTCGTCGGACACGGTCTTCGCCCACGTGTTGTCCATGGAGCCCCGCTCCGGCAGACGGTCGTTCAGCCACGCCATGTTCTCTTCGTTCTTCTCGATCGCCAGGGCCGCCTTCACATTGTCCAGATAGGTGTTCCAGTTCTCGTTCCGCCGCCGGGAGCGGAGCTCCGCCGCGCAGGTGTGGCGCTGCTCTTCGAAGTCGTCCATGGACGGCTCCATGATCGAATCCACTCTCGCGATGTGGTACCCCCGGGCGGTCTGGACCGGCTCGGAGACGGCCCCCGCGCTCAAGGCGAAGATCGCCCGCTCGAGGGGCGGGTCGAGGAGGCCCCGGCGGATGATCCCCATGTCGCCGCCGAGGGGCGCGGTCAGGACGTCCTTCGAACGCGACCGGGCCAGATTGGTGAAGTCGGCCCCGCCGGAAAGCTCCCGGGCGATCTCCTCCGCTTCGGCGAGGGTCGGGACCAAGATCTGCCGCGCCTTCACGGTGACGCGGGAACGGCGGTAGTAGTCTTCCACCTCGGCGAGGGTGATCTCGATGTCCGACTCGGCCACGTCCTTGAAGAGGGCACGGATCGACTGCTCCCTCCGCCATTGCTCCATCTCCCGGAGCAGGGTTTCGTTCTTGTCGTGCCCCCGGGCGATCGCGTCGCGCACCATCAGATTCTTGTTGATGAGGGTGTTTAGAAAGCTCTCGGCGTCTTCATAGGTCACCAGGGGAGGGCGGTTGAAGATGGTGATCGCCTTGTAGGCGAGGTTGAAATCGCCGAGGGTGATCCGTTGGTCGCCGACTTTGGCGACGACGCTCTCCTTCTTTCCTCCGCACGAGAGGAGGAGAAGGGCCGTCGCGATCAGGGCGAGAAGCGTCCGGGGCATCGCTCTCCGAGGCATGGAAACACTCCTTTCGGATGGGAAAACCGGGCCCTGCGGGATCGCCACCGGGCCGACGAAGAACTTAAACCTTTACATGATACCTGGCTACGCGAGAGCAGCCAACAACTTTCTTGCCGTGTCGATCGCCCGCTCCCCGCCGGGGGACGCCTCCACCGTCAGCCCCTCCCCCGCCTCGAAGCGGACGTCCTCCCCGAAGGCCCGAACCACCCGCTCGAGCCGCTTCTTCGCGGGGACCCGGCCTTCGGGGAAACGGACCCTCACCACCCGCGCGCCGAGGCGGACCGACTCGGCCCCCGCCCCCTCGCCCCGGAGCTTCATCTCCCGGAGGGCGAAGAGCCTCTCCGCCTCCTCGGGGAGGCGGCCGAAACGGTCCGCCGTCTCCTCCCTCATGCGGTCCACGTCCTCCGGATTCCGGGTCTCGGCGAGGCGACGGTAGAGAACGATCTTCAGGTCCGGGTCGCCGACGTAGCCGTCGGGGAGGAACGAGTCGAACGCCGCCTCCACCTTGGTCGCCGGAGGCGCGGGCTTGGTCTCCCCCTTCAGGTCCCGCACCGCTTCTTCGAGGAGTTTGCAGTACATCTCGAAACCGACGGAGGCGACGAACCCGTGCTGCTCCGCGCCGAGCAGGTTGCCCGCCCCCCGGATCTCCAGATCCTTCATGGCGATCCGGTAGCCGGAGCCGAGGTCCGTGTGGGTGGTGATCGCCTCGAGCCGCTTCGTCGCCTCTTCGGTGAGCGACTTGTCCCGGGGGACGATCAGGTACGTGTAGGCCCGATGGCTCGACCGGCCCACACGGCCCCGCAGCTGGTAAAGCTGGGCGAGTCCGAAGTGGTCCGCCCGGTTCACGAGCATGGTGTTCACGCTCGGGATGTCGAGGCCCGACTCGATGATCATGGTGGTCACGAGGATGTCGATCCGCTTCTCGAGGAAGTCGAGCATGACCGACTCGAGCTTCCGCTCCGTCATCTGGCCGTGGGCAACGCCGATCTTCGCCTCCGGGATCACCCGGGAGAGCCAGGCCGCCATGGACCCGATGGAGCGGACCCGGTTGTGAACGAAATAGACCTGCCCTCCCCGGTCGATCTCCCGGAGGATCGCCGCCGTGATCACCTCCGGGTCGAACTCGGCGAGCTCCGTGACGATCGGCAGGCGGTCCTTCGGCGGCGTGTCGATGACGGACATGTCCCGGACGCCGGAGATCGACATGTGCAGGGTGCGCGGGATCGGTGTCGCCGTGAGGGTGAGGACGTCAACGGTCTCCCGCATCCGCTTCAGCTTCTCCTTCTGCGTGACGCCGAAACGCTGCTCCTCATCGATGACCACGAGCCCGAGATCATGGAAGGCGATGTCCTTCTGGAGGAGCCGGTGGGTGCCGATCACGACGTCCACCTTCCCGTCCGCTAGGTCCCGCACCACCTGCTTCAACTCGGCGGGGCGGCGAAACCGCGAGAGGGCCTCCACGCGCACCGGGAAACCGCCGTAACGGTCCCGGAACGTGCGGAGGTGCTGGTGGGCGAGGAGGGTGGTCGGGACGAGGACCGCCACCTGCTTGCCGTCCAAGACAGCTTTGAAGGCGGCGCGAATGGCGATCTCCGTCTTCCCATAGCCGACGTCGCCGCAGACGAGCCGGTCCATCGGGCGGGGCGCCTCCATGTCCCGCTTCACGTCCCGCACCGCCGCCGCCTGGTGCTCGGTCTCCTCGTAAAGGAACGATGTCTCGAGCTCCCGCTGCCACGGCCCGTCGCCGGCGAATGCGTGGCCCGGTTTCGCCCGGCGGGCCGCGTAGAGGCGGAGAAGCCCCTCCGCGATCTTCCGGACCGCCCTCTCGGCCCGGGCCTTCGTCTTCGCCCAGGTGACGCCGCCGATTCGGTCGACCGCGGGGGCCGCCCCCTCCCCCGAGCCGCTGTACTTCTGAAGGAAGTCCATCTGGTCCGTGGGCACGAAGAGCCGGTCCCGTCCGGCGTACTCGAGGACGACGCAGTCCTTGCTCACCCCCTCCACGGCGATCCGCTTCATTCCGACGAAGCGGCCGATGCCGTGGCCCACGTGGACGACGTGGTCCCCTTCCTTGAGGGCGAGGAGGCTGTCGAGGGTGATCCCCCGGCGGCGGCGGCGCTCGAGGCGGGGCCTGCGGAGGCGCCGGAAGATCTCGTGGTCCGCGAAGACCGCGAGCCTCTCGTCAGGAAGGAGGAACCCCCGCCGGAGTTTGCCCGCCCCCACGGCGACCTCTCCGGTGAAAGGCTCGAGGATCTCCTTCATCCGGTCCGCCTGTCCCGAGTTGTCGCAGAAGACGTAGACCCCGAACCCGCCATCCACGAGCTTCCGGATCTCCTTTTCCAGGAGGTCCATCTTCCCCAGGATCGAGGGGGCGGGGACGAAGCGGATCGAGACGGCGTCCTCCCCCCCGGCGTGGGAACCCCGGCGGGCGGGGGCGTACCGGCGGGACCGGAAACCCGCCTCCATCTCCCGGGGATCGAGGAACGCGTCCTCCGGGGCCGGCAGCCCCCCCTTCTTCTCGAGGGCACCGTGAAACCGGACCGCCTCCTGCCAGTACTCGCCCGCCGAGGCGAGAATCTCACGCTCCTCGAGGGCGATGACCACGGCCTCCTCCGGCAGGTAGTCGAAGACCGTCTCCCGCCCGGGAAAGAGGAGGGGGAGGTAGCGCTCGATGCCGTCGAAGAAGACCCCCCGCTCGAGCAGTTCCCCCTCCTCCCCCTCCACCGGGAGTTCCTGGGCGCGGCGGACCGTCTCGTCCGGGAGGGGGAACTCGGTCTGGGGGGTGACGCGGATCTCCTCGAGGGAGCGAATCGACCGCTGCGATTCCGGATCGTACTCGCGGATCGATTCGATCTCGTCGCCGAAGAACTCGATCCGGTACGGCCGTTCCCGGCCCGAGGGGAAGAGATCGAGGATGCCCCCCCGGCGGGCGAAGGTCCCCGGCTCGTCGGCGACGGAGGTCCTGCGGAAGCCGATGTGGACGAGCCTCTCCGTCAGCTCCTCCAAGTCGACGTCCTCCCCTTTCCCGAGGTCCACGAGATGTTCCCTCATGATCCGGCGGGGAACGATGCGGGGTTGGATCGCCCGGGGGGTCGTCACGACGACTGAGGCCCCCCCGCGGGCGAGATGGCCGAGGGCGGCCTGGCGGAGGGCCGTGACGCCGAGAGACGGGGAGTGGGCTTCGTAGGGGACCAGCTCCCACGACGGCAGGAGGAAGACCCGTTCCTCCCCGATCAGCCCCTCGAGTTCCTCCGCGAAGAGCTCCGCCTCGTCCGGGCGGGGCGCGACGAGAAGGACCGTTTCCCCCGATTCCTCGACGAGGTCCGCGGCGAGAAAGGAGAGGATCGACGCGCCGGCGCCGCCGATGGGGGCGAGCCGCCTCCCCTCCGCGAGCCGGCGGTTCCACTCCCGCACGGGCGGCGCGGATCTTATCTTCCGTCGGACGTGGGAGATCATTCCGTCTCCCGGCCCGCCCCCGGCCGGTGGGTCCGGGCCACCACCATCTCGACCGCCGCCACGGCGAGGGCGAGGAGCACGAGCTCCCACCAGAACTCCTTTCCGTAGCGGGCCTCGAGGATGGGACGCTCGAGGCGCCGCGAGGGGGGCATCACCCGGGCGCCCTTCACGGGGAGGCGGCCCGCGGCCTCCGACGGATCGAGGGGAGTCAGATCCGACTCCCCCGTGTCCAAATTGACCGCGAACCACTCATCCAGGTCGCCGCCGCGGACCCGGTAGAAGCCGGGCGAGTCGGTCCGAGCGAAGGAAAGGACCAGGTGGTCCCCCTCGCTCTCCGGCTGTACCACCACCTCCTCCAGGGGCGTGGAGGCGATGAACTCCTCACCGAGGCCGACTCCGAAGAGGTCTTTCCGGTACGGGCGCCCCACGGTCAGGGCCGTCTTGTAAAGAGCCCCCCCCGAGTAGAGGTACCGGACCGTCTCGTGAAGGAGGGGGAGATAGGCCGGATGGGTCGGCAGATCGCTCCAGCCGAGATCGTGGCCGACCGCCCAGAGGAGCGTCCGTCCCGCCCCCTTCTTCGTCTCCAGGAGAAGGGGCATGCCGTCGGCGAGCGTGGCGAGGACCGAGGCGTGATCGCCGCCGCTCAGGTCGAGGTGCCGGACCACCCGGAGTTCCCGGAGGGCCGGCCCCAAGCCCTGGCGGAAGACGGAAAACACCGGATGGGACCCGTCGAAGCCGGTCACACCGGCGGGGCGGTCCCGGCGCTCCACGAGGGAAGGCCCGATCCGGACTCCGGGGGCGAGTCGCCCGAGGATTTCCGTGTTGTAGTTGCCGAAGTCGATGCCGTCCCCCGGCACGATCACCAGCCCCCCCCCCTCGGCGAGATACTCCTCGAGCCGGGACGTCGCGGCCTCGCCGAGGGAAGGGACGCCGACGAGAAAGACCGCGTGATAGGAACGGAGCCCGAGGGACCGGAGTTCGCTCGGATCCGCCCGATCCACCCGGACCGGGCTCTCCTCCCCCCCCTCCGGATCGAGGGCGCTCCGGAGGAAGAGCATGGACGGCTCGTCGGGCCCTCCGACGAGGAGCACCCGGAGCCGGTCCGGACGGTCGAGGGTGAAGTAGAAGGCGTCGTCGAGGGGAAGCCGGTCCCCGTCGATCCGGATCTCCCCCCGGTGGAGCCCACGCTCCCTCGAGATCACCGAGAAGAGGACCGGCTCGCTCCGCCCGGGAGGGACGGTGACCGTGGAGGTTCCGCGCCGTTCGCCGTCGAGAGTGAGGGTGACCGCCGCCTCCGCCGCCTCGTTTCCATGGTTCGCCACGGCCGTGCGGATGCGAATCGTCTCGCCGAACCGGCGGGGCTCGAAGAGTTCGGCCCCCTCCACCGCCCGGTTCGGGCGCTCCCCTTCGCCGACGGGGAGAAGGAAGAGGCGCACCCCCTTCGCCCGCGGGTCTTCGGCGGGGCCGGCGTCCACCGGAAACCCTCCCGCCTGGAGGTCGGTGATCAGGAAGATCTCCCGGTTCGGGTGGCGCGACCCTTCCAGGAGACGGAGGGCCTCCCGCACGGAGAGGGCGAGGTCGGTCCCCTTCGCAGTGGACGCCGCCTTCTCGATCTCCGCTTCGAGAAGACGGACGTTGTGGGTCGGCCGGTCGAAGCGGGACTCGGGGACGTCGGACGCGAGAAGAAGAAAGGCCTCGTCCCCTTCGCTCAGGAGGTCCGCCACCTGCCGGGCCCGTTCCTTCGCCTCGTCCATGAGCGTGCCGGTGCCTGATCGGAACCCCATGCTGTAGCTGACGTCAAGAACGATGCAGACGCTCGTGTTCGCCCGGCCGCCGAGGCCCCCCGCCAGCGCCCCCCGGAGGGCGGGCCGGGCGAAGGCGACGGCGAGGATCACGATGAGGAGCACCCGAAGGAGAAGAAGGAGCATCTCCCGAATTCGGAGCTTCTTCGACTGCCTGATCTGGAGCCGCCGGATGAACTCGAGAGTGCTGAAGGGGACGACCCGCGCCCGGGGGCGGTTCAGCAGATGGATGAGCACCGGGATGGCCGCGGCGGCGATTCCGGCGAGGAAGAGGGACTGGAGAAAGGACATGGCGCTCCCCGAAGAGCCTCGCCCCGGACGCCGCCTCCTCCCGAAGGGGATCCGGCGGCCCGGCGGCCGGCGCTATTTCGTCTCTTTGAGCTTGTAGGGCACTTCGAGGGTCTCGATGGTGTACCGGTACTCCATCCGGTCCAGCCAGCTCTTCCCTTCCGAGAGGTACACATCTCCGTTCGCGCGGAGGGCGAGCCACCGCCCGTTCGAGTCGCAGGTGACGCCGACGAAGGGGGAGCCGGAGGGCTCCTCCGAGCGGGCCGGCGTGGAGAGGAACCGGGCGGACCAGGCGGCGACGATCATGAAAACGAGAGTCCAGGCGATTCGCTGACGCATTCTTTCCTCCTCGAGAAGGACACTTCAGGGGGGGGGCGGTTCCACGGCGGTCCGTAGGGTCAGGATAACGGCAAGAGGGGCGGAGATTCCACTCCCGGGAAGAGGGGACCCTTCAAAGGACCGGAGGGGAGGTGCCGACCCAGACCGCCTCGGCGCCGGAGCGGGAGGAGCAGAAGAAGGAGTGGGGCTCGTGGGCCTTGAAGTGGGCGCTGTCCCCCGCTTTCAGGCGGAAGCGCTCGCCCCCCACGATCAGATCGAGGCTCCCCTTGAGGACGGTGATCGCCTCCTCTCCCTCGTGAGCGCGGAGATGGGGCTCCACGGTGATCGGCGTCGCCAGGATCCGGCAGAAGTGCAGCGTGCCGCCGGGGATGCCGTTCGACAGCCCTTCGAGCCGGATTCCCGTCCTCTCGTTGACGAGGATGGAGCGCTCGTCCTTCCCGACGCAGGCGATATCTTCCATCATCCGCTCTTCGATGAAGTAGCTCGCTGTCTTGTCGAGGGCCTTGGCGAGTTTTTCGAGGGCTCCGATGGTGGGCGACGTCATGCCCCGTTCGATCTGCGACGTGTGGGTCATGGAGACTCCGGAGAGAACCTCCACTTCCTTCAAGGTCAGTCCCTTTTGAAGACGAATGTCCTTGAGCCGTCGACCCAACTCTTCACGCGTCGGCATGCGCTCGCGTCCTCCCTCCTCCGTTCCGATGGCGAGATGAGTCCCGGGAACGACGCACCTCACGGCTGCACGGTCAGGATGCTCCCCGGTAATGACCCTCTCGCGATCGGGAACAAACGTACCGCCCCGGTGGGCGGGAAGAAGGAACAGATTCGTGCTCAACCTATCATGGCGGGTTTTTGCCTGTCAAGAACGAAGGAGGGCGCGATTCACCCCAACCTCGCCCGCTTGCTGAGATAGGCGAAGAGGGCGGTGTCGTAGGGCGTGGCGGTGTCGATGAAGTTGTAGTCGATGCGGTGTTCCCTGCAGATCCGGCTATAGTGGCCGCGCCAGCGCCCGATCTCCTTCACGTACTCCTCCCGGATCCGCCAAGGCTGGGCGGTGACGTGATCGTCCGTTTCCATATCCTCGAAACGGACTTCTCGGTCGAAATCGAACCGGACCTCTTTCGGGTCGAGGATGTGGAAAACCACCACCTCGTGCTTCTTGTGGCGGAAATAGCGGAGCGCCGTCAGCACCCGCTCCGGGTCGTCCATCAGGTCCGAGAGGAGGATGACGAGGCCCCGGCGGTGGATCCGCTCGGTCAACTTCCGGAGCGAATCGCCCACGTTCGTCGTCGACCCCGTCTTCGCCCCCTCGAGTTCCTTGAGGATCTGATGGAGGTGGGTCGCGGCGGCGCGGGGGGCGAGGTAGCGGCGGAGCTCGTCGTCGAAGAGGACGAGGCCGACCGAGTCCCGCTGCTGGAGCATGAGATAGGCGAGGGAGGCGGCGAGTTGGGCGGCGTAGACGAACTTGGTGACCCCCTTCGAGCCGTAGCCCATGGAGGCGCTCGCGTCGAGGAGGAGATAGGCCCGGAGATTCGTCTCCTCCTCGTACTCCTTCACGTAGAACTTGTCCGACTTGGCGTAGACCTTCCAGTCCACGTGGCGGAGCGGGTCGCCCGGCATGTACTGGCGGTGCTCGGCGAACTCGACGCTGAAGCCGCGGTACGGGCTCTTGTGGAGGCCCGCCACGAACCCCTCGACCACGAGACGGGCCTTGACGTCCATGCGGGCGAGGCGGGCGACGACCTCCGGATCGAGGAAGCGGCGGCGCTCGTCGAGGGCCCCTTCGCTCATCGGCCGTCCCCGGGCACCGCCGCGATCAGCTTGCCGACGATGTCGAGGGCCTGGACCCCCTCCGCTTCGGCGCTGAAGTTGGTGACGATGCGGTGGCGGAGGACGGCGGGGGCGACCTGGATCACGTCGTCCACGGAGGGGGCGTACCGGCCGTCCAGGATGGCCCGGGTCTTGGCGCCGAGGAGGAGGTACTGGGAGGCCCGGGGGCCGGCGCCCCAGCTGACCCACCCCTTCACGAAGTCGGGACACTCCTTGACGGTCGGCCTGGTGGCCCGGGCGAGACGGACGGCGTACTCGACCACGTGGGCGGGCGCGGGGACCCGGCGGACGAGCCTCTGGAGATCGACGATCTCGGGCCCCGTGAGGACTTTTCGGAGGTCCGCCTCGTAGGCGCTCGTGGTGGTCTCGGCGATGGTCCGCTCCTCCTCCTCCGTCGGGTAGTCGACCCAGAGGTTGAACATGAACCGGTCGAGCTGGGCCTCGGGAAGCGGATAGGTCCCCTCCTGCTCGATCGGGTTCTGTGTGGCGAGCACGAAGAAGGGGGGGGCGAGGTCGTAGGTCCTTCCCCCGGCGGTCACCTGATGCTCCTGCATCGCCTGAAGGAGGGCGGCCTGGGTCTTCGGCGGCGTCCGGTTGATCTCGTCGGCGAGGACGATGTTCGCGAAGACCGGCCCCTTCAAGAAGGTGAAGACCCGGCGGTTCGTCCCCCGGTCCTCCTCGAGGATGTCCGTCCCGGTGATGTCCGACGGCATGAGGTCGGGCGTGAACTGGATCCGGTTGAACTCGAGGTCGAGCACCTTGGCGAGGGTGCTGATCAGGAGGGTCTTCGCGAGGCCCGGCACCCCGACGAGGAGGCAATGGCCGTTCGCGAGGAGGGACGTCATGAGGCCGTCGATGATCTCGGACTGGCCGACGATTACCTTCCGCACCTCGCCCAGGATGCTCTCCCGTGCCTGTTTCAGTCTTTCTACGGCCTGAAGATCGGCGTCCAATGAGGTTCTCCTTGCGTATGGTTTTCGCCCGTCGAAGGCGGTGGGTTTCTTCGCTCTCACCCGCCCGGGGGGTCCGGAGTTCCCGAGCCTATCACGGGGTTTGGGGGGGGTCAAAGGGGAAGGGCGCGGAGGGAGCCCGAAGCGGCTCGCCTCCGTAAACTCCTCCTCTGCACCCTGGAGGGATTGTGCTCGCGGGCAATACTCGTTCGGAGAACGGCGGAACGGGGGAACATCACCCACTTACTCCGGTTCCGCGTGATCGGGGGTGTCGGTATCGTGTACCTTGATCTCATGGTCACGAACGAGAACATCGCCGAGGTCGTCGGCATTCTCCGCCGGGAGGTCCGTGCGTGGCGGGAGCCGGTGACGGAGCGGTCCGTGAAGGCGAAGCGGGACCCTTTCCGGGTGCTGATCGGCTGTCTTCTGTCGCTCCGGACGAAGGACGAGGTGACGGACGGGGCGTCGGAACGCCTCTTCGCCCTCGCCGACACGCCGGGCGCGATGCTCCGCCTCCGGACGAAGACCATCGAGAAGGCGATCTTCCCCGTCGGCTTCTACCGGAACAAGGCGAAGCAGATCCGGGGAATCTGCCGCGTCCTGATCGCCGAATACGAGGGCCGGGTCCCGGACACGATCGACGAGCTGGTGAAGCTGAAAGGCGTCGGCCGGAAGACGGCGAACCTCGTCGTCACCCGGGGCCACGACAAGCAGGGCATCTGCGTCGACATCCACGTCCACCGGATCACCAACCGGTGGGGGTACGTGAAGACCGGAACTCCCGACGAGACCGAGTCCGCACTCCGGGAGAAGCTCCCGGGGCGCTACTGGAAGTCGATCAACGGCCTCCTGGTCGCCTACGGCCAGAACCTCTGCCGCCCCGTCTCCCCCTTCTGCTCGAGATGCAAGCTCGCCGATGTGTGTGGGCAAAACGGTGTGACGACGAGAAGGTAGGGCTCATTCCGAAGCGACAAACGCGGCGAGACCGGCGAGGAGCCCACGGGCCCGGGTGGGCGAACGCCTTTCCCTTCCCCCCCGGCCGCACGGGGTCCCTCGTCCTTCCCCCTTCGCCCTTCGATACACCGCCCGGCTTCGCCGGTCGGCACTCAGGACGAACGGGGAGGGGGAGTCCTTCTCCCCGGCAGTCCTTGTTGATCATCCCCCGCCACGGCGGGTGGCGCCGGGGGCCCGTGAGAAGCGCAGGCACAGAGCGCAAGATCCCGATCACGGATGCATCACTGAAGACGAAACGTGCGGTTCAGGTGATGAGGAGGGAGAAGAGCAAATGCGCGAATGCCGAGCATCGCCGCGGGCCACCGGCGACAGGACCCGCCGAGCAAGGATATCCAGGGGCCGCCGAGCGAAATCATCCAGTTTGAACCCCGACCGAACGGGTATAAGACGCCTATCGCAGCGTCCGGTAGTAGAGGAACCGCGTACGGCCGGCCACCACCTCCCACGGTCCGAGGTCGACCGTGTCCACGATCCGCCCCCCCTTCCCGTAGAGTTCGAGCGTCGACCTATCGTAGTACCCCGGCGGCAGAGTGAGCCTCGCCATCTGGAAGCTCCCCGGCAGCGTCTCCCAGCTCCGGAGGTCCGCCTGCTCGTTCGCCGAGTTCACCAGGTTCAAGACCGTTCCGAGGAGCCAGTTCTCCTTCTTCACCTTGTCCACTTCCACGTGCTTCACGAGGAGCCGGGCCGCCTGCTTTGCGATCACCCGGTGGTACCGGTCCTCCAGGTCCTTCACCGCGATCGCCGAGACGTCGCCGACGATTTCCGTCCGCGCCGATCCCTCCCCCGCTCGAAAGACCCCGTACACCGCCTCCGGCGGGATCGCCCGATACGTCGGAAACGAGACCGAGTAGAGCTGCCCCCCGATGGCCACGTCGAACCGGGCGCTCTCCTTCACCGGCGCCTGCCCGTTCTCGAGGACCAGCACCAGCTCGCCGAGCTCCTTCCGGTCGTCGTAGGGCGTCCACGTTTGGTCCGGCCAACGCTCCCGGAACTCCTTCATGACATGGGAAAGCCCCTGGGCCTCCGCGAGCCGGAGCACCGACTCCCGGAGCGACGGCGGGAAGGGGGTCCCGTACCACTCCTCGTGCTTGTCGAAGGCGCTCACGGCCAGCCGGCAATCGACAAGGGCGTCGTTCTTGTTCCCCGCCGACTCGTAGATCACTCCCGAGAGATACCGCGCGAAGGCGTCCTCCGAATAGACGCTCTTCCGCTCGTACTTCTCCTGGAGTTCGACCAACTTCTCGTTCAGCGCCCGGCATTCGACGAGCGCCTCGCTCGGCTGTTCGAGGGTGAGGTAGTTGAGGGCCTTGAAGGGATGGACGAGGACCTTCTCGAAGTCCTCCCCCTTGTATTCGATCGAGTAATCGTTGACGAGGAGGGACGCCGCCTCGTCCGTGACGTCCCGGACGTCCACCTCCGCGAATATCCGCTCCGCCTCGGCGAATGCCGCGTTCGACTCGTCCGGCCGCCCGAGGGTGTGGGCGATCAATCCCCGGTCGAGGGCGAAGAGCAGCCGGTCCTTCTTGTGCTCCGCCTTCGCCAGGAGCTCCGCCGCCCCGTCCGGATTCCCCTCGTAGAACGCCCGGTACCCCTCCCGCCGCTTCTCCAGCCGGTTGACCCCGCAGCCGGAGATCGTGAGAACCAGAAAAAGGCAGGCGAACACGGCGGTATTGTCATTCCGTCGGAACGTGCCCGCGGCGTTTCGCGGCGGATTCTCGAGAGATGACACTGTCTTTCTCCCCGCGCTTGTAGCCCGTGGATTCCGAGAGGTTTCGTCACGAGGGCTTGGATCGGGTGGCGAGAGACGGCACCGGACGAGCCGGCCCCGGAGGCGTAGCCTAAGCTACGGCGAGGAGGCCGGCGAAGGAGGAGCCGTTTCGCAGCCCCCGATCAGAGCCCGCAGCAGGAAACTCGAGGAATCCGCGGGCTAGAAACGGGTCCCGCTGGCTTCGAAGCGCTTCACGATTTCCGTGTCGTCGGTCCACTCGATGATCGCCGACTGGAGGTTCGTCAGATTGAGGGTCGTCTTGTACGTGACGACCCGCTTCTTATCCAGGGTCGACGAGATCGACGAGAGATCCCCGGTCAGGATGTACATCGCCCCCTCCTGGCGCCCCGTCCGGACCGCCCGGGAAGGATCGACCGCGCCCGAGGCCTGGTACTTGTACTCCTCGAGAATCGCGTCCCGCGCCTCCTTGTTCAGAAAGCGGACCCGCTGGGATTTCACGAGCTTCGTCCGGATCATGTCGGTCAGCGCCTTCACGTCGATGTGTTCCGCCGTCCCGTTTACCACCTCGTCCACGATCACCACGGGGCGTTCGCCCGGATTGAGGGCGGTGAATTCGGCGATCCACGGCGCGTTCAGGAGCGACTCCACCATCTCGTCCGCCACGATCTGGTTGTCCACGTGGGACCACTTCGTGTCGTACTGGAGGTCCGTCGTCGGATCGAGGCGTTCCATCTCGATCGATTTGCCGCAGCCGTTGAAGGCGAAGACGAGCACCGCCGCGCCGAAGCCGATGATTCGAGTGATTCCTTGCATGACCATCCTCCCTCCGAGGAGTGTCGAACCCGACGGGTCCTGTGTCGATCCGGCGCGGTCCCCGCGGAACCCCGTCCCGCACAGTCCACGCATTTTCATTCTTCGCCACGCTTTATGGGACCGCCGCCCGGTATCGGGACGGACCCCCCTTTGTCACCGCCCAGTTCACAGCAAGAAGAATGCCCGGGTTCCCGGCGTCTCCTATTCCGCGCCCACACCCGCGGCCGCCCCCGCCGCATGGGCGCTGAGCCGGAGGAGGATCGGCTCGCTCACCGCGAGTTCCTTCCCCATGCCCCCCTTCGCGCGGATCCGGTAATAGAGCATGGTCCGGGCGAGGAACGGCTCCCGGACCTTCTCCGGGAACGGGATGAAGGCGGCCGAAGTCTTCCCCTTCCAGATCCCGCGCTTTCCCTCGTCCAGGATCTCCACGTCGTAACCCGTCGCGCCGGGCACCGGGCGCCACCGGATTTCGTCCGGCACTCCCTCCTGCAGTCCCACGGGAAAGACGGGGAGAACGAAGGGGATCTCGTTCTCCGCGATCTTCGGGGCCGGTACGCGAATCGCGAAATACCATACCGCCATGAACGCGAGAACCGCCACCACTCCGAGCGCCGTCCAACGTGTCGCCACGGACATCTCCTTTCCCGGGCCTTCCGGCCCCGCTTAAGGCATTGTAACGGAATCGCCGCAGCGATCCAGCATCGAGATCGGGAACCGGAGCGTCCCGGCGTTGTATACACTAAGTACAAACGACCCACCGGCGGTCCCTCGGGCCGCTCGAAAGGAGCAAGAATGAGAACCGAAGACCACAACCCCAACGGAAACAATAGGTTCCTGGCGCCGATCCTGGCCGGAGTCGCCGCGACGGCAGTTCTCGCCGCCCTATTCGCGTTCTTCGGGACCGGAGCTCCGGCCCACGCCATGGATCCGGACGAGAGGGCGGCGATCGGTGCGGCGAAGAGTCTCGGCAAGGCGTTCACCGCCGTCTCCCGGGAAGTGATCCCCGCGGTGGTGACCGTCACGAGCGACAAGGTGGTGCGTCCCGCTCAGGGACTTCCGAACAATGACATGCACGACTTCTTCCGCTTCTTCGGCATGCCCTTCGGCGAGGACGGGGGACCGGAGATGGTCCAGCGCGCCCTCGGATCCGGTGTGATCATCTCCGAAGACGGTTACATCATCACCAACAGCCACGTGGTGGCGAACGCGAAGGAGATCGCCGTCATCCTCTCGGACGGCGAGGAGTACGGCGCCGAAGTGATCGGTACGGACCCGAAGTCGGACGTGGCGGTGATCCGGATCGAAGGGCGGAACCTCCCCTACGCGAAGCTCGGGGACTCGGACGCCCTCGAGGTGGGCGAATGGGTGCTCGCCGTCGGCTCCCCCTTCAGCCAGAACCTGAACCACACGGTGACGGCGGGTATTGTCTCCGCCAAGAGCCGCGTGGCCGTGGGGCTCGCGGATTATGAGGACTTCATCCAGACCGACGCCGCGATCAACCCCGGGAATTCAGGGGGAGCGCTCGTGAACCTGGACGGTGAGGTGGTCGGCATCAACGCGGCCATCGCCTCCCGGAGCGGTGGGTCCCAAGGGGTCGGCTTCGCGATTCCGATCAACATGGTCACCCGGATCAAGGACGCCCTGATTCAGGACGGTGCCGTGACGCGCGGATGGATCGGCATCGGCATCCAGGAGGTGAGCCGGGAAATCCAGGACGCCCTCGACCTTCCCGACAAGAACGGCGTGCTGATCTCGAACGTCATGGACGATAGCCCGGCGGCCGAGGCGAAACTCGAGCGCCAGGACGTGATCGTGTCACTCAACGGCAGGAAGGTGGAGAGCATGCGGACCTTCCGGAACGAGATCGCCGATACGCCTCCGGGATCGGACGTGAGGCTCGGCATCCTCCGCAAGGGGAAGACGATCGACAAGACGGTGACCCTCGGCCGGCTGCCCGGCGAGGAGGAGCCGGCGCCGGCGATCGCCCGGGCGGCGGGGGAGAAGCTCGGCATCGACGCCCGCGCCCTCGACGCGGAAACCCGCGGGGCCTACGGCATCGAGAGAAGTGGAGGCGTGGTCGTCACCGGCGTTCGCCGCGGCTCGCCGGCGGCGCGGGAAGGCGTCCGGGAGGGGGACATGATCGTCTCCCTGAACGAACAGGAGATCGAGTCCATGGCCGACTACGGCCGGGCCATGGACGCCCTCGAAGAGGGGGAGGTCGCCCTCTTCCTCGTCGAAAGGGGCGGATCGACGTTCTTCGTCGGCGTGCGGGTTCCGAAGGAGTAGACGGGAAACTCACCGAACCGAAGAAGAGGGGCGGCCTCGCGTAGGGGGCCGCCCCTCTCGTTTCTTCCCGGCTGCGCCCGCCGCGGGCTACAGGCCGAAGTTCACGGTGGCGATCAGCTTGAGATCCTCCCACTCCACGATCTGGCCGATGTCGGTGATGCCGAAGAAGTAGATCGACCCCTCCTTGATCGCCTCCTCGATCATGTCGAAGTTGGTGATGTACTTCTGGGAGTCCTCGAACGTGATGTCCCGGAATCCGCCCGGCGGTATCGGGTCCTTGATATCGAGGATCAGGTAGGTGTCGGGGTGGTCGGCGATGTCCTCGGGCTCCATGCCCAGAATGTCGATGGGAACCAGCGAGAGGTAGCCCTGCCCCTTACCCTCGAGATTGCCGTGGTTCCAGACCTTCACCACGAATCCGATCGCCTCGAGGGACTTGATCTTGTCCTTGTGATCCTTGTAGTCGGAGTTCTCGTTCAGGTCGACCGAGAGCGCGTAGATCTTCTGGTCCGAAACGTCCGTGTCGTCGTCGAACTTCTGCACGATCGTGATCTGGCCGCTGATCAGCATGCAACCGGCGCCGAGCGCGAGAAGCAGAAGCGGGAGAGCTTTCGCGAGTCTGTTCATTTTACCTCCCCTCCTCCCCCAAACCCGAAGTAGTAGTTGAGGCCGCCGTAGACGCCGGCGCTCTTCCGGGAGCCGCCGCCGTCGAGACTGATGACGTAGAACCGGCCGCCGATCTCCACGTCGAACTTGGCCCCCGCCTTGAACACCAGGCCCGTCCCCACGTTGAAGCCGAACCGGGTCTGGTCTTCGACGTAATCCAGATCGGACTTCAGCGAGTACGCTCCGACGCCGCCGCCGACCCAGAGGCCGACGCCGGGCTCGGTCCGGAGGCTCCCGAAGCTGGCGTTCAGCTCGTACGAGGCGATCGAACCGCCCTTCTGCATGAACGTGCCGACGTCCTCGTCTTCGTTTTCCTTGTCTCCGACGGAGATGAACGTGATGGTCGGCTCGAGCACCACCACGGGCGCGCCGATCTTCGCCTTGAAGCCGAAGAGCGCCCCCGATCCCGCGTCGTCCTGGAGGATCGTGAAATTGTACCCGCCGAAGCCGCCCACCGCGACCCCCGCCGCGGCCGGCGCCGCGAGGAAGGGGACGAGGAGCAGGGCGAGCCACACGCCGCGAACGCGATTCATACCATGCCCTCCGTTCCGCCCGGGACGGACGATGTCCCCCTACATCTTCCTGTAGTCGGGACCGCCCCCGCCCTCGGGCGTGGTCCAGTCGATGATCTGATAAGGATCCATGATGTCGCATGTCTTGCAATGGACGCAATTCGAAAAGTCGATCCGGATCCCCGCCGGTTTCTCGCCCTCCCATTCCATGTGGTAGACCGAGGCGGGGCAAAACCGTTCGCATGGGGCCCCGAACTCGGTTACGCAGCGGTCCACGCAGATGTCCGGTTCCCGGATCATCAAATGGACCGGCTGGTCCTCTTCGTGCTCGGTCCCCGACTTGTAGAGGTCCGTGAGCTTGTCGAAGAGGTATTCGTTGTCGAACGCCTTTTCGGCGGGTGGTTTTCCGGCCCTGCCGTAGTATCCGGCGACGGTCTTCATCCGCGAGTGGCCCGGCGTCGAGATCATCCGCTCCTTGAGGCCCCGCCCGCCGGTGGCCATTTGGAGACCCGCGTGCATCAGGCCGGACCAGAGCCCGTTCTCGAAACCCTGATGGAAGTTCCGGGCGCCGTACATCTCGGTCCGGGCCCAGCTCGATTCGTACGCCTTGTCATAGCGGCCGAGGAAGGGGGCGGAGAAGTCGTCTTCGAACAGCGCCTCGGCGATCGCCTCGGCGGCGAGCATGCCCGACTTCATCGCCAGGTGGACCCCCTTCAGGCGGAAGGGGTTCAGGATCGACGCCGTGTCGCCGACGAGCAGGGCGCCGCCGAGGGAGAGTCTCGGCACGCTCCAATGGCCGCCGAGGGGCATCGTCTTCGCGCCGTACCCTTCGAGGGATCCCCCTTGAAGAATGCCGCGCAGCACGGGATGCTCCTTCCAATCCTGGAACTTGGCGTGAGGATCGAGAAAGGGATCGGGGTAGTCGAGACCGACCACGAGGCCGGCGGAGACGAGACCGTCCCTCATGCCGTAGACCCAGCCGCCGCCGTAGGTGTCCTTCGCGAGAGGGTGGCCCATCGTGTGGATCACCTGTCCGGGCCCGATGCGCCCCTCCGGAACCTTCCACACCTCTTTCACGCCGATCCCGTACACCGCCGGGTTCCGCCCGTCCGTCAGGTCCGGACGCCGGTCGAAGAGCTTTTTCGCGAGGCTCCCCCGGGTCCCTTCGCCGAGCACGGTCACTTTCGCCCTGAAATCGGCCCCCGGTTGATGGTTCGGCCTCGGGTTCCCTTCCTTGTCGATTCCCTTGTCGGCGGTGCGGACGCCGGCGACATCGTCCCCCTCCCAGAGGAGTTCGGCGCCGGGGAAGGTGGGGAAGATCTCGATCCCTTCCTCTTCGGCGACGGAGGCGAGCCACTTGGTGAACTCGCCGAGGCTGATCACGTAGTTGCCGTGGTTGTTCAGAGAGGGGGGCATGAAGGGGGCCTTGATCTTCCCCTTCCCGGTCAGGAAGAGCAGATCGTCCCCCGTCACGGGCGACTCGAGGGGACACTCTCTCGACTCGAAATCGGGGATCAGCTCGCGGAGGGCCCGGGGGTCGAGCACGGCGCCGGAGAGGGAGTGGCCCCCCGGCTCCTTGCTCTTTTCGATGACGGCGATGAAGACCTCGCCCTGTTTCTTGCCTCCCCCCTTCTCCGCGTCTTCGTTCTTCGCCTTGATGATGCGGGAGAGGTGGATCGCCCCGGCGAGAGAGGCCGCTCCGGCACCGACGAACAACACGTCGACGTCGAGAACTTCCCGTTCGGCAGGCATGGCGGTCTCCTCGTGACCCGTCCGGGGAGCAAGAACCCAACTCAAGATCGTTTGCCAAGTTATCAGTACGGTTGCGCTTCTGGCAACGGAAAAAGGAAGGAGCGCGGGCGGCCCACGGATGCCGAGTCGGTCCGTCACGAGGGACCGGATCCCGCGGCGAGAGGGGTTTCGGACGAGTCCCGGACCGGAGGCGGGGCTATGGCCCCGTCGAGGACCGGGACGACGGAGAAAGCCCTCGCAGGCCGGGAGCCGGTTCCGCAGTAGGAGCGACGAGGAATCCGCGGGCTAACGTAACCCGTACTTCTCGAGCTTCTTGTGGAGGCCCCAACGGGAGAGGCCTAGATCGCGGGCCGTCTTGGAGACGTTGTCCTGGTTCTTTTCGAGGTGGCGGCGGAGGAGCTCCCGCTCGTACCGTTCCATCTGGTCCCTGAGGGGGCCGGACGAGGCCGCCGCTCCGAGAGGCGCGGGCCCCCCCGAGGCCGACCCTCCCCGGATCGCGGGGGAAAGGCGGTCGGGGGTGACCACGCCCGCCTCGTCGAGCACTACCACCCGGCGCATCTCGGAGCGGAGCTCCCGGACGTTGCCCTGCCAGGCGTGGCGGACCAGGGCCTGCGCCGCCTCCTCGTCGAGCCGGACCGGGTCCTTCCCCATCTCGGCGGAGAAGATCCGGAGAAAGTAGTTCGAGAGAAGAAGAATGTCTTCCACCCGCTCCCGGAGCGGAGGCAGGTTGATGTTGATCACGTTCAGCCGGTAGTAGAGGTCTTCCAGAAACCGGCCCTCGTCGACCTCTTTCTTCAGATCACGGTTCGTGGCGCAAATGAACCGGACGTCCACGTCCTGGAACTGGTTCGCGCCGAGGGGGCGGATCCGCTTCTCCTCGAGCACGTGCAGGAGTTTCGACTGGACCTGGGGATTCATCTTGTCGATCTCGTCGAGGAAGACCGTCGATCCCGACGCCTCGACCAGAAGGCCCGTCTTGTCGGCGTGGGCGCCCGTGAAGGCCCCGTGCCGGTGTCCGAAGAGCTCGCTCTCCAGGAGTTGTTCCGGGAGTGTCGCGCAGTTGACGCTGTACATCGTTTTCGAGCCCCGGGGGCTCGACCCGTGCACGGCGTTCGCGATCAGCTGTTTGCCCGTCCCCGTCTCTCCCTGGATCAGGACGGTCACGTTCGTGCCCGCCACCTTCCGGACCAAGTCGAGGACATCGTACATGCGCTCGCTCTGGGTGACGATCTCGTCGAACCGCGAGGACCGGTTCACCTGGCGCCGGAGGCGGACGTTCTCTTCCTCCAGCTCCTTCTGTTTCGTCGAGAGGAGGGAGAGGATGAAGCGCTGGGACCGGACGAGGCCGACCACCAGATCGAGCTCTCTCGAGCCGTACGGTGTCCGGTCCTGGGCCCGTTCGAGATAAATCGCCCCCGAGATCTCCGTGTTCGTCTGGAACGGCACGAGCAGAAGGCTCTGCACCGTCCCCCCTTCGGAGAGGGCCGATCCCGGAATGCGCGGGTCCTTGGTCACCGCCGTGGAGAGGAACGGCCGCCCGCCCCGCCGGCACCGGTCGAACACCGGCAGCAGCAGGCGCACGACCTCCCGAGCCTGCTTCCGGTCGAGACCGTGCGCGGCCCGCTCCACCGGCCGGCCGTCGCCGTCGTCGAACACGACCAGGATCCCCCGGTCGCCGTTCGTGCGCTTCACCAGGTCCTCGAGGAGATGGGCCAGATCGAAATCGTCCGAAAGGGCGGGAAGAAGATCGTGAATGGCAAGATGATCGTTCCGCCCCGAAAGGGAGCGGTCGACGACGATCTCCTCGAGGGCGCGGCGGAGCCGGTCCACCTTGTCGAGGAGCGGCGCATCCGCCGCCTCCGTGAAGATCTGTTCCGCCTGGGCGAGGGCGTACTCCCATTTGTCCGAAATCCCCTCCCGGGCGAGGAGACGGGCCTCCTCGAGACGGGCCTTGCCGAGCCATATCGGGACGCCCGCTTCGCCGAAGATCTTGCGCGCCTCCGCGATCTCCAGTTGGAGATCCGCGTCGTCTCCGAGGGAAGCGTCGATCGTGAACCGCACGTGCCGCACCAGGGCCTTGCCGAGTTCGACCTTCTCGTCCATTTCCCGAAGCCGGGAGATGCCCTGGCGGAACATCCGCTCCCCTTCCTCCATCCGGCCCTCTTCGGCGGCGAGGGCCCCGAGGGCGCAGGCGAGAACGGCCTCCTCGAAGCGCTCGCCGATCTTGCGGGCCGCGATCATGGCGCTCCGTAGATGAGAGCCGGCCCGGTCGAAGGCCCGGAGCTTCATTTCCGCCGCGCCGAGACGGCGCCCGATCTGCACGGCGTGCTCCGAATCGGGACCGAGGGGCGCCGCCGCGACGAGGGCTTCCTCGTAGAGGCGGATCGCCTTCTCCGGGTCGCCCCCGTGACGCTCGATGTCTCCGAGGTCGCGCCGAATCAGCACCTCTTCCCGGAGGTATCCGTGCTCGACGCAATCGGTCAGGGTCGACTCCAAGTGGGACCGCGCTTCCTTGCGCTTCCCCCGGAGGATCTGAATCCGGGCCAAACCGATGCGGGAGAGGGCGACGCACTGCTGCTGGCCCGTCTGCAGGTAGATCCGGAGGGAGTCGCGGTACGCCTCCTCGGCGAGCTGCAGATTGCCTTTGTGGAAGTGGGTCACCGCCATGTTCAACAGAACGTGGCCCCGGTAGGAGTAGTCCCCGCTGACGTTCAGGATCTTCTTGGCATTCTCGAGCAGGTAGAGGGCACGATCGTTGTCGCTTCTCTCCTTGCAGACGAGGGCGAGGTTGATCGTCGCCTGCACCTGGCGCCGCGAATCGCCGGCCCGCCGGGCGCTCGCGAGGGCGTCCTCGTAATACTCCCGGGCCCGCTCGTAATCGCCGGTCCGGAAGTAAACGTGACCGAAACAGATGTGGAGCTTCGCAAGCGCGGCATCGTCCCCGCTTCGCTGCAGGATGCGGAAGGCCTCCTCACAGCGTTCCGCCGCCGGTTCGTACCGCCCCCGCTTGATCTCCAAGTACCCACGGAGAATGCTCACTTCCGCCTCGAGGGGCTTCCGCTCCGGATCCGGGAGTTCGGCCGCTTCCCGGGCCGTGTCGTGGAGAGCGCGCTCCGTCGAGGCGAGATCACCCCGCTCGTAGAGGCACCACGCCTCCTTGACGCGCACCGCGACCGCGTCGGCGGGCGATAGAGAACCGCGGCTCACGCCGAGGGTTCGAAAATCGTGATACTTGTTCTGGGCCTGTTGGAATTGATCGACGTCGTAGTAGAGGTCGCCGAGGCGTTCGAGACGGGCGAGGCGCTCGTCCACGTCCCTCTCGTCGTCGAGACGATCGAGAGCCGTGAGCTCACACTGGATGAGTCTCTTTCGGTCGTCCGTGGTCATAAGACCCGCGTGCCGATCCCGCCGGAAACACCCGCCACGGGGAGCGGAATCCTTCCGGCGTTAGAATGCGAACGCCGTGCCCAGCACGTCCGTGATGATGTTCACGAGACGCAGGAACTCTGCTTTCGTGAGGGTTCCCTCGCTGGCTCCGACGTAGACACTCATGTATTCGACACCTACGTCCACAATGTGATCGGAGCCCGTTCCCCCGAGAACCGGAACGGGATTGTCCGGGTCGCCGCCCCCATGGTCCTCTGTCCCGTCTCCATTCACGTCGATCGGGGGCTTGTTATACTTCGTGCCGTCATCCCCGTCATCGGCCCATGCGAACGAAAACGTCAGGCAGGTCGCCATGAAGACCACGAGCAGCACCTGGGGGAGCGCGGAGATCTTCCTCGAAACCATCTCTCCCTACCTTCCCTGTGGGGTGGATACCGCATACCCAGTCGGTAGTCAGGATCGAACCCCGTACGTGTAAGATTCTACTAAAGTTGACCCCCACTTGTCAACGTGATGGAGCGACGTAGCCATTGGCAACAAGACGCAAGATTCGTTCCCCAGGAAGAGAATGAGAGAAGAAGAGATGTATCTCGCTATATTCATACAGATAGGACGAATGCTCCACCACATGGAGAGGTGAAATCACTTGTCAACAATGGTTGACGATCAAAAGACCAAAGTGCCCCATCCCCAGGAACACATTGTGAAACAATAAATTAGAGCTGTCAAGAGGAATTGACGGTATTCCGGATCCTGGCAACTCCCGGTGACGGGCACTCCGGTTGACGGCGGCTCCTCGTTTCCCTATCCTCCCGTATAATCAAAAGGTAGCTCTCAGGTAGTCACATGGGCCCGGCCTCGGGCGGGGTCCCCGGGAGGAACCATGGGTAAGCAGCTGATTACGGGATTAAGAGAATCGGATGTGGCTCCGTATGTGTTTCTTTGCGGGGAGCCCGAAAGAGTCCCCCGGATCGCCGGCCTGATCGGGGGGGGCGAACAGGTGGCCGTGGTCCGGGAGTACACGATTCACCGTTGCGACTTGGGGGGGACGGAGGTGACCGTCGCGTCCACGGGTGTGGGGGGGCCATCGACGGCGGTGCTCCTCGAGGAGTTCGCCAACCTGGGGGCGCACACGTTTCTCCGTGTCGGCACGTCCGGCGGGATCGGCGAAAAAGTGAGAAAGGGGGACTTCGTGATTTCCACCGGCGCGATCCGGGAGGACGGAACGTCCCACGCCTACGCGTGGCCTTCCTATCCCGCCGCCGCCCACCATCAGGCGGTACTCGCGCTGATCGCGGCCGCGGAGACCTCGGGGGGCCGGTACCACGTGGGGATCACGTTCTCGGTGGATGGGTTCTACGCGGAGAACAAAACCCTTCGGGAGGAGGGGCTCGCCTCCAAGTCCCACGGCGGTTTCCTGCTCCCATCCCGCGTCGACCGACTGGGTGACGTCGCCGCCATGGGGGCGATGCACATCGAGATGGAGAACGGCACGCTCTTCACGCTCGGGGGGCTCTTCGGTCTTCGTACGGGATCGATCTGCACGGTCTCGGACGTGGTGCCCTGGCACCCCACGGAGGACATCATCAACTTCGAGGAGAACATCGCGGACTGCATCAAGGTCGGCATCGAGGGGATGAGGAATCTGATCGCCTGGGACAGGGAGCGGGGCGGCGCGGAGCACTGGCATCCAGGGATGGGAAGTGGCCCCCGTTGACGATTCTGTTTTCTCTTCGGATAGTCGAAACGTCCGGGTGAGGTGGCTTCCGAGAGAAGAAGGCCCGAGCACGGACGCCGGAACCCTCCGGGTCAGTCTTGTCGCGCTCATGTCGTGGGAGGGCAGGAGATGAGCGGTGAGATGCCCGGAGGCGTTCCTTTGTCCACCTCTCCCGGGCGTCTCGCTACCTTCGGCGCGCCTTGGTTCCCTCGGGAGTATCCTCGAGCGCGATTCCCTTCGCGAGCAATTCATCCCGGATCCGGTCCGCCTCCGCGAAGTTCCGGCTCTTCCGCGCCTCCTCTCTCCGGCGCACGAGGCCGAGCGTCTCCTCGTCCAGGTCCGCCTCCTCGACGTTCATCGACTCGACGCAGAGACCGAGTACCTCGTCCATGGCGAGAAGGGTCGCGTGCTTGTCGGCGTCGGAGAGGCCGTCGTCTCTGAGAGCGCCCCAAAGCGAGGCGAGGGCCCGGGGCATGTTCAGGTCGTCGGCGAGGGCGGCGTCGAACGTCTCGAGATGGGCTTTCGAGGGCTCCCCGGCACCGGCCTTCCGAATCTCCACGACCCGGTTCCGGAGCCGGTCCAAGGCGTTGGCGCATCCGTCGAGGCTCTCCCACGTAAAGGTGAGGGGCGCCCGGTAGTGGGCGTTCAGGCAGAAGAGCCGGTAGGCGAGAGGATCGTATCCCCGGGCGACGAGGGTGTCGACGGTGACGAAGTTGTCCCCCGACTTGGCCATTTTCGCCCCCTCCCCCCCCTCTTCCTTCGAGGGGAGGACGAGAAACTCGCCATGCATCCACCACCGGACCCACTCGTGACCGTACGCCGCCTCCACCTGGGCGATCTCGTTCGTGTGATGGATGGCGACGTGGTCCACGCCGCCGCAGTGGATGTCGAAGCTCTCGCCGAGGTAGCGGACCGACATGGCGGAGCACTCGATGTGCCAACCGGGGAAGCCGGTCCCCCACGGGCTTTCCCACTCCATCAGCCGCCGCCTCTCCTTGGGCGAAAACTTCCAGAGGGCGAAATCGGTCGCGTTCCTCTTCCCCTCCACCATCTCGATCCGGGCCCCCGCCTTGAGCCCCTCCCGGTCGAGCCGGGCGAGCTTCCCGTAGTCCTTCAACTTCGCCGTGTCGAAGTAGATGCCGTCGCCGAGACGGTAGGTGTAGCCGTTCTCCTCGAGACGGCGGACGAGGTCGACCTGCTCCCCGATATGCTCCGTCGCCCGGCACCAGACATCGGGCTCCAGGATGTTCAGGCGCTTCATGTCTTTTCGGAAGGCGTCCCAGTAAAACTCCGCGATCTCCCAAACCGTCTTGCCCTGATTGGCCGCGCTCTTCTCCATCTTGTCCTCGCCCGTGTCGGCGTCGGAAACGAGATGCCCCACGTCGGTCACGTTCATCACGTGCCGCACCTCGAAACCCTCTCTCCGGAGAACGCGTTTCAGAACGTCTTCGAAAATGTAGGTCCTGAGATTCCCGATGTGGGCGTACTGGTACACCGTAGGCCCGCAAGCGTAGAGGCCCACCTTCCCGGGCTCGATGGGCTCGAAGACGTCGGTATTCCGAGTGAGCGTGTTGTAGAGGCGGATCAATGGACTCTCCCCTCCCGGCTCGAAGCGGGCCCCTCCTCCGGCGCGCGGGCGAACCTCGCGCCCCATCCGGCGTTTCTACCATGGAGGGGCCAAGGCACCGGGAGAGCGAGTATAGAAGCGGCCTCCGGGGGGTGTCAAGGAACCGCCGGGGGCGGCGGAGCACTCCCCGGCGGGAGGCCCCCTCGGGCCGGCGGCCGGGAGACCGGGGCCGGGGGTCTCCCGAAACGGTTTGGCCGGCGGTCCCCCTGTGTTATATTGCGAGGGTTATTCTGGCGAGGGACCGGATGTCCACGAATCGGCGGGAGCGGAAAGAGACGATGAGCGAAGAAAGACGGGAGCGTCCGGCGGCGGAGAAGACGCCGGCGACCGAGCCGGCGAGGCCGGCCGAGGAAAAGCACGACGGATCGATCACCTACGGGAGCCGGTTCGATTGGGCCGTGGCGGCCGCGGTGGTCCTCGTCTCGGGCATCGTCTATTACATGACCGCCGGGCGGGGCGCCCCGTTCTGGGATTGCGGCGAGTTCATTGCCTGCGCCTACATCCTCGGCATCCCCCATCCCCCCGGAGCGGCCCTCTTCGTCATGACCGGCCGGGTCGTCTCGTTGATCCCGTTCCTCGACACGGCGTTCCTCCTCAACCTCTTCTCGGGATTGTGCAGCGCCCTCGCGGTCGGATTCTGCTCTCTCGCCCTCTCCCGGGTGGTGCGCCGGCTCCGAGGCCGCGAAGCGTCGATGACAGACAGGGTCGTGCTCTACGCCGGGTCGATCCTCGGCTCCCTCTGCATGGCGTTCGGGTCCACCTACTGGTTCAACGCCGTGGAAGCGGAGGTGTACGGTCTCACCCTCCTCCTCGTCTCGCTCCTGATCTGGCTCACCGTGCTCTGGTACGAGAGGGCCCGGACGCCGGAGGGGAACCGGATCCTGATCCTCCAGACCTATCTGCTCTTCCTCGGGGCGACGAACCACATGCAGTCGTTCCTCCCGATCATCCCGCTTTTTCTCCTCGTGTTCATGGTCGACCGGAGCCGCCTGAAGAGCCCGGTCTTCTGGGCGGTCTTCCTCGTCCTGACCGCCGTGATCCACTCGACGTCTCAGTTTCTCTTCGGAACGCCCATCGCCTGCGCCCTCTTCTTCGTGGCGATGTTTTCCAGCCGGTATTCCGACAGCCGCCGCGACTACGCGATCATCATTCTATCCCTAGTCGTCGGAGTCGTTCTTTACTACATGGGAGGAATGAAAGTGGCCGCCGCCGTGGGAGGCGCGGTCCTCGTTCTCGGTGCCGTCATGGTCCGATCGCCTGGAAGCGCAAAAGCTTACACGCTGGCCGGATCCCTTCTCCTCGCCGCCATGCTCGGCTACTCGCTCTACGCCTACGTGCCGATCCGGGCGGCCGAGAACCCCGCGATCAACGAGAACCACCCGAAGGACTGGAAGAACTTCAAGATGTTCCTCGAGCGGAAGCAGTATTCGGACAAGTCGATGTTCGAGCTGATGTTCACACGCAAGGGAACATGGGGCAACCAGTTCGGCGATTTTCACCGCATCGGTTTCTGGTACCACCTGAAGGACCAGTGGCTGCCGCACAGGAACTACGGCCTCTACCTGTTCATCCCGCTGCTCACCCTCGGGGGCGTCTGGGCGCTCTGGAAGCGGGACCGGAAGATCGGCCTCTACTTCCTCGGGAGCCTGCTCCTCTTCACCGTCGCCATGACCCTCTACCTCAATTTCTCGGACGACACGAAGGGCGTGAAGCTCGAGGTGCGTGACCGGGACTACTTCTACACGCCCGGCTTCGTCATGATCGCCTACATGACGGGCATCGGGTTTTCCTGGCTCCTCGGGGTGATCCTCTCGGCCCGGTTCGGGAGCCGCGCCCTCCGGGAGTCGGTCGTCGCCGGCCTGGCGATCATCTCCCTCGCCGTGCCGATCACGACGGTGAAGGCCAAGTTCTACGAGCACGACCGCTCCCGGTTCTGGGTCGCCGAAGACCTGGCGTACAACATGCTCGTCGGGCTCCGGGAGAACGCCATCCTTTTCACCGGAGGGGACAACGACACATTCCCTCTCTGGTACATCCAGGAGGTGCGGGGCTTCCGGAAGGACGTGCGCATCGTCAACCTGAGCCTCCTGAACACCCCCTGGTACATCAAGCAGCTGAAATACGAGGATCCGAAGGTCGCGATTCCGCTGAACGACCAGGAGATCGAGGGTCTCCGGGGCTACTACTCGCCCGGGGGGGAAATCGTCACGATCAAGGACATCGTGATGCCCCTCATCATCCGGGACAACATCAAGAACCGGGCCGTTTACTACGCCATCACCGTGCCCACGTCGGACCAGGGGGCGGTCCAGAAAAAGCTGATCCAGGAAGGTCTCGTCAAGCGTATCGAGCCGGACCTCGAAGAAGAGTCGATCAACGTCAAGGAGATGGAGAAGAACTTCGGCGAAGGCCAGTACCGGTTCCGGGGTCTCGACGACCCGACCGTCTACAAGGACCGGGACACGCGACGCCTCCTCACGAACTACAACGCCTGCCTCTACAACTTGGCCCAGCTTTTCCAGCGGGCCGGGGAACCGGAGAAGGCGCAAAAGTACATCGCGATGCTCCGCTCCTGGCCCCACGACAACATGGCGGGAAACCGGATGCTCGCCCTCCTCGCCGAAGGGCAGCAGGATTGGGAGATGGCGCTCCAGTACATCGGCCGGTGCCGGGAACTCGAGCCGGCGGACGGCCTGAACTACGTGAAGGAGGCGGAATACCTCCGGAAGCTCGAAAGGACGGACGAGGCGATCGATCTGATCCTCGAAGCCCGGCGGTTCCTCCCCGAAGACCGGACGGTCCTCGGCGCCGTGATCCGGACCCTCACCGGCACGAACCGGGAGGGGGAGATCACCTCTCATCTCGAGGATTGGGTTTCGCGGCACCCCGAGGACGAAGGGGTGAAGCAGGCACTGCAGACGTACTACCGGGGAGCCGGGGACTAGGAACGCCGGGCGACGGCCGCCCCGTGGGGGAACGAGCCTCTTGTGCCACATGTACGGCTTCCTCGCATCCCAACCGACGCGCGTCGAGTGCGCCGCCATCCGCTCCCAGGAGGCTCTGGCCCGCCAGCGATACCGCCACTCACGGAATCTCCCCCGCGCCGTCGGGTGGGGGGCCGCGGTCTTTCAGGAAGGGGAGCCGGCCATCCAGCGCCGCGTGATCTCCAACCACGAGGAATTCCGCTTCGATCCGAAGGTCGCCGCGGCCCACACCCACGCGGCGATCACCCACGTCCGGACGTCGACGGCGGGCAAGCCGGAGCGGAAGAACACGCACCCCTTCTTCTTCCTGAACTGGGCCTTCGCCCATGTCGGCACGGTGGAGAACTTCAACACCCTGCGCCGGGAACTGATGGGCGAGCTGAATCCCGAGTACCGGCGGGCCATCGGCGGCGCTACCGACTCGGAACACGCCTTCTTTCTATTCCTCTCCTATCTGAAGCGGTCCGCCGGCTCCGTCGGCGGTGAAACGCCGATCCACCGGGTGCGGGATTCCTTCATGAAGGCCCTCTCCATGCTGAACGAGATGACCGGCCGGTCCGGGTCGCTGATCCGTTCCCACCTGACCTTCTTCGCGACGAACCAGCAGGTGTTTCTCGCCTCCCGCCAGGGGGGTCCCCTTTACTGGCTCGAGCGGGACCGACCGGCGGTCTGCAAGGTCTGCGGCGAATCCCACGGGGTGGTCGCCTCCGGGGAGTCGTACCACGCGATCGTCCTCGCCACGGAACCCCTTTCGGGGGAAGAGTGGCGGGAGGTCCCGGAGGATCACTACCTCTTCGTCGATCCGGACCTTGCCGTGGATGTCCTGCCGATCGAGTGAGCGACGGGCGCCCCGATGGGGGTTGACGGTCGCGGGGGCCGATGCGATGATGGGCCCCGGTTGGACGGGCCGCCCCGTGGGCGCCCGGCCCGACTTCGATCCGAAGGGACTTCCGAGAAGGAGGCGGCCCGGCTACGCCTCGAGAAAGGATCCGAATCGATATGAAGGAATGCGAATGGTGCGGCGACGACTTCCGCGGCGAAGGCATCGTTCTCGGCACTCATCACTTCTGCTCCGATAACTGCCGCAACGAGTTCCGCAAAGACGTGGGCGACGAGGAGGCTTCGGCGAGGAGCACCGGGAGCCCGGACAAGAACGACATTTAGTCCGGAATCGACATGAGCCGGAGAATCCAACGAGGGAGCGCGGCGGTCGGGATCGCCGCGCTCTTCTTCATCACCGCCGGATGCGGCGGCCTCGAGGAAGGGCCGAGGCCGAACGTCTTTCTCGTCACCGTCGAGTCGCTCCGGGCGGACCACGTGGGTGCCTATGGATACGCTCCGGAGACGACGCCGAACCTGGACCGGCTCGCCCGGGAGGGGACCCTGTTCCGGGACGCCCACGCCGTAACGAGCTGGACTCTCTCCTCCCACGCGACCCTCTTCACCGGACTTTACCCGTCCGCCCACCGGGTCATCGAGCCCCGCCATCGGCTCGCCGATTCGTACGTCACCCTGGCCGAGCTCTTCCGGGACGCCGGCTACGAAACGGCGGGCTTCGTGAGCGGGCCTTTCCTCCGGACGCCCCACCGTCTAAGCCAGGGCTTCGAGATCTACGACGACTCCCCTTCGGCAGCCACCCAGGAGGGCGCCCACGAAGACGTGACCAATCCGGAGATGGAGCGGCTCCTCACGGCCTACTTCCGGGAAGGGCCGGGCCGAGAGCGCCCCTTCTTCCTCTTCGCCTATCTCTGGGATCCCCACTACGACTTCATCCCTCCCCCGCCGTACGACACGATGTTCACGGCCCCCGGCGCCGTCCCCTTCGACGCCACCGGCTTCGAGAGAAACCCCCGAATCCACCCGAACATGGACCCGGCGGACCTGAAGTGGATGATCGCCCAGTACGACGGCGAGATCCGGTGCACCGACGATCTCCTCGGGCGCCTCTTCGCCCTCATGGAGGAGCTCGGCCTCTGGGAAAACACGATCGTGGCGGTCACGGCGGACCACGGAGAGGAGTTCTTCGAGCACGGGACGAAAGGTCACAAGAACAACCTGTTCGTCGAGTCGGTCCACGTCCCCCTCGTAGTGAAATGGGCGGACTCGAGGCCGCCGGCGGAGGACGGGCGCCTCGCCGGGCTGATCGACCTCTACGAGACGCTCGCCGCGGCCGCCGGGATCGACGGTCCCGCGAACCACGGAATCGATCTCGGGGCCCCCGCAGGGACGGTGCGGCCCCCCTTCTTCCAAGAGCTGGTGACGACCTTCTACGGCCGCGGGCCGTCGGGACGGACGGAGAAGAGAAGCGAGCCGTGGTGGGCGGTGCGGCGGGGGCCGTACAAGTTGATCAGCGCGGCCGCCCGGCGGATCAACTTCCTCTACGACCTTTCCTCGGACCCGCGGGAGCAGAGGCCGATCGAGACGGAGCGGCTTGATCAGATGGGGGAGATGCTCGGCCTTCTCGGTCCGTGGCAGTCGGAGATGCGCGCCTTCGCCTCCCGGCACGACGAGGGGGGCGAGGCGAAGCTCACGGACGAAGAGGTGGATCGCCTCCGGGCTCTCGGTTACCTTTCCGACGGGGAGGATTCGACCGGCGGGGCCGAAGGGGAGACGGGACAGTGAGCGGACGGGGCAGCGAGGCGAAGGGAGCGGGGGCGGGCCCCATTCTCTGGCTTCTCTCCGGCATGACGCTGGGGGCGGCGGCGGGCTTGGCCGACGGGATGTTGCTCACCCGGGTCGTGCGGAGCATCACCCTTCCGAACTACCTGGTTCTCATGACCACCCTCCAGTACGCCATCCTCGGAGCGTCGTCGGGTCTCCTTTTCGGCATCCTGTCACGGCTTCTCCCTTCGGGGTCCCTCCGCCGGCGCCCCTTTGCCCTGCTCGTTCCCGTGACGCTCTTCATCCTTCTGGTGACGATCGGGAACCGGTTCTTCCTGCCCGGCGAGTCGGACCCGTCCAGCATCGCCTTCGATCTCGTCCTCCTCGTCCTCTGCGTTCTTCTCGTGGCCCTCTTCGCCCGTGACGGGGCCCGGCGGCCTCCTCCCGCGCTGAGGCGGGCGGGGGCGCTCCGGCTCGGGGCGACGGCGGCGATCATTCTCGCGGCGGCCTTCGCCTCCCGGGAGCGGCCGGGCGCGGGGGCGGGCGAGAAGAAAGGGGGGGCGTCCGGGCCGAATCTGATCATCCTCATGATCGACACGCTCCGGAACGATCACGTTTCCTGGAGCGGCTACGGACGCGCCACGACGCCCGCCCTCGACCGGATCGCCGGGGAGGGGACGATTCTCACCGGTCTCGTCACCCAGGCGCCCCACACGAAGGCGTCCTGCGCCTCGCTGCTCACGTCGCTCTACCCGGCGAGCCACACGGCGGTGGGAAACTCGGGGCTTCCCCGGTCCGCCCTCACCCTCGCCGAGGTGCTCGGCGGCGCCGGCTACCGGACCTTCGGGGCCAGCGCGAACACGTTCATCACGCCGGTCTTCGGATTCGACCAAGGTTTCGATCGGCTGGTTACCCTCCCCCTGGTGACGGCGACGAAGAACGAGGTCGGATACCTCCTGCAGCGGATTTGCCGGCGGTTCGGGCGCTCAGCCCCCGCCGAGTGGCTGCTGGACCGGATGGTCGACTTCGAACAGCGGTGGTTCTGGAGCGTCCACCCCGAGGTGTCCGAGCTATCGGCCTCCCAGGTGATCGAACCGTTCCTGGAGTGGCTCGGGGAGGGGAGCGGCAGGGAGCCCTTCTTCGCCTACCTTCATTTTCTGGAGCCCCACTCCCTCTACGACCCGCCGCCCCCCTTCGACGCGAAGTTCGCCGGCGACTACCGGGGCGAGTCCGTGGTCAACCACCCGCCCACGGCGGGGCTCTTCTCCCCGAAGAGCGCCGCCCGCCCCCTTCCGGAGCCGGAGCGGCGGAACATGGTGGACCGGTACGACGGGGAGATTCTCTACCTCGACGGGGAGATCGCCCGGCTCGTGGAGCGCCTCCGGAAGAGCGGGGTCTCGGACCGCAGCCTTCTCGTAATCGTGGCCGATCACGGGGAGACCTTCTACGAGCACGGCATGTGGGGACACGGCCACTCGCTCTTCGACGAAGAACTTCGCGTCCCCCTGGCGGTGGTGATGCCCGGACGAATCCCGGCGGGGGGGCGGATCGACGGGACGGTCCGGATCGTCGACCTCATGCCCACCTTTCTCGATCTTCTCGGCGTTCCCGCCCCCGCCGGACTCCAGGGGGAGAGTTTCGCCGGCCTCCTCGAAGCGGGGCGTGGAGGGGAAGACCGCCCCGCGTACAGCGAGATCGAGTGGAGCGGTTGGCGATACGACAGCCTCCGGAAGGACGGGTTCAAGCTGATTCGGGGGCCGGGCGGTCCGTGGCTCTTCGATCTGGTGGGCGACCCGGGGGAGAAGGAGAACCTCGCCGGGACGCTCCCCGAGAAGACCGCCGAATTCCTCGCGGAGATCGACGCCCTCCGGAGCGCCTTCGAGGGGGCCCGGCTCGACCGGCAGGGAGAGGAAGAGGCGCTCGACGAGACCACGGTGGAGCGCCTCCGCGCCCTCGGGTATATCCAATGAGATGCAAAAAACCCGGCGAGGTCATGAAGACTTCGCCGGGCTATGGATCCGAGCCTCGCCTGCCGGGGGAGGGTCTCGGTCTCGCGCTCGTCAGGCCATCAAGTAGGCCCGCAAGGACTCGCCCCTCGATCCATTGGCCAGCTTCTCGAGGGCTTTCTTCTTGATCTGCCGGACCCGCTCCCGGGAGAGGCTCATCCGTCCGCCGATCTCTTCCAGATTGAGCGTGCGGTCCGAATCGATGCCGAAATAGAGCCGCACGACCTCCGCCTCCCGCTCGGTCAGCGTGTCCACGATTTCACGCACATGGCTCTGCATCCGGGTCTCGAGAAGGTCCGCGTCGGGGGGGGCGGCCTTCTCGTCCTTCACGTAGTCCCGAAGGCTGTTCTCGCCGTCGAAATCCTCCGGGCCTTCGAGAGAGAGGAACCGGCTGCTGATTCCCATCAGGTTGTAGACGTCGTATTCGGAGAGGTTCATCGCCTCGGAGAGCTCGGCCACTGTCGGCTCCTGATGGAAGGTCTTCCAATAGTTGTTCATGTGCTTCGACATCTTCTGAAGCAGGATCTCTTTGTTCATGGGAAGGCGGATGGCGTGGGAGTTCTCGATCACCGCCTGCTGCATGCGCTGCTTGATCCACCAGACCGCGTAAGTCGTGAACTTGAAGCCACGCGACTCGTCGAACTTCTTCACCGCCTTGATCAGGCCGATGTTTCCTTCATTGACCAGGTCCGACAGCGGGAGGCCGCGATTCATGTACTTCTTGGCCACGTAGACCACGAAGCGAAGGTGGGCGAGCACGAGGGCGTGCATGGCCGACTCGTCCCCTTCCCGGGCCCGCTTGGCAAGGCCCCCTTTCTCTTCCTCGGGAACCGTCGGAATCTTCTGGATCTCCCTCAGGTAGAGGGTCATCGCCTTGTCTTCCTGGGCTCCGGAAGAGCGGCTCGAGTAGTCCATTCTCACATCACGCTCCGATCTACGGACCGCGGGCGCCGCGGCCAGGGGGTGTCAATCTACGGGGAGCGAAACTCGCTATGATCCGTGGGAGTTGAACCTCCGGACGCCGGCGCGGTTCCCTCCGCGCCCGGGGTCGAAAGGGCGGCCCGCTGGGAAAGATCCACCCAGCCGATATCCGCGTGCAGCCCCCGCACGAGCGACGGTTTCTCCACCGGGCGCTCCCGGGCGCAGTCCACGCACGCTTCTTTCGGTTTCGGGGCATCGCACTCCCGGCATACCTCGAGATAGAGAAGCGATCGGTCCAGTTCCTTCTCCAGACTCTGAAGAGTCCGGATCGTCTTCCCGATCTGGTCCCGCTTCTCCGCGTACATCTCGCGCATCCGCGCCATCGCCTCGCGTCCGACCCGGACCTCGCCGATCGATCCGATCAGCTCCTGGATCTGAGTGAGGGAGAGCCCGAACGCCTGGAGGTGGGTGATCCACTCGAGCCGCTCCAAAGTCGACTCGGCGAAAATCCGGTAATGACCCTTAGTCCGCCCCAACGCGGAGATAAGCCCCATCTGCTCGTACAGATGGATCGCCCGAACGCTCTTTCCGCTCTCCCGGGCGAGTTCTCCCACTTTGAGGCAGCGATCCATCGGTCACCTCCAGCCCTAACCCTTACGTTAAGGTCAGGCCTAGAATACCATCGGCCTTCCCGCATGTCAACATAAATGCTCACATTTTTTTGACTTCCGGGGAATCCCGTCAACGTGTTATAAAAAAACAGGTTATAAGAATATGCCCGGGGAGATTCTTCTCCGGTTCTCGGTTCGGCAGGTGAAGAACCCGCCGGTTTTTTTCGAAACTGACCCCGAATCGTCTCTAGAGGCGGCCGGCGAGATGATCCCTGTACGCCCCTTCCGCGAGGGTCCGGAGCGGAAAATCGTGGGCGATCCAAAAGATGTTGCGCCTCTCCCATCCCGGTGCGAATCCCTCCGGAAAGCCGGCGAGGAGCCGCTCCCGGTCGGGGATCCTGCCCCGGAGACGCTCGACCATGAAGAGGGAGAAGTAGATCGTGTTCCTCTCCACCGGGTCCGGGGGGATGGCGCGGCGGAGAAACTCCCTGGCGTACCTTTCCCGGTACGATTCGGGGGAGGCGGACCGGCGGGCGAGAAGCCGGACCGAGCCGTTTCGGAAACGGCCGATCTCCTGGTGCTGCGGGTAGAGCCGGGCGGCGAGCGCCCCGGCGGGCCCCCGGACCAGCATGTAGTCGGCGAGGTCCGTCACAACGTCCCGGTCCAGGGTCCCGTAGGCCCGGGGCCAAGTCGCCCGGCGGTTGTACGCGTTGATCGCCGGGAAGTAGAAGAGGTCCTCGAACCGCTCGTACGCCCGCTCCCTCCCCCTCTCCCACTGGGGCAGGTCGAGGTCGTACGACACGGCCGGGGCGAAGTACCAGGTGAGCCCCAGAGCCTCGTTCGGCCCGAAGCCGGCGAGGGCGATGCTCTTCGTGAACCGCCAGCGGTAGATGTCGATGCTCCCGCCCGGAGATGTCCGGTGCCGGTCTCTTTCCGCGTCCGCGGCGACCATGGAAAGCTCGATCCTCTTCGCCTCGAGGGGCCCGGTCATCCGGTAAGGCAAATCCACCAGATCCCGAGTCACCGCGAGATACTGGGCGAGGGCGACGGCCACGGCCGCCGCGGCGAGGGCCGGCCGGAGACGCCTCCCCCGGATCCTCTCGATGCCGGCGGTGACGAGGAGAAGGGCCGGCACCAGGCAGGGAGCCATGTGGCGGGGCTCCTTCACGACCTGCATCGTCAGGACCAGGCAGGGGACGAGCCACCAGAGCCAGAGAACGATGAATCGGTCCCGGAGCGGCCCCGTCTTGCGCCCGCCGACTCGACGGCGAAGGGCGAAGGGGACGACCAGAAGGAACGCCAGGAACCAGAGCCCGGTCCGGCCCGTCTGCACGGCATAGTAGAGGAGGGAATCGAGGGAGAGCCGGTCGGGTGGCCCGAGGAGCCTCATGATCGGAATCCGGGTGTTGCCGAGGGAGAGATAGTATCGGAACGACTCGGGAGCGGCGAATCGGATCCCGAGGACCACAGCGGCGGCCGGAAGGAGGGTCGCGGCGGCGAGGAGGGCCAGCCGCCGCCCCTCCCTCGCCCGTAGGGCGGACACCCCTTCGAACAGGACGGGCCCCAAGAAGAAGAGGGCGAAGGTCATCTTTATCAGAAGTCCGGCGGCGAAGAGCGCCCCGAAAAGGAGCGCGAAAGGCGCCCTCCGGAATCGGTCGGTGCGGAACCAGACCGCGAAAGCGAGGGCGACCGCCGCCGTCAGAGTAAACTCGGTGTAGAGTTCCCGGGAGAGGCCGAGGAGCAGAGGGGCGCCGAGAACCAGCACGAGGGGGAAGGCCGGCGTGGTCCGGAGGCCGAAGGAACGGACGAGGAGGACGAGGGAGGCGGCGAGGACCAGCGCGGCGAAGAGATTCACGTGGAGGGCCGCCGCGGGGGTGTCCTTCACGGCGAGGAAGGGAACGACGAGATAGGGGAATGCGGACGCGACCGAGAAACCGCCCGCCGGCGCCCCCCCCTCCCGGAGGACCGAGGCGAAGTCGTGATACTGGGCGGGGTCCATCCAGGAGAACCCGTCCCGGTCCCGAATGTCCCGGTGCAGGTCGACGGCCCAGGCGGCGAGGAAGAGGGCGAGAATCAGCCAACCGATCCGGCCGAGGCGTTTCTTCCCTGCCATCGGACGATTGCCTCCCCTCCTCGGGCCCGTCCGCGATTGACCGGCGCGGAGCGGACCCCGGGCCGGCGTCAGAGGTGCGATGGCCCGGCGGGGCCAAGGCTAACCTCGGGGGACCTGCGCCGGCGCCTGCTCCATCTCCTTCGACTTCTCGAAACGGAACGGGGACATGCGGACCCAGCTCCCCTCGGACGGGACGCCGGGAAAGATGACCCGGATCAGACCCTCGGGCAGGAACATCAGTGATTTCAGGTCCTCCGGAAATGCCCGCACCTCGCCGCCGTAAAGGGAGACCCCCTCCGACTCGACGTGATCGAGGCTCTGCTTCATCGCCTCCAGGTCCTTCTCCACGTTGTTCCGCTGGACCTCGTCCGTGATGTTGGAAACCTGCTCCTCGACGAGCCGGATCTGCTCGGTCAGTCGGCTCCGCGCCTCCAGCTGCATGAGGGTGAGAGTGGAATCGACGGGGAGTGACGGATCGATCGGGTAGACCGCGCTGAATCCCTCCCATCCGTAGTACAGGTTCCGGTGGGTGGCGGAAATGTCCCGGAACATGTCGAAGTAGACGGCGGGCGGAACGTACCGGTTCAGGTTGATCGCCGCGTCGATCTCCATGTCGGCCTTGTTGAGACAGGCGTACTCGAGGGACTCGAAGGACTTGGGGATCAGCCATTCGATCTTCTGGCTGAACGACTGAAGCGAATCCGGAATCGTCTTGATCTCCTTCCCCTCACCGCCCCCCTTCTTCCCACATCCGGCCAGGAAGACCAGGGCGGCCCCGAGGAGGATAGTCCTCCCGGCCGTCGATCGGTATCGCATGGTTCGCCGCACTCCTCTCCTCTCGGATTCAGGCTCGGTCCGAGATCGACTCGGCACCTCTTCGTTATCGTCCGCGCCGGGACCCGGCCGTTCGAAGGCGGATCGTATCACGCGCCGGGAGGGGACTCAAGGTCGGGAGGCCGCCGTTGACGCCCCCCTCCCGGAGCCCCTATACTCTTCGGAGCGCGGGGGCGCCGACTAGCCCCCTTTCGCGCTCTTTCGGCCCGTCGAGGCGACCTCATGAATCCGAACGGCCCATGCTTCCCCGGCCCCTCCGGACCGGCCTCCCTGGCCGGGGGCCTTCGCTGGCTCGGGCACTCCTCCTTCCGCGTCGACGGATCGAAGACGGTCTACATCGATCCGTGGAATCTCGGTCCCGGCCCTCACCCCCCGGCGGACCTCGTTCTCGTCACCCATCCCCATTACGATCATTGTTCCCCCTCCGACCTCGCCCGGATCCCGGGGATCGAGAGCGCGGAGATCGTGACCGTGGCGGACGGGGCGAGGAAGATCGGCCGGCCCTGCCGGGTGATCGCGCCCGGCGGGAGAACGACGGCGAAAGGGGTGGACGTCACGGCCGTGGCGGCGTACAACAAGGAGCGGCCCCACCACCCCCGTCTGAACGGCTGGGTCGGGTTCCTGTTCCGGATGGACGGCCGGACGATCTACCATGCCGGCGACACGGACCGGATTCCGGAGATGGCGGAGATACGCTGCCAGATCGCCCTCCTCCCGGTGGGGGGCTCGTACACGATGAACGCCGAGGAGGCGGCCCTCGCCGCCGGCGACATGGAAGCGGAACTCGCGGTGCCCATGCACTACGGCGGCCCGGCGGGGACGGAGGAGGACGGGCACCATTTCCTCCGGCTATCCCCCGTCCCGGTCGCCCTGCTCCCGGCACGGCGTTAGCGGAGAGGAGAAGCCCCATGGGCAATACATTCGGGCACCTCTTCCGGGTCACCACCTGGGGCGAGTCCCACGGCGGCGGCGTGGGCGTGGTGATCGACGGTTGTCCCCCGCGGCTCGAGGTGGACGAGGCGGAGATCCAATCCGAACTCGACCGCCGCCGCCCGGGGCAGAGCGCGCTCACGACCCAGCGGAAGGAGACCGACCTGGTCCGCGTCTACTCGGGGATCTTCGAGGGGAAGACCCTCGGAACGCCGATCCTCCTCCTCGTGGAAAACCAGGACGCCCGGCCCGGAGAGTACGAAGACCTCCGCGACGTTTACCGCCCCTCTCACGCCGACTTCACCTACGAGGCGAAATACGGAATCCGGAACTGGCAGGGGGGCGGCCGGGCGAGCGCCCGGGAGACGGTGGGACGCGTCGCCGCGGGCGTAGTGGCCCGGAAGATCCTCCATCGGGAGGCGGAGACGGAGATCATCGCCTACGTCAAGTCGGTCCACGAAATCGACGCGACCGTCGACCCGGACCGGGTGAAGTTCCAGGACGTCGAGCAGAGCGAGGTGCGGTGTCCGGACGGGGAGGCGAGCCGGCGGATGGCGGAGTTGATCCGGGAGGCGAAGGAGGCGGGCGATTCCCTCGGCGGCGTCATCGAGTGCGTGGCCCGGAAGGTGCCGGCCGGTCTCGGCGAGCCGGTATTCGACAAGCTGGACGCGGACCTCGCGAAGGCATTCCTCTCCATCCCCGCCACGAAGGGTTTCGAGATCGGCTCGGGGTTCTCCGCCACCCGACTGAAGGGGTCGGAGCACAACGACCCGTTCGTGCCGAAGGAAGGGCGGATCGGGACGTCGTCCAACCGCTCCGGCGGCGTGCAGGGGGGGATCTCGAACGGGGAGAACATCGTGGTGAGGATCGCCTTCAAGCCGACCGCCACGATCGCCAAGATGCAGAAGACCGTCTCCCGGGAGGGGAAGATCGCCGAAATCCGTCCCCGAGGACGCCACGACCCGTGCGTCCTTCCCCGGGCCGTCCCGATCGTGGAGGCGATGATGGCGATCACCCTCGCCGATCACCTGCTCCGGCAGAATGCCCTCCGGGGACGCTGACCGGCCCTCGGGCTCTCGACGGTTCCTGCCTTTCAGAATTGTCTTTCGTAGCGCTTCCGGTCGAACTCTTCCTTCTCACGGTCGATCCAGTACGTCCCGGCTTCCGGATCGATCTTCCTGTCGAGGAGATCCTTTCCGAGCAGGCGGAGGAGGAGACCGATCGGCGTGAAAAGAACATAGAAGATCACGATCAGGATCAGCCGCGTGTTGAACCAGCCGAGGGCGCGGGCGATCTTCGTCAGGACCCAGTGGACCGGACGGACCAAGGGCGGAAAGAGGAGCGCCGAGAGGAGCCCCCAGAGGGCAAAGAGATAGAACACGAAGGCCGTGGTCCGGTGGTCCCTCCAGAGCCAGACCGACCCGATCCCGCCCGCCACCACGATCAGGGCGATCGAGAACTTACGGAGCTCTTTGCGGTCCGGCGCGTTCGGCGTCATGGCCTCAATCCAGTTCGAACTCGGACCGCCAGTCCGAGTCCCCGTCCAGCGGTTTCTGTTTCGTCTTGTCGAGGACGTAGTTCTCCATCACGAGGTAGTCCATCTCGGTCCGCATGAAGCAGAGATACGCGTCTTCCGGCGTGCAGACGATCGGCTCGCCCCGCACGTTGAAGGATGTGTTGATCACCACGGGGCAGCCCGTCTTCCCGCGGAAGGCGTCGATCAGCCGATGATAGCGGGGGTTCGTCTCCGCCGACACCGACTGGAGGCGCGCCGAGTAGTCGACGTGGGTGATCGCCGGCACCTCGGAGCGGGGCACGTTCAGCTTCGCGATGCCGAAGAGGCGCTGCTGCTCCTCGGTCATGGGGATCCGCTTCTCCTCTTTGACCCGGGCGACGAGAAGCATGTACGGGCTCTCCCGGTCGATCTCGAACCACTCGCTCGCCCGCTCGGCGAGGACCGTCGGCGCGAAGGGGCGGAACGACTCCCGGTACTTGATTTTCAGGTTCATCACCGACTGCATCGTCCTCGACCTCGGGTCGCCGAGAATGGAACGGGAACCGAGGGCGCGGGGGCCGAACTCCATGCGCCCCTGGAACCAGCCGACCACCTTCTCGGCGGCGAGGAGTTCCGCCACGCGGTCGAAGAGGGCGTCGTCTTCGAGGCGCTCGAAGGCCGCCCCCTTCTTCTCCAGAAAGGCCCGGATCTTCTCGTCCTCGAACCGGGGGCCTAGGTATGATCCGCGCTGGGCGTCCCGGCCGGCGGGGGACGGACGGGGTTTTCCGAGATAGCGGTGCCAGCCGAAGAGGGCCGCGCCGAGGGCGCCCCCCGCGTCGCCCGCCGCCGGCTGGATCCAGATGTCGTCGAAGGGGCCTTCCCGGAGGATCTTGCCGTTGGCGACGCAGTTCAGCGCGACGCCGCCGGCGAGACAGAGGTTCTTCATCCCCGTCTCCCGGTGGACGGTCCGGGCCATCCGCATCATCACCATCTCCACCACCTCCTGGACCGATCGGGCGAGATCCATCTCCCGGGGCGTGAGATCGCTCTCCGGCCTGCGGGGCGGCCCGCCGAAGAGATCGGCGAAGCGCCGGTTCGTCATGCTGAGGCCCGAAAGATAGTTGAAGTAGCGGAGGTCGAGACGGAAGGATCCGTCATCCTTGACGTCGATCAGATGTTCGAGAATCGCGTCCACGTATTTCGGCTCGCCGTAGGGGGCGAGACCCATCACCTTGTACTCGCCCGAGTTTACCTTGAAGCCGGTGAAGTACGTGAACGCCGAATAGAGAAGGCCGAGGGAGTGGGGGAAATGGATCTCCTTCAGGATGCGCAAATCGTTCCCCCGCCCGACGCCGTAGCTCGTGGTCGTCCACTCGCCGACGCCGTCGATGGTGAGGAACGCCGCCTCGTCGAAGGGGGACGGGAAGAAGGCGGAGGCCGCGTGGGACTCGTGGTGCTCCGTGAAGAGGATCTTCCCTTCGTAGTCGAGCTCTTTCCGGATCAGGTCCTTCATGAACAGCTTCTGCTTCAGCCAGAGAGGGATCGCCTTGATCAGGGAACGGACGCCGAGGGGGGCGGTCACCAGGTAGGTTTCGAGGATACGCTCGAACTTCGTGAAAGGGCGATCGTAGAAGACGACGAAGTCGAGGTCTTTCGCGGTGATCCCCCCCTGCCGGAGACAAGACCCGACGGCCCGGTTCGGGAATCGGAAGTCGTGCTTCTTGCGGCTGAACCGTTCCTCCTGGGCGGCGGCGACGATGCGGCCGTCCCGGACGAGGGCGGCGGCGCTGTCGTGATAGAACGCCGAAATCCCGAGGATGTTCACGGAAGCGGTCATGGACGATGCGCTCCTCCGGGGCGCGGCGCCCCCTTCTTCGGATCGGCAGGTGACGGGGGACCCCTGAGGGCCACCGGTCCCGGCCCGGCCGACGGGACTCATTGTAGCGCAAAGGGCAACGGCGGGGTAGCGGGGCGGGAACCCCGGCAGACTGGAGCGGGGAACGCCCGATCGAGTATGCTCCGTCCGAGACGAACCGGCTTCGCGTACTTCATGAAGGAGAACGAATCCCCATGCTGAAGAGAGAGAACGCGGTCGTGGTGGTCGTGGACGTTCAGGACCGGCTGCTCCCCCATATCCGGAAGCACGAGGAAGTGACGGAGGCGGTGGCGAAGCTGATCCGCGGTTGCAGGGTGCTCGGTGTGCCCGTGGTGGTGACCGAGCAGTATCCCGAGGGACTCGGGCCCACGAACCGGCTCTTGAAGGAGGAGTTCGACCGGTGGGAGCCGATCGTGAAGTCGACCTTCTCCTGTTGCGGGGAGGGTTCCTTCGTGGAGGCGGTGGAGAAGACCGGGCGGAAGGAGGTCCTGCTCTGCGGCATCGAAGCCCACGTCTGCGTTTACCAGACGGCCCGGGACCTGCTCGAGAAGGGGTACCGGGTGCACCTCCTCGTGGACGGCGTCTCCTCCCGCCGCAAGATCGACCGGAAGACGGCGGTCGCCCGGATGGTGTCGATGGGCGCCATCCTCGCCACCGTCGAGATGGCCCTCTTCGAGATGCTGGAGGTGTCGGGCACGGAGGAGTTCAAGAAGATCAGCAAGATCGTGAAGTAGGCCGTGACCGGAAGCGATTTCTACTGCGGAAGCCGTCCCCGGGCTGCGAGGCCTCCTCTCCGTCGCCGCTTGCTCGAAGTAGCGAAGGCTACGCCTCCGCGAGCGGCTCGTCCGAGTCGGCCTCTCGCCGACGCGGCCGACTTCCTCGCTACGAAATCGCTTCCGGCCACGACCTACAGGAAGAATGAACAGAGGAAAGGAGGCCTCGCAGCCCGCGCTCGCGAACCGCAGCAGGAATCCCTCGGGCTCCGCGGGTTCAGAGGCCGGCGATTCCGAAAAAGATCGATCGGAAGATCGCGAGGAAGGGAGTGATGATCAACCAGAGGCCGCCTGTCACGAGAAGTCCGATGACGATGAACATGCCGTACGGTTCGAGGTCCCAGTAGACCTTCGCGACGCTCCGGGGCACGAAGGGGAGGATCACCCGCGAGCCGTCGAGGGGCGGGATCGGCATCAGATTGAAGAGGGCGAGAAGCACGTTGATCTCGATCGCGTACCTGAGCAAGTTCGAGGCGATGCTCCCGAACCCGCCCAGTCCGAGCCGGTAGAGGATCGCCGCGACGAAGGCCAGGATCAGGTTCGACGCGGGACCTGCCGCTCCGGTCTTCGCCATACCCACCATGGGGTCACGGAAATGGGTCGGGTTGATCGGCACCGGCTTCGCCCACCCGAACAGGAACCGGCTTCCGGTAGCGATGAGGGCGAGGGGGACGAGGACAGACCCGACGATGTCGACGTGGGCGAGGGGGTTCAGGGTAAGGCGCCCGGCCTTCTCCGCCGTCGGGTCTCCGAGACGGTTCGCCACGTAGCCGTGAGCGAACTCGTGGACCACGATGGAAAAGAAGAGCACGAAGAGAGGCGGCAGCGCTTCGACGACTCCAAAGCTCATGGGCATGATTTCCTTTCGGTACTGGTAAAGTAGGGGCCCGCCGGGCAAAGCGCAAGGGATAAGGCATGGGGAGGGATCCGGACATCTACCGCGCCGTCGACGCGGGCGGGACGGCGGAGACGAAGGTGAAGGGATCGAGGTTCCTCGGCCTCGCCTTCCCCGCCCCGACGGTCGAGGTCGCGGAGGAGATGATCGAAGCGCTCCGGAAGAAGCACTTCGACGCCACCCATGTCTGTTTCGCCTGGCGCGTGGGGCACGGACAAGAGGAGGCGCGGAGGATGGCGGATGCCGGGGAACCTTCCGGGACGGCGGGGACGCCGATCATGCAGGTCCTGGAGCGCTCGGGAGTGTCGGACGGCGGGATCGCCGTGATCCGGTGGTTCGGCGGGGTCAAACTCGGGACGGGGGGCCTCATCCGCGCCTACGGCGAGTGCGCCGGCCTCGCCCTCGAAGCCGCGACGATCGGAGAGCGCGTTCTCCGGAAGCCTCTCGAAGTGTCTTTCACCTACCCGCAGGCAAGCGCCGTCCTCCGCCTTGCCGAGAGGTACGGGGCCCTCGCCGACGAGTCCCACTACGGCGAAGAGGCCCGCATCCGCTTCGCCGTCCCCGCGAGCAAACTGCCGATCTTCCGGGACGCCCTCGTCGACGCCACCGCCGGCACCATTCGGTTCCTCTCCCAGCCGGGGTCAGACGCCGGTGTCTGACCCTAACGAAATCCGCCACACAGGCTGAGGCCGGCGCGCTGCGGAATTCGCCGCTCCGCCCTAGCCCCCTGGCTCCCGGGCGATCCGTCCGCGGTCTCCTTCTCCTCTTGCGCTTTGCCGCCGCTCCCTATATTTTCCGGGGCATGAGAGTCCTCCGCACCGCTCCGGGCCTGGCGCCTTTCCTCTTTCTCGTACTCCTGGTCGCGGCGGCGCCCCTGCCGGTTCCCCACGATCATGGCGTCGATGGCGCCGACCACGAGAGATGCCCGATCTGCCTCGCGGCCCATCGGGGGGGCGACGCGATTCTCACGGCCGGGGCGGTTGTTCCTTCCCCCCTTGTCTCCCGCCCCCTCGCGCCGGCGCCCCCCGCTCCGGCTCCCGTCCCCATCGACGGTCCCCGTCTGGTGAACCGGGGTCCTCCCTCGCGCTGATCCGTTTCGACGATCGCCGTCCGCCCTTGGGAGGGGCGGTTCGTGAATGCGGATCTCGCAACCGGGAGGAACGTTCCATGGGCAAGACTATTCCGGCGGCAACGGCCGCCGTCATCATCCTTCTTCTCATAGGCTCGCCTCCGGCCGCCAGGGCGAGCGCCACGGCGACAGGCGTTTCCCGCGACTTCAACCCCGCCGTCAGCGTCAACGCGCTCCTTCTCTATCGCTCGGGTCTCGGGGAGACGACGGTGGAGCCCGATTCCGGGTCCGAGGCGGGCCACGACCACGGGGCCGCCGGGGACGGCTTCGCCGTCCAGGAGACGGAGCTGCGGCTCACGTCGATCATCGACCCCTACGCGAAGGCGGATTTCGTCTTCGCCATGCACGGCACGGACGGCTTCGAGCTCGAGGAAGGGTTCGTCCGCCTGATCTCGCTCCCCCGGGGCCTCGGTCTCCGGGCGGGCAAAGCGTATTTCGAGTTCGGCAAGCACAACGCCTACCACACCCACCAGTTCCCCTTCGTGGAGCGTCCCTACGCCTGGGACGCCTTGCTCGGCGAACACGGCCTGAACGGCGCGGTGGTCGAGGCGAGCTGGCTGACGCCCCTCCCCTGGTACGCCGAAGTGATCGCCTACGGGTTCCCGTCCATCGAGACCGTCTACGGCGACCACGAGATCCCGGAGAACGAGTGGGGAGGCGGGGCGCGAATCCGGCAGTTGTGGGAGGCGGGAGACCGGGCGACGGTCGATCTGGGAGTCTCCTATGCCGGCGGCGACGCACTGCGCGGCGGGCGCCGTCACTTCACCGGGGCCGATCTCACCTTCAAGTGGAGCGGAACCGGGAGAAACCCGAGGACCTTGGAGATTCAGAGCGAGTGGTTCCGCCGGATGGAGGACCTCGAGTCTTGGAACCCCCATCAGGACGGCTTCTACGCGCACGCCCTCGGCCGGGTCACCCGCCGGGTCGTGGCCGGCGCCCGGATCGACTTCCTCCGGTCCGACGAATTCACCGGATCGGAGGGGGGCGACGTCTTCTCGGAAACGAACCAGGAGAACCCCGACGTCACGACCTTCACCGGGTCCCTCGCCTTCGTGCCGAGCGAGTTTCAGGCGATCCGGCTCGACGTGATTCACCGGGACTTCGGCGATAGCGACGAGCAGGCGGGCCGGCTCCAGTACAACTTCACCATCGGCAGCCACCCGGCGCACCGGTACTAGGAGGGCGGACCCATGAGAAGACATGTATTCGCCGCTTCCATCGCCGCGATTCTGGCGTTCGGCGTTTTCGCCCCCGCCTCGGCGAAGCTGAAGGTGGTGGCGACGCTCGCCGAGATCGGCGCCCTCGCGGAGGAGATCGGAGGGGAGCGGGTGGAGGTCGAAGTCCTCGCCAAGGGGAACGAGGACCCGCATGTCCTCCCCGCGAAGCCGAGCCACAGCCGCCGTCTCATGAAGGCGGACCTGCTCATCGCGAACGGGCTTCAGCTGGAGGTAGGATGGCTGCCGCTGCTCATCGAAGGAGCCCGGAACCCGCGCGTCCGCCCCGGATCGCCGGGGTATCTGGAGCTCGGCACGTTCATCGAACCCCTCGAAGTGCCGACGGGGGCGATCGACCGGAGCGGAGGGGACGTCCATCCCGAAGGGAACCCTCACTTCACCGTCGACCCGGCTGTGTATCCGGCGCTGGGGGAAGCGGTGGCGGAGCGGCTCTCGACTCTCGATCCCGAGGGTGCGGCATACTACGAGGAGCGGCGGGAGCACTTTACCGCCCATTGGATGGAGGCGCTCCGGGGTTGGAGAGGGCGGCTCGGCTTTCTCGAGGGCGAGGCGGTGGTGACCTTCCACCAGCAGTGGGAATACTTGGCGCGCACCTTCGGCCTCCGGATCCTCGGGAAGATCGAGGACCGGCCGGGCATCCCCCCCACGCCCCGGCATCTCGCCGATCTGGAAAGCACGATCGCGGCCGATGGGGTCCGATGGATCCTCTACTCCGACCTGACCTACCCGGATGTCCCCGAGAAGGTCGCCGCCCGCACCGGGTGTCGGGCGGTGCGGCTCCCCCAGTCGGTGGACAGCCGGGAGGGGACGAAGACCCTGACGGCCTGGTTCGATACACTCGTCGCCGCCTTCGATGCGGCGAAGGAGAATTGACATGGAATTGGTGCGGCTCATGGCCGCCCCCTTCGCCGCGAGCGTGGTGCTCGTTCTGATCCACGCCTACCTCGGCGGGCACGTGCTCCGGCGGGGCGTCATCTTCGTCGACCTCGCCATGGCCCAATTTGCCGCCCTGGGCGCCGCCATCGGCCTGCTGGTCGGGGTCGATCACGACACGCCCCTCGGATACGGCCTCGGTCTCGTCTCCGCCTTCATCGCGGCGGCCCTCTTCTCCTGGTCGCGGCAGCGCATTCGGATCGTACCCCAGGAGGCGGTCATCGGGATCGCCTACGTGCTCGCGTCGAGCGCGGTGGTGGTGATCGCGGACCGGGTCCCCCACGGCGCGGAACACATCAAGCACGCATTGGTCGGGACCATCCTTTGGATCGGGTGGGGGGACGTGGCGAAAACGGCGGTTCTCTACGGCGCCCTCGGGCTCCTCCTCGCCCTCACCCATTCCCGGCTCGAGATCGTCAGCCGGGATCCGGCGGAGGCGAGGCGGCGGGGGATGAACCTATTCGTCTGGGACTTCCTCTTTTACGGCGTCTTCGCTTTCGTCGTCACGAGTTCGGTGCAGATCGCCGGCGTTCTCCTCGTCTTCACGATCCTCATCGTGCCGTCGGTCTTCACCGCCTTCGCGGGACTCACGGGCCGGCGGCGACTCCCCGGCGCCTGGATCTTCGGCGTCGCCATGAGCCTCGTCGGCATGATCCTGTCCTTCTATCTCGATCTGCCGACGGGAGCCACGGTAGTGGTCGTCTTCGGCCTCGCCCTCTTCATCACCACCCTCCTCTTCTCCGGGGAGACACACTTAGTGTAGGTCCCTAGCCTGGATTATGCACAAACCTCCTACTGCGATCTCGGATCGCCGCCTGCGAAGCCTCCTTTCCATCGCCGCCTCCTCGACGGGGCCCGTGGCGCACTTTCATCTTCTCGCGACCGCTCGGAGCGAGAAGTGTTAGTGCGCCGGGGGAGCCCCCCCGGGCACTAGGGCTTATCGCTTCGATGGGCGCGATAAGCCCAACTGCCCGACGGGTCCTTGCCTCCGGTGGCGGCTCGTCCAAGTCAGCTTCTCGTCAGGCGATCCGAGCCCTCGTAACGGAGATTCATGCATAATCCAGGCTAGCGCCTTTCTTGCGGCCGGGAAGCGTGCCCGGGTGTCCGGGGGATGAAGACGACGGCGGGCACCCCAACAAACCAGAATTAAATGGTTGCCATAGGTTAATCAATATGCTAGAGTGCTCTGCTTAGAAGCTCCAGAACTCCCCCGAGGTCCGGATCGCCCCTGGCCGTCCAAAGCGCTGGAAAACCACGCAACTGTCCGGCAACCAGAAAGGCAGAGTGCTCACTTGAGAAACGGCATACTGTTAGTCGTCGGAGTCTTATTCCTCTGTAGTGGCGGTGTGGGCCTGGCGGACGTCAGCCCGAACGAAGCGGGATTGGCGCTCCCTCGCGGCGAGGGCGTCTCCGAATACCAGCCGCCGACCCTCATCGATAGCGATTGCAACTGCATCGATCTCGTGCTCGTGATCGACGACACGGGTAGCATGTTCGGCGCGATCGCCAACGTGGCGGCCGGAATCGAAGACATCATCGATTTGGCCGACTCCACCTGCGGTAGCGTCCAGGCGGCCCTCGTGACGTTTTCGGACACAGTGGAGGTCGACGAGGACCTGACCTTCAACGTGGCGGCCGTGAAGACGGCGGTGGGCAATCTGATCGCCACCGGCGGCGTCGGCATTCCGGAGGCTTCCGACGAGGCGCTCCGCGAGGTGCTGACCGAGCCGGGCACGATCTGCACGAAGATCGGCGATTTCACGACCGGGGCGTTTCGGGACACCTGCTGCCGGGTCGTCGTGCTCGTGACGGACGCCCAGCCGGGCGGCTGCGACGACTTCTACGATGCGGGAGTCGACATGCCGAACGCTCATGACCGGGCCCTCGAGGCGGCGGCGGCAGGCATTCAGATCGGCGCGCTGTTCGTTCCTACCTTCGGCGATCCGGGCGATATCGTGACCATCATGACCGACTACGCCGGGACTTCCGGCGGCGTCTACGGCCAGACCGCCGCGGACGGGAACGGCACGGCGGCGGCCATCGAGCAGCTCATTCTGGACTGCATCGGGCAGGCGCAGACCGAGCTTTGCTGCATCCCCGACGCGCACCAGTGCGTCGAGGTCCTTGCCGGCCAGTGCGACGCGCTCGGCGGTTATGTCGTCTCCGACTGTTCGGAATGCGAGTTCACGGGGACCGAGAGTTCGAGCTGGGGAACCGTCAAGAAGTTGTTCCGCGACTGAGTTTCGGCGAATGAATCAAGGGCGAAAGCGGGGCCGGTCTCCCATCGGGGACCGGCCTTCGCTTTTGCCGCGCGGAACGATGGTGACGGGATGGCCGCCGCCGTCGGCCACACCCTCATGGGACCGTCCACCCGGTGCGGCCGGAAACCGCACCTCCCACCCCGTCCCCCGCGCCACGGTCAACTAGTGTCTGTCCCCATTTCGGGAGGGATGGTAGACTTGTCGGAGCCGCTGGCTAGGGCGGCTCGTTTTCAATGTCCCGGCACAGAACCGGTCCGGCAACTCGATGCCGGACAGATAGTTACCCTTCTATCCCCGCGGGAATGAGGAAGAGAGCGATGAAGGACTTCTTGCAGCGTCTCGGGATTCGAGAGGTGAATTCCGGGGCGTGCCACGCCGAGTGGCTCGACACGAAAGGGGGCGAACTCGTCACCTTCTGTCCGGCCGACGAGAAACCGATCGCCAAAGTGAACCAGGCGACCGAGGACGATTACGAGACGGTCGTGCGGAAGGCCCAGGAGGTCTTCAAGGAGTGGCGGATGCTCCCCGCGCCTCAGCGGGGCGAGATCGTGCGCCAGATCGGCGAGGCCCTTCGGGAGAAGAAGGACGACCTCGGCCGCCTCGTCTCGTACGAGATGGGCAAGATCCGCTCCGAGGGTCTCGGCGAGGTGCAGGAGGCGATCGACATCGCCGACTTCGCCGTCGGCCTTTCGCGTCAGCTCTACGGCAAGACCATGCACTCCGAGCGCCCCCTCCACCGGATGTACGAGCAGTGGCACCCCCTCGGGACGATCGGCATCGTCACGGCCTTCAACTTCCCCGTCGCCGTATGGGCGTGGAACGCCATGATCGCCATGGTCTGCGGCGACACGATGATCTGGAAGCCCTCCTCCCAGACGCCGCTCTGCGCCATCGGCACCCAGAACGTGGTGAACGAGGTGCTCAGCAAGAACGGCTGGGGGGGCGTCTCGGGCGTCGTCATCGGCCGGGGGAGCACGGTGGGTGAGAAGATGATCGCCGACCGCCGCCTTCCCCTCATCTCGGCGACCGGCTCCTGCCGGATGGGCCGCCGCATCGGCGAGGTCGTCGCGGGGCGCCTCGGCCGCTGCCTCCTCGAACTGGGCGGGAACAACGCGATCATCGTCGACGAAAGCGCGGACCTCGACATGACGGCCCGGGCGATCCTCTTCGGCGCCGTCGGCACCGCCGGCCAGCGGTGCACCTCGACCCGGCGAATCTTCGCCCACAAAAAAATCCACGACACTCTCGTCCATAGCCTGGTCAAGGCGTACGGATCGATCCCGATCGGCGATCCCCTCGACACGAAGACCCTCATGGGACCCCTCGTGAACGAGGAAGCCGTGGTCACCATGGAGAAGGCGATCGGGCAGGCGAAAGCCGAGGGGGGCAAGATCCTCACCGGCGGCAAGCGGAAAGAGGGCGCCGGCCATTTCGTGGAGCCGACCATCGTCAGCATCGACCCCGCGGCGAAGATCGTCCAGGACGAGACCTTTGCGCCGATCCTCTACGTCTTCCCTTACGAGGACCTGGATCGGGCGATCGAATGGCACAACGCCGTCGACCAGGGGCTCTCGTCCGCCATGTTCACGAACAACGTCCGGCGGGGCGAAACCTTCCTCAGCCATCGTGGTTCGGACTGCGGCATCGCCAACCTGAACATCGGGACGAGCGGCGCCGAGATCGGCGGCGCCTTCGGCGGCGAGAAGGACACGGGGGGGGGCAGGGAAGCGGGCTCCGATTCTTGGAAGGCGTACATGCGCCGGCAAACCTGCACAATTAACTGGGGGAAAGAACTTCCCCTGGCCCAGGGCGTGAAGTTTGATTTGTGAGGTTTGACAAAAGGCAAGAACTCCGGCTGGCGGCCCGGACAATCTGGCACGACAGAGGGCGGACCCGCGAATCTGGTGAATGTCACCGGCCGGGTTCGCCCCTTTAACTTTCTCTGGTTTAATGAATTAATCGGAGTCTGGTGAATGGAGATCCCTTTCGCCGGATTGGCACCGCCCATGCAATGGCAACGGGGCGAGCGTACTATCCGAGAATCCCCTCGGGGCGGCGACAGGGGAGGGCGCGATCGGGCCCTCCGCATCTGGGTCGAGACATCGTGGGAAGTGTGGGGTTGATGTGAAAATCGGCCCTCCCCAGCCGCCTGAATCTGGTATACTTTGCAAGGGGAGAAGTGAAACCGTAACGCTCAGGTGGCCAAACTCTCTGCCGGGGGAGGGGTCGGTCATAAGGCAGTGACGCGATGCGTCACACGGTGGATCTTCTCCCCTTCGTTTCGCCTCTAAAGAAGAGGCGGCGAAGAAGAAAACGGAATAACGGAATCGGTTTCCTTCGGCCGGAATCAGTAACCCGCCTCGCCCGTCCCTTGCGCCGAATGCCGGTTCCGTTCTTCCGGGGCTCGCGGCCGACAGAGCTCGCGGGCCCTCTCGTTCTCGCGAGAGAAATCCAGAAGTCGATTGGAACATCCCTGCGGAGGAGCCGGCCGGAAGGCCGGCTTCTTCGTCTGTGGGGGGAGAGCGGGCGGCAGCCCTGCAAAAGCAAACGTACGGGCAGGGCCTGTCCGGGGCCCGGGTGGGCGTGTGGCGGCTCAGACATCGCGTGCGCTCTCTTCGGGCTTCTTGAAACCACCTAGTCCCCGGCGTGCGCACGCGAACTCGCCGCCTCACCCACCCACCCGAGCCCCGGCCACCCGCCCGTGGTTACGAATA
>JBDROZ010000004.1:0-34213 GCA_043809585.1 Candidatus Eiseniibacteriota bacterium
GGATCGGAGGAGGGAGGGGATCGGGGCAGGCTGGGACGCTCGTCGTGCGGCGGGTCATAACCCTCCCATTCTCCGGACGCGCGCAATCTGCGGTGCGCAGATCTTCCATGAGCTCCCCGGTTATGCCCCGGCCCCTCCCGATGCCGATTCCCCGTCCCGCCGGGCTTTCTCTCGGGAGCGCGTGTGCATCACACGCACTCCCCCCTCACACATATTCGATTGCGTGTTCTTCACCGCGCAACACCCGGAGCGCGCCTTCGGCGAGCGCCTGCAGCTCGTCCTCTCCGGGGAAAGCGTGGACCGGGGCGATCCAGTCGATGCGTTCCTTCAGGGCGCTCACCACCGCATCTTCGTGGACCATCCCCCCCGTGAGGAGAATCCCGTTCACCTTCCCCCGGAGCACTGTCGCGTACGCTCCGATCTCCTTCCCGATCTGGTAGATCATGGCGTCGAAGACGAGCTTCGCCTTCTCGTCGCCGTTTCGGATGCGGCCCAGCACCGCCGGGAGGTCCTTCGTCCCGAGATAGGAAACCATCCCCCCCCGGCGGAAGATCCGGTCCCCCATCTCCTTTCTAGTCACCTCCCCCGAGAGACAGAGATCGATCAGCTTCATCACCGGGACCGTCCCCGAGCGCTCCGTCGAGAACGCCCCTTCGTCCCGGGAGTTCGTCACATCCACCATCCGGCCGTTCTCGTGGGCCGAGACCGAGGTGCCGCTCCCGAGATGGGCGATGACCAGCCGGAGCTCGGCGTACGGCCGCCCCGTCTCACGGGCGAACCGCTTCGCCACCGCCTTCGTGTTGAGGGCGTGGGAGAGGCACTCCCGGTCGAGACCGGCGAGGCCCGAGAGCCGAGCCACCGGCTCCCACTCGTCGACGCTCACCGGGTCGACGATGAACGCCCGCGCCCCCTTCGACCCGGCGGCGAGATCCGCCGCCATCGGCGCGCCGAGGTTCGACGCGTGGTCCCCCCGCCTCGCCTCCCGGAGATCGGCGAGCATCCGGTCGTTCACCTCGAAGGTACCGCTCGGAAGGGGTTTCAACAGGCCGCCCCGGCCGACGACGGCGTCGAGACCGGCGGCGGGGAGGCCCTTCGCATCGAGGGCGGCCCGGACCCGTTCCATCCGGAAGTCGAGCTGATCCGTCAGGGGCCGGCCGTCGTAGGGGACGAGTTCCTCTTCCGAATGCCGGACCGTCTCCTGAAAGAGAGGAGTGTCGTTCTCGAAGGCGCCGAACTTGGTCGACGTCGATCCGGGGTTCAGGGCGACGACGCGGATGAGCCGTTCGTCACTCATGGACGATCACCCCCATCGCGACGGCGTTCCTCTTGTCCTCGGCACTCTCCACCCGCGACGGGATCAGCACCGGCACCTTCGCGCCCATCACCACGTGCCCGCACGCCGAACCGCCGAGGTACTTCACCGCCTTGCCCAGGATGTTCCCCGCCTCGATGTTCGGCACCACCATCACGTCCGCCCGGCCCGCCACGGGTGAGGTGATCCCCTTCGCCTCCGCCGCCGAGACGAGCAGTGCGTTGTCGAGGGCGAGAGGTCCGTACACCTCGCACTCGCCGAACTCCCCCCGCTCCCCCATCTCCGTGAGCGCCCTCGCGTCGACCGTGGAGGGGACCTTCTCCGACACCGCTTCGGTCGCGCTCATGATCGCGATCTTCGGCCGGGCGAAGCCGAGGGCATGGAAGACCTTGACCGCGTTCATCACGATCTGCTTCTTCTCCTCCAGGGTGGGGAGCACGTTCAACCCGCCGTCGGTGGTTCCCACGAAACGGCGCTCGCCGCTCGTCATGTCCTCGTAGATGAGAACGTCCGAGAGCACCCGGCCGGTCCGGAGCCCCTTCTCTCTGTCGAGGACCGCCTTCAGGAGCTGGTCCGTGCGGAGATGACCCTTGAGAATGACATGGGCATCCCCCCCGCGCGCGAGTTCCACGGCGGCGGCCGCCGCCCGCTCCCAATCTTCGGCGGGCACGACCCGCGCCTTCTCCGAGAGCTCGGTCATCCCGAGATCGTCCATCTTCGCCCGGATCTTCCCCTCGTCGCCGAGGAGCAGCGCCTCCGCGATTCCTTCGCAGACGGCCATCGAAATGGCCGAGAGGGCGACGTCATCGTCCGCCACCACGACGGCCACTCTCTTCGGCCCCGTGGCGCGGGCCCGGGCGACCAGTTCGTCGAAACTCTTCAGGGGAACGGCCATGGGTTCCTTCCCTCTCGTCCGCGATCCGTCCTTTCCCGAGACGAAGCACCGGGGATGAACCTCGTTTCGGGGACCCGCAGGTGAGGGCGCCGCGCGACCCTACCGGATCAGCAGCATTTTGCGGGTTTCCGAGTACCGGCCCGCGTCCAGGCGGTAGAAGTATACCCCCGAAGGGGCGTCCCTTCCCAGGCCGTCGACGCCGCGCCAGACCACGGCGTGATCCCCCGCACCGCGCGGACCCTCCACGAGACGGGTCACGCGCCGCCCCGCGACGCTCAGCACGTCGAGGGTGATCTCCGCCGCGTCGGGAAGATGGAAGGAGATCGTCGTCGCCGGATTGAACGGGTTCGGCCGGTTCGGGAATAGGGCGGCGGACCGGGGGGGCCCGCCGGAGAGGGCGATACCGGTGGAGACGCTAAGGAGCGGATCGAAGCCCATGAAGCCGAGATAGCTCGTCACCCACGCCTGGTCCATGGCGTCCGTGTCGAGGGGGGAAGCCTGGATGCCCCCGTCGTCGTCGGTGTCGAAGGAGCGGAGGTAGTCGGTCATCCAGAGATGCCGGGTCCCCCAGATCGGGTCTCCCGTCGCCTCCTCGAGACGCTTCATGCCGAGGGCGTACCACCCGTTCCACGCGTTCTCCCAATCTCCCGCGTCGGCGAGCGTGTCGAACTCGGCGAGGTGCGCGCCGAGCCATGGACCCAACGAATCGGGGTACTCGCGGAAGTACGATTCGAGCATGCCCCACATCACGGCGCCGGCCGACATCGCCCACTCCTCGTTGGAGAGGATGAGCGAGTCCGCGGCGATCCACCCCTTCACCCGGTTTCCCCGGAGGGCGGCGCGGGCGACCCAGACCGAATCGGCCGCCCGGGTGCCGTACTCGTACAGGTTGCCGGCGGCCCAGGAGAGGACCGGCGGGTTGACCAGGTTGTAGAAGCCGGTCGTTCCGAGACGGATCAGGTTGTGGGTGGCGATGTAGTTCGCGCATGAGTCGGCGTAGCCCGAGTACGACAGATCGTTGAACACGTCGACGTACTTCATCTGGGCCCGGAGCGCCCATCCGCAGTTGTACATCCTGTAGTAGCCGCCGTAGCCGTCGCTCCCCCCCTCCTCATTGTAGGCGGGGTGGGTCGTGATGTACTCCCACGAGGCCCGGAGATTTCCCATGAGCGACGTGTCGCCGGTCAGCTCGTAGTAGCGCGTGAAGAACCAGATCGACTCGGACGTGTTGTCCGACTGGATGATGTCGAGGAGGTGCTCCGCCTCCCTGATGCCGCCGAAGTCGATCGACAGGGAGTCCGACACCTGAAGGGAGGCGACGAACCAGGCCGCCTGCTGGAAATCGGCGTAGTTGTCGCCGCTGAAACGCTCGCCGGGACCGGGAGGGGCCGGGCGTTCCCCCGGGATATACGACGTCCGGGCGCGGGCCGCGTCTTCCGGCGTCCAGGGGATGGTGGCGAGCGCCGGAAGCGCGAGAAAGGCGACGAGAATCAGGGCGATCGAAACGCGCATGACGGACCTCACTTCCTGGGCGAGCCCTATGCGGAAATACAATTGGAGGTTACTCGACTGCTTCATTTTAGCACAAAACGTGCGATGGGGTGAGGGGGGAGTAGCGAGAGGGCAGCGGCGGGGAGCCCGCTCAGCCGGGGGACACAATACCGAACTCCCAATTCGGGGGACACAATACCGAACCCGGTATTAGGTATTGTGTCCCCCAAATCCCCTCTTGTGTCCCCCAAATCCCCTCACTCCGGTTCCATGAGCGCGGTCGGTTCCATGAAGAACGAAGAGAGCGCCCGCGCCGTCCGTGCCGCCACACACCCACCCGAGTCCCGGTCAGGACCTGCCCGTGCGCGCTCGGAGCCGTGTCCCGCGGCGAAAGCCCCCGAGGGCCCCCTATCGAACGACGACCAGCTTTCTCGTGGCCGCGAAGTCGCCCGCCTGAAGCCGAACGAAGTAGACCCCCGCCGGGACATCTTGCCCGCGGGCGTCTCTCCCGTCCCATTCGAATCCGTGAGGGCCGGCCCCCTGCAACCCCTGATCCCGCTCGGCCACCACCCGCCCGCGAATGTCGTAGATCCGGAATGCCACCCTCGCCTCCCGCTCCAAGGCATAGTCGATCCGTCCGACGCCGGTCATCGGGTTCGGTCCGCCGCCGAGGAGAACCGTCTCGGTTACCGGTCGCCCCGCGCCGACCTCCGTCCAAACGGGCAGGTCGAACCGGGAGACATAGGCGTCGTCCCATGCGCCCTTGAAACGATCGTAAGCGCCCACCGTTGTCGGAAAGTAGGAGGAAGAGGTCGATCCGGTGATGATCGGATTCCCGCCCGAGTCGAGGACGAGGCCGCACTGGTACTCCCCCTCGTCGTCGTTTCCCCCGATGTACGTGCCGTAGAGCAAGGTCGAACCGGCGGGAGAGAGTCTGACGACGAAGACGTCCGCCGAGTCGTTCCAAGAGGTGTCGTAGCCGTTCGGCGTCGTGGGGAAGTCGGCCGATTCGGTGCTCCCCGTCAGGACGGGGGCGCCCGAAGGATCGAGGGCCATGGCGTAGGCGACATCGACCGCCGCACCCCCCAGGAAGGTGCCCCAGCGAAGGCTCGAACCGTCGCTCGAAAGACCCGCGACGAACACGTCCCGGGTGCCCCCGTTGTGCGATGTGTCGTACGCGCCCGCCGTGGTGGGGAAGTTGGTCGACTCGGTCTCTCCGGCCACGACCGGATTCCCCTCGTGGTCGAGATCGAGCGCGTAAACGAAATCGGTCGACGATCCGCCCAGGAACGTGCTCCAGACGAGGTTCGAGCCGTCGCCGGCGATCTTGGTGACGAACAGATCCGACCCGCCGTTGATCACCCTGTCGTAGGCGCCCTCCGTCGTCGGGAAGCCGGCCGTGGCGGTCTCCCCCGTGACGACGACATCCCCCGAAACGTCGACGGTGACGGCCTTCCCGTATTCCCAGGAAAGTCCCCCGAGGAAGGTGCTCCAGGCGAGAGTCGAACCGGTGCCGGAGAGGCGGGTGACGAAGACGTCATAACTTCCGCCGAAGGACCGGTCGTACGCCCCCACCGTCGTGGGGAAGCCGCTGGACTGGGTCAGCCCGGTCACGAGCGGGTAATCGTACTGATCGAGATCGAGGTCGTAGCTGTAATCGACGGAGCTCCCCCCGAGGAAGGTGCTCCAGAGGAGGCTCGACCCGGAATTCGACAGCTTGGCGACATAGGCATCGAAGTCGCCGTTGTGGACGGTGTCGTACGCCCCCACCGTCGTGGGGAAGTCCGCCGAGCCCGTGTTCCCCGTGAGGACGGGGTTTCCGAAGTGATCGAGGACCAGGGCGTAACAGCCGTCGATCAGGGCGCCTCCGAGAAATGTGCACCAGAGGAGCGTCGAGCCCGACGCCGAGAGCTTGGCGACGAAAGCGTCGACATACGAAGTCCCGTTGTGAACGGTGTCGTAGGCCCCCGGCGTGACAGGCAAATCACCGGACAACGTGTGTCCTCCCACCACCGGATTGCCGGCGTCGTCCAGGGCGAGGGCGCTCCCGTAGTCGCCGTCGTTCCCCCCGAGGAAGGTGCTCCAGAGGAGCGTCGAGGGGTCGTCTCTCACCTTGCCCGGCCGATCATGCGTCGCGGAGGCCGATGCGATCCCGCCCACCCCGATCACCCCACCCCGCGTGCCGGGAAGGCCGGGCTCATGGACCAGCGTTCCCACCCCGGTCTCGATCGCCGTCGACCCGTCGGTGCGATGGCCGATTTCGGCCGCCCCCTCATAAAGGAAGCGGACCCTGTTCGGATCCGCGCCGGGAGAGGTTTTCAGGTCGCACGCGATCCGCCCCCCGTCTTCGCGAAAGACGAGATCCACGCCCGGCCAGAGCCCGCGATACACGACCTCGTCGAAGGCGGGGACGTCGGTCCGCCACCCGGCAGGATCGTTCCCGCGGAAGTAGTTGTAGCGGGTCTCCGTCATTCCCCGCGCCTCGATCACCGGATCGGGGTTCGCGTTCTCGAAACGCATGTAGACCGCGCACCCTCGATGGGGGGCACGGGGCTCCGCCATCCCCCGCTCCGGAAGCGGCTCGGGGAAGAGCGCGGGGGCTTCGCTCTCGGAGACGGCCTCCCGGAGATCGATCACGAGCGCGTCCTTGGTGAAGTAGAACGCCGCGCGGGCACCGGGCGCGTAGTAGGCGACCCGTTCGTCCACCTGCCCTCGGTTCTCGATGAAGCCGGAACCGGCGGCGAACGCGATGGAGGAAGAGATGAGGATGAGCAGCGAAGCGCGCAACACGGCGGACCGGGTACTCATGACGAGCACCTCCTCGTTGAAGCAGCTCAGGATGCATGTCGCCGGGATGGACGCGGAACGAGTTCCGAAAACCACAATAATTTTACCATATCCAAACATGCCGGAGCCACCGTCGAATGAGAGGGACAATGCCCGAAGTGGCCATCCTGCTCGGATTCCTCCTCTGAGGCTCGGGGGACACAATACCGTCTGAAACTCGGGGACACAATACCGAATTGGGAGTTCCGTATTGTGTCCCCTTCCTGAGGAGTTCCGTATTGTGTCCCCTTCCTGTAGTGTGTCCCCTTCCTGTAGTGGGTGTGCCCGGTGAGATTTCAGTCGCGGAGCGTCTTCCTGTATACGGGATTGGTTCCGTTTTTCTTGACTCCCCCTTCCCGGGGGTGATAGTCTCTGCCCCAATCGCGCCGAGGACCCGCCGGCGGACGGGGGAGCCCCCACGAATTCGATCGACCAAGGCGCCCCCCACGGGGCCGGGAGACGGCTTTGTCCGCGTCCACCTTCCGCCGCACCATCTCCATGGCCCTCGGCGTCCTTCTCCTCACCCCCATCCCCTCCTTCTCGTTCATCGACGATGACCCCGACATCCACCGGGTGATCCTCGAGGAGCCCCTGGAGGGCGTCCCCGTCGACCCGGAGGGCGCCTTTCTCCGATGGGCTCCGCTCCCGGGGGCGGAGCGATACGTCCTTCTCTTTTCGCCCGAACCCTTCGCGCCGGTCCCCGGGGAGAGGGAACCCTCCGCGCCCCTCCGGCGGGAGACGGCAAGGAACGGGATCCCTCTCGCCTCGATCGGACTTCCTCCGTCGGAGGCGAACGAATGGTACTGGGCGGTGGCCGCCCTCCGGGGCCGCCGTTGGGAGACGTCGGAGGCGAGACGACTTCGGATCGGCTCCGCCCGGGGCGCGGCCTCGGTGCCGATCCGAAAGATCGGACGGGGCCGGTTCGATCCTCGGGGCCGGGCGGGAGAGATGGTCCTCTCGAACGGCGTCTCCCTGACCGCCGGGCGGGCGGAATCGGGGCACGACTCCTTGTCCCGATACGGGATCGTTCGCTTCCGGGGGCCCGTGCGGGAAGAATGGCGGCGGGCAATCGAAGCTCGGGGGGCCGTCGTGGCGGGTTACCTTCCGGACGACGCCCTGGTGGTCCGTTGGGACCGGGCGGTCCCCACCGAGATCGCATCATCCCCCGGCGTGTCGTGGACCGCCCCCTACCGACCCGAATACAAACGATCCCCCGCCCTCGCCGGACCGGCGAAGAGGGGAGAGATCGATGCGGTGGTCCTTCTCTTCCCCGGTGAAGACTCGGGCCCATTCGCCCGCAACCTCGAGGAGTCGGGCATCGAAGTGACGGCCCGGGGACGGGAGATCGTGCGGGCGCGCCTCGGCGACGACGATCTCGAGACTCTTCTCCGGGACGAGCGGGTCCGGTGGATCGAGCCCCGGACGGAGGCGCGCCTCTTCAACGACCAGTGCCAGTGGGTCGTGCAGAGCGACGTCGCCGGCCTCCGGAGCCTCTGGCAGGAAGGGCTCCGGGGGGAGGGGATCATCCTCTCCCTCTGCGACAGCGGGATCCGAACGACCCACCAGATGTACCGGGATGACGCGCGGGCCGTCTCCACCTGGGGCGATTACCCGGACCACCGGAAGCTGATCGCCTACCGCCGCTCCGTCGACTCCCCCTTCGTCCTCTTCGGCGACGATCCGGGGGCGTGGTACCACGGCACCCACACGGCCTGCACCCTGGCCGGCAACGACTCCACTCTCGGGGGGAGCGCGGTGGACGGCGTCGCGCCGGACGCGAAGATCTTCTTCGTCGACGGCGGCGGCGCGTCGAACATCATCTACACGCCCGTCGATCTGGGCGAACTCTTTCTCCCCGTCTACGAGGGGAACGAAGCGGGCGCCCCCCGCATCATGTCGAACTCATGGGGCGCCCTTCTCGGGGGCGCCTACGATTCCATGTGCGAGCAGACCGATCGGTTCGTATGGGAGCACAAGGATTTCCTCCTGCTCTTCTCCAACGGGAACGGCGGCATCCCGAACTCGGTCGCCTCGCCGGCGGCATCGAAGAACTGCCTCGCCGTGGGAGGGACCGAGAACGGTTCTTCCGCCGACCAGATCTACTCGGGGTCCTCCCGGGGACCGGCGGACGACGGAAGACGAAAGCCGGCCATCGTCGCCCCCGCACGGCTCCAGTCGGCGTCGGGCGAATGGGACGGCGCCTATCAGACGCTGGACGGAACGAGCATGGCCGCCCCCTCGGCGGCGGCGGGCGCGGGCCTGATGATGCAGTATTTCGTCGAAGGGCGCTACCCGAGCGGCGTGAAAGAGGGGTCGCCCGCCATGCAACCCTCGGCCGCCCTCCTCCGGGCGGCCCTCGTGGCCGGCGCGGAAGGGGACATGAACGGTTACGAAACCCCGTCCAACGACGTCGGCTGGGGGCGGATACGATTGAGCAACGTCCTCTACTTCCCCGGCAACGCCCGGCGCCTCGCGGTGGTGGACGAGACGGCGGGCCTCCTGACGGGGGAAACGGCGGAATACGAAATCACCGTCGCCTCCGGCGCCGAGCCGCTCGAGATCGTGCTCGTCTGGACCGACTACCCCGCTTCCCCCGCCGCCTCGCGGAACCTCGTGAACGATCTCGATCTCGTCGTCAGCGGCGGCGGCCAGGAATACCTCGGCAACGTCTTCTCCGGCGGCTCCTCCCTTCCGGGGGGCGCGCGGGACTCGATCGACGTCGAGGAGGTGGTCCTCGTGCCGGATCCCGCGCCGGGGACCTGGTCGATCGAGGTTCGCGCGGAAGCCGTCCCCTTCGGGCCCCAGCCCTTCGCGATCGTCGTGACCGGAGATCTGGATGGTTCCGCGGCGTCCGTGGCATTCGACCGGAGTTCCTACGGCGGCGACGACATGGTAACGGTCCGGGTCGAGGACGGGGACCTGGAGGCGGGCCCCGTGGTGGCCTTCTGGTCCGACACGGAGGGCGAGCCGGAGAGCATCATCCTCGCGGGGGGGGGCGGCGTGTTCGCCGGGACGATCGCGACGAGCACCGGGCTTCCCATCGCCGGGGACGGCCTCCTCGCGGTCAGCCACGGCGATTCGATCCGGGTCGCCTACGACGACGCCTCGGGGGGCGGCCCGCGCGTCGCGGCGGCATCGGTCTCGCTCGCCGGGCCCATGATTCTTCCCCCGTCGGGCGCTTCTCCGTCGGGAGGGGACGGGGAGGTCTCGTGGGAGACCGACGTCCCCGCCGACTCGAGGATCCTCTTCGGCCTCGATCCGGCATTTCTTCCCGACACGGTCCGCGCGCCCGAGCTCGTCCTCTCCCATCGCATTCCCCTCGCCGGGCTCCTTCCGGACACGACCTATTACTACCGTGTCGAATCCTCCGACTTCCGGGGAAACCGGACCGTCGATGACGGCGGCGGCGAACCGTACCGTCTGACCACCGGTCCCCGGGATGACGTGCTCGTCGTGATCGGGGACATGACATTCGAGAAGGCTGGCGCCTACCGGGATGCCTTGGACCGGCATGGGTGGACCGCGCGGATCGTGGAGGGGACACTGCCCGCCCTCGGCGACCGGACGCGGGGCCTTCGCTCCCATCCGGCGGTCTGGTGGCAGGCGGGATGGGAGGAGTACCCCCCCTTCTCGGACGCCGCCCGGGAGACGATCGACCGGTATCTGGAGGGGGGCGGCCGCCTCGGCGTCGTCTCCCACGACGCGGCGTGGGCCCTCGGCGATCCGACCTCGCCTTATCGGACGGCCGAGACCGAAACGTGGCTCGCCGAGCGACTCAAAGTCGCGTGGAACGCCGAGCCTTCGTACTGGAGCATCGTCTTCGGCTACGGCGGCGACTACATCAGCGGGGACTACACGTTCGGCGTCTCCTACGACCCCTTCCGCTCGGGGGGGGCGGGGGACGAGATCGAAGCGGCGGACGAAGGCGCGGGCGCGACGATCGACTCGGTCTGGAAGAACAACTACGGAAACCCGGTCGGGCTCCGCTGGAGGGAGACCGCGGCGAGCGGCGATCCGGGGAGCGCGGTCTGGGGGGGAACGGCGAACCGGGGGGTCACCTACTGCTTCGAGTGGTCCGAGTTGAACGAGTGGATCGAGGACGACTACCACCGGGGGCGGATCCTCGACCGTTCCCTCCGGTGGATGATCGGCCGGGACCATCCGGACGTGACGCTCACCAGCCTCGGCGGCGGCGGGACCGTCACCTCGGCGCCCGCCACGATCGCGTGGAACGAGACCGCTCCCGGCGGCGTCGGATCCCGGCGAATCGAGTGGAGCGGCGACGGCGGCGCATCGTGGACGGCGATCGACGAGGACGCGGGTTCCGGCCCCTACTCGTGGGACCTCGAGGGGGTGCCGAACGGCACGGCCGTGCGGGTCCGGGTCACTCTCTTCGACGCCGGCGATCCCCCCCTCACCGGGCGGTCGGAGTCGGAATCGGATTTCACCGTCGCTCTTCCCGGCAACGATCCCCGGGGACCCCGGGTGATCGCGGGGAGCGCATCGATCGCGCCCGACCCGGCGCGGCGAGAGGGCGAGGTGGTCCTCACGGCGATCCTCTCCGACTCGACCCGGGGGGGCTCGGATGTGATCGCCGCCGAGTGGTCTCTCGGTCCGGAGGCGCCGGGCGAAGGCGTTCCGATGAGCGGCGCTTTCGGTTTCTTGACGGCGACCGCCGTGGACACTCTTTCCGGCGCCCTTCTCGCGATTCCGGTCGACACGATCTGGGTCCGGGGAATGGACGAGGGGGGCGCGTGGGGCGAGGCGTATCCCCTTCCCGTCACGGTCCGGGGGGACTTCACCGGCGTCGGCGAAGCCGGCCCGCCCGCGAAGTTCGCCCTTCACGGCAACGCGCCGAACCCCTTCAATCCGTCCACGGTGATCCGCTTTGATCTCGCCCGAGAATCGAAGACGCGCCTCGCCGTTTATACTCCGGCCGGGCGCCATGTCCGGGGACTCGTGAACGGGAACCTCTCCGCCGGTCCCCACCAAGTCGTCTGGAACGGTAGGAACGAAGGGGGGCAAGAGGTCGGGAGCGGCGTCTACCTCGTCCGCCTCGAAGCGGGAGAAGATCGCGCCGTCCGGAAGATTGTCCTCCTCCGATAGCATCCGCCGGAATGCTGGAGTCGACAGGCAGCCACCAGTTTCTAATTGTCATCCCCGCGAAGCATGCCCCCGCGAAGGCGGGGCGCAGGGATCCATCCGGCTCCCCCCCCCGTTCGTCCTGAGTGCCGCGGCCGAAGGCCGCGGTGTATCGAAGCCTGTCCTGAGCCTGTCGAAGGGGGCGGGCGGGGGAGAACGCGGGAATCAGGTGCGTGATTCCGAAGGCGAAGCCGTAAGTACCTGGCACCTGATTTCCAGGTATTCTGGATGCGGCGGGACGGGGACCGGCATCGGGAGGGGGCGGGGCATAACCGGGGAGGTGTTGTCGGCCTCCGCACCGCCGGTTCGCGAGGCCGGAGGGCTGTAGGCATCATCCTCCGCGCTTCCGCGCTCCGGATGCTTCCTCGCCCACCCACCTCCGCCTGCGGCTCCGGTGGGTACCCGGGCTCGGTCGCCGCAGCACGACGAGCGTCCTAGCCTGCCCCATCCCCCTCCCTCCTCCGATCCCCCGCCCCACCGGAATCATGCCCCCCCGTTCGTCCTGAATAGGCCGTAACCCTCTCATTGTGCCCCTAACCCCCGTTCGTCCTGAGTGCCGCGGCCGAAGGCCGCGGTGTATCGAAGGATGAACCGGGGATAACGTGCTCGCACGGGCGGGTCCTGACCGCTCCTGTCCGCTGCGATGCTCGCCAGTCGCACGTTTGTACTCAGTGGTCCTTGTTGCGTGAACCGCACCTCTCGTCTTCGCTGATGCACTGATGCTCGGGATCGGGTGCTTGGTGGCTGCGCTTCTCGCGGACCCCTGTCGCGGCCACCCGCCCGTCGCTATGTATGATCAGCCAGGACTCCGCCCGAAGGAGGGGAAACGGATTCAGCGGAGAAGGCGAAGCTTCGCCCCGCCATCCCATTGTATTGTCATCCCGGCGCAGGGGATCCAGGAAATCTGATTCCCCGATTCGCCACCCGTCCCAACCGCTGCTATCCTGAGAGTACCCGGCGGAAGCCGGCGGGGAATTCCGTTCGAGAGGGTCGTCTGGAAACGGAGCGGTCATGCGTGCGTGGATTCTGCCCTCCGTGCTCTTGGTGATGTGTCTTGCCCCCTCTCTTCCGGCGGAGGAGTACTCGGTCGAACTCGATCTCGACGGGGTGATCGGCAACGGACCGGACATCGAAAGCGCCCTGGTCAGCGATCTCGTCTACGTCGATGTCTGGGTGTTCGGGCCCGGTCCCCTTTTCGCGGTCGGGTTGACTATCTGCAACTTGGACGGTGCGCTGGAATACGAAGGGGCCGCGGGCAACCTCCCTCCGGGTTGGATTATGACCCCCCTGTTGCCGCCGGGGATCTGTTTCGACATCGGGGCGATTGATATCTCCTTCACCTCACCGGTTGCGCTGCCGTGGCTGTTCTTCACCGTGACCTATCACGCCGCGGTGGACGATGCCTACGGCCACATCATCGTCGACCTGGAACAATCCGGATGGATGGATTCCGGCTTTCAGAGCGGGGTGTTTTCCGATTTCGTCGGCGCCGGCGTGCGGATCGGTGCCACGAGCACCGACAGGAGCAGTTGGGGTTCGGTCAAGAGTCTTTTCCGCTGACCCCTACTCCTCCCCATTCCTCTCCTCCCTCTCGTAGCGGTGGCCGTGGGTCGCCATCACCCGAACGATCCGGTGCTTTAGGCGGACCACGTGGGACTGAACGGCGAGTCTCGACCGGACCAACTGAAGGATCGCTTCGTACTCCGGATCGGGCACGGTCACCGGAACAAGGTTCCCGGCGCGGTAGTGCCGGACCAGGTGGACCCCGTCGAGACGACCCGTCTTCCGCCGGTCCCCGGGCTTGCGGGGGATGAGGCTCGGGGCGATGACCTCGCAGAAAAGACCGTCCTGCTCCAACCGGCGCTGAAGCACGTACCCCGCGCTCGATGCCTCATAACAGCCGCGGGGGTTGCCCTCCTGGCTGAGGCGACGGAACATCCGTCGAACGGCGTTGAGATCCCCCGGTAATCGCTCGATCCGGGGATCGTGCCCCCGTCCGATAAGACGGCGGCGGTAACGGAGTCCTGGTGGACATCCATCCCCACCCACACGGTCTCTGTGGTACTCTGGATCATGGCTGGGCGCCTCTCGGGTTGTGTGCACTAGTCTTCGCGGACTAACCCACGATAAGCCGATGTGCCCAGCCGTTCCATGTTGTCTAGTCGACGAGGCAGCGTCGCGATTGCTTCCTAGTCGTCACGCCTTTGGATCTCGCGCTCGATCGCCATCCAGGTGATCAGGTGGATATCCTCTCTGACGATAGGAGGCAGTGGTTCGGGCGGGTGGAACGGCTCCGTCCCGATACGCTCGACCTCCTCGACGAGGTAGCGCGCATGCTCGCCGCTCGTTGGGAACTCCTGCTCCCACGCCAGCCGCAAGAGATTCTCCTCCCGGCGAGGCCACGGTGACTCGACCGCGTCGAGGCATCGATGCAGCCGATCCTGCGAGATGTCCCCCGCCGGGTTCGCACGCAGGAACGAGGCGACATCGCGGTTGAGTTTCCGGATCTTCGGTTGCAGGTTGGCCGGATCCGTCTCAAAGGTCCACGCATCGTAGATGTCTTGGCGCGCCCTGACCCACGATTCATAGGCGCCTGTCGCCATCTCCTCACTGAGAAGCCGTGGCATGCTCTCATCACACTCCAGGAGCCGCAGGCATGTTCCCAGCTCTCCGACGATCTCCCCCTCGGTCTCCCGGGGCACGAAACGAAGGTAGATCCGCCCGCCCACCGTCGCGCAGAAGAGGTGCCCGGGCCACTCGCCCTTTCGCATCCCTGAGCCCGTGCGCCAGGGCAGATCACGGATCGCATCGCCATACTTCTCCAACGCCCGCCGCAACTCCTGCCGATACTCTTCCCCCGTCTGAGCGGCCCCTTCGGTTCCACCTGCCTCGTAGATCGAAGCGTCACCGCGGTGGAGTCTCTCGATTTCCTCGCGCGTATCGGCGAAGGACTGCTCGCCGGTCGCTCCTTGCTCGATCGGAGCCTCCTCGACTCCGACCGAGGCTGCCGCCTGTGCGAGCTTGCGGCGCACCCGGCCCTCGAGATTGAGCAGTGCCTCCAGCTGAGCGTCCGGAAAGAATGTGCGAACGAAAACACTCCTGTGCGGACTTCCGATCCGGTCCACGCGGCCGTGGCGTTGCACGAGACGCATGGGATTCCAGGGCAAGTCGTAGTTCACGACGTTCCGGCACTGCTGGAGGTTCATCCCCTCGGCGAGAACATCCGTGCACAAGAGGAGATCGAAGCGATCCTCGGCGTCCGGGGGCAGGGCCCCCGTCGAGATCGGGGCGAATCCGTGCAGTGCCTTCTCACGCGCGATACCGCCACGCACCTCGGCACCGCTCACGGAGGCGACGCGGCCACGGTAGGCAGTGAGGCGTGGGTCGCGCTCGATGGCCGGGGCGAGCTGGTTCTCCACCCAGTCGATCGTGTCTTCGTAGTGCGAAAACACAAGCACTTTGCGCTTCTGGCGCGCGTCATCTTCATCCATCGCCTCGTCGCCTGCCTGCTTGGCGATTATGGCCAGCGTTTCGACGAGCGCCGCAAGCTTGGGGTCGCCTTCGGGCTGTACCTTGGCCGCTTCGGTCCCCATTTCCCGGAGGAGCGCCAGGTCCGATCGTACGTCGGCCGCCAGTCGCGCGACGTCGTAGGCCGATGCGTCTTCGGCGTGCTCGCTCCCCTCGAGGAGCTCCTCGATGTCTCCCTCGTCCTCGGCGGCCGACAGTTCCCGGAAGAACTCTTTGCGTACGACGCGCCCTCGTGAGATCGCATCGAGAAAGGCCTCGTGCGCTCGGATCATCCGCCCAACGGTCCGACGGAACGCCTCCACCGAAGACTCGAAACGCTTGAGAAGTGCCGACCGCAGCAACCCGACGAGCGCCGCGTCCTCGCCGGCATCGCCCCCGCCCGCCGGATAGCGCTCGGGCTGATAGCGCGCCATGCGGAGGAGCGGGTGGCCGCATTCCGGCATGAGGATTTCCTCGAGGCGCGCGAAGAACCCGGGAAGAACCGCGTCGAGGTTGTAGCCGATTGACGAGGCGATCGGTCTCGGAAAACGGATCGGGACCATCCGCCCGTCCGGTCCGCGGATCTGGTCACTCGCGTAGTACTTCTTGATGAAGCGCCGTGTCCGCTTGACGGTGGTTGCATCGATGATCGGGTAGAGCAGATCGGGGCTCAGGTTGAACGGATCCGCGCGCATGCCGTGCTCGAACCGCTCGCGGATCGAAAGTACCCCGCGGTCGGAGAGCCAGGCGTCTTGCTTCATGAAGAAACGGAGCAAATGATAGAGATCCCAGAGCGAGTTATTGACCGGCGTTGCCGTCAACAGCAGCAGATCCCGCCGCTTACCAGCAAGCAGACGTCTGAGGACGGCAGCGCGCTTGGCGGTATCGGGGTTCCGGTAGTTGTGCGCCTCGTCCACGACGACCAGCGCGTAGTCTTCGAGCGGATTATGGAGATGCCGCTGATTCCCTCCGAGCTGGGCGTCGTTCGCCAGCTCCTCGTACGAAAGGCACTCCACCATGAGCTGAAAATCATTCAGGAACCGTTCCCATGTGGTGTCGCGCAGGGAGGCCGGGCAGACGAGGAGAACCCGCTGCCGGCGGTCCCGGTAGTCGCGGATGATCTCCCCGGCGGTGTACGTCTTCCCGAGACCCACTCCGTCGGCGATCATCACGCCGCCGTACTTCGCGAGGATCTTCCGCGCCCGCCAGACACCGTGCTTCTGGAAGGTCGTGATCGGGATCGTGCCGGTTTCCTTCTCCTCTTCCTCCAGCTCCTCATGGTAGAGGTGCCAGAGTATCTTGAGGTAGACCAAGTACGGAGGGATCTCGATGAGCAGCTCTTCATAGATCGCCGCGAGGTCGAAGGGAGCCGCTTCGCCCCATAGCGACTCGAACCACTCCTCGACCCGCCCGACGAGGGGGTCCTGGTGGTGGCCGAGCACCAACTCGAGATTCGTCTGGAGTCCCGCGCGGGTGAGGTTCGCGGACCCCGCGAGGACTCCGCGCTCCCCGCCTCGGAAGACGAACGCCTTGGCGTGCAGGAAGTGCCCTTCGTAGCGGCGTACCTCGATCCGGCCGGAGCGCAGGAACTCGAGTAAGCTCCGGATCGCGCCGTCCTCGGCGAGATCGAAGGGCAAGAGATCCCGGTCACGGCGCAGCCCCTGCTCGAGCCGTGAGAGCCCTTGCGTCACGCGGCGGTGCGTAAACTCGGGTTCCGTCGGATCATAGGGCGTGCGCCGCGGGAGCATCGACTCCGGCGTCGGGTCCGCGCCGAGCAACAGCCGGATTCGGGGAACTTGCCGCGCCTCACTCGCGATAAGCTCTAAGCCCTGCGGATTAAAGTAGCAGGTCGCCACGCACAGCTCCGCGGGAGTTCGGCCCTCTTGCCGCAGCGCGGCAAGGTGGGTCGTGATCGCCCGCGCGAGAGTGTTCCCATCACGGTTGTCTACGAAGACGGGCCTGACGGCCCCGGTACCGCGCTCGACGTCACTCATGTTCTTCTCGTTCACTTTCCGGCCGGCTTCCCGGCACGGACATGCGCCGTGGTCGAGCCGTTTGAGCTGTTCGTGAGCCCTTTCCCCGGCGAGCTTCCGGGGTGACTTCCGGGGCCCTCATTTCCGCGTCTGCAGAACGAAGCGAGCCCGCTCCCGGCGCAGCATCTCGAATGGCGTCATGCACTTGATCCCGAGGCCGATGCACGGCTCAGGGATCTTGATCTTCTTTGTGGAGGTTGAAGCCTTCTCGTGCGTCACGACGGTGTGCCCGTGAGCGAGCGCATGAGCCACGAGGTAGTAGTCGGCAACTTGGAGGAAGGTGTTGACGGCAGCCGCCTCGTAGCGCTGCTCGGTAACCCAGGTGCTGACCTTGGGGAGAGCTGACAGAATCGCGGCGTCAGGCTTCAGAAAGAAGCTCGATCCGCGATCCGTCGCCCAGTCTGACAGCTCGTCGCCACCCGCCTCGATCTCATCGCCGACTCGCTCGATGCTGAAGACCTCGCCAGCGGTGTTCCGCGCCACCAGCCAATCCCAGAAGGCCGGGCAAAAGTCGAGGCCGTAGTGCAGGTTCTTGGCCTGGATGAAGACGTTGGCATCGAGCAGGTACGGCATCAGGCAAGTACCCCCAGGCTACGCCCAAGCTCCTGGAACGTGCTGACCTTCGAAAACCCGAGCATGCGGAAAGCATCACGATGGAGGGTCTGGCCTTCGAGCGTGCTCACGACCAAGGCACGCGCGAACCGCTTGCTGACGCGCGCCGCCTGCGTCAGATAGAAGTCGCCCCCGCTACCTCGTGGGAGGCGGCGCAGCCGTTCTACCTCCTGGTCGTACGCCCTCCACAGCTCCTCGCGCGTGAGGCCCCCGGCGTCATGGATCCGACGCAGCACCACCAGCGTGCTGACCTTGAAGCGGCGCGCGAGGCGGCCGACCTCCGCCCACAGCTCGGAGCTCTCGTCGTACTCGTCACGCAGGACGGCAAGGGGCATCAATAGCTCCGCCGCCACCCGATTGCACCAGCGCTCGACCTCATGATCGGGGATGCGCCCAGCCTGCGCGTCGGAGACGGCGGACTGGCCGAGCCAGATGTGGGCCAGCTCGTGCGCCAGGGTGAACATCTGCGCCGCCTTAGTGTCCGCGCCGTTGATGAAAACCAGTGGAGCCAGTCCGTCGGCCATCGCGAAGCCGCGGAACTCATCAGGGTCGAAATGCCGGCGGTTGTTGTTGAGCACAACGCCACTGCACATGACTAGAATGCCGAGAGCGTCGGCCTGCTCGATGAACCGGCGCAGGGCGTCGGTCCAGGTGGGCATCCGGCGGCGCTCCTCGAGGTCGAAGCCGAGCATCTGCCTCATGTTCGCCGCGGTGGCCTTCACATCGTTTATCGGGCGGGTGGAGCTGACGAACCCGAGCGGCTCCTCGCCCATGGACCGCGCGAAGTCCCTGTACCACTCCTGGCGCTGTTGGCAGACGTAGATGGTGTCGAGCAGGTCCGGGCTCGGGTGACCGAAGTACACGTTCTCCACCGTGCGGAAGTCCGGGATCGGTACCTGCTCGACCGGCGGAGCGGGTAGGAACAGAAATCCGACCGGCGTGTAGGTGGCCTTCGCGAAGGTCTCGAGCTGCTTCAGCGTCGGCCGCGCTTCGCTCCGCTCCCAGGCTTCCAGCTTCGGGAACCGACGCGCGAGCATGGCAATACTGAATCCGGCGCGCTCGCGCGCCCATCGCAGCATCTCGGGGCGAACCTCGACCCGGATCATACGCTCCCTCCGCTCGATCCTCTTGCGAGTCTACACCTTCGAGCGCCCAAAGTGAATGGTCCGCTCGCACGGGCGCGCCTGGCGAGAGAGAGGAAGTTACGAGTTCGATGCTTCCTGTCCGGAAGCCGACCGTGATCGCGAACCACGGAAAGCGCGAATGCGTGGTATGTTGTGGAGATTCACAATTCACGGGCAACGCAGCTCAGGTCGAGGTTCCCCGGAACAGTACCTCGACCCCCACCGGCCCTCCGGCCGTGAAGTGATGAGAGCGCATGTCTTTGTATGGACCCGCGTAGAAGAAGCCGCCCCCCGATGTGGTGGCGAGCAAGTAGGAATATGCCTTCGCTGTCGAGCCGTCGTACCGAACCGCTACCATCTCCCCGACGACCGAGGACTCTGCTCGCGCGGGAAACGTGGTCATGTCCGCGCTCACGAAGGCCGTCACGAGCCCGGGAATCTCATGCAGTTGGGACGGAAGTGAGCTGGTTCCCAGAACCTGGATGACGCCTGCCGGCGAACAGGCAGCGGTGAGCACTTCGCCTTCCGCCTTCCGCACCCGATGCCACTTCTTGCGCGACTCCCTCATGATCGTGCTCCTATCGATCGATTCTACTCCGCCAAGCCTGGAGGTGCTTCAGCGTCGCGCGTAGGCGTTCTTCGTGGTCCCAGCCCTCGTGAAACGTCTCGAAGATGTGGACGAGGTGCTTCTCGGTGAGGCCGTAGAGGTGGGCGACGACGGCGTCGAGTTCGTGGATCATGTCCCCCTTCTCGTCTGGCGCGAGCGGGCCGCAGGCGACACCGATCTCCTCCGCCCAGCCGGCGAACCGTTCGTCGGGGCAGGCGAGGCGACCGGACAGCTCGATGGCGCGGCGAAGGAGGGGGTGGCCGGCGGGAGGGCGAGGGACGGGGAATGTGTTGACGAGGTAGAACTTCAAGCCTGTCTCGACAAAACGACGAGCGTACCAATCTAGCGGCAGCGAACGAAGTACGCCGTAGAGATAGATTTGGTTCGAGATGGATCCCCCACGCGCAAATAGGAAGTAGGGAGCCTTATCCGTCAGGAATACCCTCGGGGGGACAACAGACGTGACGACTGTCCTCGAGTCGGTAGCACGCGCTACATCGCGGAACGCGACTCGGCATGCCAGCCAAGGAGAGCTCTTGGGATCAGTTGCCCAGCTTCGAGGAAACTCAGCATAGGCGGATCCCTTGATCTGGGCGCGACGCGCGTGCTCAAGCCATCGGCTCATCACTTCAGGATCGGCATGTCCGTAGACCTCTCCCGTCTCGCAGCGATCCAGATCGAAGGACTCGCCCTTGAAGACGGGCCAGGCAGTCGGGGACACCTCCCCAGGCGCAAGCATGAACTCCTTGCACTTCTTCGAGTGCGCCTCGCCATACGGTCTCGCGCGCCACAACTTGCCGTCGTCGAGGTCCAGGCGTGGCGAGTTGCGGAGCTGCGCGAAGACCTCGACCGACTCGTCCGTGGGAAGGAGCGGCAGCGAGGCCGTGTCGTTCCAGGTCCGGATCTCCTCGCCGTAGAAGACCACCGGTTCGCCAAGCATGCCGCCGTTGTAGCGGTCGAGGCTCGGGTAGGGCCCCCGCAGGGCCACCGGCGTCCGCTCGGGCTTGCCTCGAGCGAGGGCGATGAGGCCGATGGTGTAGCGGTGCTCCGCCTCGTCAAAGACCCACCCCTTCGTGTTCAAGAGCGTTGTGACGTCCACACCCTCGGAACGTGCGAAGACCTCTTGCCGGAACTCGGTCGAGCCCTTCGCCGCGAGCACCGAGCGGGGCAGCACGACGCCGATCCGTCCGCCATCCTGGCAGACCAGGTTCCAGAAGCGCCAGCAGAAGGCCTTGTAGAGGTCCGGGTCGCCGGTCCCCATGCCGGCGTAGGTGCCGGCCGTGAGCGCGCGCCGGAGCGCCTCGGCCTCGGCCAGCTCACGCTCCAGCACGGCCACCAAGTCCGGGCGATGGTCGCGCAGCCGTTGCCGTTCGATTAGGGAACGTTCCTGAGAGACTCCTCTGAGCCCCGGCGAATGCCGTGCCCAGAATGCGACCTCGTGAACGGTCGGTGCCTTCCACGGAGGATTCCCCACGATCACGTCAAACCCCGGCCGCTCGCGCAGGAAGACCTCGGGGAAGGCGATCGGGAAGTGAAAGGCATGAAGACCTTCGAGCCGCTTCTCTGCGGCCTTGTGCTCCCGAGATCCCGCGATCGATTCGCGCACTCTATCCTAATCGGAGAAGTCGATGCCGACCCGCTCCCCCGTGATCCGGGCCGCGGTAACAAGGTCGCAGACGGCGGCCGCGGGGGCAACCGCCAAGAGCGCGTCTTCCCGTGCCCTTCGCGCCCGGGTTAAGTCGGTGATGGTCAAGTCCGCCAGTTTCGCGAGCCGAGCGAGCGGCCGGGCCGCATCCCCAAGGAGGCGCTCGGTGAGACCGGTCCACATGGATATCATCGACCGCTTGTCGACCTCACCGATCTCCACTCTGACAAACTCCTCGACCTCTTTCAGTTGCCCGATGCCGACGAGTGAGTTACCCCGCACGAGACAATGGTCGAGAAGGGAAAGCGGGAGCCCCGGTACGAAAGTATGAATCCAGATCGAAAGACGTGCGAGTTGGACGGCCGTAAGATTCACATCCACGCCGTAGATGCACCGCCGCGCAATGAGACGGCGGAGGAGCTGGGTGTCCTCGATCTCGACCTGATCGGCGAGCGGCCCCAGCGCCTCGAACGCCGCGCCGCGAAGCGCCGCCAGCTCGGCCGCGACGCCAGGAAGGCGGCGACGAGAGAGATACCCCGTGAGAGCGCGCTCGACCCGGTCGATCGCGGCGACCAGGAAGTGCCCCGAGCCCATGGCCAGATCCGCAATGCGGAAGTCGAAGAAGCTCTCCCCCGCCTCTTCTTCGCCGAGCGCATCAAGCCGCGCCATGTGCTCCATGAGCGCGGGTTCGAGCGATCGCTCCAGCAAGTGCTCCACGGCGAAGTGCTTGGTGAAGTACGATCCCGTGGACTTGCGTAAACCCGAAGCATCGTGCAGGTACACCTCGCCCCGGGCCACGGCAGGCTCCTCGCCCTTCTTCTTGCACGGACGGAAGGCACCGCTCTTGTCCACCGCGAGGTCGGTCTCGGCAACCGATAGCTCGCTCTCGAGGAGTCCTTCGTAGATCGTCCCGAACTCGCGCACGCCGAGGCTCCGGAAGTCCACGGGACCCAAACCTTCGGCACCCTCGACGAGGAGAAGGCCCGCCAGCGCCGGGCCAAAGACCGTGTTCGGCAGCGTGATCCCGGAGAGGAGCGCACCCGCCGCGGAGACCTCCCGCTCTTCCGAGAAGAGCCCGCCGTCGTAGCCCGGCATGCCCCACTCCCGGTTGCCGCGATCCACCGCACGCCAGAGGCGCGCCACCTCGCCCCAGAGCGTGTCCCCGGCATCGAACAGGGCGCCGCTCCGGGCCAGCTCGGCCAGTTCCTGCGCCTTCGTCTTGAGGGAACGGCGCCGGTAGAGACCGTTCCAGCGGTAGGGCAAGAGGTCCTTGTCCTCGGCGTAGGCGATAAAGAGGAGCCGAAAGAGCACGGTGAGCGCCATCTCGTAGGTGTCGGCGAGATCCTGCGCGGTGGGCTTCTTCAGGCCGCGGGCCGCGACGATCCCCTGGGCAAGCCGCGGCACGACCGACTGGTAGACGCGCTCGCGAAGCCTTTCGGCGAGATTGCCGGCGAAACGTCCCGAGGCGTCGAGGATCTGCTCGAGGCTGCCGCCCGCGGCGAGCGCCTCGGCCGAGCAGAGAAGCCAGAGGTAGGCGGCGTCGGCGTCGGGCAGGAGCCCGGCGTGGCACTCGACGCAGGTTTCCGTCCGACCGCGCCGGCCGACCCCCAAGCCGACTCGCACGGGGTGAACGCGTACTTTCGCGCCGTGCTGCACGACGACCCACGGCAACCCCTCCCGGTCGGCGACGGCGAGCGCGTAACTGATCGGGGAAAGCCCCGAGAATCGCTCGCCTGCGAGATCCGGCGATTCGTCCCGCGTGAGGAGCACCGCGACGGCGACCTTGCGGTCCCCCGTACGCAGAATCGAGGTTGCGCCGTCGTGCCGCTCGATGCGGAAGCCGAGCGCGCGTAGGAGTTCGTCGCCGCGTTTGGCGAGGGCTCCGCGCGCCTTGCGCCCTGCGTCGGCCCAATCGGCGCGCCCGCGTGCCCCGACGCGCAGCTCGTGAGTGGCGAGAAAGCCCTCGTTACGGAGTCCCGCGAGATCCGATTCGAGCGACGGCAACACGTCGCGCAAGGCCCGGAGCGCCGCGTGCCGATCCGGTTGCTCGAGCGCCTCGCGGCAGATGCGTCCGACCTGGCCGCGGTCGAGCCCAATGTATGCAGGCGGATCGCCGCCCGAAGGGCCGCAAAGCGAAGCCCGATCCGCATGGAGGACGACCAACAGGAGCGGTGCGGCTCGCCCGGCGTGACGAGCTTTCCAGGCCGAACGGAGCGCCGTCGCTTTCGGTGGGGCCGCGCTCGTGGCGACCAGAAGCTCGAGCGGTGACGCGCCCTGGCCGAGGGCCAACCCTCGGGCGCTGAAGGCGGCCCCCGCCGGCAGGGAGACCGGTCGAAGCGGAACGCCCTCGAAAGAAGGCGCATCCGCGCCGGATGGGATGGTGTCTTCAGACTTCTTGCGCGGCATCCGGATCCTTCAGGTTTCTTGCACGCCGACGATCGACGCCGGAACGTGCCGTGCATCTTCTCACGTCCCGCCCCCGGCCACGAGAGGAGAGTCACCGATTCCCGCGTTCACTTCTCTTCTTGCGCAGGGGCGGCGGCCACCGGCAAGGCATCCCGTCGTTCGACCGGGTTCGCAGCCGTGCCCCCCTCACGGAAAAGGCACGAACCTTGAGGATTATACATGCAGGGAGTCGCCGATGTCACGGGATCGACTTCGCGTCGGCCTCCCGCCATCCTCGAGGAGGGGGGCCTCCTACGCCGACAGCTTCCTCTCCTCCCTCTCGTACCGGATACCGTGGCGCTCGAGGTCCGCGAGGATCCGGCGGAAGCACTCTTCGTCCTTGCCGACCTCTTCGGGGGCGTTCACGCCCGGCTTCGCGAAGGTGCCGTCCAGGAGGAGCCTGGCCACGGCGGTGCACGTGTATCCCGTGGTGCGGGCCATGCTCGAGACCTTCCTCACGTCGTCCCGCCGGTCGAAGAGGTTGTACTCGATCGTCTTCTTCTCCCCTTTCTCCGAGCCGGTGACCCGGATCCGCATCACGGTGATGTCCGCCTCGTCGGGCCCGAGCCGCCAGAGGGGGAAGAGGAGCTTGGCCGTCACGTCGATGGGACGGACCATCACGCCGTTCACCTCGACCGGCTCCTTCCGGAAGAACCCCGAGTCGAGAAGAACCCGCATGTACTCGTAATGGCCCGGGTAGCGCATGGTCTTCTCCACCATGTTCGGGATGGGGAGCGTCACGAGCAGGGTGCGGAGGCCGTCGGTGTTCGACGCCTCGAGGGTGCCGATCGGGTCGATCTCGACGAACTCCGACTCGCTGAGGGCGGGGCGGATGACGATCTTGCCGTTCTCCACGATCCGGGCGGGGCGTGTGTACTCCTCCACCACGTCGATCGGCGAGAAGGGCGCCTTGTACTGATGGGGCCAGCTCCGCTTCACCGGGAGCCCCCCGACGAGACACTCGAAGGAGTCCACCTTCATCCGCTCATGATGGTAGCCGGCGATGATGTTGCTCATGCCGGGGGCGACGCCGCAGTCCATCACGACCGTGACGCCCTTCTCCTTCGCGAGGGGGTCGAGATCGAAGGGGTTCTCGTCGAAGAAGGAGATGTCCACCGCCGGGCGGCCCGCCTCGATCACCGATCGGAGCGTGCGAAAACCGAGAAAGCCGGGGACCGCCCCGATCACGAGGTCCGCGTCTTTCACGGCCTTCCCGACCGCGCCCTCCGCGGAGAGGTCCGCCTCCCGCGCCTCCACGCCGTGGGCCTTCGCGATCTCCCGGAGCCTTGCCCCGTCCCGGTCGACCACCGTCACCCGGGCGTCGCCGGCGAGGTCCGCCGCGATCGCGCTCCCCACCATGCCCGCGCCGAGCACCGTCACCTTCTTCATGAACGTCCTCCCTTTCGAATGTGACCCTTGGCGGTGGAAACATGATATCACGGACCGGGCAGAAGACGGCGACCGGTGGCGGATCCGAGGGGCGCCGCGGCCGGTCCTTCGGGTCGCCCTCCGCTCTCCCCCCGCGCCGGCCTTGACAACGGAGTCCCTATCCCGATACGCTGAATCATGTTGTCTGATCTCACCATCTCCGGGAGAGGGCCGTTCGCCCCGGTTGCGGCCTCCTCCTTTTCCCGACTCACCCCCCGAAACAGGAGAGGAATCACCCCATGGAACGTGTGGTACGAGCGGCCCTGATCCAGGCGACGCTTTGTGAAGACGCCGGGGGTCCGGTGGAGAAGATCAAGAAGGCGATGATCGACAAGCACGTCGGCATGATCAAGGAAGCGGCGAAGAAGGGCGCGAAGGTCCTCTGCCTGCAGGAGCTCTTCTACGGGCCTTACTTCTGCGCCGAACAGAACGCGAAGTGGTACGCCATGACCGAGCGGATCCCGGAGGGCCCGACCACGAAGCTGATGCAGGGGCTCGCGAAGAAGCACGACATGGTCATGGTCGTTCCCCTCTACGAAGAGGAGATGACCGGCGTCTACTACAACTCGGCCGCCGTGATCGACGCGGACGGGACCTACCTCGGCAAGTACCGGAAGAACCACATCCCCCACTGCGACCCCGGATTCTGGGAGAAGTTCTACTTCCGGCCGGGCAACCTCGGCTACCCGGTCTTCGACACCGCCGTCGGCAAAGTGGGCGTCTACATTTGTTACGATCGGCACTTTCCCGAAGGGTGGCGCGAGCTCGGCCTGAATGGCGCGGAGATCGTCTTCAACCCGTCCGCCACGGTGGCGGGCCTCTCCGAGTACCTCTGGCACCTCGAGCAGCCCGCCGCGGCGTGCGCCAACATCTACTTCATCGGCGCCATCAACCGGCCCGGCACGGAAGGGCCGTGGAACATCGGCGAATTCTACGGCAAGTCGTACTTCGTGAACCCTCGGGGACAACTGATGGACGTCGCGCCGAAGGGGGAGGACGCCGTGGTCGTTTCCGATCTCGACCTCGGCCTCATCCGGGAGGTCCGGAACGTCTGGCAGTTCTACCGGGACCGCCGCCCCGAAACGTACGACGGGATCGTCGAGCCGTAAGGCGGCCGGGGGAGACCGGCCGGGACGAGGAAGGCCGTGAGGATTCAGGACTCGCCCCTCTACAACGAAGACCTCGCTCCGGTCCCGCCGGACCGGCGGACCTGGCGGATGCACCACATCGCCGCCCTCTGGGTGGGCATGGCGGTCTGCATCCCGACCTACACCCTCGCCTCCGGCCTCATCTCCCAGGGGATGACCTGGAAGCTCGCGCTGCTCACCATCGCCCTCGGCAACCTGATCGTGCTCGCGCCGATGATGCTGAACGCCCACGCCGGGACGAAGTACGGCATCCCCTTCCCCGTCCTGCTCCGCGCCTCCTTCGGAACCCGGGGGGCGAACGTGCCCGCCCTCATGCGCGCCCTCGTCGCGTGCGGATGGTTCGGCATCCAGTCGTGGATCGGCGGCTCCGCCATCTACACCCTTCTCGCGGTGCTCTTCCGGTTCGGGCGGGCGGCCCCCGGCGACCTCCTCCCGGTGATCGGGCTCTCGCCGGGGCAGTTCGCGTGCTTCCTCCTCTTCTGGGCCGTCAACATCGCCGTGATCCTCGCGGGCATCGACACGATCAAGAGGCTCGAGACACTCGCCGCGCCGTTCCTGCTTCTCATCGGGATCGGTCTGCTCGCGTGGAGCGTCTCCGCGGCGGGGGGATTCGCCCGGGTCTTCTCGGAGGAGAGCGTGGCCGCGGTGCGGGGGGGCCTTCCGGGAGACTTCGACCTCGGGCGGACCTTCTGGCCGAACCTGACCGCCATGGTCGGCTTCTGGGCGACCCTCTCGCTCAACATTCCCGACTTCACCCGGTACGTGGCGCGCCAGAAGGACCAGCTCCTCGGCCAGCTGATCGGCCTCCCCACGACCATGGCGCTCTACTCGTTCATCGGCATCACCGTGACCTCGGCGACGGTCGTGATCTTCGGCGAGCCGATATGGGACCCCGTGGCGCTTCTCGGCCGCTTTCCGAACGCCCTGGTGGTCGCCTTCTCGCTCTTCGCACTCACCATCGCGACCCTCTCGACGAACATCGCCGCGAACGTCGTCTCGCCGGCCAACGACTTCTCCAACCTGTGGCCCCGGGTGATCAGCTTCAAGCGGGGGGGCCTCATCACGGGGGTGATCGGCGTCCTGATCTTCCCGTGGAAGCTCTACACCGACCTCTCGGCGTACATCTTCACCTGGCTCATCGGCTACGGCGCCCTGCTCGGCTCCGTGGGGGGCGTGATGATCGTCGACTATTACGTGGTGCGAAAGAGGCGGATCGACCCGGAGGAGCTCTACCTCCCCCGGGGGGCCTACTCGTTCGGCGGGAGGGGCTGGAACTGGAGGGCCCTCGCCGCCGTCGCCGCCGGCATCGCCCCCAACGTCCCCGGTTTTCTCGCGGTCGCCTCGGGGGGGACGATCGGCGCGCCCGAGTTCTTCCGAAACCTGTACACTTACGCCTGGTTCGTCAGCCTCCTCCTGGCGGGGGGCGCCCACGGTGTTTTGAATCTCCTTTTCCCGGCCGAAGAGAAGGCCCGTCCCTCCGGGGGCGGGCGACGATGAAAGAGAGGAACCGAAAGTCATGGCCGAAGCGAAACCGAAGGCGCCGCCGGTGATGCCCCCTTGCACCCACCGTCCCCCCGCGTACGAAGGGCCCTCCCGGGAGGAAGTCCGTGAACTCCGGAGCCGGTACTGCAATCCGGCCCTCTTCGCCCTCTACAAGGAACCCCTCCTCGTCGCGGACGGGCACATGCAGTACCTCTTCGACCACACGGGGAAGCGCTACCTCGACATGATCGCGGGCATCGTCACGGTCTCCTGCGGCCACTGCCATCCGAAGGTGACGGAGAAGATGATCGAGCAGCTCCGCCGCCTCCAGCACACGACGACGATCTACCTCCACCCGAACATGCCCCGGCTCGCCGAGAAGCTCGCGTCGAAGATGCCGGAGGGCCTCGACGTCACCTACTTCGTCAACAGCGGGAGCGAGGCGAACGACCTCGCGATCCTCATGTCCCGGCTCTTCACCGGATCGAACGACGTGATCGCCGTCCGGAACGGCTACCACGGCGGGTCGGCGGTGCCGATGAGCCTGACGTCCCACCACACATGGAAGTACCCGGTCCCGACGGGCGGCCCCATTCATCACACGGCCTGTCCCGATCCGTACCGGAGCCTCTTCGACGGGACACCGGAGGAGATCGCCGAGAAGAGCGTGAAGGAGCTCCGGGACCTGATCCGCTTCTCCACCCCCGGCCGGGTCGCGGCGTTCCTCGCCGAACCGATCCAGGGGGTCGGGGGAACGACCTCGGGCGCGCCGAACTACCTCGGCCTCGCCTACGAGGCGATCCGGGAACATGGCGGACTCTGCATCGCCGACGAGGTGCAGACCGGGTTCGGCCGGACCGGCGCGAATTACTGGGGGTTCCAGAACTCGAAGGTCGTGCCCGACATGGTGGTGATGGCGAAGGGGTTCGGAAACGGCGTCCCGATCGGGGCGGTGACGGCGCGCCGGGAGATCGCCGAGACATTGAAACAGCGGGTCCACTTCAACACCTTCGGCGGCAACCCGGTCAGCATGGCGGCGGCCCTCGCCGTGCTCGAGGTGATCGACGAGGAGGGGCTGCAGGAGAACTGCCGGATCGTGGGGGGCCGTCTGAAGAAGGGGCTCGAGGGCCTGATGGCGGCCCATCCGATCGTGGGGGACGTCCGGGGGATGGGGCTCATGCTCGGCGTGGAGCTCGTGAAGGACCGGGGGACGAAGGAGCCCGCGCCGGAGGCGGCGCTCCGGGTGCTCGAGGAGTGCCGGGAGATGGGCGTGCTTCTCGGCAAAGGAGGCCTCTTCGGCAACGTGCTCCGCATCAAGCCACCCATGTGCATCACCGAGAAGGACGCGGACTTCGCGCTGGAGGTGTTCGATCGGGCCTTCGCCGCCGCGGCCTCGGCCTCGGCCTAGGCCTTCGTTCGTTGATCGAGAGGGGAGCGTACCGATGAAGCTGGAGAAGATCGTCCGCGGGGGAGACGTGGTCACTCCGGAGGGAATCCGGCGGGTCGACGTGGGAATCGCGGGGGAGAAGATCGCCGCCGTCAGGGCCGATCTGAAGTCGGAGGAGGCGGAGATCGTCGACGCCGCGGGGATGGTCGTGATCCCCGGCGTCATCGACGTGCACGTCCACCTCGAGCTCCCTTTCTGCGGGACTGTCTCGTCCGACGACTACCGGAGCGGATCCCGGGCGGGCGCGCGGGGGGGCGTCACGACGCTGATCGACTTCGCCATCCCCTACGCGGGGGAATCCCTCGGCCAGGCGGTGGACAACTGGTTCGCCCGGGCCGAAGGGAAATCGCTGATCGACTACTCCTTCCACGTCTGCGTCACCCGGTTCCACGAGCACAAGGACCAGCTGAAGGGGATGATCGACCGGGGGATCCCGACCTTCAAGGAGTTCATGATCTACGAGTCCGAAGGGTGGCAGTCGGACGACGCCGCCATGTTCTGGACCCTCGAGAAACTGAAGGATTGGGGCGGGATGCTCATGGTCCACGCCGAGTCCTCCCGGGTCCTGGACGAGCTGATCGCGCGCCACCACACTCCGGAGATGATGGCGAAGCACGGCGCCCGGCTTCACGGCATGTCGCGGCCGAACTTCATCGAGGAAGAGGCGATCCAGCGTTCGATCAAGTGGAGCGAGGCGACGGGCGGCCCCCTCTACGTGGTGCACATGTCGACCGGCGGCGGCGCCGAAATGATCCGCGCCTCCCAGGAGAAGGGCGTGCCCGTCCTCTCCGAGACCTGCCCCCAGTACCTGGTGCTGGACGACTCGGTCTTCGCCCGCGAGGAGGGCCACCTCTACGCCTGCTGCCCCCAGATCAAGAAGAAGGAGGACGGCGAGCGCCTCTGGAAGGGGCTGAAAGACGGCGAGGTGTCGGTGATCTCCACCGACACGTGCAGCTTCACCCGGAAGCAGAAGGCGATGTGGGGGGGAGATTTCACGAAGATCCCCATGGGCCTTCCGGGCCTCGAGACTCTTCTTCCCGTGGTTTACACTCACGGCGTCAAGAAGGGGCGGCTCACCCTCGAGGAGATGTGCGCGAAGCTCTCGTCGAATCCGGCGAAGATCATGGGCCTCTCCTCCCGGAAGGGGGAGATCCGGGAGGGCCTCGACGCGGACCTCGCGATCATCGACCCGGAGAGGACGATGAAGGTCGACCCTTCTTCGATGGAGACGAACACCGACTGGTCCCCTTACGAAGGATGGGACCTGGCCGGCTTCTCCCGGACCACAATCGCCCGGGGCGAGGTGATCGTGGATGATTACAAAGTGATCGGAAAAGAAGGACGGGGGCGGTGGCTCCCGAGGAGCGCGCCGGTCTTCCCCGGATAGCCGGGAGAGCGCCGTCACGAACGATCAGTAAAATCGAAGCCGGGCCTCGGGGGCCGGGCGTCATATCGAGGATGGAAGAATGAACAGCAAAGCCGCCACGGAATCGATGGTCCCGAACTTCGTCGGAGGCGCTCCGGTCCGAAGCGCCTCGGACCGTTTCCTTCCCGTCACCGATCCCTCCACGGGGGAGACGATCGCGAAGGTCCCCCTCTCGACGAAAAAGGAACTGGACGAAGCGGTCCGGAGGGCCGCGGAGGCCCAGAAGAGCTGGGGCGTACAGTCGGTCAAGGACCGGGTGCAGGTCCTCTTCCGCCTGAAGGCCCTCATCGAGAAGAACCAGGACGAACTGATCCGGACCATCGTCAGGGAGAACGGGAAGACCGCCGAGGAGGCGGTGGGGAGCGTGCTCCGCGCCGTGGAGTGCGTCGAGTTCGCCTCCTCCCTCCCCCAGATCGCGCCGGGCGGCGTCCTCGAAGTGACCCGCGGGATCGAGTGCAGGATGATGCGCGAGCCGGTCGGTGTCGTGGCGGGCATCACCCCCTTCAACTTCCCCTTCATGGTCCCCCTCTGGATGATCCCCCTCGCCGTCGGGTGCGGGAACGCGTTCATCCTGAAACCTTCGGAGCAGACCCCCCTCTCGGCGACGCACATCGCGAACCTCTTGAACGACGCGGGCCTCCCCGCCGGGCTCTTCTCGGTGGTGAACGGCGACCGGGAGATCGTCGAGGGAATCTGCGATCACCCGGCGATCAAGGCGGTCGGCTTCGTCGGGTCGAGCAAGGTGGCGCGCCTCGTCCACGAGAGGTGCGCGGCGGCGGGCAAGAAGGTGCGGGCCCTCGGGGGGGCGAAGAACCACCTCGTGGTGGTGCCCGACGCGGACCCGGAGATGACCGCGACGAACGTGGTCGCCTAGGCGACGGGGTGCACGGGCCAGCGGTGCATGGCGGCGAGCGTCCTCCTCGCCGTGGGGAACGTGGAGCCCATCCTCGAGAAGATCCGGGAGAAGATGGCCTCCCTCCGGGGGGGGAAGGAGCTCGGCCCCGTGATCAGCAGGCAGGCCCTCGAGCGGATCGCCGGGTACATGGAGCGGGCGGAGAAGGGGGGCGCGAAGGTCACGGTGGACGGCCGGAAGAACGTGGCCGAGGGCGCCCACCCCGGCGGTCACTGGATCGGCGCCTGCGTCATCGACCACGCGAAGCCGGACCACGAGGCGGCATGCGACGAGATCTTCGGCCCCACGCTCACCATCATCCGGTGCAAGACCCTGGACGAGGCGATCGAGATCGAGAACGCCAATCCTTACGGCAACGCGGCGGCGATCTACACCTCCTCCGGCAAGGCGGCCCAACATTTCACGAGCCGGGCGTCGGCGGGAATGATCGGCGTGAACATCGGCGTCCCCGTCCCCCGGGAGCCGTTCGCCTTCGGCGGGTGGAACCTCTCCCGGTTCGGCGACGGCGACATCACCGGGCAGAGCGCCATCGACTTCTGGACGAACGCGAAGAAGATCACGACGAAATGGTCGGACGAGTTCCGTAGAGATTGGATGTCCTAGCCCGTGATCGGCGGGTGGGTTCTACTGCGGGTGAGCATCGTGGGCTGCGACGGGCTTCTCCTTCGCCCGCTTACTCGACGTAGCTAGGGCTACGCCTCCGGGAGCGGGCTCGTCCGAAACCCGTCTCGCCACACGCTGCCCCCCCTCGTGACGAACCCACCCGCCGACCCCGGGCTACCGGGCAGGCAAGGGGCAAGGAAGACAAGCCCTCGGCAGACCCGGGCTAGGCGTTTGGCGCGGTCGGGGAGCCCCCCGTGCTTCCGGCCACGGAATCGCGTATGAACCCGGTGGCAAGATGAACGGAGCGGATGACGATCCTGTAGTCGGACTCCTGACAGAAGGGAGCTTCGAATGGCGAAGACGAGATTGAGCGCGGAGGAGCTGGCGCGGAACTTCGCCGATCTCCATCCGCCGTACACGAGGGACGAGGCGGCGCTGGAGGCGTCGCGGTGTCTCTTCTGCTTCGACGCTCCGTGCACGCGGGCCTGCCCGACCGGCATCGACGTCCCCCGGTTCATCCGACAGATCCTGCACGACAATCCGGCGGGGGGGGCGGAGACCATCCTCGAGGAGAATGTCTTCGGAGGATCATGCGCGCGGGCGTGCCCGACCGAGGTTCTTTGCGAAGGTGCGTGCGTCGACCGGGCCCTCCATGGCGGGCCGGTCCGGATCGGCCGCCTCCAGCGGTACGCCACGGACCACGCCATGGAGCGGGGCCTCCGCTTCTTCGAGCCGGGACCGGAGAGCGGGAAGAGAGTCGCCGTGATCGGCGCGGGTCCCGCCGGCCTCTCCTCGGCCCACGAGCTACGGCGGATGGGTCACGCCGTCACCGTGTTCGACGCCCGGGACCTTCCGGGGGGCCTGAACACCATCGGCATCTCGCCCTACAAAATCAGCACCGAGTTCGCCCTCGCCGAGGTCGACTGGACCGAGCCCATGGGCGTCGGCCTCCGGCTCGGCGCGGCGGTGGACGGGGCGATGCTCGCGAAGCTGCTCCGCGAGTACGACGCGGTCTTTCTCGGCGTCGGCCTCGGCCCCACGATCCCCCTCGGCATCCCCGGCGAGGACTCGAACGGGGTGTGGGAGGCCCTCGACTTCATCTTCCAGGCCCACACCGGCCCGTACCGCTCGTGCGAGGTGGGCCGCCGCGTGGTCGTCATCGGCGGCGGCAACACGGCGGTCGACGTCGCGACCCAGGCGGTCCGCCTCGGCGCGGAGGAGGTCGTCATCGCCTACCGGCGCTCCCGGGAGGAGATGCCCGCCTTCGCCTACGAGTACGAGCTGGCCGTGGCGGACGGCGTCCTCTTCGAGTGGTTCGCCCTTCCCTCCGAGTTCGTGACGAAGGGGGGCGCCCTCGAAGGCGTCCGTTTCCGGCGGGCCCGGCCGGAAGGATCGGGGCGGTCCGCGAAGCTCGTCCCCGTGCCGGGGAGCGACTTCGTGATCCCCTGCGACATGGCGGTGAAGGCCCTCGGCCAGAGTCCCGCGCTCGATCTCCTCTCGGGGCTGGAAGGAATCCGCATCGAAAAGGGCCGCGTTCTCGTCGATCCGAAGACGGGCCGCACCGGGGTCCCCGGGCTCTACGCCGGCGGGGACTGCGTCAGCTTGGGGGCGGAGATCGTGAACGCCGTTCAGGAGGGGAAGATCGCCGCCCGCGCCATGGACCGTTCGTGGAGGGAGCCGGAGCGATGAAGAAGCCGAATCTGGAATCGACGATCTGCGGCGTCCACTCCCCGAATCCGTTCTGGCTCGCGAGCGGTCCGCCGACCAACTCGGCCTATCAGGTCGATCGTGCGTTCGAGGCGGGATGGGGCGGCGTGGTCTGGAAAACGCTCAGCCACGAACCGATCGTGAACGTGTCGTCCCGGTACGGGGCGGTCGACTACGACGGCCGCAAGATCATGGGATTCAACAATATAGAACTGATCACGGACCGTTCTCTCGAGGAGAATCTCCGGGAGATCCGGGAGGTGAAAAGACGGTGGCCGGACCACGCCGTGGTCGTCTCCCTCATGGTGGAGAGCAACCGCGAGGCGTGGCACGACATCGTGCAAAAAGTGGAGGAGACCGGCTGCGACGGACTGGAGCTGAACTTCGGGTGCCCCCACGGCATGAGCGAACGGGGGATGG
>JBDROZ010000005.1:0-18868 GCA_043809585.1 Candidatus Eiseniibacteriota bacterium
GAGTGCGTCAGATGCGGCAGCGCGCAGCATTCACCAAGCAGAGCATATCCAACGATATGTGAGCATTGGTGAATGCGAGCACTGTCGCAGATGGCGTGCTATCATGCGAGCGTCAGCGTTTTGAGCCGAGATTTTATGAAAGATCAAGGCTAGCATGGTCTCTTTCGCGCCCCCTCGTGGGGGAGAGGGAAGAGATCGAGGTGCCCCATGACTTCCGTGGTCCTGATCGGCAACACGGTGTTCTCTCCGGGAGCGGCTTCCCCCGTCTTCGCGCCGGGCGCGGTGCGCGTCGACTCGGGGACGATCACCCACGTCGGGGACCCCGGCGATGTCCCCCGGGAGGGGGCGGAGGTCATCGAAGACCGGGGGGTGGTTCTCGTCCCCGGCCTCGCCAACGCCCACACCCATCTCTACAGCACTCTCGCCCGGGGGATGCCCTTCCCCGGCGGCCCGCCGGCGTCGTTTCGGGAGATCTTGGAGCGGGTCTGGTGGAAATGGGACAAGATCCTGGACCTTGACGCCGTGGAGATGAATGCCCGGGCGGGATTGATCGAGGCGGCGCGCTCGGGAGTCACGGCGGTCAACGACCATCACGCCGGGCCCCGTTCGATCGCGGGGTCCCTCGACCGGATCGCGGGGGCGGCGGAGGAAACGGGCGTTCGGGTCGCCCTCGCCTACGAGGTTTCCGACCGGGACGGCCCGGAGGTCCGCGACCGGGGCCTCGAAGAGAACGAGCGGTTCGCGGAGCGACTCGAGAAGGCCCCCTCCCCCCGTCTCGCCTCCACCACCGGCGCCCACGCCTCATTCACCCTCTCGGACGAGACGCTCGGCCGTCTTGCCGTCCTCGCGGAGAAGACCGGGAGGCCGGTCCACATCCACATGGACGAGGGGCCCGAGGATGGGGAAGACGCCCGGGCCCGGGGGGAGCGGAGCACGACGACCCGCCTCGCGAAGCGGGGAGTGCTCCGGCGGGGAGCGATGGTCGCCCACGCCGTGCACATCGACGGCGAGGACCGGGCGGACCTCTCCCGCCTCGGCGTCTTCGTCTCCCACAATCCGCTGTCGAACGGCGGGAACGCCGTCGGCCGGGCGGACGTCCCCGCGATGCTCCGGGCCGGCGTCGATGTCGGCCTCGGAACGGACGGCATGGCGGGGGGCCTCGCGGGGGACGCCGCCGCCGCGGGAGCGGCGCACCGGATGGCGGGCGGGGACCGGTCGATCCCCTTCGACCTTCCCGCACGACTCGTGTTCGGCGGGAGCGCCCGGCTCGCGTCGCGCCTCTTCGGGGAGACCTTCGGCGTCCTCGCCCCCGGCGCCGCCGGGGATGTGGCGGCCGTCCGTTACGGCCCGCCGACGCCCATCGACGAAACGAACGGGGCCGCCCACTGGCAGCTCGGCGTCCTCCACGCCCCGGTGGAGCACCTGGTCGTCGCCGGGCGGATCGTTCTCCGGGAAGGGCGATTCCCGGACCTGTCGGAAGAGGAGATTCTCGGCCGCGCCCGGGAAACGGCGCGCCGGCTGTGGAAAGAGATGAACCGCCCGTGAGCGCGCGGGCCGAAGGACGGGGGAATCATTGAGAAGGGCGATCCTCGATCGCGCGGGCGGCTACGAGAAACGGGTGGTCCGCTTTCTGCGCGACATCGTGAAGATCCCCTCGCCGAGCGGCGGGGAGGAGGCCGTGGTGCAGCGCATCGGCTCGGAGATGAGCGGCCTCGGCTACGACGAGGTGCGCACCGACCGCATCGGGAACATCATCGGCCGGATCGGGAGGGGCCCGAAAACGCTCCTCTTCGATTCCCACATCGACACGGTGGGGATCGGAGACCCGGCGTCGTGGCCCTTCGACCCCTACCGGGGGCGCTACGAAGACGGCGTCGTTCACGGCCGCGGGACCTCGGACAACAAGGGGGGCATCGCCGCCATGGTGTACGGCGGCCGACTCATCCGGGATCTCGCCGCCGACGGCGGCTTCACGATCCTCGTCGTCGGGTCGGTCATGGAGGAGGACTGCGACGGCCTCTGCTACAAATCGATGATCGAGGAAGAGCGGATCCGGCCCGACTTCGTCGTTCTCGGCGAGGCGACGGGCCTCCGGATCTACCGCGGACACCGGGGCCGGGTGGAGATGAAGGTGACCGTCCGGGGGCGCTCGTGCCACGCGAGCGCGCCGGAGCGGGGGAAGAACCCGGTCTACGCCATGGCGCCGATCGTGGGGGGGATCGAGAGGTTGAACGACCGCCTGAAGGACGACCCGTTCCTCGGCAAGGGGACCGTGGCGGTCACGAAGATCGAGTGCGACACCCCTTCCCTGAACGCCGTCCCCGACCGGGCGACGATCTACCTCGACCGGCGACTGACGGCGGGGGAGACGAAGAAGTCGGCCCTCGCCGAGGTTCGGGGCGTGGTCGGCAGGGCCGGGCTCGCGGAGATCCTCGAGTACCGCCGGCCGAGCTGGACCGGCCACGTTCTTCCCATGGAGAAGTACTTTCCCTCCTGGGTTCTTCCGGAGGACCATCCCCTCGTGGAGGCCGGAGTCGACGCCTTCCGGAATCTCTTCCGCCGGAAACCGGTTGTGGGCCGCTGGGTCTCCTCCACGAACGGAACCTACACCATGGGCATCGCCGGCATTCCCACCATCGGGCTCGGCCCCTCGGAGGAGCGCTACGCCCACTCCGTCAAGGACCGCTGCCCGGCGGACCATCTCGTACGCGCGGCCGCGTTCTACGCCGCCCTTCCGTGGGCGCTCCGGGCGCGGCTCGAAGAAGGACCGAGGAAATGACCAACGATCTGAAGGGTCGCCACTACATCGAGACGAGCGACTGGAGCGACGGCGAGATCGAGACCGCCCTCCGCGCGTCGGCGGAGTTGAAAGAGAAGTTCAAGAGAGGGGAGCCTCACCGGCACCTGCCGGACAAGACGATCTTTCTCCTCTTCTTCGACAAGTCGACCCGCACCAGGAACAGCTTCGAGGCGGGCATCACCCAGCTCGGCGGTCACGCGCACTTCATCACGAGCGAGACGAGCCAGGTCTCCCACGGCGAGAGTCCCCGGGATACGGGCATCATCCTCTCCCGGTACGGCCACGGCATCGCCATACGGCACGACCTGGTCCCGGGCGAGGGGAACGCCTACATGCGGGAGGTGGCGAAGCACGCGGAGAAGCCGGTCATCAACATGCAGTGCGACGTCGACCACCCGTGCCAGACCCTCGCCGACCTCATGACGATCCGGGAGCGCTTCGGGGAGAACCTGAAGGGGATGAAGATCGCCGTTTCCTGGGCGTACGCGCCTTCCTACGCGAAGCCCATGTCCGTCCCCCAAGGTCTCGCCATGCTCATGACCCGGTTCGGCATGGACGTGGTGCTCGCCCACCCGCCGGAGTTCGCGCTCATGCCCCACACGATGGAGCGGGCGAGGGAAAACGCCGCCCGCTCGGGCGGATCCTTCCGGGTCGTCGGGTCCATGGAAGAGGCCTTCGACGGGGCGCACGTGGTCTACCCGAAGAGCTGGGGATGCGCCGATCTCTTCGGCGCGCCGGAGAAATCCCTGGAGCTCGCGAAGAACTACAAGAGTTGGATCTGCGACGAGAAGATCATGGAGCGCGCCCACGAGGACTCGATCTACATGCACTGCCTCCCCGCCGACCGGGGGAGCGAGGTGACGGATGCCGTCATCGACGGGCCGCGGTCGGTGGTCTTCGACGAGGCCGAGAACCGGCTGCACACGGCGAAGGCCCTCATGGCCCTTACCATGGAGTGACGACGTGGCCCCACGCCCGCCCGACAGGGTGACCGGATTCGCCTGCCTCGGCTGCGGCAGGGAGTTCCCGCCGGAAACGGACGCGATGATCTGCGACGCCTGCGAAGCGAACCTGGACGTCCGGTACGACTACGACAAGATCGGCTCCCGGATCGATCGGGACCGGATCGGCGCCTCCCGGGAGCGCTCCCTCTGGCGATACCGGGAACTGCTCCCCCTGCACGAATCGAGCGGGCCCCCTCCGCTCCCGGTGGGGGGGACGGCGCTGCTTCGGGGGGGGCGCCTCGCGGAGGAACTCGGCCTCCCCCGTCTCTACCTGAAGGACGACACGACGAATCCGACGGCTTCCTTCAAGGACCGGGCGAGCCTCGTCGTCGCCCTCCGGGCGAAAGAGATCGGCGTGAAGACCATTTCGTGCGCCTCCACGGGGAACGCCGCCTCCTCCCTCGCCGGCATCGCCGCCCCCCTCGATCTCCGGAGCGTCATCTTCGTCCCCGAAGGGGCCCCGGCGCCGAAAATGACCCAGATGCTCACCTATGGGGCGCGGGTCTTCCGGGTGCGCGGGACCTACGACGATGCTTTCGACGTCTGCGCCGCCGCGACCGATCGCTTCGGCTGGTATTCCCGATCGACCGGCTACAATCCGTACACCGCCGAAGGGAAGAAGACCGCCGCCTTCGAAATCGCCGAATCCCTCGGCTGGGAAGCGCCCGACTGGGTGCTCGTCCCCACCGGCGACGGGAACATCGCCGGAGGGGTGGGGAAAGGCTTCCTCGAAATGGCGCGGCTCGGGTGGATCGAACGGGCGCCTCGGATCGTCCTGGTCCAGGCGGCGGGGGCGGCCTCTCTCACCGCCGCCTTCGAGAGGGGGGACGACCGCATCGAGGCGGTTCATCCCGTCACCGTGGCCGACTCGATCTCGGTCGGTTCTCCGCGGGACAGCCGGCGGGCCCTCCGTGTCGTCCGGAAGACCGGCGGGACGGCGGTCGCCGTGACCGACGAGGCGATTCTCCGGGCCGTCGGCGTTCTCGCCCGATCCACGGGCCTCTTCGCCGAACCCTCCGCCGCCGCTTCCCTCGCCGGACTTTGGGCTTTACTCGAGAAAAAGACTATAAACCCATGGGATCGAGTGGTTTTGATGATTACGGGACATGGCCTCAAAGACACGGCCACCGCCTCCCGACTCGTGGAGGAGCCGCCGGTGATCGATCCCGATCTCGCCTCCGTCGAGAGGCTCCTGGAGCCCCGGTGAGAGGCCGATGAAGGTCCTCATTCTCGGCGCCGGCGAGATCGCCTCCGGTACGGCCCTCCGCCTCCACGCCTGCGGCTTCGAGCTCTTGATGACCGAGAAGGAGAAGCCCCTCGCCGTCCGGCGGACGGTCTCGTTCTGCGAGGCGGTTCAGGGGGGCGAGACCGCCGTGGAGGGGGTCGTCGCCCGCCGCGTGCGGGACCTCGTCGAGGCGGAGGAGGAGCGCCGGGCGGGCTCCATCCCGGTCTTGGTCGACCCGGACGGCCGGGAGGCCCTCTCCTGGGGCGTGGACGCCCTCGTGGACGGCCGGATGATGAAGAGAAACCACGGGCTCGGCCTCTCGAGCGCCCCCCGCGTCATCGGCCTCGGTCCCGGCTTCACGGCCGGCGTGGACTGTCACTTCGTCGTGGAAACCGCCCGGGGCCACGATCTGGGGCGGGTGCTCGCCGACGGATCCGGCCGGCCGGACACGGGAGTGCCCGGCCCGCTCGGCGGGGAGTCGATGCGAAGGGTCGTCCGCGCCCCCGGAAAGGGCGTCTTCACTTCGGACCGCCGAATCGGGGAGCCGGTCCGGGCGGGAGAGGAGGTCGGCCGGGTCGGCGGCGAACCGGTGCGCGCCGCGATCAGCGGCACACTCCGGGGCCAGATCCGCCCGGGCACGCCGGTGGATGGGGGGATGAAGATCGGCGACATCGACCCCCGGCCCGGCGTGAATCCCCTGCTCACCTCCGACAAGGCGAGGGCCGTGGCGGGAGGGGTCCTCGAGGCGCTGCTCCGGGGGAATCCGCGGGAAGAGCCGCCGCAAGTGAAGCCCCGATAATGAAAAAAATGCTTGATCAATGAGGATCCGGTGTGATATTCTACGTTTGTCTAATAGCAAAGGTCGTCGCGCGCCCTACCCCCATGGGGTCAAGTCTCCCGCTTGGTGCGAGTGCCTCGTAAGTTATTGGCATTCGGTTGAATGCGTACGTTTTTGTGTTTTCAGGAGGGCAGATGCCGAATCGGGAAGAACTTGGAGTCTTCCCGTAGATTTGGGAATGGAGCCACCCTAAACCTCTCGAAGAGGAGGACAGAGAAAATGAAGTTGTTACTGGTCATCAGTACCGCCCTGCTCGTGGCGACGGCGGCGTTCGCCGGCACGTCCTCGTACGGCTGGGAAGACGGCACCGGCACGATCCTGGGGTTCTTCGGGAACGTCGGGACCGCCGCGAACGTCACCAGCCCCGTCTACGCCGGGGGCCACTCGCTCTACCTGCAGGAAGCACCGATCGGCGGCACGCCGCAGGCGTACGTCGCCTACATCGAGGGATGCCTGGATGGCGACATCATCGACGCCGACTTCTGGTGCTATGATGTGACCGAGGGCGGCTTCCCGTCCGGCCGGATCTGGGCCCACTTCGGCTACGATGGCGATGTCAACGCCTACGGCGGAAGCGCCGGTGGAAACGGCACCTACTCCGACGGCCTCGGCTGGTCGGATCTCGCCTGGAGCTGGACCTTCGTCACCGAAGACCCCACATACGGGACTCGGACCGCCATGATCATCGAAGCCCGGATCTACTCCGCCGACGGCCTCGACGACATGAATGTCGACCAGATCACGGTCACCGCGCCGGATCACTGCACCGTGACCTTCCCGGGCCAGGATCCGACCTCCACGGAAGCGACCACCTGGGGCAGCGTCAAGAGCCTCTTCCGGTAGTTTCCGCACCAGTTCGTTATCGAAGACGGGCCTCCCCTCGCGGGGGGCCCGTTCTTCATCGGGGTAATGTCCCACCCACAGGACGCGGAAGACCACCTCCGCGCGGCTCAGAAGGCCAGGCCGAGGGGACATTACTTCTGCGATCGTCACTAGCGCGCGCCATCCCCGCTCCGGAGGGCCTTCATCCGCGCGACGAGGGGATGGGCCCCGTCGACCTTCTCGGCCCGCCGGAAGTACCGTTCCGCCTCCTCCGCCCTGCCCGTCTCTCGGGCCGCGGTGAACCCGAGCCAGAGCCCCCGGATGTCATCCGGTCTCCGCTGCGAGTAGACCGCGATCGCCTCCCGCGCCCTCTCCCAATCGCCCGCCTCCGTTCTCCCGACGGCGACGAACCAGAGGAGCTCCGTCTCTTCCGGATGGAGGCTCCATCCCCGCTCGGCGAGGTCCCGGATGGCGGCCCGGTCCCGCTCCCCTCCGAGCGCCGCACGGGCCCGGATCAGGCTGATGAAAGCCGCGGCGGGCGGCGTCTGCTCGGCGGCCACGAGGGACGAGAGGATCTCGGCGGCTCCCGCGGGATCCCCGCCGTCGAGCATGTCCTGGGCCCGGGTCAGTTCCGCGAAGGGGCGGGTCGAGGCGCGGACGCCGAGGGGATCGGCGGAGAGGAGCAGGGTCAGGAGGAAGCCCCCGCCGACGAGGAGGAATGCCCGGCCGAAACGGCGGCTCCGGAGATCGCCCGCCAGGGCGTCGAAGGTCGCGGCGGCCCCCACGGCCAGGAAGGGGACAAGGGGGACCCGGTATCGGCCGGTCACGAAGAAGGCGACGATCGTCAGGGCGTAGACGGCGACGAAAAGACGGAGGAAGGCCCGGAGGCGGCGGCGGAGTTCCGCCGGTGTCCCGCCGGCGGGCAGGAAGAGGGAGACCAGAAAGGTCCCGAGAAGAAGGGCGAAGCCGACGGGGGAGGCGCGGAGAGTGACGTATTCCCCCCGGCGCGCCTCGTAGGGCTCGTTGTTCGGCAGCTCCACGTTGCCCACGAGGGCGAGCCCCTTCCTCCCGGTCAGCCGGAGCCAACGGCCCGGCTCGTCGCGAATGAAACGAAAGGCCTCCCGAAACCAGTAGGCCGAGACCTCCGACGCCTTCAGCGGCCGCCCCTCCGACTCTTCGGCGATCCGCTCGGTGTCTTCGAAGCCCCCCCACCAGGTCGACCGGGTCCCCGGGACCACCGCCTCCATCCCGTTCGAACGGGGGTTGTTCCCGATGTAGAAATTGACTCCCCCCTGAGAGGCGACGACGACCCAGTCGCCACCGACGATTCCGTTCCGCGCCGTCACCGCCGCCGGGGGGAGGAGAAAGGCGCCGGCGAAAAGAGGGACGAAGAGCCGGCGGGGGCACCGGGCGGCGGGGGCCGTCCGGACGAGCCAGAAGAGGGCGACGGGGAAGAAGACGAGGATGTTCGGCCGGGTAATCGCGAAGAGACCGAACGCGAGTCCCGCGGCGGCCGCGAGGATCAGATTCCTCCGTTCGAGCGCGAGAAAGAGGAGAAGGGTCCCGGCGAGGGAGAGGAAAACGAGCAGCACGGGAAGAAGCAGCTCCCCGTCGAAGTAGGCGAGCACCCAGGAGAGCGCCGACAGGAGGCCGGCGATCCGGCCCGCCCTTCTCCCGTATGCCTTCGTCGCCACCGCCGCCGCGAGGGAGGCGGAGAGAGCTCCCATCACGAGCTGGAGGGCCCGGGCCGCCGTGACGTCGCCGCCGGTGGCCCGGAGAAGAAGGGCGAGGAACCGGGGGTAGAGGGGAGCCCGGAAGTAGGGTCCCTCGCGAAGCCGGTCGAAGGGGGAGGACCAGACGCCCGAGTTCAGCCCCTCCGCCCAGCGCAGGTGAATTTCCTGGTCCATGTAGAAGAGGCCGAAGTCGGGCTTCGACGACGCCTCGTGCAAGTAGGCGAGCCGGAAGGCGAGGGCGAGGGCGAAGATGATCGCGAGGTCCCGGAGGCGGATCCGGTGCGCTCCGGACCGGCCCGGGTCGCTGGTTTTCCCGACCATGGGCCGATCGTAGCACGAACGGGAGGGCGCCGCGTCCTCTACGAGGGGGGGCGGACGCCGCGGGGCTTTTCGTCTTTCCCGGCGAGCGGGAGGGCGGCCGGCACTTTCGCGCCGGGCGAGAAGCACGGGCGGATCGGCGGCAGGTCGGCCGGGGGCCGGACGTCGAGACGGATCAAGGTCCCCTCCGGATCGTGCTCGATCGAGGCGATCCGGTAACGCCCATGGTCACCCCCCGGGTCTTCCCCCCGGTAGCAGGAGAGGGCGGCGCGGAGGGCGTCCCACTCGAGGAAGACGAAGAACCTGTCCTCCTCGTCTGTCGGGGCCGTCGCGGCGAGGGCCTCGTCGAAAGAGAGGGCGAGGAGGTCTTCGACGGGGCGCCCGGCGCAGAACGGCTCGAGCCCGGTGCCTCCCCCGATCTCTTTCGAACAGGTGATCTTCCGGTAACGGTACCCGATGAGCCTCTCCTCGCCGTCCACGAGGACCTCGATTCGGGATGTGCTGTCGTCACAGGGCATGGCCGCCTCCGGGTGCGAAGAGGGTGGAGTCCGACTGTCGGGCGGCGGATCAGCCGCGGGGACTGGAGAAAGCGCAGCTTTCGCAGGGCCGTGTCGGCTGCATCCGCTTGATGGACGGCGCGAAGCGCCCGCTCCGTCTCTTGATTATAAGCGCCGGGGCGAATCGCGCAACGCCCGCTCCCGGCCCGGCCTCGAGACGCCCTCCGAAGCGGCCACTTCGCCCGGGCCCCCCGTGCCGGAACGGGGCTTTTCGTTTGACCGGACGGTCGACCTCGCGGATACTGAGTTTTTCGGAAACGGGAGCGTGTCCTTGCGCATGGTCGACCTGATCGAGAGGAAGAAGAGAGGGGGCGGGCTCACGCTGGGAGAGATCCGCGGCTGGGTCGCCGGGATCACCGACGGTTCGATCCCCGACTACCAAACCGCCGCCCTGCTCATGGCGATCCGATTCCGCGGCCTCGGTGGGGACGAGACGTTCGCCCTCACCGGCGAGATGCTCCGCTCCGGAGAGCTGCTCGATCTCGGCCGACTCGGCGGCCCGACGGCCGACAAGCACTCCACCGGCGGGGTCGGAGACAAGCTCTCCTTCATCGTCGGCCCCCTCGCCGCGGCCTGCGGCGTCCGGGTCCCGATGCTCTCGGGGCGGGCCCTCGGCCATACGGGCGGGACCCTCGACAAGCTCGAGTCGATCCCCGGCTACCGCACGCGACTTCCGACCGCCGAGTTTCTCGATGTGGTGGAACGGGTCGGCATCTCCATCGTCGGCCAGACCGATCGCCTCGCCCCCGCGGACGGAAAACTGTATGCCCTCCGCGACGTGACGGGCACCGTCGATTCGGTCCCCCTGATCGTCTCGAGCATTCTCTCGAAGAAGCTGGCCGCCGGCCCCGAATCGCTCGTATTCGACGTGAAGTCGGGGGACGGCGCGATCCTGGAGGAGCCCGAACGGGTCCGGGAGCTCGCGGATCTGCTCGTCTCCGTGGCGACCCGGATGGGGAGGCGGGCGTCGGCGCTCCTCACGGACATGTCCGTTCCCCTCGGCCGGACCGTGGGCAACGCCCTCGAGATCGGGGAGTCGATCGAAGCCTTGCGGGGCGGGGGGGAGGCCGATATGATGGAGATCAGCCTGGCCCTCGCCGCCGAGATGCTTCTTCTCTCCGGTGTGGCATCCTCGGGCGAGGAGGCGAGGTCCCGGCTCGGGGACGCCCTCTCCTCCGGGAGAGCGCTCGAGGTCTTCCGGCGCATGATCGAGGCCCACGGCGGCGACCCGGCGGTCGTCGACGACCCGGGCCGTCTCCCCCGGGCGACGATCGTCCGGGAGGTCCCGGCCCCGGTGGCAGGGACGGTCCTCGCCGCGCGGGCGAAGGAGATCGGACTCACCGCCATGAGTCTCGGCGCGGGCCGCGAGAAGGTGGAGGACCGGATCGATCCGGGGGCGGGCATCGAACTCCGGAAGAGACCGGGTGATACCGTCTCCCGGGGGGAGCCGCTCGCGTTGCTCCACGGGAACCACGAGTCGCCGATGGAGAGCGCGGCGGCTCGGGTGGCCGCGGCGTTCCGGATCGGACCGGGGGCGCCCCCCGTCCGGGATCTCGTGATCGATCGCATCCGCGCGACATCGAACGAAACAGGAGGATAAGCATGGCCGAGGCGCCTGTCCGGGGCCGCCTGCAGGAGCAGGAGGTGGAGGTCTACATCTCGGAGGAGAGGATCCGGAAGATGGTCGCCGAACTCGGTGCCCGGATCACGGAGGACTACGAAGGCCGGGATCTCTTCGTGGTCGCCGTCCTCCGGGGCGCGATCTTCTTCGCCGTCGATCTGGTCCGTCACATCGACCTTCCCCTGGTGCTCGATTTCGTGCAGATCTCCAGCTACGGCGACGGGACCGAGTCGGACGGCCGGGCGAAGATCACCCGGGAGCTGGACCTCTCCATCAAGGGAAAGGACGTCCTCGTGGTGGAAGACATCGTCGACACCCGGCACACGCTCTTCAATCTTCTCAGCTTCCTCCAGTCGAAGTTCCCCCGGAGCGTGAAGGTCTGCACCCTGCTCGACAAGCGGGAACGGATGGAGAAGGAGATCCCCCTGGACTACGTGGGTTTCTCCATCGAGAACAAGTTCGTCGTCGGCTACGGCCTCGACTACGGCCAGCGGTACCGGAACCTCCCGTACGTCGGCGTGATCCGGCAGGAGGACGGCGAGGTGCTCACATGAGCGAAGAGGCGGCCATCGATCGCATCGTCGATCGGGTCCTCGCGAGGCTCCGGGAGCGAGGGGAGGGAGAGGCGAACCTGGACGGGCGCTCGTGCGTGGTCTGCGCCACGCCCGGGAGCTGCGTCACCCTCTGCCCCCGGACGACCGCTTCGATCTTCCGGGAAGGGGCCGACCGCCTCAGCCAGGCGCCGCCGGGCAAGGGCGATGTGCCCCGGGACATCGCGCGGATGATCGACCACACCATTCTGAGAGCCGACGCCACCCGCGGCGAAGTCGACAAGCTCCTGGAGGAGGCGAAGCGGCACCGGTTCGCTTCGGTCTGCATCAACCCCTGCTGGGTGAAGCACTGCCGGGACGCCCTCTACGGCACGGACGTGAAGGTCTGCACCGTGGTCGGCTTTCCCCTCGGCGCGAACGCGACGGAGACGAAGGCCTTCGAGGCGCGCCGGGCCTGCTACGACGGGGCCGAGGAGATCGACATGGTGATCAACGTGGGCGCCCTGAAATCGGGCGACCCGGTCCTCGTGGAGCGGGACATCCGGGCGGTCGTGGAGTCCGCCGGCCCCCGGAGGGCGGTGAAGGTGATCCTCGAAAACGCCTACCTGACCCGGGAGGAGAAGATCGCCGGATGCCGGGCGTCGCTCCGGGCGAAGGCGGGCTACGTGAAGACCTCCACCGGGTTCGGCCCGACGGGGGCGACCGTCGAGGACGTCCGTCTCATGCGCGAAGCGGTCGGCCCGCGCATGGGCGTCAAGGCGGCGGGGGGCATCCGCACACGGGGCGACGCGGAAGAGATGATCCGGGCGGGCGCGACCCGCGTCGGGGCGAGCGCCTCCGTGGCGATCGTGAAAGGGGAATGATCCATGATTCGACGCGCCCTTCTTCCGCTTCTCCTCGCCGCCCTTTTCGCGGGCTGCCAGGACGAGAACCCGCTCGACGAGACATTCACCTTCACCGGCTTGTGGGAGACGGCGGCCCTCGAGGGGTCCTCGCTTCTCCTCGAGTTCGAGCAGCGGGGGGACCTGCTCGCCGGCAACATTTACCTCCAGGACGCCACGGGGGAGATCGGCGACCCGATCCCCATCCGGGAGGGCGCGGTTCGGGGCGAGTCCGTCCTCTTCACCTACGACTTCCGCGGCGAAACCGTGGACGGGATCCCGGTGGACACGGTCTACTTCCGGGGGAGCCGCCGCTCCGGCGTCCTCGTCGACATGGCCCGAACCGCCTGCTGGGCCGACACGAACTGCACCGAGATCTCCTTCACGGTCACCCGCCGGCCGGCCGGATTCTGAGATCGCGATGACGAAATCTCAGGAACCGAGGAAATCGGAGGGTCCGGCGGGAACGGTCATCTGCACCGGCATCAGCAAGGTCGACAAGATCCCCTTTCTCCGGGAGTTCGCGGAAACGGGCCGGCGCCGGGGGGGCCGCGTCGAGGTCCACGACGTGGGGAGCATGCTTCTCCGGAAGGCGGAAATCCTCGGCATCCCCTACCGGGACGAGAAGATCCTGGACGCCCCCGAGGTAACCCTGAAGACCCTCCGGGCGGCGGTGTTCGAGGAGATCCTGAAGAACCTCTCGGAAGACCAGGTCAACCTCATCTCCCTTCACGCATGCTTCCGGTGGGACGGCACACTTCTCTCGGGGTTCGACCCGTACTATCTGAACCTGCTCCGGCCCCGGCTCTTCCTCACCCTGGTGGACGACCTCCGCAAGATCGAGACCCGGATGGGGGAGAGCAAGCAGTGGCGGGGACGGCTCACCAGAAGCGAAATCGTGGACTGGCAGAATACGGAACTCTTCGTCACCCAGACCATGTCCGCCTTCCTCAACCGGCCCTGTTACATGATTCCGAAGACCCAGCCCATGGGTCCCCTCTGGAACCTCGTGGTGAGGCCGGAGCATCCGAAGGCGTACATCTCCTATCCGATCAGCGCCCTCTTCAAGCGGGAGAGCGGTGTCGATCCGGACGCGTTTTTCGAGGAGGTGCGCGCCTTCCGGGAGTTCGCCGAGGAGTTCCTGGTCGTGTTCGATCCGATGAGCATCAAGGATCTGGAGATGGACCCCGCCCGCGCAGAGGACGACGAAGAAGTGGAGCTTCTGAAGAAGGTGACGGTCTGGCGCGATTTCACCTTCATCAACCAGAGCGACTTCCTGATCGTCTTCAACCCCCACGGGCTGGACTCGCCCGGCGTGAACGACGAGGTCTTCCACGGGTTCTCGAACAACAAGGACGTCTACCTCTACTACGCGGGCGAATCCAGGTCCCCCTTCCTCGAGAGCAAGACCACCCGGATCTTCTCCGACCTCGGCGAGATGAAAGAGTTCCTGCTCGAAAAGTACGGGCCCCCGGCGCGGGGCGAGAACGGGGCGCCGTGAGCGTCCCCTCCCTCCGCTGGCTTCCCCCCTCCCGGGCCCTGATCGGCGTGGTCCACCTCGAGCCCCTCCCCGGCGCCCCGCGCTTCGGCGGTTCCCTGGGCGAGGTGATCGCCCGGGCGGTGAAAGACGCCCGGGCGTGGGAGGAGGGAGGAGCGGACGGCGTCATCGTCGAGAACTTCGGCGACGCCCCCTTCTTCGCCGGCTCCGTCCCCCCCGAGACGGTCGCCTCCATGACCGCCGCGGCTTCGGCCGTGGGCGGGGAGGTCGGGATTCCCCTCGGCGTGAACGTTCTCCGGAACGACGGCGAAGCCGCCCTCGCGGTGGCGGTCGCCTCCGGGGCACGGTTCATCCGCGTCAATGTCCTCGCCCACGCCTACGTGACCGACCAGGGGATCATCGAGGGAAGGGCCGCCACCCTTCTCCGGAAGCGCGCGTTTCTCGGCGCCGACGTTTCGATACTCGCCGACCTTCTCGTGAAGCACGCCGCCCCTCTCGCCCCGATCCGGGGGGCGGACGCCGCGCGGGACCTCGCCGGGCGGGCGGGGGCGGACGGCCTGATCGTGACGGGGAGCGCCACCGGCAGGCCCCCCTCCCCGGAGGAGGTCGTGGAGGCGGCGGAGGCCGGCACGGGGGCGCCGATCTTCGTCGGAAGCGGATTGAACCCGGGGAACGCCGCCGCCCTCCTCGGCCCGGCCCGGGGGGCCCTGGTCGGCACGTGGTGCGAGAGGGAGGGGAGGATCGACGCGGAACGGGTCCGCGAGATCGCCCGGGCGGTTCACGGGCAAACGGGATGACCCGGCGCGGCGGATCTCCTCTCGACCTTCAGGACCCGGAGGCGTCCCCCTCCGCGAGGGCGGTTTGGATCCGGGAGATCACCATCTCCACGGCGGCGACGTTTCGCCCGCCCATGGGGACGATGATGTCGGCGTGCCGCTTCGAGGCGACCACGAAGCGAAGGTGCATCGGCTTGATTCGTTCCAGGTAGGCGGTGCAGATGTCCTCGAAGTCGAGGCCCTTCTCCGTCAGGTCCCGGCCGAGCCGGCGGATGAAGCGGAGGTCCGAGTCGGCGTCGATGAAGATCTTCACGTCCAGGAGTTCCCGCACCGCGTCGGCGGCGAGGATGAGAATCCCCTCGACGATGATCACCCGGCGCGGCTCGATCCGCTCGCCCGTCTCTTCCCGCACCGAGGCGTCCCGGTGGTAGACGAGTCTCGGGATCGAGCGCCCCCCGATGAGCTCCTCCAGGTGCTTCCGCATCAGACCGAAGTCGATCGAATCGGGGTGGTCGAAGTTGATCGTCTCCGCCCGGGCGCCGGCGCTCTTCTTGTCGTGGTAATAGGAAGATTCCGCGAGGATGAGCGCCCGTTCGGTGCCGATCTCCTCGGCCACCAGCCGTGCGAAAGTGCTCTTGCCGGCGCTCGTTCCGCCGGCGATGCCGACGAGCAGGGGGCGCTTCAATTCGAATCCTCCCGGTGGGCCCATGGCGCTCATGATACACGCCGGAACCCCCCCCGGTCGAGATTCGAACGGATTCACGGGGGCGATTCCCTTGGCAAGGGTCGAAACCCTCTGGTAACATGATGGCCCGATCGTGGCAAGGTCCCGGGACCGGAGCGCGGCCCCTTTTCCCCTCCACCGGAGGAATGACGGATGGACATGATCCCCTCGAGGCCCGGATGGATCGAAGTCATCGCCGGGTGCATGTTCAGCGGAAAGAGCGAAGAGCTGATCCGGAGATTGCGGCGCGCCCAAATCGCCAAGATGAAGGTTCAGGCCTTCAAACCCGCCATCGACACCCGGTGGGAGGGGCACCGGAGCGGCGAGATCATCTCCCACGACGCCCGGCGCATCCCCTCCTTCACGGTGACCGCGGTGGAAGACATCGAGCAAGTCCTCGAACGGGACACGGTCGTGGTCGGGATCGACGAGGCCCAGTTCTTCGACTCCTCCCTCGTCGGATTCACCCAGGCCCTGGCGGCGGAGGGAAGGCGCGTGGTCCTCGCCGGTCTCGATCTCGACTACCGGGGCCGGCCGTTCGAGCCGATGCCGACCTTGATGGCCATGGCCGACTTCGTCACCAAAGTGCACGCGATCTGCATGGTGTGCGGCGGCCCGGCGACCCGGTCCCAGCGGCTCGTCCACTCGGAGGAGCGGGTGCTCATCGGCGACGAGAAGATCTACGAGCCCCGCTGCCGCCACTGCTTCGCCCCCCACGAGGCGGGGGCCCCCGCGCCATGAACCGCGGCGCCCCCCGCGACCTCGTCGGCGAGAGGGCGCGCGAATCCGGCACTCCCCTCGGGGCGTCGGTCGCCCTCGGGGCGGACCACGGCGGTTTCGAACTCAAGGAGAGACTGAGGCGGTACGTCGAGGAGGAGCTCCGCCTCTCCGTCGCCGACTGCGGCGCCTTCTCGAAGGACGCCGTCGACTATCCCGACATCGCCGCCGAAGTCGCGCGGCGCGTCGCCCGGGGGGAATGCGCCCGGGGGATCGTGATCGACGGCGCCGGCATCGGCTCTTCCATGGCGGCGAACAAGATTCCGGGCGTGCGGGCCGCGCTCTGCCACGACGATCGGACCGTACTGAACAGCCGGGAACACAACGACGCGAACGTGCTCTGCCTCGGCTCCGTGGGACTCGCGCCCGGAAACGCCCGGCGCCTCGTCCGGCTCTGGCTCGGCACCCCCTTCGCCGGCGGCCGCCACCAGCGGCGAGTCGACTTGGTGGACGCCCTCGACGAAGACAAGGGCGGGGGAGGGATCCACCCATGACGACGAAGAACCGGGCGGCGAACCGGAAAGCTCGGAACCGCCGCTACGCCTTGGGCGAAGACTGGCGCGAGTTCACCATGCCCTACGTTCGGCGCATGCCGAAGACCGACCTCCACGTCCACCTCGACGGATCGCTCCGCCTCGGCACCCTGTGGGACCTGGCGAAGGAGCAGGGGGTGAGTCTCGGCTCCCGGACCAAGGAGTCGCTGAAACGAAAGGTCCAGGTGGGGGACGGGTGCAAGAGCCTCGGCGACTACCTGCGCTCCTTCGACATCACCCTCCGGGTCATGCAGGAGCCCGAGGCGCTCACCCGCATCGCCTACGAACTGGCCGCGGACGCGGCGAAAGAGAACGTCTGGTACATGGAGGTGCGCTACTCGCCCCTCCTCCACCTGAAGGGCCCCATGGACATGGCGGGCACGGTGGACGCGGTGCTCGCCGGCCTCAAGGCGGCGGAACAGCGCTTCTCCATCAAGACCGGAATCATCCTCTGCGGCATCCGCTCCATGCGCCCCGAGGATTCGATGGAGCTCGCCGAGCTGGCCGTGGCGTACCGCAAGAGCGGCGTGGTGGCCTTTGATCTGGCGGGCCAGGAGAAGGACTACCCGGCGAAGAAGCACCGGGAAGCGTTCTACAAGGTGCTGAACCACAACCTGAACGTCACGGTTCATGCGGGCGAGGCCTTCGACGTCCGTAGCATCCACCAGGCGATTCACTACTGCGGCGCCCACCGGATCGGACATGGAACGAGGCTTCGCGAAGACCCGGACCTCATGAATTACATGATCGACCACCGGATCCCCCTCGAGGTCTGCCTCACGTCGAACGTGCAGACCCGCGTGGTCGAGCGGATCGAGGACCACCCGTTCAAGTTCTACCTGGACCAAGGGCTCCGGGTGACGGTGAACACGGACAGCCGTCTGGTCTCGGACACGTCGGTCACCAAGGAGTTGGTGCGGGCGAGCCGGGCGTTCCGGCTGAACCATTACGAACTCCGGCAGATCCTCCTGAACGGCTTTCGGAACACGTTCCAGCGCTACCGGGACAAGGTCGGCATGGTGAGGGAGGCCCTTATCGAAATCGACCGCATCCTCGGCGAACGGTTCCCGATGGACCACTTGGTGGTGCTGCAGGATTGGCGCCACGTGGAAGGGAAGCGGGAAATGGTGAAACCCGGCCCGAGACGACCCCCCCGGGCCCTCTCGTGAGGGAAAGAGAAGGCATGAGTCTCGATCGATTCGAATTGATCGCGCTGGTCGGCCGGCCCGCCGCCGGCAAGTCGGAAGTCATCGACTACTTGAAAAAGGCGCGCCCGGAGGAGCGGGTCCGGCGATTCCACATCGGCGACTTCGTCGAAGTGGACGACTTCCCCTTCATCTGGGAGCGTTTCCAGGACGACGACATCCTGACCCGTCTCGGCATGAAGAGGGCCTTCACGGACGAGAAGTACTACTTCCTCGACGAGCGCCTCTGGGACTTCTTCATCGCGAAGATCTCCCACCGGGTCGACCAGATTCGGGCCGAGAACCCCGCCTACTTCGAAAAGACCACGGGGGTCCTCGAATTCGCCCGGGGGGGGGAGCGGGGCTTCCGGGACGCCTTCGAGCGGCTCTCGGACCACATCCTGAAACGGCTCGGCGTCGTCTACATCGAGGTGAGCTACGAGGAGTCGCGCCGGAAGAACCGAAGGCGGGCCCGCCCCGGCTTGGAGGGGTCGATCCTCCACCACTCGCTCCCGGACGACAAGATGAAGTTCTACTACGAGACGAACGACTGGAATGAACTCGCGCCCGACCGTCAGGGGCGCTTCTCCGTCCGGGGGATCGAGGTGCCCTACGCGGTGCTCCCCAACGAGCCGGAAGTGACCGACGATCCGGCGAAGCTCGGCCCCGCCCTCGAGGACGTCTTCGAAAGGCTCTGGAAACTGCGGAATCCCGAGTAGAACTCGTTTCAAAACCCCTTTCGCCGCGAGGGTGAGCGAAGGGACGGACGGCGAGGATCGAGGGCCGTCCCTGCAGCCGGCCGTAGCAGGAAGGGGTTTTGAAACGAGTTCTAGCCTGGTTTATGCACAACTCTCCGACTGCGATCTCGGATCGCCGCCTGCGAAGCCTCCTTTCCTTCGCCGCCTCCTCGATGTAGTGCATGACTACACCTCCGGTGGCGGCTCGTCCAAGTCAGCTTCTCGTCAGGCGATCCGAGCCCTCGTGACGGAGATTCATGCATAATTCAGGCTAGGAAACCGAGGGGAG
>JBDROZ010000006.1:0-27150 GCA_043809585.1 Candidatus Eiseniibacteriota bacterium
GAGTGCGTCAGATGCGGCAGCGCGCAGCATTCACCAAGCAGAGCATATCCAACGATATGTGAGCATTGGTGAATGCGAGCACTGTCGCAGATGGCGTGCTATCATGCGAGCGTCAGCGTTTTGAGCCGAGATTTTATGAAAAATCAAGGTTAGGAGACTACCCATGAAGGCGATGGTGCTCGGGCGGCAGGGAGAGCCTCTCCGGCTCTCGGACCTTCCGGTGCCGGAGCCGGCGCCCGATCAGGTTCTTCTCCGGGTCCACGCGTGCGGGGTCTGCCGCACGGACCTTCACGTCGTCGACGGCGACCTGACGGAGCCGAAGCTCCCCCTCGTCCCCGGCCACCAGATCGTGGGCCGCGTCGTTCGGATGGGGGCGGAGGTCGGCGGAATCGCCGAGGGGGACCGGGTAGGCGTCCCCTGGCTCGGCGGAGTGTGCGGCGAGTGCGCCTACTGCCGGAGCGAGCGGGAGAACCTGTGCGGCGATGCCCGCTTCACGGGCTACCAGTTCGACGGCGGCTTCGCCGAGTACGCCGCCGCCGACCACCGCTTCTGCTTCCCCATCCCCGGCGGTTATCCCGACCTCCAGGCCGCCCCGCTTCTCTGCGCGGGGCTGATCGGATACCGTTCGCTCCGCATGGCGGGCGATGCGCGGCGGCTCGGACTCTACGGCTTCGGCGCCGCCGCCCACATCGTCATCCAGGTGGCCCGCCACGAGGGGAGGGAGGTCTATGCCTTCGCCCGGCCCGGCGACGACGACGCCCTCGCCTTCGCCCGGGAACTCGGCGCGGTCTGGGCGGGAGGCTCCGACGAAACCGCGCTGGCGGAACTCGGCGCCGCCATCATCTTCGCCCCCGTCGGCGCCCTCGTGCCCGCCGCGCTTCGCGCCGTCGCCCGGGGAGGGAGGGTGGTCTGCGCCGGCATCCACATGTCCGACATCCCCTCCTTCCCGTACGAGATCCTCCGGGAGGAGCGGCAGCTCCTCTCCGTCGCGAACCTGACCCGCCGGGACGGGCGGGAATTTCTGGAGATCGCCCCGAAGGTCCCCGTCCGGACCGAGGTCGCACCCTATCGGCTGGAAGAGGCGAACGAGGCGCTCGCCGATCTACGAGAAGGACGGCTCCGGGGGGCGGCGGTGATCGCCGTCCACGACGACGGATAGAGCCGGCCGCCGATTCTCCTTGCCCCGTCCGCCACGCAAATGATAATTCTTGTCAACTATGAACGCCGATGACCGTCCCACCCTATCGGAATTCCAGGAGGCCCTCCGGGAGGCGGGTGTCCGGGTGACGGCCCAGCGGGAGGCGGTTTGGACCCTCTTCCTTCGCCGCCCCAAGGGCCTCACCACCGGTGAGGCGGCCGCCCTTCTCGGCCGCGAGGGGATCGGCACGGCCACGGTCTACCGGGCCGCGACGCTCTTCGAGAGACTCGGCTTCCTTCTCCGCGTGCAAGATACGAAGGGGGAGCAGCGCCTTCTCGCCCGGCGCCCGGGGCATGCCCATCTCCTGCTCTGCGATTCGTGCGGGCGGGTGGAGCAGTTCCGCACCTGCGGGTTCGACGTGCTCGAGAAGCTCTTGGAGGCGGAGACGGGGTTCCGTGTCCGGAACCACAACCTGGAGGTGCGGGGGATTTGTCCCGGATGCGCGGGGGGTTCCAAATGAGATTCCTTATCACTATCGTCCTGGTGCTGGCGGCCGTTCTCCCGGCCCGCGGGGAGGATCGTCCCCGCATCGTGACGACCCTGCCCCCCGTCGAGAGTCTCCTCCGGTCGATCGCGGGGGAGGCCGCGGACGTCTACCGGCTCCTTCCGGGGGGAGCTTCCCCCCACACTTATGAACCGCGCCCGTCCGATCTCCGACGCGTGGAGGGGGCGGTGGCCCTCGTCTATGTGGACGAACGGCTCGACGGGTGGGCGGCGGATCTGCCCGGCCCGCCGAAGATCGCCCTCTTTCCGATGCTCCCCGAGTCCCTCGTGATCGCGATCGACGGAGGCGAAGAAGACGGTCCCGGCAGTCACGGTCCGGGCGCTCACGATCACGGGGCCGGTCCCGATCCTCACTTCTGGACCGACCCGGCGGCGGTCCGTGCCGTGGTGCCGTTCCTCGTCCTGGCCCTCGGGGAGATCGACCCCGAGCGGCGGCCGGCATACGAAGCGAACGGCGCCCTTCTCGAAGCCCGTCTCGACTCCCTGGACCGGGCGATCCGGGCGCGCACGACGGGGATCCGGGGGCGCCTGGTGATCCTCTCCCACCCCTTCCTCCGCTACTATCTCCGGCGGTACGACATCGGCGTCGCGGCGGTGGTCGAACCGATTCCCGGGAAGGAGCCGTCGGCGAGGGACATCGCGCGGCTCATCCGAGAGGCGGACAAGGCGAACGTCTTCGCCATCCTCACCCTTCCGCAACTCTCCCCCCGGGCGGCGGAGCTGGTGGCCGAGTCGACGGGAATCCCGGTCCGCGTCGTCGACCCTCTCGGCGGCGTGCCGGGCAGGGAGACGTACGAAGAGATCCTGGACGGCATCACCGCGGCCCTGACGAAAGGGACGCCGTGAAGGACGGCATGATCGTGACGGCGAAGGACCTCACCGTTCTCTACGGCGAGCGGGTCGCGCTGGAGGAGATCAGCTTCGAAGTCCCGGAGAAGGCGGCGCTCTCCATCGTGGGTCCGAACGGCGCGGGGAAGTCCACGATCCTCCGGGTGCTGCTCGGCCTGATCCGGCCGGACCGGGGGGAGGTCCGCGTCTTCGGGCGGGACCCCTGCCGGACGGCGGCGGGGAGCGTCGGTTATGTCCCCCAGCTGAAGACGCTCGATCCCCGCTTCCCCGCCCTGGCGGCGGAGCTCGTCCTCTCCGGCCTTCGCCGCCGCTGGCCCGGCCCCATCGGCGCGGCGGACCGCCGGAAGGCGATGGACGCCCTCGCCCGGGTGGGGGCGGCGGATCTAGCGAAACGCCCCCTCGCGAATCTGTCGGGGGGGGAGATGCAGCGGATCTACCTCGCCCGCTGTCTCGTCGGTGAGCCGCGCCTCGTCCTCCTCGACGAGCCGGTCACCGGCGTCGACGCCGTGGGGGAGAGGGACTTCTATCATCATCTCGAAGAGTACAGGGACCGGATGGGGGCGACCCTCGTGATCATCACGCACGACTGGCAGGTCGCCTCGTACCACTCGACCCACGTGCTCGTCTTGAACCGTCGGCGGATCGGGTTCGGCCCCCCCGCCGAGGCGCTCACGGAGGAGTCTCTACGCGAGGCGTACGGGCATCTCGGGCACGCCCACGACGAATTGCGCGGGCCTAGGGGGCACCGCCATGTTTGAGGCCCTCTCGTTCCCCTTCATGCAGCGGGCACTCGTGGCCGGCGTGCTCGTCGGATTCCTGGCGAGCTACTACGGGGTTTTCGTCGTGCAGCGGGGCCTCAGCTTCCTCGGGAGCGGGCTCGCCCACGCGGCGTTCGGGGGCGTCGCCCTAGGCCTTCTGCTGAACGCCGAGCCCCTCTGGATCGCCCTCCCCTTCACGGTCGCCGTCGCCCTCGGCATCACTCTTGTCCGGGAGCGCACGGATCTGGCGGGGGACACCGCGGTGGGCATCTTCTTCGCCGTCTCCGTCGCCCTCGGCGTTCTCTTCCTCTCTCTGAAACAGCAGTACACGGAAGGGGCCTTCGCCCTCCTCTTCGGATCGATTCTCGCCGTGGAGACCCGGGACATCGTCCTCTCCGCGGGGGCGGCGGCGCTCCCCTTCCTGACGGCCCCCTTTTGGGGACGCTGGGCGTACGCCACCTTCGACCGGGAGCTGGCGCGGGCGGACCGCGTGGATGTGCGGCGCGACGACTACCTGCTTTCGGTGCTCGTGGCGGTTTCGGTGGTGGTGGCGGTGAAAGTCGTGGGCGTCATGCTGATCGCGGCGTTTCTCGTGATCCCCGCCGCGACGGCCCGCCTCGCGGCGCGGACCTTCTTCGGCATGACCCTGATCTCGGTCGGCGTGGGCGTGGCGAGCACCGTCATCGGCCTTCTCGCCTCCTTTCACTTAGACGTGCCGAGCGGGTCGATGATCATTCTGGTCCAGGCGGGCGCATTCCTCCTCGCCCTGTTCCTCCGGCGCGGGCGTTAGCCTCCCGCCGGGCGGCTGATGAGAGATCTTCATTATTTGACGGATGCTGTGCCTTGTCAATGCGCGGGCTTCTCCGGGTCCGGGATTGCTCTATACTGACCGAAAGAGAAGGACACTCCGCGGTGTCGGGAGGACCCACGATGGACCGATCCGAGGCGATGGCGATCGTCGAAGAGCACACGAGGAATAAGAACCTGATCAAGCACATGCTCGCCGTGGAGGCGGGCATGAGGGCCTACGCGCGCCTCTACGGCGAGGACGAGGAGGCGTGGGGCGTGCTCGGCCTTCTGCACGATTTCGACTACGAGAAGTACCCGAACCCGGACCGGCTCCCCGACCGGGAGCACCCGTCGTGGGGCGTGGCGCTCCTCCGGGAGCGGGGCTATCCGGAGGAGGCCCTTCACGCCGTTCTCGCCCACGCCGAGTACACCGGCGTTCCCCGGGAGACGCTCATGGCGAAGGCCCTCTACGCCGTGGACGAACTGACCGGGCTCCTCGTGGCCGTCGCCCTCGTCCGCCCCTCGAAAAAACTCGCCGACGTGGACCTCCCGGCGGTCAGGAAGAAATGGAAGGAGAAGTCCTTCGCCGCCGGCGTGGAGAGGGAAGCGATCGTGCGGGGGGCCGAGGAGCTCGGAGTCCCCCTGGACGAGCACATCGGCGTCGTGCTCGGCGCGATGCAGGAGGTCGCCGGCGATCTGGGTCTTTGATCGGGACGCGCGGAGTATCTCCCTCCGTCGCCTTGCCCGGCCGCCGGTTTCTGCCTATTCTTCAAGCAAGCCGAAGCCGGACATCCCCTGGTTCGCGCTCGACCCGAATACCCCATCCATCGGCCGGGCGAGGCCGTCCCGCCCGCGGAGAATCGACCCATGCATACAGAGATCCGCACTTTCGGTGCCTTGAAGGAGTCGGGCTACCGGACGAGGGGCGTCCGGGACGAGGTCCGCGAGAATCTGATCCGGGCGATGAGGGAGGGGCGGACGCTCTTCCCCGACATCGTGGGGTACGACAAGACCGTCCTGCCCCAGCTCGTGAACGCCCTCCTCTCCCGTCACGACATACTCCTCCTCGGTCTCCGGGGCCAGGCGAAGACCCGCATCGCCCGCTCCCTCGTCCTCTTCCTGGACGAGTGGATCCCGGCGGTCGGGGGCTCGTCCCTGAACGAGGACCCGTTCCATCCGGTCACCGGGCCGACGAAGAAGATGATCGACGAGATCGGCGACGAGACGCCGATCCACTGGATCCACCGGGACCAGCGGTACCAGGAGAAGCTCGCGACCCCCGACGTCAGCATGGCGGACCTGATCGGCGACATCGACCCGATCCGCGCCTCCCGGGACCGGCTCGATCTCTCCGACGAACGGGTGATCCACTTCGGAATCATCCCGCGGACCAACCGGGGCCTCTTCTGCCTGAACGAGCTCCCCGATCTCCAGCCCCGCATCCAGGTGGGTATGCTGAACATCCTCGAGGAGAGGGACCTCCAGATCCGGGGCTTCCCGCTTCGTCTCAAGCTCGACATCCTGATGCTCTTCACGGCGAATCCCGAGGATTACACGAACCGGGGAAACATCATCACGCCCCTGAAGGACCGGATCCCGAGCCAGGTGATCACCCACTATCCGGAGAGCGTGGAGGAGGGGATCCGGATCACACGGCAGGAAGCCCGGGTGGAGCGGAGCCTGGAGATCCGGATTCCGCCGGTCTTTCGCGAGATCATCGAGGAGATCGCGATCCAGGCGCGGGAGAGCGAGCATGTGGACCAGACGTCGGGCGTGAGCGCCCGGCTCCCGATCAGCGCGATCGAGACTCTGGTCAGCAACGTGGAGCGGCGCGCGATTCAGACGGGCGACACGAGCACCGTCCCCCGGCTCTCCGATCTCTTCTCCCTGCTGCCGGCAATCACCGGGAAGCTCGAGCTCGTGTACGAAGGAGAGCAGGAGGGGGCGACCATCGTGGCGACCCGCCTCATCGGCCGGGCGGTGAAGAGCGTCTTCCGGAAGTACTTCCCGCCGGTTCACGAGGAGCGGCGCGGAACGCCCGGCATGAAAGAGCCCCTCTACGAGAGGATTCAGGCCTGGTTCAACGCCGGGAACACGATCGAGATCACCGACCACCGGCCTTCCGGGGAGGAGCGGGCGGCACTGGAAGCCGTTCCGGGCCTCGAGGAACTGGCCGACAAGTATCTCCCGGCGATGAGCGACGACGAGCGGCCGGCGGCGATGGAGCTGGTTCTCGAGGGCCTCCACCAGCACTCGGTCCTCTCCCGCGAGGGGATGTACGGCTCGGCCCGTTACGGCGACATGCTCTCGAGGATGATGCAAGACCTGTAGGCGGGATCTTCACTCGATCCTGCTGCGGCTCATGATCGCGGGCTACGAGGCCTCCTTTCCGTCGCCGCTTGCTCGCCGTAGCTTAGGCTACGACTCCGCGAGCGGCTCGTCCAAGTCGGCCTCTCACCGCGCGCTCATGACCCTCGCGATGGATCGAGTTCAGATCCCGCCTACAAAGGGCGCTTGATTGGATTCGCGACGGACCGACCTCGGACCGCGGCTACGAGGGAATCTTGGGTCCGGAGCGATTCGAACGGAATCGGAATGGGAGTTCTTGAAGGCCATGCTCGGTTTTCGTTACAGCGAATGGGATCCGGAACTGGTCGGGAAGCTGGCGGCGCTCAAGGACCTGCTCGACCTGTTCCATTTCCTTCTCTTGAAGACGAACGGGGACCCGGAACAGGCGCTCGATCTGATGAAGTACCTCCAGGGGAAGGGGTACGTGGACGCGGAGGTGGACCTGGATGAGTTCCTGGAGGAGCTCGAGCACCGGGAGATCGTCTCCGCCGACGGGCGGGGACGGCGGGCGCTCACCGGCAAGGGAGTGCGGGGCCTCCGCCGGTCCTCTTTGGAGAGCGTCTTCCGTTCGTTGAAGGCGGGGAGCGAAACGGGGGGACACCGGACGCCTTACGGGGGGGGAAGCCAGAATGACGCGCTCCCGGAGCGCCGGGAGTACCGGTTCGGCGACGACCTCGAATCGATCGATTTCTCCGAGAGCCTCTGGAACGCGGTGCGGCGGGACGGCACCACGGACACCGCCATGGATGAAGCGGACCTGGTCATCTACGATCGGGAATTCGGCGCGTCCTCCGCCACCGTGCTTCTCCTCGACATCTCCCACAGCATGGTGCTCTACGGCGAGGACCGATTCACGCCGGCGAAGCAGGTCGCCTTGGCGCTCACGGAGCTGATCCTCACCCGCTACCGGAGGGACACTCTCGACGTGGTTCTTTTCGGCGACGAGGCGGCGCCCGCGGAAATCGCCGATCTTCCTTTCGCGTCGGTCGGGCCCTTTCACACCAACACGAAATCGGGGCTCGCCCTCGCCCGGCGCATCTTGGACCGGCGAAAGAACCCGAACAAGCAGATCTTCATGGTCACCGACGGCAAGCCGACGGTCATCGACCTCCCGGGGGGCCAAACCTACAGGAACACGTGGGGGACCGACGAGCGCATCCTGAACCGCACCCTGGACGAGGCGGTCGCCTGCCGGCGACGGGGGATCGTCATCACCACCTTCATGGTCGCCCGGGACCGTTTCCTCCAGAGATTCGTCGAGCGGTTGACCGAGCTGAACCGGGGCCGGGCTTACTTCAGCACCCCCGACGATCTCGGTTCCTTCGTGCTCGTCGACTTCATCCGGAACCGGCGCTCCCGGCGGGGCCCCGGGACCTGATTCACCAACTCACTGTAAATTATAGCGTTAAGGATAATCACTTCTTTCCTTGCGCCCCGGCGGCGGCGGGTGTATATTTGCATTGTCATGCAAATGAAAGAAGACCGAAAAGCCGAGAACTGTCACTCCTGCCGGGCCGTGGGAGACGTTCTGGTTCCCGGGCTCTTCCGGGCTCTCGGGGACCCGACGCGGGTGGCGATCCTCGCCCACCTCGCCGAGCTGTGCGGGCCCGCCTCGGTCGGGAGCATCGCCTGCTGCACGCCCGTGGACGTGTCGGTGGTATCGCGCCACCTCGCGACGCTCCGGGAGGCGGGGATCGTCGATGCCCGGCGGAAGGGGAGAGAGGTCCTCTACTCGGTCCGGTACCCCGAACTGGTGAAGACGCTGAGGGCGGTCGCGGACGCTCTCGAGGCGTGCTGCCCGGCAGGGCCTCCGCGGGAAGACGACGAAATCGCCCCTGAGGGATGAGGAGATCGCCCATGAGCGGGAACGACGAGATTCGCAAGAGCGTATCGGAGACTTACGGCAAGGCGGTGAACGCGCCGTCCAAGAGAGGTTGCGGATGCGGATGCGGGGAGGGGGCGCAGAAGGGGGTCGCGGCCAAGCTCGCCGGCTACTCGGCCGACGAACTCCGGGGCCTTCCGCCCGACGCTGTGGTCAACTCCTTCGGCTGCGGCAACCCCCTCGCCTTCATGGAAGTGGAGGAGGGGGAGGTCGTGCTCGACCTCGGAGCCGGCGCGGGAATCGACATCCTTCTCGCGGCGAAAAAGGTCGGCCCTTCGGGACGGGCCATCGGCATCGACATGACCGGCGAGATGATCGAGAGGGCACGCCGGAACATCGCCGCCTCGGGGCTCCGGAACGCGGAGGTGCGGAAGGGCTTGATCGAGGAGATGCCCGTGGAGGACTCCTCCGTGGATTGGGTGATCTCGAACTGCGTCATCAATCTCTCGCCGGAGAAGGAGAGGGTCTTCGCCGAGATCGCCCGGGTGCTCCGGCCGGGAGGGAGGATGCTCGTCTCGGACATGGTGGTCGAGGATATGCCCGCATGGCTCCGGGGCGTGCAGGATCTGTACGGGTCGTGCATCTCCGGCGCCATCAGCGAGGGGGAATATGTCCGGGGGCTCGAATCGGCCGGGCTCGTGGACGTGGAGGTGCGGGAGCGGCAGGTGTACGACACCTCGGCGCTCGAGGCCTTCATCGTGTCCGAGGTGGTGCCCGGCGCGGAGGAGGCGCGAAAGGCCCTCGCCCCCGTCGCTTCGGAGAGGATCGTCCGGCGGGCGGCGGCCGACCTCCAGGGGAAGCTGGCCAGCATCCAGGTCTTCGCGAGGAAACCGGGGGAGTAGAACTCGTTTCAAGACCCCTTCCTGCTGCGGCCGGCTGCAGGGAGGGCCCGCCCGGAAGCCGGGCGGACCCCTTTCCCCGATCGGCGGATCAATCGTCGCCGGTTTGGTCCCCTTCGCCGGCCTTCCGACCTTTCCGCCTTTCTTCCGCCGCGCGGCGGAGGAGAAATTCGATCTGCCCGTTCACGCTCCGGAGCTCCTGAGAGGCCCACCGGTTCAGCTCGTCCCAAAGCTCGGGACTGATGCGGAGCAGGAATGCCTTCCGACGGGCCATGGCTCTCTACTGGTACAGGGTGCCTGCGTTGATCACCGGCGAGGCGGACGTCTCGCTGCAGAGGACGACGAGCAGGTTGCTCACCATCGCCGCCTTCCGCTCTTCGTCCAACTCGATCACGTGTTTCTGCGCGAGCTGCTCGAGGGCCATCTCGACCATGCTCACCGCGCCGTAGACGATCTGGGTGCGGGCGGCGACCACCGCCGAAGCCTGCTGGCGCCGGAGCATCGCCTCGGCGATTTCGGGCGCGTAGGCGAGATGGGAAATCCGGGCCTCGACCACCTTGATGCCCGCCCGGTGGAACCTCTCCGTCAGCTCCTGCTCGAGGACCTCGTTCACCTGCTCCTTGCCGGCCCGGAGGGTCAAGGTCTCCTCTTCGTCGTCATTGAACGTGTCGTACGGGTACGTGCCGGCCAGGTGCCGCACCGCCGCCTCGCTCTGGACGATCACGTAGTGCTCGTAGTCGTCCACGTCGAAGGAGGCGCGGAAAGTCTCTTCCACCTGCCACACCACGACGGCGGCGATCTCGATCGGGTTGCCCGCCTTGTCGTTCACCTTGATCTTGTCGCCGTTCAGATTCCGGGCGCGGAGGGTGATCTTCTTCTTCGTGTAGAAGGGGTTCGCCCAGAAGAAACCATTCTTCTTGACCGTCCCCTTGTAGGTGCCGAAGAGAACGAGCACGCGGGAGTCGTTCGGATTCACGATGAAGAACCCGGCGCTGGTCAGCATGGAAACGAGGAAGAGGAAGACGGCGAAGATGATCATCGGCGGGTCCTGCATGCGAATCCCTCCGACGAGAACGACGATCGTGACTCCGTAGAGGATCAGGTCGAGGAAGAGCATCAGATAACCCGATCGGGCGTCGCGGTTCTTTTCATTCGACATCATCCGGCCTCCTTCTTGGCTAAGGCTGACATCAGAATGATATCATATTGATAGCCATCCAACAAGGGGGCGCGGCAGAAAAAAAGGGACTCTCGGTGAAAACGTTGCTGGAATATGAGTTAGGAGCGAATCAGGATGGCCCTTACCGGACTGGCGTCCCCGCCGACGATCCGGAGGGGGAGGGCGATCAACTCGTAAAGGCCCGGCTCGACTCCTCGGAGGTCGAGGTTTTCGATCCACCGGAGTCCGCCGGCGGCGAGGATCCGGTGGGCGGCGAGGTCGATCGAATCGGGGGGATCCACGCCCGGCGTGTCGAGACCGACGAGTTTCGCCCCCCCGTCGACGAGGGCGCGCGCCGTCCTCTCCTCGAGTCCGGCGAAGCCCGGATTCCACTTCTCGGGATCGTCGTTCGTGCCGGTCTTGAGGAGAATCCGCGGTGGGTCGGAGAGGTCCAGCCCCTCGAGTGAAGCGGGACCGACGGCGGCGCCCGGGAGGACGCTCGCCTCGACGACCCGGGCGGGCCCGACGAAGGGGTCCAGGCCGACTTCGCCGATGCCCGGCTGACCGTCGATCACGTGAAGGGGCGCGTCCGCATGGGTGCCACTGTGGGGACTGAGGCGGAGGGCGCTCAGGTTGACCGGTTTCCCGTCCCGGAGCCGCCAGCGCCACTCGAGGAGAAACGGTTCGTCCCCCGGCCACGGCGCCGTACCGGGCGACAGGGGACGGCTGATGTCGATGATCTTCCGTCCGCGCCCGCCGCCCATCACGGGCCCCCGGAAGCGAGGGCCCGGTAAACCTCGTACATCGCGAGCGAGTCCTGCCTGCAGTATTCGAGGAGATCCCGGGAGATGCGGTCCCGCTCGCCGTCGCCGAGGTCCTCCGTCGTCAGCAGATGGTAGGCCCAGACCGCTTCCATCCCGTCGGAAACGCCCATCCCTCCGTAACCCAGGCCCTGCGCGAGCACGGGGAGGACGTTCTTGATCGAGAAGGAACCGTCGAAGTCGGGATGGTAGACGTGGTCGCGAACCACCGGCAACAGGTCGACGAGACGGCCCTCGAGAGCTTCCAGGGGGGAAGCGAGTTCGGGGAAGACGACCGCCATGTTCCGCAAGACCTCTTGCTCGAAGGATGAATAAACGAGGATGCTCCCCTCCGGGCGGATCGTCTCGAGAAGGGCCTCGGTCATCGGCCGCCGGGGATCGCCGGGCCGGTTCGAGAGGAACTCGTGATGATCGAGAGGCGCCTCCGGTTCGTCCTGAACGTGACACGACCATTGAAAGGGAATGAGGTCGTACGGATGTTGTCCCGGAAACTCGGGCACCGGGGGGCGGGCCGCTTCGAAGTCGAGAAAGTGGAGGGGGAAGACGAGCTCCCGGGCGACGTAGGCGGCCGGATCGCCGACCACGACGGGCGAGCCCGTGAGCGCGGCCTCCACCTGGCGGCGCTGGATCTCGGTGAGGGGGACGTCCTCCGGGATCCGGGCGATGTCCGTGACCCCCCGCGCGAGGAGGTCCTCCACGACGCGCCATCCCCCGTGCCCCTGGTAGAGATCGAGAACGCTTCGCCGCGGGAGACGGGGCCAGCACTCGGCCCTCCGCGCGCAATCCCGGCACCGTCTTCCGAGGACCCCCTCGGGCGTTTCCCCCCCGCCGGCGAAAGCGGCGAGCCCGTCGATCACTTCCCGCACGAGGGGGAGGCGGAGGCGCGCTTCCCCGTCGCAATCGAGGCGCCGAAAGAGGGTGGGCGAGAGGCGGGTCGCTTCCCGGTCGACCAGCATGAGGCCGGCCCGGACGCTCATTCCGAGCCCCTCGAGCACGTGGATCTGGACCGCGATGTCGACGAGATACTCCTCTTTCGGTTCCGCCCCCGCCTTCACCTCCCAGAGGGCCCACGACCGGTCCCCTTCCCGGAGGAGGATGTCGGTCCGCGCGCGGACCGGACCGAGGGCGAAGGCCGCCTCGAAGAGAACTCGTTCGCCCCGGCCGATGCACTCCTCGGTCAGGCGGAGGGAATCGGTGAAGCCCGCGCCGTCGACGGCGAAGCCGCCCGGGAACTCCCCTCTTGACTCGGCGCCGACCATGTTCCCGTGGGCGAGCTGGATGCGGGTGCCGGCGTCCGTCTCCGTTCTTTCCCGGCCGAGAGCGCGATCCCGCAAGGAGAGGCAGGCGAGCCTCGGGCATTCGATCGCCTGGAGGATGTCCCTTTTCGTGAGTGTATGTGAGTGCATCCGCCGCTCGGCCGCCGGGATCGGGTGGAATAGGTACGGGTTCGGCGCCCATTCCATTCTGCGCCATCCGGGCTCTCGACGCAACCGGCGAAGAGGACCGAGAGGGCGCCGCCGGGGGCGCCCTCTCTCGTTCGATGCGAAGATCCTGTCCCCCCGCGGGGGGACGGGGAGGCCCTCTCTACCGGAAGCGGCTCTTCACCTGGCCCCAGGTCGTCTTCTCCGCGGCGGATGGATCGCACCAGCCGGTGACGGAGGAGGAGTACGCCGAACCGCAGGGGACCACGTCGTACCAGGAAGCGGGTCCGACCCAGTACCAGTACGTGCCCGGGCCGAGTGTCGCTTCGATCACCGCTTCCTCTCCGGGGGGCGCCGTGTCGAGGTACGGGTAGGTGTCGTTGCCGCATTCGGAATCGGGGATGATCAGGATCGTCTGGACGTTGAACCCGGCGCACGTGGTGAACCGGACCGTCTTCGTCTCCGAAAGCGTGAATTCCCACCAGTCCGTATCCCGCCAGTACGAGATCCCGTCGAACCAGGTGCCGCTCTCCCCGCAGAACGGTACCGGATCGAGTTCGCAGGGCACGCGGAGGAATACCGGCGTCTTCGAGTTGCAGCCGCCGTTGTAGTTGTCCACGTATCCGGTGCCGCAGCCGGGCTCCTGCTCGACCGTCGCGTCCGACGGACAGGTCGCGTCGCAGGGCTCGGGCGGGACGCATTCGTCCACGTTCAGCACGTAGTCGCCGCAGTCCTGGGAGTAGCCGTCGACCACGATGTAGTACGTGCTCCCGGCGGTCATGGGAACGCACTCGAGATTGGAAAGCCATGGGTACGGGTAGTTCGGCCCGTCGCAGGCGTCGTCGTTGCGTCCCACGAGCTTCCCCGCCGCGTTTTCGTACACGAAGACCTTCGTGTCGAAGTACGACTCGCACAGGTCGATGCTCACGAGCATGTTCACGGCCGGCGTGAAGGCGTAGACCACGTCGGGGGCCGCGCCGCCCCACGGGCACGGCTCGTCGTAGTCGTTCGCGTAGCCGCAGGAATTGAAAGAGTCGGTGTAGGGCAGGGCGGGAATGACATTCGCGTTGGCGATGTCGTCGCCCGACCGGAAGTGGCCCTCGAAGGGGGTGCCGGTGGGAGTCCAGTCCTTCCACCCGTCCCAGTTCTGCGCGGTCCGCGAGGGATTCCCCGCGAGGGCGGGGGACGAGACGAACAACCAGAGAGCCATTGCAATCAGGGCCTTCCGTTTCATTTTCCGCGATCTCCTTCCACCGATTCCGACTCACCGGCCGGAGCGGCCGGGCATTCCCCTCGTCCCCCGGGGGAGAAGAAAGGGGTCGTGGGAAAGACGCGGCCGCCGGGAGACGGACGGGCCTCTCGGTCGAAGGATCGACGGGGGAGGGGGGGTTCTTTAGGAAGGGGAACGGGATGGGGGGTGGGGGAGCAAGTGGTTCGAAAAAGGAGCGGGCGACCGTCCCGGGTCGCCCGCTCTCGATTCGGCTGGCTGTGCGATCAGGAGAATGCTAGGTCATGACTACCGGAACATCTCCTTGACGGCACCCCAGCTCTTGTTCTCGGTCGCATCCGGCGTGCACCAGCCCTCGATGGAGGACACGTACTGCGAACCGCACGGTGTGTCGGCGTAGAAGCTCTGGGGACCAACCCAGTACCAGTACTCGCCCGGGCCGAGGGCGGCCGTGATGGGAGCGGTCCAGAAGGGATTGGCGAGCGAGACGTACGGGTAGGTGTAGTAGGAGCAGTCCGGCTGCGGGATGATCAGCAGCGTCTGCACGTAGAAATTGGCGCATGTGATCAGCGTGACCGTCTTGGCCTCGGTCAACGTGAACGACCACCAGTCGGTATCCCGCGTGTAGTAGCCGGTGTAAGGATCGTACCAGTTGCCGGACTCACCGCAGAAGTAGAGCGGATCGGTGTCGCAGGAGAGGTACGAGAAGACCGGAGGCGTGCTGTTGCAGCCGCCGTTCCAATGGTCGGTGTAGCCAGGACCGCAGCCGGGCTCGTTCTCCATGATCGCGCCGGCCGGGCAAACCACATCGCAAGGCTCCGGATCCGGCGGCGGCGGCGGCGGAACGAACTCGTCGATCTTGATCACGTAATTGCCGCAGCTGAAGCCGTAACCGTCGACGACGATGTAATAGGTCTGGCCTGAGTAAACCGGAAGCTCGACGTACGACAGGTACGGGCTCCCGTAGTTCGGGCCCGAGCAGAAGTCGTCGTTACAGGCGACGAGGAAGCCGACCGCGTTCTCGTACACGTACAGCTTCGTGTCATAGTACGAGTCGCAGAGGTCGATCTTGATGTTCATGTCGGACGTCGGGGTGAAAGCGTACACCACGTCCGGCGAGGTCGCTCCGGTGTAGGGGCAGACCTCGTCATAGTCATCGACGTAAAGACAGGTGTTCCCCGTGTCAATGAACGGGAGGGAGCCGACGACGGTCGCGTCGCCGATGGTTTCGCCACCCACGGGGGTCCCGGGAATCAGGGTCCCTTCGGAGTGGTCGTCCTTGGGAGCGATGAAGTTGATCGGAGTGCGGGCTTCATTCGCAAGAGCGGCAGAAGACGCCACGAGCACCGCGACGAGAATAGCAACGTACTTCATTTTTCTCCTCACGCTTGGCAGAAGGTTGACAGGAAACATCTCCTTGGGCTCAAGAACGGATATTTGCGTTCCTCCTTTCTCGACGATTCATCCATGGGGGACACGATGAACCGTCCGGGCTCAAGACAGCCAACCGAATGAAACAACGCCAATTACGGAGTTGCGCGGTTTCACACCTGTTTTCAAAGAACCACGAATTCACCAATACCCTTTTCGACAAACCGGAGTATAGCACAAGGGATGCCCCGGAGGGAAGCGAAAATTTGGTCGAAATCAGGCCGTTTTTCCCCCAAAAGGCCAGATTGCGTTCAGACAGGTTACGCAATATCCACCCAAGAGGGTATCAATCGTGTAACAACTTGTCAATTAGTTAATTACCTTGGTGGCGTCCACGGAGGGTACCGATCCGGTCTCGGTATCCGGCCAAGGAATCTCTTGTCGGGGGGCCTCCCCCGGTGTTAAGGAAAGAGAAGGAGGCTGGAATCGGTCTCCTAGCCTGGTTCCCGCCCCGAAATGGGCCCCTACCCCGGAGAGAGGGGGAGGTCATGTGGAGCGGCGCCGCCGGCCGGAGTCGCCCGGTTCTCGCTGTCTACTGCCGGCGCCCCGAAACGGAAAAGGTCATGCCCCGTCTCGCGGAGGGGGTGGGAGATCGTCTCGCGGCCCAGATCTACACCCTCTGCCTTGATCTTCTGCAGCGGGAGCTCCCCCTGCTGACGGATACCTTCGACCTCGCGATCTGCCCCTCCCGGAACGAAGACCGGGATTGGGTCGTGTCCCGTTTCGGGTGTTCGAATCACGTGGTTCCGCGGGAGGCGGAGGACTTCGGAGAGAGGCTCATGGAGGGACTATGCTTCCTTCGGCGACTCGGTTACCGTGACGTCGTCTTCCTCCGGTCCGAAGCCCCGTCGCTTCCGCTCCCCTACCTGCGCGTGATCCGCCGGATCCTCTACGAGAAGGACGTCGTCATCGGCCCCGCCCAGGAGGGAGGAGCTTACGCGCTCGGCGTCCGGACCGATCTTCCCCCGATGGGGGGTCTCCCCTGGGATTCGGAGCGCCTATTCGGCGAGCTGACCGATCTCTTTGTCCGCCACGATCTTTCCGTCGGCATCGGACCGCCCTGGTACGGCGTGCGGTCGGTCGACGATCTGCACCGGGCGGCGAAAGATCTTTCGAGATCTCCCTCCCTGGCGAGACAGATGTTCGGCCGGTGGGTCCGCGACGTCTTGGCGTGCCGGGGGGCCGAGGACGGAGCCGTCCGTGACTCCCACTGACCGGCGGCCCGGGCCCGAATCCCCATGAAGCGGCTTCCGCCCGTCCGCCTTCTCCTCTTCCTGTCGTTTCTGCTCCTCTTCGTGGCGGGTATCCGGTTCCTCCCGATCGGATCTTGGGGGGAGGCGATGCTCCGTTGGGTCGCCGGGGCCGGCCCGCTCGGCCCGCCCGCCCTCGCGGCGATGTTCATCGTCGTCTGTGTCTTCGCCCTCCCCGGCCTTCCCCTCACTCTCGGCGGCGGGTTCTTCTTCGGTTTTCCGGGTGGCTTCTTCCTGGTCATGGCCGGCACCTCCCTCGGCAGCGCCGTCGCCTTCGGTCTCGGCCGCACCGTTGCCCGGCCGTGGGTGGTGCGATGGGGATCGAGCCGGCCGAAGCTCGTCGCCCTCGACCGGGCCGTCGGCCGGAGGGGCCTGCTTCTCGTGATGCTCAGCCGCCTCTCCCCCTTCTTTCCCTACAACCTCCTGACCTACGGCTACTCGATCACCCGGGTCCCCATGCGGACGTTCCTGGTCGGGTCGGTGATCGGCGTCGCCCCGGTGACGGCGTTCTACGTCTACGCGGGGACGGTGATGAAGAGCGTCGCCGATGTCGCCGCGGGCCGGGTGGAAGCCTCCGAATTCGGGATCACCGCGCCCCTCGCCGCGGTGGGCGCGACCGCCGCCGCCCTCTTGGTCATCGCCCGGGTGGCCGGGCGGGAAATGGAACGGGCGCTCCGGAAGGACGATTCGCCCTCCGCTTGACGTCCCGTTCGGGGCGCTGTACTGTTTGTCGAGACAACCGAATGCTCCGACCGTTCCCGCCTACGGCCCTCGGGCTAGGGGGGGATCGGCGATAGGGTCGGCCGGGAAACGGGCCGGCCTCCCATCCTTGGAAAGGAGCCGGTCGGGGATCGTTCGGGATGGCTGCTGCGGTCCGGGATCGTGGGCTGCGAGGGATTTCCTCCTTCGCCGGCTTGCTCACCGGGGCTAAGGCCCCGCCTCCGCGAGCCGGCTCGTCCGGAAAAGCCTCTCGCCGCACTCCCCGAGAACCTCGCAACGCCCTCCCTCACGATCCACGACCACCGGACGCGATCTCGGTGCTGAACCGTTCTCTCCATCGATCGAGGAGCGAGGTTCGGTGCGGAGCGCGATCCGGTGTCCCGGCCCGTTCGATGCGAGCCGAGACTTCGCACTCCTTTCGAATGCGATGTCTCGGTTTCTTATTGAAGGATTATCTATGCTCTCCTACGAGGAAGCGCTCTCGAAGGTGCTGGAGACGGTGACGCCGGTCGGGGCGGAGAGGGTTCCGCTGGCGGAGGCGGTGGGCCGGGTGTTGGCGGCGCCGGTCCGGGCGGACCGTGACCTGCCGCCGTTCCGGCGATCGGAGAGGGATGGGTGGGCGGTCCGGAGCGCCGACCTGGCGGGGGGAACGGCCGCGCTCCGGTGGGACGGCCGGGCGATCTTCGCGGGGGACGAGCCGGGCGCGCCCGTCGAGGCGGGAACGTGCGTGGAGATCATGACCGGCGCGGCGCTCCCCGAGGGGGCGGACGCGGTGGTCATGGTGGAGAAAAGCCGGCGGCAGGACGGCGTGGTGGAAATGGACGAGGAGAAGATCCGCCCCGATCTCCACGTGCACCGGCGGGGGGCGGACGCGTCGGCGGGGGAGGAGCTGATCCCGGCGGGCGCGTCCCTCACCCCCTCCCGGATCGCCGTTTGCGCGTCGGTGGGCGCCGCGGAGCCGGAAGTCCGGCGCCCCGTTCGCGTCTCGGTCATCTCCACGGGGGACGAACTGACCGCCTATTCGGACGACCCCGGGCCGAACCGGATCCGCGAGTGCAACGGGCCGGCCCTCGGGGCGATCATCCGCGGCCTTCCGTGGATGGAGATGAGGTCGTGGCGGATCGTCGCCGACGACGCGCCGGCCCTCGAGCAGGCGATCCGGGAAGTGCTCGTCCACTCGGACGTGGTCATCCTTTCGGGGGGCGTTTCGATGGGAGAGAAGGACCTCGTCCCGGACGCCCTCGCCGCCTGCGGAGTGAGGCGGGTGCTGCACAAAGTCGCGATCCGTCCGGGGAAGCCGTTCTGGTTCGGCGCCGCGGACGGGGATCGCGTCGTCTTCGGTCTACCCGGCAACCCTGTCTCCCTCCAGGTCACGTTCCGGGAGTTCGCCCTTCCCGGGATCCGCCGGATGGCGGGGTTCACCGACGTCCACTCCCCCGCGCTCCGGATCCCCGCGGCGGAGGCGATCGGCAAGACCATCGCCCTCCGGCAATTCGTTCCGGCCCGGCTCGAGACGGGCCCGGGAGGGGGAACCACGGCCCGCCCCGTCGAGAACGGCGGCTCGGGGGATTTCGTCTCCGCCTCCCGGGCGGAGGGCGTGATCGTTCTCCCCGAGGGACCGCTCCGGGTCGGGCCGGGCGATCTCGTCACCTTCCACCCATGGAGCCTCTCGTGAAAGACGGGTACGGCCGCGTGATCGATCGTCTCCGCGTTTCCGTCACCGACCGGTGCGATCTCCGGTGCGTCTACTGCATGCCCGCGAGAGGGGCCCGGTTTTCGCCGTCCGCCGATCTTCTCTCGTTCGACGAGATCGAGTCGGTCGTTCGGTTCCTCGTGGAGAAGGCCGGTCTTCGACGGGTGCGGATCACGGGGGGGGAGCCCCTCGTTCGTCCCGGCCTGGTCGGCCTGGTCGGCCGGCTCGCCGGGCTCGGCCTCGAGGACCTCGCGATGACGACGAACGCCCAGCTTCTCGCGCCCGTCGCGGAGGACCTCCGGAAGGCGGGGCTCGCAAGGGTGAACGTCTCTCTCGATTCCCTCGACGGCGAACGGTTCCGCCGGCTCGGCCGGGCCGGCGAGGTCGCCCGCACGATCGAGGGGATCGACGCGGCGATCCGGGCCGGGCTCCGGCCGGTGAAGCTGAACATGGTGCTCCTCCGGGGGTGGAACGACGACGAGATCGTCGACGTGGTCCGCTTCGCCGCGGAGCGGAAAGTGGAGGTGCGGTTCCTGGAGCTCATGGCGATCGGCGAGTCTTCGCCGTGGCACGAGAAGCGGTTTCTCCCCATGGACGAGGCCGTCAAGCGCCTCCGAGAAGTCTGGCGCCTGGACGAGACGCCCCTCTCCCCCGGTTCGACATCGGTCACCTACGACGTCTCGAACGGGAACGGATTCCGCGGCGCCGTCGGGTTCATCGCGCCCGTGACCCGTCCCTTTTGCTCCCACTGCCGCCGCCTCCGCCTCTCCGCCGACGGACTGCTTCGAGGGTGCCTGATGAACCCCGGCGGCGTGGATCTGATGCCGGTCCTCCGGGGGGAGGGGACGGAGCGGGAGGAAGGGCTCCGCCGGGCGCTTCACAGGGCGATCGCCGAGAAGCCGTGGGTGAGCGACATGGAGACGGGCGTCGGGATGCACGCACTCGGAGGGTGAGAATGGACGAGAGGAGACTGAGCCACGTCGGTGAGGAGGGCGGGGCGCGCATGGTCGACGTTTCGGCGAAGGGGGAGACCCTTCGCACCGCGCGGGCCGAGGCGGTCGTCCGGATCGGTCCGGAAACGGCCCGACTCGTCGCCGAGCGGGGGGGGACCGGGAAGGGGAACGTCCTCGAGACGGCGCGGCTCGCGGCGATCCTCGGGGCGAAGCGGACGGCGGACCTCGTTCCCCTCTGCCACCCGCTCCCGATCGACCACATCGACGTGGACGCCCGCCTCGAAGATGAGACCGTGCGCCTTACCGCGACGGTCACCGGCCGGGCCCGGACCGGCCTCGAGATGGAGGCGATGACGGCGGCGGCGGTCGGCGCCCTCACCGTCTACGACATGTGCAAGTCCGCGGAGAAGGGGATCACCATCGAGTCGGTCCGCCTCCTCGAGAAGCGGGGGGGAAAGAGCGGTGATTGGAAACGGCGCGAAGAGGGAGGAGATCGTTGAGCGAATCGAAGCCTCGCGTTCTCGCGGTCTGTGTTTCGCCCGGCGGGATCCCCAAGATCCCCGTAGACCGGGCGGTCGTGGGGGAGGAGGGCCTCGCCGGTGACGGGAGGGACCACGAGAAGCATCGGAAGCCGTCCCGGGCGGTGCTCATCCAGGACGAGGAGTTGCTCTCTGAACTCCGGGCCGACGGCTACGAGGTGTCGTGGGGCTCCCTGGGGGAGAACCTGACGGTCCGGGACCTCCACGTGCAGAGGATGGAGGCCGGCCGGCGGCTCCGCTTCTCGGGCGGACTCGAGCTGGAGCTGACGGAGCCGCGGAGGCCCTGTTACGTTCTCGACGCCATCGACCCGAAGCTGAAAGAGGTCGTGGTCGGCCGGTGCGGCTTCATGACCCGGGTCGTCAAACCGGGCGTGATCCGTCCGGGCGAGACGATCGAGGCGGTGGACCCCCCCGGCGGGGAGGAGTGACACGGAGGGCCGGAGCGAATCGGGAACGCCCTTCCGCCCCCCCACCGGCGCCGTCCTGATCGGCGGGCGGAGCCGCCGGATGGGAACGCCGAAGGCGGGTCTCGTGCTCCCGGACGGGAGCCGGATGGGAGAGAGGATGGTTCGCATCCTCTCCTTCGTCTGCCGGGAAGTCGTTCTCGTCGGCTCCGGCGAGAACCCGCCCGAGCCCCTCGCGGAACTTCCCCGCATCGACGACCTCCGGCCCGGCCGGGGCCCCCTCGCCGGCATCGAGGCGCTCCTTGCTTCCGGCCGGGACGACGCCTACCTCGTGGTCCCCTGCGATCAGCCCCTTCTCCTCCCCTCGCTCCTCCGGGCTCTCTCGGCAGCCGCGCAGGGAGGGGCCGCCCTTTTCCGCCTGCCGGGCCGGGCCGGGCCCGAGCCGCTCCCCGCAGCCATTCCCGCGTCGGCGCTCCCCTTCGTCACCGAATCCCTGGACGCCGGGCGCTCCGCCCTTCGTGACGCCGTGGATGGGCTCCGCCCCCGGCTGCTCGATGTTCCTCCCCTCATGGCGATCTGCTTTCGCAACCTGAACGAGCCGGCCGACCTCGAGGACGCCCCGTTTCGGGACCACTTCTTCCCCGTTCGGTAGAGCCCCTTCTTGACCCTCCCGGGACGTGCCGTTAGCCTCAACCTGGCAAGAAATCGCGAGTGAAAACGCGCGAGAGTGCATCAGATGCTGCAGCGCGGAGCATTCACCAAGCGGAGCATATCCGGCGATATGTGAGCATTGGTGAATGCGAGCACTGCGGCAGATGGCGTGCTATCGCGCGAGCGTCAGCGATTTGCACCGGGATTTTTTGCCGGGTTGAGGTTAGTGTCCGGTGCATGACGACACCGATGCAACGGGCGGAGGAAACGCGACGGGGCCTGGCCGACCTCTTCGACAAGACCTTCGGAGAGAAAGCCCTTGCCATAGAGCCGATTCGGGCGGACGGGTCGACGCGTCTCCTCTTCCGTCTTCGGGGGGCCCACCGCTCGGTGGTCGGCGTCGGCCACGACCGGCCGGAGGAGAACGCCGCGTTCCTCGGCTTCACCCGGGCCTTCCGGATCGCCGGGTTTCCGGTCCCCGAAATCGAGGCCGAAGACGCCGGGCGGGGCCTCTACCTCGAAACGGATCTCGGCGACGAAACCCTCTTCCTCCTGGTGCGCCGGGCCCACGATGAGAGGCGCTTCCCGGAAGGAGTGGAGGCGCTCTACCGGGAGGTGGTCCGCAACCTCGTCCGTTTCCAGGTGGAAGGGGCGGAGATCTTCGACGACTCCCTCTGCTACCAGACCCGAGTCTTCGACGGCGCGGCCATGGCCGCCGATCTCGCCTATTTCCGAGAGTACTTCCTCCAGGCCCTCTTCCTCTGTCCCTACGACGGGGACGCCTTGGAACGGGACTTCGAAACCCTCAGGGTCCGGGCCTCCGGGGCCGACGCCTCTTACTTCCTCTACCGGGACTTCCAATCCCGGAACGTGATGATCTCCGGAGGGCGGCCCTGGTTCATCGACTACCAGTCGGGGCGCCGGGGCGCGCTCCCCTACGACCTCGTCTCCCTTCTCTACGACGCCCGGGCCGAGCTCGGCGAACCCTTCCGGTGGCGGCTCGTGGCCGCCTACCTCGACGAACTGTCGAAAGTGATTCCCGTCGACCGGGAGTCGTTTCTCGCCCTTCTCCCCTCCTTCGCTCTTCTGCGTATCCTTCAGGCGATGGGCGCCTACGGGAACCTCGGTGTCCGGCAGGGGAAGAAAGGTTTTCGGGAGAGCGTGCCTTTCGCTCTCGTCAACCTCCGCTCCCTGATGGAGCGCCACGGAGCCTTCGACGGTCTTCCGGAACTCGCGAAGATCGTCCTCCGCATGATCGAAGAACCCCGATCGGTGAGGGGGACGCCATGAGCGGTAGGGGCCCCGAAGTCCACATCGTCAGCTTCTCCTATCACGCAGGGGGGATCCCCGCCGACACGACCGGCCACGGCGGCGGATTCGTGTTCGACTGCCGCGTCCTCCCCAATCCGGGGCGGGAGGAAGGGTACCGGGCGATGACCGGGCGGGACGGGCCGGTCGCCGCGTGGATCGAGGGGAGGGAAGAATCGGCGCGGTTCTGGGAGCGCGTCCGGGGGCTGGTGGACGAGGGCGTGAAGGCGTACGGGGCGCGGGGTTTCACGGACCTTTCGGTCGCTTTCGGATGCACCGGCGGTCAGCACCGGTCGGTCTACTTCGCCGAACGCCTCTACCGGCATCTCCGGGGCCGGGGGGTGCCGTGCGACCTCCGGCACCGGGAGTTCCCGGAGCTCTCGCCGTGAGGGCGATGGTCCTCGCCGCCGGGTTCGGGCGACGGCTCCGGCCCCTCACCGACGCCTCGCCCAAGGCGCTCCTCGAGGTGGGGGGGAGCCCGCTTCTCGCGATCCTCCTCGGCAAGTTGGCGCTCTCCGGCGCCGCCGGCGTCGTGGTCAACGTCCATCACTTCGCGGGCCGGGTGGAGGAGTTCCTTCGGGGGGGGACGTGGCCGGAAGGTTGGATCAGGATCTCCCGGGAGACGGAGATCCTCGGTACCGGCGGAGGCCTCAGAAATGCCGCCCCCCTTCTCGGCGAGGGAGATCCGGTGATCGTCCACAACGTGGACGTCCTCTCGAACCTCCCCCTCCGACGGCTTCTCGATGCCCGCCGGGACGCCGGGGCCTCCGCGGTCCTGGCCGTGCAAAGCCGGAAGACGGACCGGGCCCTCGCCGTGGACGGCGGCGGGTTCCTCTGCGGGCGCTGGGGGATGAAGCCGGCCCGCGCCCCCCGGGGAGACCTCCGTCCGGTCGCGTTCAACGGGATTTCGGCGATCGGGCCGGGAACGGCGGGACGCCTCGCGGGGGAGGGCCCGTTCAATCTGGTGGACGCCTACCTCCGTCTCGCCGCGGCGGGGGAGACGGTCCGGGTCTTCCCCATGGACCCGTGGTACTGGGCCGACGTGGGCACGCCGGGGCGTCTCACCCTGGTGGAGCGGGACCTCGGGTCGGGCCGCATTTCTCTCGATAGTCTTTCCGGGTGACCGGGGATATCACCGGATGCCGACGATGTAGGCGATCCAGGCGGCGTCGTTCTCCCCCGTCTTCACGGCCTTGAAGACGCCGTTCCCCTCGCCGTCCTCGTCGGCCCCTTCCCAGTAGACGGTCACCTTCGAGAAGCCCGCCTCCCGGAGGAGGTCCTGGATCTCCGGGAGCCCCCAGAGACGCCAATCGTACTGAAAGGCCCGGGGAATCTCCGTTCCGTCGGGAAACCGGAAGTGAATGTAGCAACGGTAGTCGGCGGTGACCGGGTCGTAGTGATCCTGGTCCCAGACGTACGAGTAGTCCTCGTATTCCGTCTCCTCTTCCTGAAGCACCATCGCCTCCGGCCCGCCGTAGATGTCGAGGAGGATCATTCCCCGTTGGTGGAGCGACCGGTGGACCTCGCGGAAGTACTCGAGGAGCACGGAGCGCGACTTGAAGGCGAAGTAGGAGAAGTTCATCGCCGTGACCACGTGGGGACGTTCGTCGGGAGGCGGATCGAGGACGTTTCGGCGGTGGAGGGCGACCCGTCCGGCGGCGGAGCCGAGGGGGGCAACGTTGTGCCGTCGGCCCCACTCGAGGACCTCTTCGTCGAGGTCGACCCCGATGGCCCGGTTCCCCTGGTCCTTCCGGACCCACTCGCGGCAGACCGCCGCGGTCCCGCAAAAGTCCTCGCGGATCAAGGTCGGGAATCGCCCGTATGCGCTCTTGTAGACCCGCCGGATGAAGCGGATCTCCTCTTCCGGGTTTTGGACCGACTCCTCGTACAGTTTGTGCCGGTCCGCGCTCTTCGCCGTGAGTGCCGTCAGCTCCGCCATGATCTCCAGTCTTCCGCATTCGTGAAACGGGGGGACCCTTGCCCTGCCGGGACGCCCCCCGGCGCCCGGTGACGGGAGGTTATCACAAGCGGGGGCGAGGGGGAACGGCCCGGCGCCTTGACCGGCCGGGAGGAGCGTGGAAGAATGCGGCCATGAACGGCTCGATCGATTCTTCGGACCGGAAGGGCGTCGCCATCCGTGCGGACCGGTTCCTCATCCCGGCGGCACTCTTCCTCGCCGCCCTCGCCGTCCGCCTCGTCTACCTCGCCCAGATCGACGGCACGTCGCTGACCGAAGTGCTCCTCGTCGATTCGGAGACCTACGACCGCTTCGCCCGGCGGATCCTGGACGGGACCTTCCGGGGGGAGGAGGTCTACTCCATGAACGTCCTCTACCCCTGGTTCCTCGCCCTTCTCTATCGTATCGGGGGCGGCCCGTGGATGTCGGTCCTGCCGGTGCAGGCCGTTCTCGACGCCGCCTCCGTGGTTCTCGTTTACTTCATCGGGCTCCGGTTCTTCGGCCGCGCCGTCGCGGTCGTCGCCGCGGCCGTCGCTGCCCTGTACGGCCCCTTCGTCTTCTACTCGGGCGCGCTGCTCACGCCCGCGCTCGTCGGGTTCCTGACCTTGGCCGGGGTCGCCCTTCTCGGAAGGGCCGCCGGCGGGAGCGGGGGGTGGCGCGCGGCCGTGGGGGCGGGCCTCTTCGTCGGCCTCGCCACGCTCGGCCGGGGGAACGCCGTGCTGCTCATACCGGCGGGCCTCGTCCATTTCTCCCTCGCCGGCATGAAGAGGAGCGAGGCGGTCAGGCGGGGCGGGATCTTCGCCGCCGCGGCCCTCGCCTTTCCCCTCGGCGCGACGGTGCGGAACTACGCCGTCGAGGGCCGGATCGTTCCGATGGCCGCCAACTACGCCGCTTTCTACATCGGGCATCATCCGGAGGCGAACGGCCTCTATTCGATGCCCTCGTTCATCGAGAGCGCCCGCTTCGAAGGGGAGGTCCTCGGGACCCGGGAGTGGGTGTCGGGAGCCCTCGGCCGGCCGGTCACCCTCGCCGAGAGCGCCCGGGTCCTGCTCCGGTGGGGCATGGGGCACGTGATCGAAGACCCGGCGGGCGCGCTTCTCCGAACGGCGAAGAAGTTCTACTTTTTCTGGAACCGGACCGAGTCACCGACGAACCTGAACTACCACTTCGCCCTCGATTTCTCGCCGCTCCTCCGGCGTCTCCCCTTCGGGTTCGGGATCGTGGCCCCTCTCGGCCTGATGGGCATGGCCTGGTCCTTCCGCCGCCGGCGGGAACGGGCCTTGCTCTATCTGACCGCCGCCGTCTACCTGTTCACCTGTCTCGTCTTCTTCGTCTCCGCCGAATACCGGCTGCCGGCGGTCCCGATCCTCATCCTCTTCGCGGCCCAGGGCGTTCTCGCTCTCGGCCGCGCCCTCCGCCGCCGGGAGAGGCGAGGGCGCGCCCTCGCGGCCCTTCTCGCCCTCCCCTTCCTCTTCGCCTTCACCAACTACCGGAGCCCTCTTCTCGAAGCGCAGACGTGGAAGCGGGTCGACTACCTCAATTTCGGGGTGCTCTACCGGGACCGGGAGGAGTTCGGAAAGGCCCGCGCCCTCCTCGAGCGGTCCCTCGAAATCGATCCCCGATTCGGTCCCGCCCACGAGGCCCTCGCGGAACTCCACGCCCGGATCGGCGACGACCTCGCGGCCGCCCGCCACCGGGAGCTCGCGGAGCGCTACGCCCTCGGCGGCCAGTACCGGGGAGGGCCCGGAGCCCCGGACGCCGCGACCGCGGACATGCTCGAGGTGGCGGAGCTGTACGCGCGGGGGGAGTACGAGAAAGCCCTCGCCGGGTTCGAGGAACTTCGGGACCGCTTCGACCGGGAAGGGAATCGGGACCTCTCCTTCCGGGCGCGGAACAACGTCGGGCTCTGCCTTTACAAGATGGGGCGCCACGAGGAGGCGGACCGGGAGTTCCGGGTCTTGATCGAGGAGGACCCCGGCTACGTCAAGGGGTGGACGAACCTCGCCAAGGTGTGCGCCGCCCGGGGGCGGACGGAGGAGGCCGGGCGGATGTACATCCGAGCCCTCGATCTCGATCCGAACAACCCGCGGATCCGGCAGGATCTCGAACGGCTTCGGCGGGCGGGCGCCGGAGAGGGGGCCGGTCCGTAGCCTGGATTATGCATGAATCTCCGTCACGAGGGCTCGGATCGCCTGACGAGAAGCCGACTTGGACGAGCCGCCACCGGAGGCAGGGACCCGTCGGGCAGTTGGGCTTATCGCGCCCATCGAAGCGATAAGCCCTAGGGCCCGGGGGGCTCCCCCGGCGCACTAACACTTCTCGCTCCGAGCGGTCGCGAGAAGATGAAAGTGCGCCACGGGCCCCGTCGAGGAGGCGGCGACGGAAAGGAGGCTTCGCAGGCGGCGATCCGAGATCGCAGTAGGAGATTTGTGCATAATCCAGGCTAG
>JBDROZ010000007.1:0-3761 GCA_043809585.1 Candidatus Eiseniibacteriota bacterium
GACAGAAAAGCCCGGCCGGGGATTCCCGGCCGGGCACGATCTCGATCGCGCGCTTCACGCGCGCCCGTTCTTCCCTACCGAATCAGCGTCATCCGCTTCGACTCGGAGAACTCCCCCGCCTGAAGACGGTAGAAGTACACCCCCGAGGAGACCGAAGCCCCCCCGTCGTCCCGGCCGTCCCACGTCACCGCGTGGGATCCCGCCGAAAGGGCGCCCGACGAAAGCGTCCGCACCCGCTGACCGCTCACGTTGTAAACCTCCAGGCTCACCGGAACCCGATTCGAAAGATCAAAACGGATCTCCGTCACCGGATTGAACGGGTTCGGCACGTTCCCGAGAAGACGCGTCGTCGTCGGGACCGCCCCCCCCGCCGTCACCGGGTTCTCGTAGGAAACCTGCGTCTCCACCTGCCACGAATCATCCGCCGTCTGGAAAGAGACGATCCGAACCTCCGCATCGCTCTCGTCCACCACGCGGAATCGAATCACCCCGACTTCCCCCTCCGGAGAGCTCACCGCCCCCGTCAGGGTCGCCGTCGTCACGTCCACCACCGAACGGTCCGTCCGGTCGAAAGGACCGAGTACCAGCGGATCCGCGAAGAGGTCCCCCGCCGTGAAGTCCACGAACTCCAGGCCCGCACCATGCTCCACGTCCACGTGAACCGCGTTCACCGCGACGAAGCCCTGTCCCCCCACCCGCACTTCCAGGTAGGGCGAGTCTTTCGTAAGGGCGCCGTCCATGCCGCCCGCCGTCTTCACATACGGGCTCACTCCCCCATTCACCCCGGCCGACGCCGCGGAGACCAGAAGGAGACTCGTCATCAAGGCCAACAAGATCTTCATCTCTCTTCTCCTCCTCTCGCCTCTACGGGCACTGGGCGGCGGCGGCCAGGAACGACAGGTATTTCGCCGTGTCGAAGAAGTTCACCACGCCGTCCGCGCTGTTGTTCAGGTTGCCGCAATAACCCGTCCCCGCGTTCAGCGCGGGCAGGAACAGGAACGTGTCGAAGAAGTTGACCTCTCCGTCCCCGGTGAAGTCCGGGCTCTTCATCTCCGCCGACGCGCCGCCCGCCAGGGTCACCGACCCCACCGAGCAAGTCAGGTCGACGGTCCCACAGCCGCCGGCGTTCGTCACCTCGATCACGCACCGTCCGTCGGCGTCCGTCGGGGCATCGCCGCTGAAGACGGCCGTTCCCGACCCGCTCCCGCAGAAGATGATGTCCTTCCCGAGAGAGGAAACGCCGCTGGCCGTAACCTGGATCGCGGAACCGGGCACGCCGGCCAGCGGGAGTCCCGCGCCGTCCAGGAGGGTGACGACGATGGTCATGGTCGAGTCGCCGCTCCCGTCGGGCGACAGCACCAGATCGTCGTTCACGGCGATCGAGGAGAGATAGGGATCACAGGAGATGGAACTCTCCACGGGAACCGTCGTGATGAAAGGGATCGCGTTGAACGACGTGACCGTGAGCGTCAAGTCCTCTCCCTCGGGCAGCGTCCCGACGACGGATATGCTGGCGCTCCCGCCCCCGTCGGTGAACGCCGACCCGAAGTACGCGCCGTTGTACGAGAGCGCACAGAGGGCTCCGGGCACGCCGGCCACGGAGACCTCGAAGGCCGTCGCGTCCGGCTCGATGTTGTCCGCGTGGGTCACCGCGAGGGAAGACGGCGTGTCGGTCCGCACCCGCACCGACGGATCGCCGAAGATGATCCACGTTCGGAACATGTTGATCCCGTCGGCGCCGTACTCGTCCATCATCCGGCACGAGCCGTTGAAGGCGAGACCGCCCATGGTCCGCTTCGCCTCCGCCACGAGGAGGTCGTTCATCTCGTCCTGGCCGCACATGGGGGAGTTCCACGATTGGTTGATCGACGACGCGTACATCGCGATCGCCCCCGTCGGCGTGGAGCCGTTGGTGGCCCGGAGCCACGCCTCGGCGAAGCAGGCGCCGTAGGAGAAGTCGCCGTTCACGCAGGCCACGCTGAAGATGAACGGGAGCATGTTGTTGTTGACGAGACTGTTCACGTGGCTGACCGAGAATCCGGTCGAGCTCCAGGCCAGGGTCGAGCCGTGGCCGCAGTAGTTGATGATGCTCCGGCCCTGGTTCAGTGCCGTCGTCACCTGGGCGGCGGTCCCGTAGGGATCGTAAATACCGTCCACCAGCGTGTAGGTGAACCCGAGCAGGTCGGTCCGGATGTTGCCGATGTGGACGTTATCGTACTCCCCGTCGTCTCCGGGACCCTGGTTCGAGGCGATACCGACGCCCCTGTGGTACCAGTCGCCGGCCGGCATCGGATCACGCTCGTAGGTGACCGTCCGCGCCACCTGGGTCTGCACATGGGAGACCGTGCTCGCCGAGAAGCGCCCGACGAAGATCTCCGGATAGCTGTCGGTTCCCGCCAGCAGCGCGTAGGACGGGTCCGACTCGCCGCCCGCATAGGTGGGCGTGGCGATCTGGGCCAGGTCGCCCACGAGGAGGACGAAGGCCAGGTCGCGGGTGTTGTAGAAACCCTGGATGTAGTTCTTGATCGCCGTCGAGTTGTTGCCGATCGTGGAGACGTCCACCATGGTCGTCTTCACGCCCATCTGGTTCTTCCAGTCCACCATGGGCTGCATTTCGGCCATGAAGGCGCCGTCGGAGACGATCAGCATCTCCCCCACTTCCCCGACCGGGGCGTAGCGGGTCTCGCTGAAGTTCAGGAAATGATCCCGGTAGATCTGGTAGAACTCGGCGTTCATCCGGTCCCGGCGGTTCGCTTCGAGAACGTTGATCTCGCCCGCGCCCGATGTCGTCACCTCCACGACCATTTGGGTGTAGATCCGGAGGGTCTGGGTCGCCGGGTTGTACTGGAACGGCTGGGCCACCACGCAGAGGCCCCGGAAATCGCGCAGGATGTAAGGATCCCGGGCCCACACGAGATCCCGCGGATACCACTGGTCGCCCGCGTAGAACGGATCGAACGTGTAGGGCACGTCGGCGGGATCGTTGGTCCGGTCGAAGACCCCCTTCGAAGGCGCCACCGGCACGCCGTGGATCTCCTCGTACGACGAGGAGACGACGCGGATCTCCATCTTGGCGTCGTCGGGAATGATCACGCTCCGGGCGACGTGGGGCAAATCGGGCATCCCCGCCTCTTCGATGGGGCTCTCCCCCGGGAGGGTGATCAGATTCCATGGCTCGCCGGCGATGTCCACCGTCGAACGTTCGAAGGCGCCGATCTCGAACTCGAGCAGGATCGTCTGTCCGCTCGACTCGAGGACGCGCACCGCGAGTTCCTCTCCGCCGGCACCGACGGTCACCTTCTCGGCGAACCCGGGCACCGCGACGAGGAGCAACGCGGCCGTGAGTAGCGCTAGCCGTTTCATAAGAGCCTCCTGCGGCCTTAAGGGGCGGCCGCCGCTGGAAGAAACGCAGCGATCCATCGAATCGCACCGTACCTGCGAGTGGTTCCGCCTGGCCCTCACCTTATCCGTTCCGCCCGGCGTGAAACCGACTCCATACCCTCCGGATCTACACCATTTCCGTAATTAAGTTAACTCTGTTCTCAGAAGAAGACGGACTCCTCCCGGAGCCCGTCCATCGTCCGTCAGGTCTCTCGTCCGCTCCAATCGCCCGCCCCCGTCAACGAATCAGCGTCATCCGCTTCGACTCGGAGAACTCCCCCGCCTGAAGACGGTAGAAGTACACCCCCGAGGAGACCGAAGCCCCCCCGTCGTCCCGGCCGTCCCACGTCACCGCGTGGGATCCCGCCGAAAGGGCGCCC
>JBDROZ010000008.1:0-13415 GCA_043809585.1 Candidatus Eiseniibacteriota bacterium
CACGCCATCTGCGACAGTGCTCGCATTCACCAATGCTCACATATCGTTGGATATGCTCTGCTTGGTGAATGCTGCGCGCTGCCGCATCTGACGCACTCTCACGCGTTTGCTCTCGAGATTTTATGAAAGATCAAGGCTAAGAGAATAGGGACAGTCACCTGTTTCCCGGGGCAGGCTCCGCGGGGATGATAATCATGATCGGCGGGGCAGGGGATCGGAGGAGGGAGGGGGATGGGGCGGACTGGAACGCTCGTCGTGCCGCAGGGGAGAAAGCCCTCCCATTCTCCGGACTCGCGGCGACTGCGGGGCGGAGGTCAAGAAATCGCTCCCCGGTTATGCCCCGCCCCCTCCCGATACCGATCCCCCGTCCCGCCGGGCTCTTTCAAGCAGTGCGTGGTACAACACGCACTCCCCCCTACTCGTACTTCAGCTCCGACCCGAACATCGAATGAGGAATCAGGAAGATCACGAACGTCACCACCGCCGCTCCGAAGATCCACCACCTCGGGTGTCCCCGCCCCCGCATCTTCAAGAGCGCGACCCCCCACGCCAAGAACGCGATCAGCGTCTTGTTGTCCGTCAGGTCCCATCCGTAGGGGACCCCGGTCCAGAGCGCGCCGAACGCGTACTTCTGCACGATCGGCCCGAAGATCATTCCCCCGAGCGTGAGGAGCGCCGCCGACCAGAGCGCGTAGACCCGCATCTTCTCGCCGTTCCGGAGCGCCTCCAAACCCGCCCGGTTCGAGAAGAGCATCCCGGCGAACATGGCCAGGATGTGGGGAAGGAGAACCGCCGCCGGCACCCCCCCCTTGAAGCGGGCGACCGTCGTTCCGTGATTCGGCAACATCCCCGACTCCGCGCCGTCCCGGATCACCACCTTGTATTCCAGCTTCCCCGCCGGCGGTTGGTGAGGGAGCGCCGCCGTCAGCCGGCCGTCCCCCTCCCGGGACATGTCGATCGACCGGAACTGCTCGGTCGCCCTGTAACGCCGCCAGAACAGGCGCCCCGTCGCCTCCGGACCCGCCCCGTCCACCACCACCGGCAGGTCCCCTTCCCCTTCGTGGGACCGGAGCAGTTCGGCGTGGGCCTGGTACCCGCCGACCCCCGCGGTCGCTTGCTCCGGGTACGTGGGCCCGGTTGTTCTCTGGTAGTAGGCCGCCCCCACTGTGACGAGGAGCGCGAGGATCCAGTGCAGCATGGGTTTCCTCCGTCTGAGACGTGCGTGTCCGATCGACCGCACGGAGCATACCGGAACCCCGCCCTCCCCACAAGACCGTTCCAAATCACCCTCGACGGATCCGGCCGCTCGACTATACTGTCGGAAACGTCCCGCCCGGCCGCCGGGCTTCCGAATCAGCCGCCCCCGGGGATCGAAATGAACTCGCCGCGCCGCCCCTCATCGACGACGCTTCTTCCCCTTCTCGCGGCTCTGCTCTGCTTTCTTCCCGTGCCCACGCCCGCCTCCCCCACGGCGAGGGAGATCCTCGACGCCGTCGACGACCTTTACCGGGGGGAGTCGAGCCGGGGCGTGATGATCATGACCATCACCACCGCCCACTGGACCCGGACCCTCTCCATGGATTTCTGGTCGAAGGGAAAGGAACGGAGCTTGATTCGCATCACGAGCCCGAAAAAGGAGCGGGGGACCGCGACCCTCCGCTCGGACCGGGACATGTGGAACTACCTTCCCAAGGTGAACCGGGTGATCAAGCTCCCGAGTTCCATGCTCTCCTCGTCGTGGATGGGGAGCCACTTCACCAACGACGACCTGGTGAAGGAGAACCGGATGACCGAGGATTACGACTTCTCCGTCACCGGCGAGGGCGTCCTGGGCGGCGATCCCACGGTGGAGCTGACCTGCGTGCCGAAGGAAGACGCCGCGGTGGTCTGGGGGAAGGTGGTGTTCACGATCCGGCAGAAGGACATCATGCCCCTCGCGGTCCGCTACTTCGACGAGGACATGAGGCTCGCCCGGACCCTCACGTTCTCCGACTACCGGACCGTCGGCGACCGCCTCGTCCCGGTCCGCATGGAAGTGGAGCCCGTCGACGATCCGGGGGAGAGCACGGTGGTCGTCTACGACGAGATCGAGTTCGACGTGGAGCTCCCGGACGACCTCTTCTCGATTCGAAGCCTCCAACGATAGGGCCGCCATGACCCTCCTCCGTCACGCGTGGCTCAATCTCTGGCGGAACCGGAAGAGGACCGGGATCACCCTCGCGGCGATCGCCCTGAACACGGCGATTCTCGTCGCCGCCTACTCGCTCATGGACGGCCTCTTCCAGCGGGCCGTGAGCTACGCCACGGACCTGATCGTCGGCGAGGGGCAGGTGCACGCCCCCGGCTACCGGAAGGACCGGTCCGTCTACAAGTCGATCGAATCGCCCGAGACGGTTCTCGCCCGCGCCGAAAAGGAGGGGATCGGCGCCGTGGCCCGGAGCTACGTCTACGGGCTCGCGTCGACCGGATCCAAATCGGCGGGCGCCCTCTTCTGGGGCGTCGACCCGGCCCGGGAGCGGCGGGTTTTCGATCTCGCCGGGCATGTCGATCAGGGGAGCTTCCTGGGGGACAAGGCGACGGGGCGGATCGTCCTCGGCCGCAAGCTCGCCAACTCCCTCCACGCCCGCATCGGATCGGAAATCGTGGTGATCCTCCAGGCCGCGGACGGCTCCCTCGGGAACGATCTATACACGGTGGCGGGTATCTTGAAAGCTTCGGGGGAGGGGTTCGACCGGTCCGCGGCGATCCTCCACATCGACGATCTCCAGGAGATCGCGGTGCTCGGAGGGCGGATCCACGAGATCGCCCTGAACACGCGGGGAAAGCGGACGCCGGGCGAGATCGGCGAAGCGATCGCCCCCGCCCTCGGCGGCGCCGAGTTCCGGACCTGGCGGGACATCCTTCCCACGCTCTCGGACATGGTGAACCTCTCGGGCGTGGCCATGTGGATCTTCGGCGCCATCTTCATGCTCGCCGGCGCCCTCGGCGTCATGAACACCATGCTCATGGCGACCTACGAGCGGTTCCGGGAGTTCGGCATCCTGAAGGCGATCGGCACGACCCCCGCCCGAATCATGCGGGACGTCGCGGCGGAGGCCTTGGTTCTCGTGCTCGTCTCCACCGCTCTCGGCGCGGCGATCGGTCTCGCCGGGGCTTGGTACTTGAAGGTCGTCGGGATCGACACCTCCTCGTGGGGACCGACCCTCTCCGCGGCGGGGGTCGCTTTCGATCCGGTCTGGCGGGCGGCGATCTCGTTCGGCGGGGTGGCGGGACCGGTCGTGATCATGTGGGTGGTTTGCGTGGCCGCCGCCCTCTACCCCGCGTCGATCGCGGCCCGGCTCGACCCGGCCGAAGCGATACAGAAGGGATAGGGAATGGGCGTTCTCCGAAGCCGCATGATCAAGCGCCTGGCGTGGCGGAGCATCTGGCGGAACCGGCGGCGAACGATCATCACGATCTCCTCCATCGCCCTCGGGCTCACCTTCGCGATCTTTCTCGTCGCCCTCGGCGAGGGAATCTACGAGCAGATGATCGAAAACGCCATACGGATGCAGGCGGGGCACATCGTGCTCGAGAATCCGGAATACCGGGACGCGCCGGCCACGGACCTCTGGATCGCCCCCTCCGAGGAGTTCCGGCGCCGGATCGAATCGATCGAGGGCGTCGAGTCGGTTCGTTCCGTCATCACCGGTCAGGGATTGGTCCGCTCCGGCTCGGGCGCGGTGGGCGTGCTCCTTTTCGGGGTCGAGCCGTCGAAGGAGAAGCCGACGTCACCCATGGCGAAGAACCTGGAAGCGGGGGCGTACCTCGCCGAGGGGGACGGAGCGTTCGTCGTGATCGGCGCGGACCTCGCCGAACAGCTCGACGTGGACGTCGGCAAGAAGCTGGTCCTCTCGGCGAACGACACGGAGGGGAACCTCCGGGAGGAGCTCTGCCGGGTGAAGGGGATCTTCCGCACCGGCGCGGAGGAGGTGGACGGCTACCTCGTGCAGGCGCCCCTCGGGTTCGCCCGGAACCTGTTCGCCCTCCCCGAGGACGGGACGACTGAGCTGGCCGTGGTGCTCCGCCGGTCGAAGGACCAGGAGAGGGTCCTCCGGGAGGTCCGGACGATCTTGGGGGGGGGCGGGGGGGGCGGGGGCGCCGTCGCCCTGCCGTGGCAGGAAGTGCTCGTCGAACTGGCGGCGTACATCCGCATGGACCGCTACTCGAACTGGACATTCCAGGGCCTTCTCGTCGTGATCATCCTCTTCACCATCTTCAACACCATCCTCATGTCCGTGCTCGAGCGGAAGCACGAGTTCGCCGTGCTCCTCGCCCTCGGCACGCCGCCGGGCCAGATCCGGCGGCAGGTGATGGTCGAGACCGCCTTTCTCGGACTCGTCGGCTGCGGCGCGGGCTTGCTTCTCGGGGGCGTGGTATCGTATGTGTTCCAAGTCCACGGGGTCGACATCCGCCTCTTCTATAAGGAGGGGCTCTCCATCTCGGGGCTCGGTATCGCGGACGAGCTCCGGACGAGGGTGACGATCCCGATGCTGCTTTGGATCGGCGGCATCGTCTACGGGGCGACCTTGCTTCTCGGCCTCCTGCCGATGCGGCACGCGGTCGGCCACTCGATCACGGACACATTGCGATGACGGACAAGATGGAACCGATCATTCGAACGAACGAAGTCACGAAGGACTACGGGAACGGCCAGGTGCCGGTCCACGCCCTCCGGGGGATCGATTTCACCCTCGACAAGGGGGAGTTCGCCGCGATCGCCGGCCCGTCGGGGTCCGGCAAGAGCACGTTCCTGAACATCATCGGCGGACTCGACCGGCCGACGTCGGGCACGGTGGAGCTCGAGGGCCGGGAGATCACCGCCCTTTCGGCGTCCGATCTCTCGACGCTCCGGCGGGACCGGATCGGCTTCGTCTTCCAGCATTACAACCTGGTCCCGGTCTACACGGCTCTGGAGAACGCCGAGTACGTGCTCATGCTCCAAGGGGTGCCCCGGGAGGAGCGCCGGGTACGGGTGGCGCGGATCTTCCACGAGGTGGGCCTCGACGGGCTCGAGGACCGGTTCCCCCACAAACTCTCGGGCGGTCAGCAGCAGCGGGTGGCGATCGCCCGGGCCATCGCCCCCGAGCCGGCCCTCGTCCTCGCCGACGAGCCGACGGCGAACGTCGACTCGAAGGCGGCCGGGCGGCTCCTCGACTTGATGCGGCGGTTGAACGAGGAGAAGGGAATCACGTTCCTCTTCTCCACCCACGACCCGAGCGTGATGCGCCGGGCGAGCCGCCTGATCATCCTTCAAGACGGCAGGATCGAGCATGACGGACCGCCGCCGGAAATCCTCCGCCTCGATTAGGCGAAGGGGGGCGGCCCTCCTCGCGGCGGCGGCGATTCTTTCCCTTCCCGGCACGGCGCTGCCGATCGCCGGCGACCCGGCGGGCCCCATCGGCCTGGACGGGAGCTTCCGCGCCATCCCCCTCTACCTGGACAACGAAGACGTGCCGGCCCTCTTCGGCGCGGACGACACGGAACGGCGATTGACGAACACGCTCCGCCTCGTTCTCTCCGGCCGTCCCCGGAGGAACGTCGCCTACGAGATCCACGGCCTTCTGAACGTGGAACGTCGGAGCGATGGGGGCGGGCTCTTCGATCAGACCGCCGCGGTGATCGCGGGGGGGGCCGGGCGCCACAGGGGGATGGACCTCACGTACTACACGGACCGGGACGAGGAGTGGACCGGCGATCTATCCGCGGACCGTCTTCTCCTCCGGATCTCCCGGGGGCGGGCGGACCTCACCGTGGGGAGACAGGCGGTCACCTACGGCAAGGCGTGGTTCTGGAACCCCCTCGACGTCTTCGCCCCCTTCGATCCGCGGCGTTTCGACAGGGACTACAAGAGCGGCGTCGACGCCGCGAGGCTCGACATGGCCCTCGGCCTGACGTCGGGAGTGACCGTGGTCGGCGCCGCCGGAGAGAAGGACGGCGAGGGGAGCGACGACTTCTGGAACGGGTCGAACTACGGATCTTCCCTCCTCGGGCGGGTGTTCACCACGGTCCTCGGTTTCGACGTCGCGGCCCAGGGGGGGAAGGTGTACGGCGGCTACCAGTGGGGGGGCGCGGCGTCGGGGGAGATCGGCCCTCTCGAGGCGCGCGCCGAATGCGCGTGGTTCGACGCCCGGGACCCGGACCCGCTCCCCTGGCCCCTCGAGGGGGACGAGCTGGAGGACCGCGCCACGTGGGTCGCCGGCGTGGGGCGATGGTTCGAGAGCGGCCTCGATCTGCAGCTGGAGTACCTCGACCAGGGGCTCGCGGATCCGGACGACCGGAACGCCTCTCTCGCCCGGGTCGCCGCGGGCCACGCCTTCCACATGAGCCGGCGGCTCCTGGGGGGCCTCGCCTCGTACGACATCCTGCCGATCGTGACCGGAAGCGTGGCGGGCCTCGTCTCCTTGGACGACGGTTCGTTCCAGGTGCAGCCGGGGGTGCGCTGGTCGACGGGGGATGATTCGGAGTTCGTCCTCGGGGGGATCGTGAACTTCGGCGACGAACCCCGGGGGAACACGGTGGACCCCGGGATCCGGAGCGAGTTCGGGACCTATCCCCACGTCCTCTACATGGAGTTCAAGATCTACTTCTGACCGGATGCCTTCGACGTGTCGGGAGCGGTCTTCTTCTTCGATCCCCCACCGAGAAGCCCTTCCAGCGAAGGCGTCTTCCCGCCGAGAAGGTCGCCGATCGCCTTCTGGACGTTCTCGTCTTTTTGGATGTCGTCGATCACCTTGTCCAGGCCTTCGATGCCGGCCCGCGAGGCGGTCTTCGACGCGTCGAGGGTGATCGCGGGCCGGTCCGTCGTCCCGCCGACCTTCACGTCGAGCACGACCCGCCCGCTCGGGTCGGTGAACAGGCTCGTCAGGGCCGACTTCTTCCGGTACGCCGCGGAATTCGCCTCGGAAAGGGTGATGGTCAGGGCGTAGTCGAGGGTCCCGTCGAAACCGACCGACCCGGCCGCGTTCCAATCGGCGTTCTTCCCTCGGACCAAGAGATCGTCGAAGCGGACCCGCCCCTTGTCTACGGCGAACTTGGACCAGAACTCCCGGAACTCGATCTGCCCCATTTCCTTCATGCCGAGGAGGTCGGCCGCCCGGTCCAGGGCGGTCAGATTGCGGATCCGGCCTTCCGCGGCCTTCATGGTCCCGTTGGCGGAGAGGCTCGCGAGAAGCTCCTTCTCCGTCAGTCCCCGCCCCTCCCAGGCCGACTCGAGACGGAACCTCCCGTAGAGAATGTCCTTCGCGGGCGTCAGATTCGTCAGGAAGTCGTTCGCTTCCACGTTCTCCGCGCGGGCGGCGAAGCGGTAGGTCGCGCCTCCCGGCTCGTTCAGCCTGACCGAGGCGTCCCCCGCCACGGTCCCCTCCCACACGTTCGCGGTGACGCCGTCCAGGTTCACCACCCCCTCGGGCGTCAGTGCGATCTTCCCGCGGATCGACGTGAGGGGCACCCGGTAGGCGAGGGCCTCCTTCGCCGTGAGATCGCCGGACAGGGTCCCCCCTTCCACGCGGAGGTCGCCGACCGCTTCCTTCACGGCAACACCGCCGAAGAGCCCCCGGGCCATCCGGATCCGAATCGTCCCCTCACCGTTCTTGACGTCGAGGGTCGCTTCCGCCCCCGTCAGAACGTTGACGCCGGTGATCACCGTGTCCGCCTTCACCGTCGCCGCGAGGGTAATCGGCGGGAGCGGGGGAAGCACGATGGGGGGCGGATCGGCGGCCGTCCCCGGAGAGGGGCTTCCTCCCTCACCCTCGGGCGCGGAGGGGAGGAAGGCGTTGAAATCGATCTTCCGCGTCACCAGATTCGCGGTCGCCCGGAGATCGCCGAGGGGGTCGGTCACCTTGCCGGTCAGTGTGGTGGGCGAGCCGTTCAGATCGAACCGGAGGTTCTTGATCTCGGCGGAGCGCCCCGAGAGGGCGATCTCCCCCGACGCGTTCGCCGCCTCCACGGGGGGATCGGCCAGGGCAAGCCGGGCGGTGACGATCTTCACGGAACCATCGAGACCCACACCGTTCGGATCGGCGACGCGACCCCGGGCGCGGACGTCCGCGCTGAGCCCGCCGGAGAGCGTGGTCCCTTCCGGAAGAAGCCCGGCCCGGCCGAGGGCGGCGAGGTCGAGATCGGCCTTCACCGCGAGATCCACCGCGGGATCGGCGAAACTCTCGACCGATCCGTTCACACGGAAAGGCCTGCCCCCGATCGACCCCGCGATCTCTTCGAGGCGGACCGCCGATTCCGTCGCCTCGATCCGCCCTTTCAGGCCGGTGATCGACTCGGAGAACTTCTTGTTCCGGACGTCGATCCCGCCGAGCCGGGCGGCCACGCGGAACGTCGGAGGCCCCCCGGGGGCGACGTGAAGCTCCCCCTCGACGGAAAGGGGCCCGGACCCCTCGAAGTCGGAGGCCCCTTTCGCCGCCGTTTCGGCCGGGAGGAGGGAGAGGAGATCGGCCAGCTCGACCCTCTCCGTCGCGAGGGTGAGGGAGGCCCGGAGCGAGTCGGGAATCCCGATCGCCTCCCCCCCGGAGATCGACGGCGAGACGGGCGAGAGTGAACCGGAGGCTCCGGATCTCGGCGGCACCCGCTCCGGGGTCGTAGCGGAGATCGTAGTCGATCGCGAGGTCCCGGAAGCCCTCGCCGAAACCGAGGGACCGGACCGACGGCCCGGCCAGGCTTCCGATCCAGACCCCTCCCTCGGCGGCGACCCTTCCGTCCCGTTCGAGCCCGAGGGATGTCTTGGCATCCAAGCCGCCGAGTTCATAGGCGGCGCCGGCCGCCCGGTCGATGTACGTCACGGTGGCGTTCTCCACCTCCGCCGACGAGAGGAGGAGGGCGAAGGAGGCGCCCCCCTTTTTCGCCTCGCCGGGGGCGGTCTCCGCGGGCACCGGACCGGTCTCCCCTTCCCCTTCCGGCGACGGGGGCCTCTCCACTTGGACCAGGTGGATCACCGGGTCCCGCAGGAAGACACGGGCCATTTCGACCCGGCGGGAGAGGAGGGGGAGGATCTTGACCGATACCGTTCCTTCCGGGAGTTCGAGGAGGGGGGGTTCCCCCTCGACCGGATTGCCGACGACCAGGCCCGCGACGGAAGCGCCGAGGGGATAGATGGAGACCTTCGCCTCTTCCACCGTGACCGGAGCGCCGACCGCCTCGGACACCTTCTCGATGATGAGGGCCCGCACCTTCTCGGGCGGATAGAGGAGCCGCGCCGTCACGACGGCGGCGACAACGACAACGATGACCGAGACGGCGACGACGGCGATCCACTTGCGCATGATTCGATCTCCCCGGAGTTCCTGTTTTGGACGGACTCTCCCTAATTCAACACCGAAAGGGCGTTTGTGCATCAGAAAAAATGAGGAGGGGGAGAATTCGGGGGAGGGAGCCGAAGTTCAAGTTCCTTTGAAATCCTCTTCTGCACCCTGGAATGATCGTGTTGGTCGGCGATATCCGTCCGGAGGGAGGCGGGACGGTGGTCCGGCTCCGGGAGGGATGCGGGTTAGACTAGGACGCTCGTCGTGCTGCGGGAGCAAACCCTCCCATTCTCCGGCCTCGTAGACGAGGCGCTCAGGAAGGCGGCAACAGCTGCCCGGTTATGACCCGATCCCTCCCGGAGCCGGACCACCGACCCGCCGGTGATCGTGGCCGGCCGGAGGCCTGTCCTCCGTAGGACCGAAGGTTCGTATCGAAGGGCTCGGAGTGTATCTGTCTCCCTCTCATTCCAAAGCGATGAACTCGGTATGATCCCGTGTGTTATCCTGAATCCGAAAGGAGGAACGCGCCATGCCGACATTCGTTCTCATGACCCGCCTCTCCCCCGAAGCTCTCAAGAACGCGGAGGGCCGCCGCGCCATGGGCAAGGAGTGGCTGCAGAAGGTGAAGGGCTCCTGTCCGGACGTGAAGTGGATCGCCCATTACGCCCTGCTGGGGCCCTACGACTTCATGGACATCTATGAGGCGTCCGACTTGGAGACGGCCCACAAGGTCTCCCTCATCTCCCGAAGCGAGGGGGCCCTCACCGCCGAGAGCTGGGAGGCGATGGGGTACGACCGTTTCCTGGAGCTCATGGAGCAGGTGGACGGTTGAGCGGAGACGCCCCGGCGGCCGATTTCGGGCGGGCCCTCGTCGCCGAGACGAAGCGGCGCCTCCTGGGCGAGTCGTTTCCCCGGCTCCGGAAGTGCCTCGATCTCCTGGACGACAAGGCGATCTGGCGACGGCCGAACCCGAGCATGGCGAGCGTGGGCAACCTGACGCTCCACGTCCTCGGGAACGCCCGGCAGTGGTTCGTTTCCGGACTCCTCGGCGAACCGGACGACCGGGACCGGACCGCGGAGTTCGCCGAGCCGGGCCCCCTGCCGAGAGAGGAGCTCTTCCGGCGGATCGCCGAGACGGAGCGGGAGTGCCGCCGCGCCCTGGAAGCCGTGGATCCCGGTACGCTCCTCGAGACCCGGCGGGTTCAGGTCTTCGAGGAGAGCGGCCTCTCGGTTCTCGTCCACGTGGTCGAGCACTTCTCCTATCATGTCGGGCAGATCGCCCGGGCGACGAAGGCGAAAGAGAACGTGGACCTCGAGTTTTACGGCGGCATCGACCTGGAAGTCGGGCGCTGACGGCCGCCCGGGAGGAGAGCATTGAAATCGACGACCGAACGGCTGACCTTTCACGTGCCGGAGCGGATGGGCTTCATCAACGTCACGCCCCAGGTGGAAGCGATCGTCGCGAAGAGCGGCGTCAAGGAAGGCCTCTGCCTCGTGAACGCCATGCACATCACGGCATCGGTGTTCATCAACGACGACGAACCGGGGCTTCACGAGGACTACAAGAGGTGGCTCGAGGAGCTCGCCCCCTTCGACGCCTCGCCCGCGCGGTACCATCACAACCGGACCGGGGAGGACAACGCCGACGCCCACCACAAGCGCCAGATCATGGGGCGCGAGGTCGTGGTGGCGATCACCAAAGGGCGCCTCGACTTCGGCCCTTGGGAGCAGATCTTCTACGGCGAGTTCGACGGCCGGCGGCAGAAGAAGGTGTTGGTGAAGGTGATCGGCGAATAGCCGTGACCGCGGCTCATCCGGAAAACCCGAACAATGGAGTCGAGGGAAGAAGCCGCTGATCGTCTTCCTGGAAGATGGTCTCGATCTCCGCCTACGCCGCGACCCTCTCCCGATCGTTCCGAGACCTCGCCCCCCGCGGACCTCCCTTGACGCCGCCCCCGGCCTCCGGTACCCTCTTTCCATCGATCGCGCCCGGCGCGACCAACCCGAACTTTCAATTCCGTCTTTGTTCTTTTGTCGGAGGAATATCATGGCCATAACGGTCCGCGGATCGGGTATGACGATCGAGGAAGTGGTGCGGGTGGCCCGCGGGCGAGAGTCGATCTCCCTGGACGCGGACGCGGTGAAGCGCATCGAACGGTGCCGCGCCATGCTCGAAGAGAAGATCCAGGCCCGCGAGATCATGTACGGCGTGAACACGGGGATCGGTGAGCTCTCGGAAGTGGTGCTCTCCCCCGAGCAGGTGGAGAGCTTCCAGCGCTATCTGATCTACAGCCACACCGCCGGCTGGGGGGAACCGTTCCCGGAGGAAGTGATCCGGGCGGCGATGCTCTCGCGCACCAACGTCCACGCCCACGGCAATTCGGGCAACCGGCCGATCGTCACCCGGACCCTCGTGGAGATGTTGAACAAGGGCGTGACGCCGGTGGTCTGCTACAAGGGCTCGGTCGGCGCCTGCGGCGACCTCTCGCCGATGGGACAGATGGCCCTCGTGCTCATCGGTGAGGGGGAGGCGTTCTATAAAGGCAAGCGGATGCCGGGCAAGGAGGCGATGGACGCGGCGGGCATTCCGACCATCGTCTTCGAAGCGCGGGATGGGCTTGCCGTCATCAACGGCTCGAACGTCACACTCGGATTCGGCTGCCTCATGATCGACGAGACGGACAAACTGCTCCGGACCGCCGAGATCGCCGCGGCCATGACCCTCGAGGCGCTGAACGCGAACATGAGGCCTTACGACGAGCGTCTCCACAAGCTGCGCGGATTCCCCGGCGCCGCCGCGAGCGCCCGGAACATCATGAAGGTGGTGGCGGGGGGCGAGTTCTTGACGGCGAAGACGAAGAAGGTGCAGGACGCCTACTCGATGCGCTCCACGCCCCAGGTGCTCGGCTCGCTCCGGGACGCCATGAAGTACGCGAGGGAGCAGTTCCTGATCGAGCTGAACGGGGTGGGCGACAACCCGGTGTTCATCCCCGAGGACGACCTGGTCCTGACGGGGGCGAACTTCCAGGGGACGCCGATCGCATTGCCCCTCGAGCTCCTCACGATCGGGGTCACGACGGTGTGCGTGATGTCGGAGCGGCGGATGAACCGTCTCATGAATCCGGCCCTCAGTGTCGGGCTGCCGGCGTTTCTGACGGCGAACGCGGGAATGATGTCGGGGCTCATGTTGTCGCAGTACACGGCGGGGGCGCTGATCTGCGAGCAGAGGATCCTCTCCCACCCGGCGGCGACGGGTTCGATTTCGGCGGCGGCGGACCAGGAGGATTTCGTCAGCATGGGGATGACGACGGCCCACAAGATGCGGACGGTGCTGGACAATGCGTATGGGGTGCTCGCCATCGAGCTGATCTCGGCGGCCCAGGCGCTCGACTTCCGGGAGGCGAAGTCGGGGCCGGGGGTGAAGGCGGCGTACGACGTGATCCGGAAGCATGTGGCCCATCTGCAGGAGGACCGGCCGCTTCATAACGACAACAACCGAATGACGGCGGCGGTGCGGAGCGGGGAGGTGCTGGAGGGGGTGGAAGCGGCGGTCGGGAGGCTGGAGTCGTAGGGGGAAGCGGGGCGGCGGATCTGGGTCCGGGCGACGCGTTGTATCGTATTGTCGCCGGATGCTCGAATCCGGCTACGAGGCTTGCCCGTCCCGTCACTCGCTGGGGAAGCCCGCTTCCGCTGGGCAAACGCTCGTGAGGGACGGGCGGTGCCTCGACCACCAAGCACCGGCGACGGGATTTCGGAAGCGCCGCCCCCCGTTCCCTCCCACCGCAAGAGGAAGAGGATGGCGTCCGCCCATCCGGGTAAGTGGGCTCCTCATCGGTCATACCGCGTTCATGGCTTCGGAGTGAGTGGGGGACTGGTTCCGCCCGAGCCTCCGGCTCGGAAGACTTCAGTCTGACCTCAGCGGACCCTGTCCCCCTCAGGACGGGTACCGCGCGCGAGCACAACCACTCCAAGGTGCAGAGGAGGAGTCCGAGGAAGATAGCCACTTTGGAATAAGCCGATGCATTGCTCAGCCGGAAATCCGGGGACATGATACGTATTACAGGCAACGGAAGAACAATCCCGGGGACCGAATACCGGTAATAAGTATCATGTCCCCGGATTTCC
>JBDROZ010000009.1:0-10313 GCA_043809585.1 Candidatus Eiseniibacteriota bacterium
CACGCCATCTGCGACAGGGCGCGGCATTCACCAATGCTCACATATCGTTGGATATGCTCTGCTTGGTGAATGCCGCGCGCTGCCGCATCTGACGCACTCTCACGCGTTTGCTCTCGAGATTTTATGGAGAATCAAGGTTAAGCGGAAAACTGCCCCTCCGCTTCCGCTTCACCACCTCCATGCCGGCCGAGGAGTCGGGCCGCGCCTCTCCGGACGTCTTCCATGATCTGATATCCCGTGGGAATCAGCACGAGGGTGACGAACGTGGAGAAGACCACGCCGAAGGCGAGGGAGATCGCCATGGGAATCAGGAACTGGGCCTGCACGCTCCGCTCGATGATGAGCGGGCTGAGGCCGGCGAAGGTGGTGATCGACGTGAGGATGATCGGCCGGAACCTGAGCTCTCCGGCGAGGCGGATCGCCTCCCCCACCGGACGGCCCTCCAGGCGCAGGCGGTTCACCTTGTCGACAAGAACGAGGCTGTCGTTCACGACCACGCCGGTGAGCGCCACCATCCCGAACATGGAGAGGATGGTCAGGTCCTTCCCCATGAGCAGGTGGCCCCAGATCGCGCCGACCACCCCGAAGGGGATCGCCGCCATCACGAGGGCGGGCTGCCAGTACGAGCGGAAGGGGATCGCCATCAGCCCGTAGATGACGAGAAGGGCGACGAGAAAACCGCGGCCGAGACCGGCCATCGACTTCCGCTGCTCCCGCTGGGCCCCCTCGAAGCTGTAGCTCACGCCGTCGTGGTCCGCCAGAATGCCGGGCAGCACGCCCGATTGAAGATCGGCGAGGATCTCGCCCGCGTTCCCGCGGGCCGGGTCCACCTCGGCGGTCACCGTCACCGTGCGCCGCCGGTCGACCCGCCGGATGCTCGCGTAACCCCGCCCCTCCTCCACGTCGGCCACCTCGAGGAAGGGGACCTCACCCCCCGCGGGGGTGCGGATCCGCATGTTCTCCACGTCCGCGACCGAGCGCCTCTCCTCCCTCGGGTAGCGGACCATGACGCGCACGTCGTCCCGCCCCCGCTGGATCCGCTGCGCCTCGGCGCCGTAAAAACCGGACCGCACCTGGCCCGCCAGATCGGCGAGGGTGAGGCCGAGGGGTTCCGCGGCGGGGCGGATGCGGAGCTTCATCTCCCGCTTTCCGGGACGGAAGGAGTCGGAGATGTCGGTCACCCCGGGGTACTCGGCGAGCCGGGCTTTCAGTTCCACCGCCGCCCCCCGGAGCACGTCCATGTCGAGTCCCGTGAGCTGCACTTCGATGTCCGCCCCCGGAGAGAAGATGGACGACGTGTAGGCAAGCTCGAGAGCGTCGGGGATCGGGCCCGTCTCCTCCCGCCACCGCCTCGCGAAATCGGCGCTCGAGAAGCTCCTCTCCTCCGAGCGAGGGAGCTCGACCACGACCTCGCCGAGGTGGGCGCCCACGTTCGAGGTCTGCCGCCCGCCGGGGCCGCTCCCCTGCTGCCTCGTCTTGAACGGCTGGTCGCCCGTGGAGGAGAGGATATGAAGGATCGCCCGGTCCTCCCCGTTCTCCTCCTCGATCCGGGCGCCGAGACGCCTCACGGCGCCTTCGATCTCCTCCACCGCGGCGCCGGTCACGGCGACCGGGGTTCCCTGGGGCATGGTGATCTGGGCGGCGACGTAGTCGGCGTCGACCCGGGGGAAGAAGACGAAGTGGATGTGACCGCCGGCGACGAGGCCGACCGTGACGATGAGCGTCATCAATCCCCAAGCGACCGTGAAGTAGCGCCACCGGAGCCCGAAGTCGAGGGAAGGGCGGTACGCCTTCTCGATGAACCGCTGCAGGAGCTCGGCGAAGCCCTTCTGGGCGCGGCGCCACCCCCCGGACATCCCCGCCGGGACGGCGGCCCGCCTCTTCTTGTGCGAGAGGTGGCGCGGCAGGATGAAGAGCGACTCGACGAGGGAGATGAGGAGGACGGGGACGACGATGAGGGGAATCACGCCCATCACCTTGCCGATCGAACCCCCCACCGCGAGGAGGGGCGCGAAGGCGGCGACGGTGGTGAGCACCGCGAAGATCACGGGCGTGGCCACTTCCTGGGCGCCGGAGACGGCGGCCTTCATCGGGTCGTCCTCCCGCTCCTGGTGGCTGAAAATGTTCTCGCCCACCACGATCGCGTCGTCCACCACGATGCCGAGCACGATGATGAACGCGAAGAGGGAGATCAGGTTGATCGAGACGTCCATGGCCGGCAGGAGCATGAACGCCCCGAGGAAGCTGATCGGGATGCCGAGGCTCACCCAGAAGGCGAGACGGAACCGGAGGAAGAGGGCGAGGGCCGCGAAGACGAGAAGGAACCCGTTCCGGCCGTTACGGAGGAGGAGGCTCAGCCGGTCCCTGAGGACGATGCTGTTGTTCTGCCAGACCGTCACGGAGATCCCCTCGGGCAGGTTGTCCCCGGACCGCTTCACGTACTCGTTCACTTTCCTGGAGATGTCGAGCACGCTCTGATCGCCGACCCGGAAGACCTGGAGAAGCACCGCCGGCTTCCCGTCGAATAGGGAGGTCTGGTCCGTGTCCTCGAATCCGTCGACCACGGTCGCCACGTCGCCGACGAGGAGGCGGGTGCCGTCGGGGCGTGTCATCACCACCAGATCCTCGAACTCGGCCCCCCGGTACGCCTGGCCTTTCGTGCGGAGGAGGATTTCTCCCCCCTCCGCCTTGACCGAACCGCCGGGCATGTCGAGGGAGGACCGTCTCATGGCGCGGGCCACGTCGTCGAAGGTGATGCCGTACCGGCGGAGCGCCTCTTCCGAGACCTCGACGGAGATCTCGTAAGGCCGCACGGCGTAGAGGTCGACGAGGGTGATCCCTTCGATTCCGAGGATCTCGTCACGGATGCGCTCGCCCAACTCCTTCAGGACCGCCTCGTCCGTCTCCCCCGAAAGGGCCACCGAGAGGACCTCGCGGCGGCGGACCACCTCCTGGACGATCGGCTTCTCCGTCTCCACGGGGAAGGTGTCGATCGCGTCGACCCGGGTCTTGATATCGTTGTAGAGACGGCTCGGGTCCGCCCCCGAGGCGAGCTCCACGGTCACGGCCCCCAGACCCTCGGCGGCCACGGAGGTGAGACGCTCGATGCCGTCGAGGCCCTGCAGTTGCTCTTCGATCCGGACGCAGACCCCCTCCTCCACTTCCGACGGCGCCGCCCCCCGGTAGACCACCGAGATCGTGACGATGTCGAGAGAGAACTCGGGGAAGGTCTCCTGCTTGATGCGGGTCATCGTGAGAAGACCGGACCCGATGATGGTGATCACGAGGAGGTTCGCCGCCACGGGATGGCGGGCGAACCATTCGATGGCCCGGTTCACGGCCGCTCCCCCCCGGCGCCGGCGGCCGACCCTTCACCCCCCTCGCCCGGGATCCGGACCTTCATGCCGTCCACGGCGACATCCATGGGAGAGAGGATCACGAGATCCCCTTCCGCGAGGCCCGAGTCGACGAACACCTCGTCCCGGCCCGCCCGGAGAACCGACACCTCCCGGTATCGGAGCCGGCCCTCCTCGTAGAGATAGACCCGGTCTCCGTGGCGGAGCGCCGGCCGGGGGAGCCGTACGACGCCATCGAAGGTCCGCCCCTCGATCGTCGCCTGCACGAAGAGGCCCGCGGCGAGCGGGAACCGGCCGGGATCGTCCCCCGCCCCCGCGCCGTACGGATCGACGACGCGGGCCACGGCGTGGACCATGCGGCTCATCGGATCGATCTCCCCCTCGACGCGGACGACGCGCCCCCGCCAGACCGGCTCGGCGCCCGCCACCCGGGCCGTGAGCGTGACCGCCGGGCCCTCCGCCGATTCCCTCTCCCCCCGGTGACCGATGGGGAGATCGAGATAGGCGAGGTCGTCGTCCGGCAGAGGGAGGCGGACCTCGGCGTAGTCGACGGCGTAGATCACGGCCACCGCCGCCCCTTTGCCGACGTACTGGCCCACGTCGGCCAATTTCTTCCGCACCCGGCCCGCGAAGGGGGCGCGAATGAGGGCCCGTTCCAGATCGAGCTCGGCCTGGGTGAGAGCGGCCTCCGCATTGGCGACGATGGCCCTCGCCTCGGCGAGCTGGGGCTCCCGGAGGGTGAGGGACGAGGGTTCCCCTTCGCCGAGGGATTCCCACTCCTTCCGGGCCAGTTCCGATTCCGCCTTCTCCCTCGCGAGGAGGACCTCCGCCTGGGCCACCTGGCTCCGGGCGCGGATCACGGCGAGTTCGTAGTCCCGGGCGTCCACGCGGACGAGCACGTCCCCTTTCTCGAAGAACCCGCCGCTCTCGAACGAAGGGGCGGCGGAGACGATCCTCCCCGGCGATTCGGCGACCAGAGTGATCTCCGTTCGGGGCTCGACGGTGCCTTGGCTCGGGATGTCGATGCGCACGCCCGCGAGCCGGACCTCGGTCACGCGAACGAGCGGGCCGGGGGGGGTGGGCGTCGTGCGTTCGACCTCGGGACGGGTCGCGATCAGGATGCGCGCGACGACGACCGCGAGCACGACAAGGCCGAGCGGGAAGAGCGTCTTCCGGTGGCGGCGGATCCAGTTCATCGGGCTTGGACCTCCGTTTCCGTGGTCGGTGCCCGTTCGCCGGCGAATCGGTCGGCGAGGGCCCGGTCGAAGTCGAAGCCGCCGCCGAGAGCGAGGTGGAGATCCACCCGGGCGTCGAGGCGGAGGCGGCGTACGTTCAGGAATTCGCTCTCGGCGGCGAGCGCCTGGCGTTGCGATTCGAGGACGGTGACGATGTCGGCGAGGCCGGAGCGGTAGCGCTCATCCGCGAGATCCCGGGCGGCGACCGCCTGTTCCGTGGCGCGGCGGAGGGCCTCCTCCCGGGCGGCGAGGAACTCCTCGGAGGCGAGGGCGGATTCGACTTCCGCGAAGGCGCGAAGGACGGCGGAGGCGTAGGCGGCCAGGGCCTGGCGGGAGCGGGCTTCGGCGAGATCCACGTTCGCCCGGAGCTTTCCCCCCTGGAAAAGGGGTTGAAGCAGATTTCCCGCGATCGACCAGACCGTGTAGTCGCCGTCCAGGAGGTCCTTGATCTCCTCGCTCGAGCGGCCGCCGCTCGCCGTGAGGCGGATGCCGGGAAGGAGCGCCCGTTTCGCCCCTCGCACCCGTGCGTCCGATGCGGCGACCCGGCGCTCGGCGGCCACCAGATCGGGGCGCCGCCCGAGAAGCTCGTCGGGAAGACCGGCGGGCACCGGAGCGCCGGCCGCGGGGAGCTCTTCCGGAAGGGCTTCGTCTCCCCGGGGGTAGCGGCCGAGGAGGATCTCGAGCTGCCGCACCGCCCGGTCGTATTGCCCCCGCCGGAGCTCTACGAGCGCTTCCGAGGCGGCGAGACTGGCGAGGGCGAGGCGGAGATCGAGGGAGGATCGTATCCCCCGCTCGAACCGGGAGCGGATCCGGTCGGCCGAAAGCCGGTAGTTCTTCGAGGTGACCCGGGCGAGGCGGAGCTGCTGCTGCGCCTCCACGGCGGCGAAGTAGGCCTTGGCGGTCTGGGCGGCGATGGAGAGACGGGTGCCCCCGAGATCGGCAAGCGTCGCTTCCGCTTCGGCGGCGGCGGCCGACTTCCCGGCGCGGACCCGGCCCCACAGGTCGATCTCCCATCCCGAGTTCAACGAGACTCCGTGGGAGTTCGAGGTGGTGCGGGCCACACCCCCGTCGCCGCCGAAGCTCGGGAAACCGATGAAGTTCCTGCGCGATCGCGACGCGGCGTAGGAAAGGTCGAGGCTCGGCCAGAGGCCGGCCCCCGCCACGCGCGCCTCCGCGGCGGCGGCGTCAAGACGGGCGAGGGCGGCGGCGAGATCGTAGTTCCGGGCGAGGGCGGCCGGCACGAGGGAGTCGAGGACGGGGGACCCGAAGCCGCTCCACCAGGCGTCGACGGCCTCCTCTTCCGCCGGGACACCGGCGGTCCAGACCGGGGGCACCGTCAGGTTCGTCTCGGGGGTGGCCCGTTTCGGCGCCGAGCCGCATCCTGCGAGGAGGATGAGGGAGAACGAGGCGGATGCGATGAGGATCCTGCTCATCGGGCGACTCCTTCCCCGGGGCTCCGCGATTTCGTGCGCCGGATGCCGGCGGCCATGAAGTCGACGAGCCGATCGATCATCTCGTCGTGATCGTGGGCGCCGCAGGAATCACACCAGAGGGAGTGGAAGGCGGCGGGGGCGCCCATGGCGTGAATCATGGCTCGGCGAAGAGCTCCTCCGCCACGTCCATGATCCTATCCTCCGTGTCCGACGTCGGCATGGGGCTTCTCCGATTTCATCAAACAACGATTTGAATCATACGTTTAATCTCCGCCGGGCGCAAAGCAAAACGGGGGACACTGGAATCGGTTTCACAACCTCCTTCGTCGCGAGATCGAGCGAAAGGTCCGGCGGCAAGGATCAAGGGTGAAAACGCCCGGAGGTGGCCTAAGAAGGCCATTGAGGACGATTTTACCCGAGTACGCAGCCGCCGGGCCTTGCAGCCGATCGCAGTAGAATGGAGGTTGTGAAACCGGTTCTAGGGTCTACCCCCGGGATGGGACGGAGCGTACACTCTACCGCCATGGAAACGACGCCGTGGGGAGAGCTGGCCGCGGTCGGAGCGGCGATGATCTGGGCGGGAACGTCGATCATCTTCACCCATGCGGGGAAGAGGGCGACACCTCTGGCGGCGAACACCTTCAAGACCGTCCTCGGCTCCCTCCTCTTTGCCCTGGTCCTGACGATCCGCGAAGGCGTGCCCTACGGGCGGGGCATCGCCCCCTTCGATTGGGGAATGCTCGCCCTCTCCGGAGTCGTCGGCCTCTCCCTCGGCGACTCGCTTCTCTTCAAGGGGTTCGTCATCCTCGGCACCCGCCGCGCCATGCTCGTCTTCTCGTTGAATCCGGTGATCGGTGCCGTGGCGGGCTACCTCTTTCTCGGCGAGCGGCTCGGGTGGAAGGCGATCCTCGGCATGGCGGTCGCCCTCGCGGGGGTCGCGCTCGTCATCGGGGAGAAGCGTCCCCCCGCGCCGGACGGACTCACGCCGCCCCCCGACCCCACCCCCCTTCGCCCGGGCCGCGGCTCGCTGATCGCCCGCCACGTGACGCTCTTCGGCATTCTCTTCGCCCTCGGCGGCGGCTTCGGTCAGGCGATCGGAGCGATCCTCGCCAAGTCCTCGCTCCAGAGAGTCGACACGCTTCCGGCCACGGCGATTCGCATGAGCGCCGCCTCCCTCGGGCTCGTCATTCTCGGGCTCGTTACCGGAAAGCTCCATCATTGGACCCGCCTGATCATCCAAGGGCGCCTGGCCGCGAGAATGGCCCTCGCGAGCTTCTTCGGCCCCTTCCTCGGCGTCTACCTCATGGTCCTCTCCCTCGATCTCGCGCCGACCGGGGTGGCCCTCACCCTTCTGGCCACGTCGCCGATCTGGCTCCTCCCCCTCGGCGCCTGGTTCCAGGGGGACCGCCCGTCCAAGAGGGAGGCGATCGGCGCTTTCGTCGCCCTCGCCGGCGTGGCGCTGCTCATGCTGCGGTAGACGGGAATCTCGGAGGCGAATGATGACAATGGGCGAGATGTTCGAGAAGCTGCTGAAGAAACCCTATCTCGAGATCGGCCCGAACGACCTGGCGGCCCTCCTCGCCCAGACGAAGCCGGTGCGCGAGGAAACGCCGGGGGGCCGGGGGCCGATTCGCCTGTTTCGTTCGGGCGGCCGGTTTCTGTTCCAGGAGACGAGCGACAAGGGCGAGATCCTCGTCCGCTCGTTCCCGAGCCGGGAGGAAGCAGACCGGTTCGTCGAGAATCGCCTCGACCTGTACGACATGATGTGGGACGGTTGCGGCTGCAAGATCGACTACTACGAGTGATCAGCGGGCATCGAGATTCCGCGCGGCATCCTCTACGGTTCCTTCGATATCGAGGAAGAAGCCGTGCTCCCCCCGGTGAAGGAGCGTGTCGTTCGCCACCTCTCCGGAAGCGTACACGTCCTCCGCGCCCCCTTCGTCGACGAAGAGGGAGAAGCTCGTCCCCCCGTGGTAGTCGTTCCCTCCGGCCAAGGCCGGACCGGGCGGGTAGCGGTACTCGTCCCGCCCCCCCCGGTCGAGGAAGAAGCAAAAGCTGTTGTGGGCCGACGCCCCCTCGGAGAAGAAGCCCCCTCCCTCGTACACGTCGTTCCCCCCCTCGTCGATGAAGAGCGTGACGCACTCGTCCCAGGCGAGGCCCTGGGCGACGCCGTGCCGGGTCGTGTAGAGGTCGTTCCCCCCTTCCTCCAGGAAGACCCCGACCGCCTGGTGGGCGGAGAACCCCTGGTTGTAGCGGGAGCCGACGTACACATCGTCCTCCTTTCCCTCCGCCCGCACGATCCCCATTCCGTAGTAGTAGCCGCCCCCCTGGGAGAAGTTCCCCGCCTCCATCCGGTCCGCGCCCCCGCCGTCGACGAGGATGCCGATCCCGCCGGAGGCGAGGGTCCGGAAGCCGACGCCGCACCCCTGGGACCAGGCGTCGAAGATGCCCGGCGTGCCGTAGCCGGTCGGGTAGTGCCCCTTCGCGTAGTACTCGTCGTTCCCCGCCCGGTCGGAGAGGGCGCCGATCCCCCGCGGCATGCCGACCCCCTGCACGTGCCCATCCCCCTCGTACCGGTCGTTCCCGTTCTCGTCGATCAGGAACCCCATGCCGAAGAGCCCGACCCCCTGGCAGAAGGTCCGTCCCCGGTAGGTATCGTCTCCCGCGACGTCGTGAAGGAGGCCGACGCCGAAGTAGCCCGTTCCCTGGGCCCACGACGTCCCGATGTACATGTCGTCCCCCTCGAGATCGAGAAGCATGCCGACGCCGAGAGTCCCCGACCCCTGCGACCCGGGCTCGGTGGCTTCGTAGGAGTCGTTCCCCGAGACGTCGATGCAGACCGCGACCGGCAGATCCGGCCCCCGGGCGCCCCCCGCGTTGCCGAGATAGAGGTCGTCGCCGCCGAGGTCGATCAGGAACGCGACATTTTGGCGAGTGTGCCGGTTACTCCCCGTCCCCGCGATCACGATCCGGCCGTACTCCGTCTCCTTCTCGAAGAGGATCTCCTTCTCGAGCGAGTCGGCGTAGAGGACGCGGAGGGAGTCGGCGAGGGCCCGGGCCCAATCGAGCTCGACAAGGGGGTTCGCGTGGACGGCGCCGTTGATCGTCGAACTCGGAGGATGGCTTAGCGCCAGGGCGATCATTCTTCGGTTTCTCTCGTATCGTTCCCGGTCCCGATCGAAATGGATGTAGATGTCTTCGGCGAACACCTCGGTCAAGTCGCGAAGACTCTCCTCGAGCATCCGCCGGTCCTCCGGCCGCCATCCCTGGAAGCCGCCCTCGAGGCTCTCCGAAACCACCGCGATCCGATCTTCGACGCTGTCGAGAACGGGACTGATTCGCTCGTTCGGGGGTCCCGAGTCGAGGAATCGGAGAGGATTCAACGGTGCCGCTTGGATGACGTACTTACGAATCCGGCGGGCACCGTAGAGATCGGAGAGGCCAGGCAGATCGATCCGGGTCGAGCCGCCGTTCACGACCGCTTCGAGATGCTCGACCAGGCCTTCTAGGGAGAGCGGTTCCCGGTGGCCCGCCATCACCAGCGGGGATCGCTCCGGATCAGGATGCCAGTGACACCGCCGCAATCGCCACGAGAGATCGTCCGTCTCCTCCTCGATCCCGTATCGTTCGACGAGAATTCGGACGAGGGGTGCGAAGTCTCCCTCGTCGATCGAGGCCTCGGCGTCGATCTCCGCGTTCCACATTCCCGCCGGCCATTTCGCCTCCGGCCGGGGGCCGAGGACGATCGGAAGGTCGAGCACCTCCTGCGCGACCCTGGCCGACGCGACGAGCGAATCCCCCGCTTCCAACGAATCGACGACTCGTGAGGGCTCGAACCAGAACCGGATCGAATCGATGCGCGACGCCGGCCCGCCCGCGAAGCGAAGATCCCGCTTCACGCCGGTCCGGACGATCCGCATCGGGCACGGCTCCCCCCGCTTCTTTCCCTCCAACGTCCGGCGGTAGACCGCCGTGACGCTCTCCTTCGGGCAGGCGAACGGCTCCCCGCAGATCGACACGATCACGTCACCTACGAGAAGCCCCCCTTCTTCTGCGGGCGAGAAGGGGAAGACCGCCGTCACCAGGAGACCCGACGTTGCGCCGAAGAGCGCCCCCTCCCCGCCAAGACGTTCCTCCACCACGGGCAACGAGTCGACCGGCTCCGTGTAGATGCCGAGCCACCCCCGGTCCTCGACGGGCGGTTCCTCGGAGAAAGCAGGGGCGGACGCAATGAAAAGGAGGAGAAGGATGAGGATCATGGGGAAACAGTAGCGAGAGAACGGGGAACT
>JBDROZ010000010.1:0-3357 GCA_043809585.1 Candidatus Eiseniibacteriota bacterium
CACGCCATCTGCGACAGGGCGCGGCATTCACCAATGCTCACATATCGTTGGATATGCTCTGCTTGGTGAATGCCGCGCGCTGCCGCATCTGACGCACTCTCACGCGTTTGCTCTCGAGATTTTATGGAGAATCAAGGTTAACTGGTATTACGAGCCGGCGGAGAACTTGTGACCGATCGGCGCAACATCGAGAATGCTCGTGGAATTGAGCGGGCCTTTTCGTTAACGAGGCGAAGTGTCGGGTGGCGCCCTATCCTCTGCGGCTGATCATGATGATGCCGCAGTTCGTGGAGCGGGCGATGCGGAGGGCGAGGTCGCCGAACGCCCTCTGCCTGCGGCCGAGGCGCTGGAGGCCGAGGACGACGAGGTCCGACTTCGCGGCGTAGCTCACGACCGTCTCGGCCACCGCGTCGCTCCGGACGATCTCGATGCGGTGGGGCCCGAGCAACTCGTCTTGCGCGAGCCTCTCGAGAAGGCGGCGGGAGCGGGACTCCGCGTCGGCCGGGAGATCGGTCGGCAGGACCTGCAAGAGGGTCACCTCCCGTTCCCCCGTCCGGTGGAGACTGCCGAGAAGCCGGGCCCGCAACTCGTCGTGCCTTCCCCGCCCGCCGACGGGAACCAGGATTCTCTTCACTTCCGAGAACCGCCACCCGGGAAGGGCGCGGAGCACGACCACGTCGGAGTGGACCGCGCTCATGAGCGCCTCGAGGTGCACGCTCACGTTCTTGTCGGCGAGACGGGTCAAACCGAGAAGCAGGCTCTCGCAATGGTAGGTGCGGGCGACCCGCACGATCTCGGGCCACGGCTTCCGGGCTACCGTCGTGAGCGCCTCGGGCGAGAGCCCCGCGTCGAACGACGCGGCGAGCGAGTTCCGGAGCACCCTGAGGACGCTCTCGAGCCGGATGGCCGTCTCGGCCGTTACCTGGTCGTCTTTCCGGGGAACCACCGAGAGCAGGAGCACCCGGCCGACCACGGGAGGGGCAAGGGCGTTCGCCACGGCGACCATCGCCACCGCGTTCGCCGGATTGGCGATCGGCACGAGCACCCGCGGGCTTCGCCCCCGGAGTCTGATGAGCCGCGGGTCATGGGCCTCCGCGACCGCGTCGACCACCCGCGCCCGGCGGCCGAAAAGGGCGATGTAGAGGATGCCCCCGAGCCCGAGCCAGAAGAGCGCGAGAAGACCCGCCGACGGCACCGCGAAACTCTGGAACAGGGCGAGGGCGACGCAGGCCGCGCCCCCCGCGACGGGGACCGCCGGGAACCAGGGCGACCGGAAGGGGGGAGGGTGGTCTGCCCCGGCCCGGCGCCGCGCCAGAACGCTCATCCCGTGGGTGAGGGCGAAGGAGACGAGGAAGATGAGACTCGCCGCCGCCCCCGCCGACGCCACGTCGCCGACGACGAGAACGATCGTCCCCACCGCGAAAGCGCTCGTCAGGATCGCGAGGGTCGGAGTCCCGCTCCCTTCCCGGGTCTCGGCGAGCTGCCTCGGAAGCGTTCGGTCCCGGGCCATGGCGAGTACGATCCGGGAAGCGGCGAAGAGGTTCGCGTGGAGCGCCGAGAGCATGGAGAGGAGCGCCGCGACCACGACGATCCAGAATCCGGCCGGCCCCAAGTAGTTTTGGGCGGCCACGGCGATGAGCGCCTCCGGATCGCGCCGGGCGAGGCCCCCCACCGTCTCGCCCGGCCCCGCGCCGATCACCGTGACGAGGAAGAGTAGGGGAATGTAAATCGCCAGGGCCGCGCCGAGGGAGAGGAACATGGAGCGCGGAATGACGCGGGCCGGGCTCCGCACCTCCCCGGCGCCCGCGGCGATCAGGTCGAATCCCTGGAGGGCGATAAAGGTGAACCCCATCGCCCGGAAGAGCCCGAGGGACCCCTCCGGAAGGAAGGGGACCATGGTCCCCGTGATGTCGGGCGGAAAGCGGCGGAGAAGAACAACGATCCCGCCCACGATGAGCACGCCGAAGGCGACCACCTTCCCGATGTTCGCCGCCTGCCCCCCGCCCGGACCTTTTCGGGAGAGGCTCATTGCGTAGAGCCCGATGGCGGCGAGGGCGAAGGCGGGCACGAGACCGGGAGAGGCGAACCACGCCGGCGCTCCGCCGAAAAGGGCGCGGCAGAGACGGCCCAGGAAAATCACGGCGTAGGCGCCGAAGCCGATCGCGTAGAGAACGCCCGCCACGATCGACGCGAACCAGACCACCCACCCGACGGCGAAGGCGGCACGGACCGAAAGGACCTTTTTCGCGTAGGTGTAGGAGCCGCCCGACTGGGGGAAGGCGCTCGCCATCTCGGCGAAACTGAGCGCCGTCAGCAGGGCGATGACGCCGTTCAGCGCGAAGGCGAGAATCGCCCCCGGTCCGGCGGAGGCGAAGGCGACGCCCGCGAGGGCGAGAATGCCCCCCCCCACGATGGCGCCCACGCCGACCCCGGTCGCACCGAGGAGACCCAGGGTCCGGCCCTCGCCCATTTCCCGGTTCGATGCGGTCGAGTCCATCACCCGCGCCTCCCCCACCCGGGCCGCCAGGCGGCGAACGAGCGTCGCCGCCATTGTAACAGGGAAGAGAGGCCGGGAGTATGGGGACTTCCGGCGGACCGCCCTCTGCAAGAATCCCCTTGGCGGGGGGGCGGCCGGGCCTCACAATGGGCGTAAAGAGATTCCCACTGAAACTCGACTCGGGAGGTATTATGAGCAGCGCCACCACGGGACCCGGCCAGGAGCGCAATCTGGCCGTGTTCCTCGACTTCGAGAATCTCGCCCTCGGCTTCACCGGCCGCAGGGAGAAGGCGTTCGACATCCAGCGTGTCCTCGACCGGCTCCTCGACAAAGGAAAGGTCCTCGTCAAGACCGCCTACGCCGACTGGGGGCGATTCCGCGAGTACACCCAGCCTCTCCACGAGGCGGGCGTCGAACTCGTGGAGATCCCCAAGCGGTCGTCGACGGGCAAGAACTCGGCGGACATCCGCCTCTGCGTCGACGCCATGGACCTCAGCTACAGCAAGGAGCACATCAACACGTTCGTCGTCGTCTCGGGGGACAGCGACTTCTCGCCGCTCGTGTCGAAACTGAAGGAGAACGGCAAGTACGTCATCGGCCTCGGGATGAAGAAGTCGACGTCCAAGCTCCTCTCCGACAATTGCGACGAATTCCTCTACTACGAGGAACTGGATCAGGCGGAAACGACCGAGACCGTGTCGACGGGCACCAAGAAGATCCCCACGACGAAGCGTGAGGTCTATTTCCTTCTCTTCGACGCGATCCGCGCCCTGCAGCGGGAGAACTGGGGCGTGATCTACTCGTCCCTCGTGAAGGACACGATGAAGGGGAAGCGCCCCTCCTTCAACGAGTCGAGCTAC
>JBDROZ010000011.1:0-55222 GCA_043809585.1 Candidatus Eiseniibacteriota bacterium
GCTCGCATGATAGCACGCCATCTGCGACAGTGCTCGCATTCACCAATGCTCACATATCGTTGGATATGCTCTGCTTGGTGAATGCTGCGCGCTGCCGCATCTGACGCACTCTCACGCGTTTGCTCTCGAGATTTTATGAAAGATCAAGGCTAGCAGAGGGCCGGGGCGCGGGCTACCCCTCCCGAAGGCGGCGGGCCCCTTCGCCGTGACGGCGACGGATCTCGTCGTAGTCGGCCGCCGCGAGCCTCCCCTCCCGCACCACCGCCCGGCCCTCCACGAAGAGCGTGTGGACCCGGGCCGGCCCGCAGAGGAGGATCGCCGCGAGGGGGTCGCCGGCGCCGGAGAACCCGATCTGATCGAGGGAGAAGAGGGCCACGTCGGCGCGATAGCCGGGCGCGAGCCGGCCGATGTCGTCCCGTCCGAGCACCGCCGCCCCCCCCCCGCGTCGCCCACCGGAGCGCCTCGTCCGCGGAGAGCTTCCCGGCGCCGTAACGGATCCGCCCGAGAAGCAGGGCCTGGCGCGCTTCCGCGGAAAGGGACGAGGCGTCGTTCGACGCCGACCCGTCGACGCCGAGGCCGAGGGGAACGCCCGCGGCCGCGAGATCGAGGGTCGGGGCGATCCCCGAAGCGAGCCGCATGTTCGACGACGGGCAATGGGCGACGCCGCACCGGGCGGCGCCGAGGCGGCCGATCTCGCCGTCGTCGAAGTGGATGCCGTGGGCGACCCATGCCCGGTCCGAGAGCCAGCCCGTCTTCTCCAGATAGTCGAGGGGTCGGAGGCCGAATCGGGCGAGGCAGTACTCCTCTTCGTCCTTCGTCTCGGCGAGGTGGGTGTGAAGGCGAACCTCGTAGGCCTCGGCGAGGGCCGCCGTCTCCCGCATGAGATCCTCGGTGACCGAGAAGGGGGAACAGGGGGCGAGGGCGACCCTCACCATCGAGCCCGGCGACGGATCGTGGTGGGCCTCCACCACGCGGCGGCAATCCCGGAGGATGGTCTCTTCCTCCTGGACGACCGAGTCGGGCGGGAGACCGCCGTCCTTTTCCGAAAGGCTCATGCTCCCCCGGGTGGCGTGAAAGCGGGCGCCGAGCCGGACGGCGGCCTCGATCGCGGCGTCGACCGGGTCGGTGAGCTCTTTCGTGAAGAGGTAGTGATGGTCGGACGATGTGGAACAGCCCGAGAGAAGAAGCTCGGCGAGGGCCATCTCCGCGGCGACCCGCACCTGTTCCCTCGAAAGACGCGCCCAGACCGGGTAGAGGGTCGTGAGCCAGGGGAAGAGCCCCACGTCCGTCGCCCCCGGAAAGGCCCGGGTCAGAGTCTGATAAAAATGATGGTGGGTGTTCACCAGGCCCGGCAGGACGACCATGCCGGAGGCGTCGATCGTCTCCCCCACCCCCTCTTCCGGCTCCTCTCCCGGGCCGCCGATCCCCGCGATGGCGCCCCCCCGGAGCAGGACCCAGCCCCCTCGGATCTCCCGGAAGTCCGGATCGAGGATGCCGACGGTTTCGGCGTTTCGAACCAAGATGCCCACCGGCGAGCCCTCCCGAGCGTGAACGAACCGAATCCAACCGTGCAACGGGCTTGACATTAGCAGAAAAGGGGTTTAGGGTCCTGGGCTGATTGCCCGAGGTTCTTCATCCGAGGGGCCCCCGGGCCGATCCTTCGAGAAGAGGCCGCGCGATCGGCCGGGGGAGCGAATGGTGACGGACGAGAAAAAAGTGTTGCGCATCGGCCACCGGGGCGCCCCCTCCTTCTTCTTGGAGAACACGATCGCTTCGATCCAGAAGGCGGTCGAAGTGGGCGTGGACATGGTGGAGTTCGACATCCGCCGTACGCTGGACGATCAGTTCGTACTCTGGCACTCGAGCCGGTTCGGCCGATTCTTCGACGTCTCGTCGCGGGTCGCTCGAAAGAAAATCGCCGATCTCATGCACGTCCGTGGCGGCGACGGCCAGCCGATCGCCCTCCTCCAGGACGCGATCGACGCCGTCAAGGGCCTCGCCCTGATGAACATCGATCTCAAGTCCTCGGGGGGCGAGGAGGGTCTCGTCGATCTGATCGTCAGGAAGGGTGTGGAGAAGGACGTGCTCATCAGCTCCCACCACACCAAGAGTCTCCGGAAGATCAAGGAACTCGAGCCGAGAATCCACACGGGGATTTCCCTTCCGAAGGACAGGTTCCACCTCTCGATCCTCGAGGACATCTGGCCGGTCCGCAAGTCGAGCCTCTTCCTCATGCGCCGGATGATCCGCTACTGGGGCCTCCGCTCCCTGGAAAAGGCCCGGGCCGACGCTCTCATGCTCTACTACGAGCTGCTCTCCCCCGGTCTCGTCCAGTTCTTCCAAACCCGCGGCGTGCCCGTCTACGCCTACACGGTGGACGACGAGGGGGCGATGGAGAAGGTCGCCTCCATGGGCGTTCACGGAATCGCGTCCAACCGCCCCGAGCTTTTCCAAGAAGTCTGATTTCCCCACCCCTCTCTCCCGGGTTCGATTGACATAACTTTCGGATCGCGCTAAATTTTCAGAAACTTCTGAAACTTCCGAAAGGAGGAGCCCGTGGGTGAGCCGGTAAAGACCCCGGTGCCGGTGGCGATCGAGGCGCGCCTCGAAGTCTGCCAGATCATCGGGAGAATGATGGAACTGTGGGGATTCCGGAAGAACCTCGGCCGGATCTGGACCCTCCTGTTCCTCTCCGACGAACCGATCTCCGCCGGCGAGATCGGGGATCATCTCTCCCTCAGCCGGGGCTCGACGAGCATGGCGCTCCAGGAGCTTCTCCGCTGGGGTGTGGTGAGAAAGTCGTGGAAGCCGGGGGAGCGGAAGGACTTTTTCGAGGCGGAGCAAAACGTCGCGAAGATGGTCCTCCGGGTTCTGAACGAAAGGGAGCTTCCCGCCATCGACGAGGCGATCCACGGCCTCGGAGACGTCCTCCGCACCCTCGACGAGAACGGCGCCAAGAGCGCCGATCCCGTTCTGCTCCGGAGAACCGGGGACCTTCTCCGATTGACCGAGTCGGGCCGCACCTTGTTCAAGAATCTGGTCGGACCGAGCGGCCCCGCCACGCCGTTCCTCAAAGGGTTCGGCGCTTTCCGGGAGGACCGGTCATGAGCGGGCCGACGCCGGCCCGGTCGGACGTCGCGCCCCCGCGGACCTTCGACGATCTCTTCACACGGGGCCGTCTCCGGGTGGTAGAAGAGGACTATCGCCGGGTGGAGCAGGTCCTCACGGACAGCGTGCAATCCACCTTCGACCTGGTCCCCACCGTGGTTCGCCATCTGATCGGAGCGGGGGGCAAGCGGATCCGCCCCGTCGTGCACTGTCTCGCGGCCCGCATGTGCGGGTACTCGGGGAACGGCCACATCACGATCGCGTCGGTCAGCGAGATGATTCACTCGTCGACGCTCTTCCATGACGACGTGATCGACGAGGGTCGGGTGCGCAGGGGCCGGCCCACGGCGAACCGGGTCTGGGGAAACCAGGTGCCGGTCCTTGTGGGTGACTTCGTCTTCGCCCGGGCCTTCACGATCATGATGGATCACGGTTACTACACGATCGCCCGCCATCTCGGGGAGACGGTGCAGGACCTGGTGACCGGAGAGTTGCTCCAGCTCACCCACGCCGGGAACCCCCTCCTTACCCGGGAGGTGTACGAGGAGATCATCCGCTGCAAGACGGCGTCCCTGTTCTCCTGGTGCGGCCGGGCGGCGGCGATGCTGGCGGAACTCCCCGAGGAGAGGGCCGCGGAGCTCTCGGAGTTCGGGCATCATCTCGGCACCGCCTTCCAGATCACCGACGACGTCCTCGACTACACCGGTACGTCGACGGACACGGGCAAGGGGATGCTGAGCGACCTCGCCGAGGGGAAGGTGACCCTCCCCCTGATTCTCGCGATGGAGCGGGACCCATCCCTGGCGGCGGAGATCCAGGACCTCTTCCCCGACGGAAACGGGCAGGAGGGGGATCCCGTCCCCGTCGCGACCCGGATCCGGAAGAGCGGCGCCATCGAGGATTCGATCCTCATCGCCGAGGAGCACGCGGAGCGGGCGGTGGAACGCCTCGCCGGTTTCGGCGGTTCGGACTACAAGGACGCCCTCGTGGAACTCTGCCGGTTCACCCGGAACCGCATCCACTAGGTCGAGGTCGGCGGACCGGCCTCCGGCGGACTCGTGAATAACCCGGCCCTCGTCCCCGTATGTCGTTCTTGGACGAGGGAGAGTGAACAAAACGGAATCTTCCCGCGTCTATTATGGGGATGACGGAATCGTCCAAGGGCCGCCCGGCACCGGCGGGGCGGCGGACTTTCGAGGGAGGGCTTTCGTGATGCGAGGCAAGTCGTTTTGGATTCCGGCCGTTCTGGTCCTCTTGGTCTTCGGCTGCGGGGGCGGGGAGGACAACCCGGCCGGCCCAGGGGACGGTGACACGGAGGAAACGCTCAAGATCGTATCCATTTTTCCCGCCGACGGATCGGTCCAGGTCGGGGAGCAGGTGGAGATCATGATCCAATTCGACCGGCCCGTCGAGCAGGTCGGGGCGATCATGGTCCCGGACCTGAAGTGGATGGACGAGGACTGGCTGCTCCGGAGCGAAGACGGGACGACCTTCTCGAGGACCGTGGCGCTCGAGGAGGAGATGGTCTATCAGATGATCGTCTTCGGCGCGGTAGGGACCGACTCGACCTACCTAAGCGAGGCGACGATGATCGCCTTCACCACATCCGACGTTCTCCCGGAGGGGGCGATCTCGGGCACCGTCGAAACGCCGAATTCCTACTCCGCCGAGGGAACCGTCCTCCTCTTGGTGGACGCGACCCACTGGCTTCCCGAGTACGGCTTCGGAGGCAATAGCCCGGAGGATTACCTGGTCGCCTTCGGGTTCGTCTCGGACGGCACGGGCGCCTACCGCATCAGTCATGTCCGGGCGGGCAATTACTACCTGTACGCGTTCAAGGACTCGGGGGCGGACGGGGTCGTGGAGGAGGGGAAAGACCTCTTCGGATTCTACGACATTACCGGCCTCTCGGGGCTCATCCCGATCCGGGTGTACGCCGGGGCGGAGACCACGGACATCGACTTCCCCGTCCTCCAGGGAAGCAGCTTCTTCGATTAGCCTGCTTCCTCGGACTCCTCCTTTGCACCCTGGAGCAGTCGTGCTCGTGTGCAGTATCGGTCCGGAGGGGGATAGGGTCCGCTGAGGAATACGGGGGACACGAAACGAGTTCATGTCCCCCGCATTCCGCCGGTTCGGGCGGAACCGGTCCCCCACCCACTCCGATCCCGAGTCTTTCGAAGAAGCGATGTTCTTGACCGTTGGCGGCGGGGTGATGTAGAAAGGAGGGAACTCACGCCGGGAGGCCAGTGATGATCACGCTTCGGACGTACGTCTTTCTCGACAGTCTGCAACCCCAGCTCGCCGCGTTCACCGGCTGCACGGGGCGGGGTTTCCCCCCGTCCGGGACGACGCCTCCCTCTGGATCGAGGTGGCGCCCGGCATGCCGATCCACACGGTCACCGATGTCTGTCTGAAAGCGACGGCGGTCCAGCCCGCCCTGCAGGTCGTGGAGCGGGCCTTCGGCCTCCTCGAGGTGCACCACCGGGACCAGGGCGAGGTGCGCCAGGCCGGCCGGGCCGCCCTCGAGTACATGCGCGTCAGCGAGAAGGACCGCACGAAACCGCGCGTCGTCTCGAGCCAGGTGATCCGCGCCGTCGAGCCGATGCACGCCCAGACCGTGAACCGCACCCGTTACGGCTCGCTTCTGATTCCCGGCGAGTCCCTCTTCATCATGGAGACCGATCCGGCCGGCTACATCGTGCTCGCCGCGAACGAGGCCGAAAAAGCGGCCCGGGTGAAGCTGATCCAGGTCCAGCCCTTCGGCGCCTTCGGCCGTCTCCAGATGAGCGGGGAGGAAGCGGAAGTGGACGCCGCCGCCGCGGCCGCCATCACCGCCGTCGAAGGCGTCGCGGGTGTGGAATCGGAAGGGAAGAAGTAGAACTCATTTCAAGACCCCTTCCTGCTGTGGCCGGCTGCAGGGACGGCCCGCTTCGTCCTCGGGCGAGAATGTCCTCACCGGCCCGTCCAGGGCCGCCTCCGGGCATTCCCGCCCTCGATCCTCGCCGTCCGTCCCTTCGCTCGCCCTCGCGACGAAAGGGGTTTTGAAATGAGTTCTAAGCCGCGTCCCGATCGGCCGAGTCTCCGGAATCAGCCCGGGATCGGTGAGGACTTCCGTCGCGGAATGACCGCGCTTAGGAATTTAGCCCGGGATCGGTGAAGACTCTCGCCGCTCAATGACCGAGTCTCCGAAATGAGCCCGGGATCGGTGAGGACTTCCGTCGCGGAATGACCGCGCTTGGGAGGTTAGCCCGGGATCGGTGAAGACTCTCGCCGCCGAATGACCGAGTCTCCGAAATGAGCCCGGGATCGGTGAGGACTTCCGTCGCGGAATAACCGCGCTTTGGAATTTAGCCCGGGATCGGTGAAGACTTCCGTCGCGAGGTTTGTGGTTGCGTGGCGAGAAGCCGCTCTGGACGAGGAGCACCCGGAATCGTAGCCGTAGCTACGGTGAGGATGCGACGACGGAAGAGCGCTTCGCAGCCCGCAAACGCGGACCGCAGCAGGAAGGATTCGCCGACCCCGGGCTAGAGCCAGTATTGGTCGGAGTCGACCATGTGGGAGCGGGCTTCGAGAGCCCCCTTGATCCGGCGGAGCCACTCCCCGGCCCTGAGGATTTCCCTCTCCAGACAGACTCCCCCGCAGCCGGGGACCGGGACGAACTCGATGGAGACCCGCGAACCGTTCCCCTCCCCTTCGATCCACGTTCTCATGTGCCGCCACATGCCGGCCGAGCCCCATCGCAGATGGACCGAGAGCGAGGAGGGTTCGGCGTCGAAGTGCGGCTCCCCCTCCCCTTCCGCATCGTCCGGGGGGCTCCACCAACGATCCAGGTGGCCCGGGTCGCCGATGAAGTCGAAGATCTCTTCCGGCTCGGCATCCACGTGTTCCCGGCGGCAGGGAGATTCGGCGGCTTTCGGTTCCGGTTCGGGTCCGATCAAGACGGTTCTCCTTCGATCTCGAGGGTGAGAGCCCGGGAGGGCCCTCCCCACAAATGTACGGAAAAGCGCCGCCCGCCGCAAGACAGACCCTTGCGTTCCCCTCCCCCCTTTCCTATTCTATCCCCATGAAAACACAGATGTCCCTCGCTGCATTCCTCTTCCTGTCGATCGTCGCCGGCTCCGCCGGCGCCGCGGATGACGATCCCACCACCGGGGCCCCGGAGCCCTTCGCCGTCTCGTCGCTCCGGTGGCTCGTCGAGACCCTCTCCTCCCCCGCCATGGAGGGAAGGGAGGCGGGGACCCTGGGGGCCGAGAGAGCCGCCGATGTCATCATGTGGCAGTTCCGGACCGCCGGTCTCGTCCCCCTCGGAGACGAAGGGTACTACCAGACATTCACGTACGATCCGGGCCCGCGGAAAGGCGGTCTCCGAACCCTCCGCAACGTCGTCGGAATCCTCGACCCCCACAAGCCGGGGGACGCCCTCCTCGTCGCGGCCCACTACGACCACTTGGGCGTCCGGGAGGGGAAGGTCCATCCCGGGGCGGACGACAACGCGTCGGGCGTGGCCCTCCTCTGCGAGCTGGCCCGAGCGTACCATGAGTCCAATCCCCACGACGGCCCGGTCGTCTTCGCCGCCTTCACCGGCGAGGAGATGGGACTTCTCGGTTCGAAGCAGTACGTCGACAACCCGCTCTTCCCGCGCGAGCGGACGGTCGCCGCGGTGAACATCGACATGGTCGGCCGCAGGGAAGGGAACCCCCTTCTCGTCGCCATCGAGGGCCTCTCCGCTGCCCGCCGGGAGACATTTCTCCATCAGGCGTCGTTCGATCTTCCGGTCTCCGAAATGCGATCCGGCTTCGAGGCGGGAGATCTCGCGAGTCTCGTCCTCGCCCGGATCCCCACGATGATGATCTTCACCGGCCCCCACGCCGACTACCACCGGCCGGGGGACACGCCCGACAAGATCGACTACGACGGACTCCGGGAGATCGGCCTCTTCCTCGAGAAGGAGGCCCCTCTCTTCGCCCTCGACGCCCGGGGCGGGTTCACCGGCGATCCGGGCGTCGCCGAATCGCGGCCGGAGGGGGAACGGGAGGACCGACCCTTCCTCGGCACGGTCCCGGACTTCACCGACGCCGCCGGCGGGGGCGTCCTCGTTGCGGACGTGGTGCCCGGGTCTCCCGCGGAGCGGGCGGGTATCCTCCCCGGAGACCGGGTGACCTCCCTCGGCGGAGAGAGAGTCCCCGATCTTCGCGCCTACGCGGACGCCCTCCGCGCCCGCGCCCCGGGGGACCGGGTGGGAGTGACCGTCTCACGGGATGGACGGACGTTCGAGTTCGAGGCGGTCTTGGAGAAGAAGACGGGCGGGTCCGGTTCGCCCCACGGCCCCGGCGGCCATCCGGGCGGCTGAGCGGCATCCGGTTCGCCTGCGATCTCGTCGGACGGGGGCGTGGCTATCCGGCGGGGACGGGCTCTTCGTCCGCGGTGAGGGCTCCTCCGGGCCTCGTGAAGTAGCGCACCGCCTTTTCGAACTCCTCGAGATCGACGCCCGACATCCAGCAAGGACCGTTGGAGCGGATGTTCGGTATGCCGATCACGGGGACTCCGCTCCCGGCGTCCCTGATTCCCGTCACCAGATCCCGTTCGCACGCCACCGCCACGATCGCTTTCGGGCGGAGCGCCCGGATCTTGTTCAGCGCCTCCGTCCCCCCTCCCGCCGTGTGGAGGCGGCACCGGTACCGCTCCGCGACCGCCACGAGTTCCCGCCGGGCGTCCCGGCTGAGACAGCGGGGGAGCAGGACCAGGATGCGGTCGTATCCCCCCCCCGGTCGATCAGCCGCACCAGCGTGTTGTGTATTTTCAAGAACGAGTTTTCCACCCGGTCCCGGGAGAATCCGAAGCGGGCGGCGATCCCTCCCATGGGGCGCACGGCGAGGATCAGGAAGAGAAGGGCGAGCCGCGTCAGGAGGAGCCGGCGGTTCGTCAGGACAGAGAGGATGACCGACAGGCTGACGAGCACGATTCCGCCGCCGATGAAGAGGAAGAGAAAACCGGTGGCGAGGGGCGCCCTCGGGTGGATCTCGGCGAGGCGGGGAACGATGAGATACCAGAGAAGGGCCGCCACCCCCACGACGCCGATGCAGAAGAGGGCGAAAAGGAGGAGAAACGGGTTCCGGGAGGTTTCTACGTCCCAGTCGTACTTCGACAGGTCGCCGTCCCAGTTCCGCCAGGCGTCGCCGAGATGGCTGCGAACCCTTTTCAGCCGTTCCTTCCCTTCGATCATGATGCCCCTTTGTACCACGGCCCGGTCGGCTCGATCAACACTTAGCCGTGCCGATCCCGGAGCAGGGAGAAGAACTCGGCCCTGGTCTGGGGACGGTCCCGGAAGGCGCCGAGGAGGGCGCTCGTCTTTGTCCACGCGTTCTGTTTCTCCACGCCCCGCATGGCCATGCAGAGGTGGAGCGCGTCGATGACGACCGCCACCCCCTTCGGGTGGAGGATGCGGTGGATCGCTTCGGCAATCTGGTTGGTCAGTCTCTCCTGGATCTGGAGCCGGCGGGAGTAGACCTCCACGATCCGGGGGAGCTTCGACAGGCCGATCACCTTCCCGTTCGGAATGTAGGCGACATGACACTGGCCGTAAAACGGCAGGAGATGGTGTTCGCAGAGGCTGTAGACATCGATGCCCTGGATCATCACCATCTCGTCCACGTCCGATTCGGTAAACAAGGCATCCCCCACCACCTCCTCCGGGGTCTTCTCGTATCCGCCGGTCAGGTAGCGATAGGCGGCGACCACACGGTCCGGCGTCTTGAGGAGGCCCTCCCGGGAGGGGTCCTCCCCGATCGCTTCGATGAGGCGGCGGATCAGTCCGGCCGGGTCCGGCGTCGTCGCCGGGGGCTCCGAGTTCATCGTCAAGAGAGGGCTCCTTCTCCGGGGACCTGGAGGATGAGATCGAGAAGGGACCCGATCAGGCGGGGCAACTCGCCGACGGAGGCGGCCGTCAGAAAAGAACCGTCCCGGGTCGGCGAACCGTCGGCCGGGAGGGCGCCCCACTTCTCCATTTCGGCGCAGAGGGCCGGATCGTACGCGGCGTGGAGGCCCCGGAAGAATCCCCCCGCCGCGAGAAGGGCGACCGATTCGCCCGCCGCGGCGATCCACGTCGCGTCGTGGAGGCCCCGAAGGACCATCTCCCGGAAGCGGCGGCTCTCCCGCTCCCCCGGGAAGGACGAGGCGGTCACGAGGATGCCGTGATAGGCGTGGTCCGGCGGCGCCGGGCAATCGGGCAGGGAGAAGGGCCACTCGTCGATCGCGAGGCCCCGGGAGGCGAGGAGGGAGAGGGCATACGACGAGCCCTCGGCCCAGGGACCATCGTGGACGAAGAGGATTCGCTTGACCCGATGGGAGGGCGGATCGGCCCCCCAGCGCCTCCGGAACCGGACACCGTAAAGGAGCCGGTGGGTCTGGAGTACTTCGCGCCGGATCTCCGCGATCTTCGCGCTCTCAGCGGTCGTTTTCTTTTCCGTCATAGGTCACGACGCATTCCGGGGTCTCCCAGACCCGGATCTCCGCGAGGGGAAGATCCGCGAGTCGATCCCACACCCATAAGGCCACCCGCTCCGCGGAGGGGGGCGACAGGTGATCGTTCAAGTACGAGTGATCAAGGAGGGCGAGCACCTTCTCCCGCACGATCCTCTCGAGCTCCACGAAGTCGAATGCGAGCCCGTTCTCCCCCACAGGGGCGTCGACGGTGACCCGGAGCCGCCACGAGTGGCCGTGGAGAGCTTCGCACTTCCCGCCGTAGTTTTCGAGCCGGTGGGCGGCCTCGAACCGGAAGTCCCTCGACACCCGCACTTATTCGTCTCCCTCCCGGGAACCGTACCCCCCGAGGTCGAGGGAGACCCGGCGGAACCCCAGATCGCGGCAGTGCCGGACGAACCGGTTCCGGAGATCCGGATCGAGGAGGCGCCCGATCTCGTCGGCGCCCAGCTCCACACGGGCGTTCTCCGCGTCGACCCGGACCCGGTAGACGCGGAACCCCTCCTCCCGGAGGAACCGCTCCCCATCCCCCACCCGGTTGAGCCCCTCGATCGTGATGGCGGTCCCCGTCGGGAACCGGGACGAGAGACATGCCATCGACGGCTTGTCCCATGTGGGGAGGCCGAGCATCCGGGAGAGGGCGCGCACCTCGGCCTTCCCGATCCCCGCCTCCATGAGCGGCGAGCGGACGCCCTTTTCCTCGGCCGCCCGCATGCCGGGCCGGTGATCGCCGAGATCGCCTACTTGGGACCCCTCGACCACCCAGGGAAGAGCGAGACGGTCCGCTTCCTCCCGGCAGAGGCGGAAGAGCTCGGTCTTGCAATAGTAACACCGGTTCTCCGGATTCCGGACGAAGTCGGCGTCCTCCATCTCCTTCGATTCGAGCACCCGGTGACGGATGCCCACGTTCCGGACGAATGCCTTGGCCTCCTCCAGCTCCTCCCGGGGGAGGGTGGGGGAGAAGGCGGTCAGGGCGACGGCCCGGTCCCCGAGGGCGTCGTGGGCTACCTTGACGAGAAGCGCGCTGTCCGCACCCCCCGAGAAGGCGATCAGCACGCCTCCCATCTCCCGGAAGATGGACCGAAGCCTCTCCAATGCCGCGCCGGCGGCGGTGGTGGACGCCAAAAGAACCTCCGGAAAGCCCGGCAAACGCCGGAGACGCCCCCGGGCGGGGGTGGGTACAGGGAAAGGGGCGCCTCGTACAGGGCGCCCGATTCGATCAAGCCTTCTCTAAGTTAGTGAACCGATTGCGCCGGTGTCAAGGCGATTGGCCCGGAAGGAGACGGGTCTCCTCCTCCCGCACCAGGCGGCCGGTGAAGTCGATGGGCGTGGAGTTCGAGCCCATGATGACGGGGGTCAGGAAGATCAGGATTTCGGTCTGGGCGTGCCGGACGCTCTCGTAGCGGAAGAGGCGGCCGAGGAACGGGATACGCGAGACATAGGGAATGCCCGAAACGCTTTCGATCTCCTGGTTTTTCCGGAGGCCGCCGATGACGAGGGTCTCCCCCGACCTCGCGACGACCCGAGTGTGGGCCTCCCGCGTGCCGATCCGGGGAATCCCCTGGACCTCCTGGTCGAGGACCTCGCTGATCTCGGCGTTGACGATCATGGTGACCATCGAATCGGAAGAGATGAGGGGCGTCACTTCGAGCTGGACGCCCACGTCGACGAAGTCCACCTCTTCCTGGACGCCGCCGCTCGCCGTCTCCACGGTGAGCCTCGTGTAGGGGAGCCTCTCCCCGACGAGGATCTTGGAGGTTTCGTTGTTGGCCGCCGCGATCCGCGGGGAGGAAATGACGCGGGAGTCGGTGTTGCTGAGGATCGCCTCGAGCACCGCGTCCGCCTGCCAGGTGGTGAGGCGCGAGAAGCCGAGCCGGAGATTGGGGAAGGATGGGTCGTTCACGTTTCCCCGGGCGTCGGCGCTCTGGATGTCGTCGCTCCACTGCAGGAACCAGTCGACGCCGAGGGTCTGGAGCTCGCCCACGTTCACCTCGATCATCCGGGATCGGATGTCGACCTGACGGGGCTCCACGTCGGTCTCTTGGATCATGTCCTCCAGGTTGCGGACGTCGACAGCGGTACCGACCACGGTGAGGGCGTTGGCCGTGAGGTTCGGCGTCAACTCCGCCTCCGTGAGAATGCTCGCCGCGTCGTCCGCGAGGGTGAGCGCGTTCAGGTGGTCGAGGTGAAAGGTGCGGCCGACGACCGTCGTTCCCGGCATGATCCGGATCGTCCGCTCGGTGAGCATGTACGTGTATCCCGTCCCGACGAGGATCTCCCCGAGAACCTCGCCGAGGGCGCTGTCCTTCAGATCAACGGACACGGTTCCCGGCGGCTCTCCGGCCACGATCAGGTCGAGCCCGTAATGGTCCGCGATGAGCGGGAGGAGTTCGGCCACGGGTATCCGGTCGAACCGGAGGGACATCGCCCCTCCGGCCGCCACGGTCCGCGGGGCGAGAAGCAGGGCCCCCAGAAGGGCCGCGCACAGGAGACGGCCGAAGGGAGTGGTCATGATCCTAGCCCGCCTTCCCCGGGACCGGGAAGCATCCGGCCCACCTTCACGGTGTGCCTCGTCCCGTCCCGCTCGAGGATGATGTGGTCTTCGCCGACGGCGATGATTTCGAAGCCCCGGACGTGATCGCCGGCATGGTAGGCGCCCGTCCCGATCCGGGCGGTGGCGCCCTCCTCCCCCCGGAGGATTCCGACGAGCCGGAGGGGCGGGGCCGGCTCGGGGGAGTGGGGGCGGACGGCGATCCTCGCCGGTGGGGGCGCGGGGGCCGCCGCCCCGCGGACCGCGGCGAAGGGATCCCGGTCGGCCGGAGCGAACCGGACCTCGTCGGATCGCCCGGTCTCGTCGAGGAACCGGAGGATCTCTTTGCCTGAGGAGGCTTCCGATTCCCACGCCCCTGCGGCGTGGTCGCCCTCCTCGCCGGAGTCGCCCCGTCCGATGCAGCCGGCCCCGGCGAGGAGGAGAATCGAGCCGAGAGTGACCACGATCTGTCTCATGATGCCGCCTCCGTCCCGCCCGTCGGGAGATAGAGCGCCCCGCGGAGGTGCGCCCGCACCGTGCCCGGCGCGGAACCGCTCTCGAAGTCGAACCCGTTCACGTGAAAGACGGGGTAGGCGTCTTCGATCCAGCGGAACCAGGTGGTCAGGGACGGGTAGGTCCCGTCGACATCCATCTCGAAGGAGATCCGTTCGAGGTCGGGGTCGAGTTCGGGGGGAGAGACCGAAACGGACCGGAGCAGGAGCGATCCTTCGCCCGCCCGCCGGCCGATCTCTTCCAGGACACCGTCGAAGCAGGAGGCGAGGGTGACGTCGCTCTCGAAGAGAGTCCGGAGCCGTTCCCCGTCCTCCCCTTGCAGGAAGGACCGGTTCGTTTCGCTGATCCGCTCGTGCACGCGGGCGATGGATCGCCGCAGCTCTCCCCTCCGGTCCAGGGCCGCCGAGAGACGGGATCCCGGGCCCCGCCAGACGAAGGAGAAGCCGGCGAGCAGGATCATGACGGCGAAGCCCGCCGCGAAAGCCCCTCGCCGGGTCGGCCGGAATCGTCCCCACCTCATCGCGTTTCCTCCCGGCCGAGCCGGCTCCGTTCCACCACCGGCACGCACCGGATCTCGAAATCGAGTTCCCCCTCTGCCGCCCCCTCCTCTTCCGAGAGGCCCGCCGAGGCGAGACGCACGTCTCGAAACTCGGTCCTCTCCTCGAGATCGTTGAGAAAGAGCCTGACCTCCGCCAATGAGGGCGCCCTTCCGCGGAGGCTGAGTACGGCCCCCTCCCCCTCTTCTCCGTGATCTTCCAAGAGCCAGTCGAGGCTCTCGTCCCCCCCTTCCGACGACTCGCCGTAGAGACCTTCGAACCGCTCCTCCGAAGGACCGGCGGCGCTCATTTCCCGGAGAGCCACCCGGGGAGGTATCGAGAGGGCGAGACCCCAGAGGGCTTCGGACCACCGGTACTGGAATGAGCGGTACCGGTTGAGGGCGAGCGCCCTCCGTTCCCAGCGGTCGAGGCGGTGCTCTTCGGCGGGATCCGCCGACTGCCGGACCACCCGGTCGAGTTCCTCCTCGAGGCGGTCGTTCCCCTTTTCCGCCGCCCGGAGCCCGAGGTGGGCCCCGAGAAAGGCGACGGCGACGAGGGGCAGCGCGATCGCCGCGACCCGCGGGATCAGGCCGAGAGGAACGCCGCCCGATGGCCTGCGGTCCGGCGCGCCTCCTCCCTTTTGACGAAGTACGCCGGGCGACTCCGGGTCGAGGGCGCGAAGGGCGGCCCCGAGGGCGAGGAGAAATGGGTCCGTTCCCGATTCCGGAACGTCCCCGGGAAGGGAGACGGCCCGGACGGAAAGCCCGGTTTCCCGGCGGAGGAACTCCACGAGCCCCTCTTCCCCGCCGAGGAGGGCGATCGAACAGGGAGACGTGTGGAACCGGGTGGAGAGATACTGCTCGGTGCGGCGGATCTCGATCAGGAGCTTGTTGGTGGAGATCCGCGTCTCCGTGGCGGTCATCGTGCCCCCCCCCCCCCTCGCCGAGAGCGGGGATGGCGATCTCGAAGGGGTCCGGCTCGAGATCGACACTCCGGTGGAGAAGGATCCGGCCGTCTTGGAAGACGGTCATCGTTCCCTTCCCGGCCTCCTCCCGGAGAATCAACTCCGCGTCGTTCGGGCGGTCCGGATCGTACATCATGACGACCGACTGGACGGCGAACGCCTGAGGCACCACGTACGACCGCTTGGCCCCCGCTTTCCGGGCCGATTCCCGGCGGCGCCGCACCTCGTCACCGTCCGCCTCGAGGAGGACCGCCTCGATCCCCTCCGCCCGCGTCCCGTCTCCTCGGCGATGCTCCTGGGGCCACGCCCCGAAGCAGGGGTTCTCGAGGAAGGTGCGGCGGTTCTTCCTGAAGTGCCAGTCCGCGGCCTTCAGAAAATCGTCCCGGCCGAGGGAGGGGAATGTCTTGACCTCCAGGGTCTGGGAGGGGTCCTCCAGGATGAAGGCAATCGGGACGTTTCCGGCTCTCCCTTCAGGGAAAACCTTGCGGATGAGTTCACCGATCGAGGCCGCCTCATCTTCCCCCCACGGCGCGGTGGCGCTCCGGAGGGAGGGGGGGCCTGAGGCCGAGGGGCGGAGGTAGACCGCGGTCGCTTCCCCCCCGGAGCGGGAGATGCCGATCACGCCGTTCGTCTTCTTCGGCTTCACCGGTTCACTCCCCCTCGAAGGCACCGTCCACCGATTCGTAATCGACGAGGGACCAGGAACCGCCGTCCCACCGGACGGTGGTCCGCACGCCGGCGAGGTCCCGCCCGCTCCCGGAGGAGCAGGTGATGGTCCAGGCATCGGCGCCGGCCGGCTCGACGAGGACCGATTGCCCGTCCACCATGTACTGGACGGGCACGCTCGGGCGCTCTCCCTCGTCCAGGCGGGCGAGGCGCTCCGCGGCCACGAGGCAGCCGCCGTCGGCCCGGTGGAGCGACCGCGCGAGATCCGTGCTTCTCTCCGATGCGCGGTCCTCGATACCCGTCAGAGTGAGGGCCGCGAGGGCGAGGGGAACGAGGATGATCACCGCGAGCAGTGCCACCGAAAGGGCGAACCCCCGATGGTCCATGGCCGTCACGTCTCTTTCCTCTCCCCCGGCCCCGGCCGCCGTGCCTTTCGCCGCCATCTTAGCTTCCGCCCCCTTCGCCGAGGTTCTCGGCGAACACACCCCGGGGAAGAACGGCGGTCCGGTAGACGATCCCGTCCCCCGCGAGGTCGACCACGACGACGCCGTCCCCCTCGACGCGGAAGGTGAGGGTCCCCTCCTCCCACTCGAGAAGGCCCTCCGGGGGATCGACGGTCCACGGGCCTCCCCCGATCCGGACCGCCCGGTAGACGCCGTCCTCCGTCGCGGCGTACCGAACGTCCCGGCCTGGGAGGGTCAGTTCGATGCCCCCCTTCTTCCACTCCACCGCGCCGTGGGCCGCCCGGAGGTCGGCGCCGATCCCCGCGAGGGTTTCGGCGAAAGCGGTCGCCCGCCGCGACTGCTCCGCCCCCCGGTCGTTCACGAGCGCGCCGGCTCCCATCAGATGCCCGATGGCGCCGGTCAAGAGGGCCGTGAGACCGAGAACGACGAGCATCTCGGCCAGGGAGAAACCGCGGGCCGCCCCCGGATCACGGTTCGAATGTCGATTCGAGCTCCACCGCGCCATTCGCACCGGTCACCTCGACGACGGCCCGGCGCGTGTTCCCGCCGGGCAGGGTCTCCCACCGAAGTTCCCGGGAGTAGGCCGGGAACCCGGGAACCTTCTTCTCCCGCCACACTCCGGAGAGGGCATCCCCCCCCCGGGAGGCGATCCACCGTTCCAGGGACTCTTCGGCGAGAAACCGGGCGGTCAGCCTCGATTCCTGGCGGACTTTCCGGTCCACCGCGCCGTGGATGACGAACGCGACCGAAGAAACCACGAGCCCCGCGATGGCGAGCGCCATGAGAACCTCCACCAGGGTGAAGCCCCGGCGCCGCCCGGTGAATGCCTCCCCCATGATCTAGAAGTGCGCGTAGTCGGGCGGATACGCGTTGCCGAGATTGGGGCAGAGGTTTCCGGACTTGGTCTGGTAGTACCAGCCTCCCTTCCCGGCGCTCGCCGCGACCCGGTCCGCCATCGTCTTCAACAGCTCCTCGTTGGTCTTGTCGATGGTGAGGGTCGTCAGATTGGTGAACGGGTCCTCCGGCCAATGCTTCAGATACGGGCCGAACCGATAGGCGGACGTGCGTGTCGTGGCCGGTTTCCCGGTGGCGTCGGTGAATTGCATGAGCTGGTTCATCAGATTGGCGGCGTTTCCGTTCTTGTTCCAGTCCTTGACCGGGTCGCCGGGATACCACCCGTGGTCGGCGCGGTAGAGATCGAGGGCTTCGCGGATGGTGGCCACGTTCCCCCGGAGGGCGTTCTCTTTCGCTCCCGTGTCGGAGTTCGAGAAATTGAGCACCACGACCGTCGCGAGGATCGCCATGATCCCGAGGACGATCAGGATTTCCGCGAGCGAGAATCCCTTCGAACGATTCAGGCCGGTCATCTCTTTTCTCCTTTCCCCGGGGCATCCGCCCGGGCACTCTAACCCAAACTGGATACGGCCTTGAGCATCGGGAGGATGAGCGCCAGGGCGACGTATCCCACGACGACGCCGAGCACCACGATGAGCGCCGGTTCGAGAGCGAGGGTCATCCTCCGGGTCGCCCTCTCCACCTCTTTATCGTAAAATCCGCCGATCTTCTGAAGCATGCGGTCGAGAGTTCCCGTGGATTCCCCCACCGCCACCATTTCCACGACCATCCGGGGGAAAACGTCTTCCTTCCGGATCGCCCCGGTCAGGTTCGATCCCCCTTCGATGGAGCGGAGGAGCCCGTGATTCGCCTCCTCGAGACGCCGGTTGCCGTAGGTGGGACCGACGAGTTCGAGGGCCGGGAGCAGGGGCACGCCGCTGCCGAGGAGGGTCCCGAGGGTCTTGGAGAACCGGGCGATCGCCGCCTTCCGGATCAGGTCCCCGAGGAGGGGAATCGCGAGGAGGGTCCGATCGCGGACGAGGCGCCAGCGCCGCCGCCGGAGCATTCGGGAGAGGACCACGCCGCCCGCGACGATTCCGCCGAGCCCGTAGAGCCCGAAACGGCGGAGCCCGGAAGAAACCATCATGAGAACTTTGGTCGGTCCCGGGAGAGGAACGCCGGAGCTCTCGAGGATGCCCACGAAGCGGGGAACCATGTAGACCAGGATCAGGGTCGTCACCGACACGCCGATGACGAGCACGATGCAGGGATAGATCATCGCCTCCGTCACTTTCCGCTTCGTCTCCGACTCCCGCTCCACATACTCCACGAGCCGGTTCATGACCTCCGGCAGTTTGCCCGATTCTTCGCCGGCCCGGATCAGGCTCGCGAAAAGGGTCGGGATCACGTCCCGGTGGGCCTGGACCGCCTCGGCGAATGTCTTGCCGTGTTCGACGCGAAACGCGATGTCCTCGAGGGCGGAGGCGAGACGCCGGTTCTCGAGTTGGTCCGCGACGAGATGGAGCGAGGACGTGAGGGGGATCCCGGCGTCGAGGAGACTCTCGATGTTGCCGAAGAGGCGGGAGAGCAGCGCCGCCGGCACGCGCCGGCGGAACCCGAGTCTCTTGAAGAGCCCTTCCTTCGCACGGGTCTCGGCCACGTCGACGGGCATGAGCCGCCGGTCCGTGATCTGGCGGGCCGCCTCGATGGCGGAGGCGGCTTCCTCCATCCCCTGGACGACCACCCCTTCTTCCGTCACGGCCCGATAGGTGAAGAGCGGCATCGGGATCCCCTATTCGCGCGCCCCGCCCCGTGGGGCGGGGTCTTCTTTGGTCACCCGGGTCACCCGGACGAACTCGTTCAGCGTGGTGATCCCGGCCCGCACCTTTTTGATCCCGTCCTCCCGAAGGAGGGTGAGCGATCCGGTCCGGCGGGCGATTTCGTAGAGCTGGGCCTCCTCGGCGCCGCGAACGATCGCACGGGCGAGTTCCCCCTCGATCCGGAAGAGCTCGTACAGGCCGGTCCTCCCCCGGTAGCCGGTGCCCCCGCACTCCCGGCACCCTTCCCCCCGCCAGATCTTCATTTCCCCGAGCTCGTCGGCGGAGAGCCCGATCAGGTCGCAGAGGTCCCACGCCGGCTCCGCTTCGGTTTTGCATCGGGCGCAGATTCGCCTCACCAGGCGCTGGGCGAGAATCCCTCTCACCGACGATGCGACGAGATACGGGGGGATGCCCATGTCCACGAGCCGCGTCACGGCGCTGATCGAGTCGTTCGTGTGGAGCGTGGAGAGGACGAGATGCCCGGTGAGGGCGGCGCGAACGGCGATCTCCGCGGTATCCTGGTCCCGCACTTCGCCGATCATGATCACGTCAGGATCCTGGCGGAGGATCGACCGGAGCACGGAGGCGAAACTGAGCCCCGCCTTTTCGTTCACCTGCACCTGGTTGATCACCGGGAAGTTGAACTCCACGGGGTCTTCGACGGTCACGATGTTGCGGTCGATCGAGTTCAGTTCTTCGAGAGTGGCGTAGAGCGTCGAGGTCTTGCCGCTCCCCGTGGGACCGGTCACGAGGACCACGCCGTCCGGGTTCCGGACCATGTCGCGCCATCCCCCTCCGACGTTCGCGGGAAAGCCGAGCTCGTCCAGTTTCAGGTTGAGGGCGCTCCGGTCGAGGATCCGGAGCACCACCTTCTCCCCCATGACCGTGGGAAGGGTGCTCACCCGGAGGTCGACCTCCTTCTGTCCGGTGTGCACCAGCATCCGCCCGTCCTGCGGCCGCCGGCGCTCGGAGATGTCCATGTTCGACATGGTCTTCACCCGGGAGATGAACGACGGGTGCACGTCCATGGAGAATCGGCCCGCCTCCCGGAGAACGCCGTCCACCCGGTAGCGGACGCGCAGCTCGGGCACGTCCGGTTCCACGTGGATGTCGCTCGCCCCGTCCCGGGTCGCCTGCAGGAGGATCACGTTCACCAGATTGACGATCGGGTACGCCGCGTCTTTCATGTCGATCCGGTGGGCACGCGTCACCGATTCGTCGTCTTCCTCGTCCTCGTCCCGCGAGATGGTCTCCACCATTTTCCTGACGTCCGCGTCGACCCGGAACCATCGATCGAGCGCATCGACGAGGTCCCGCTCCGAGCAGAGCGAGGGGAGAATGCTGCAGCCGGTGACGCGCCGGAGCTCGTCCAGGGCGAGCACATCCGTCGGGTCGGCCATGGCCACGGAGAGGGAGTTCTCGATGCGGAAGAGGGGGAGCACCCGCATTCGACGGGCGACGGACTCGGGAATGATGTCGACGATCTGCTCGTCCACGGTCGCCGAGGTGAGCTCGACGAAGGGGATGCCGAGCTCCTCGGCCCTCTTCTCGTTCGCCGAGAGGGGGAGGAGCGGCGCGTCCGGTTCGCCGGTCATGGCGGTCGTTCTCGCTTCCAACACGGACACCTCCCGGGAGACGGGGGGGGTAAGAGGAGGGAGGATCGACCCCTCCCCGGTTCGTCTTCATCCCGAGGATCGGACGGTGCCGGAAAACGCTTGAGCCGGTTCCGGTAAGGGCGGATTGGGGGGGGCCTACGGCCCGGAGGAGCGAACGAAGTCGCCGAAGGGGCGGCCGGTGAGGAAGAGGTGGCCCAGGTCGACTTCGAGGAGCAACGTCCCCCGCCGGAGGTCCCGGGCCACGTCGATTCTGATCGCCTTCGCCTCCCGGATCTTCATGAGACCGAGCCGGAGGCCGAGACCGGCCGTCGAATGGAGGTCCTCGGCGCGGACCGGCTCGTCCCGGTCCCAAGCGGCGCCCACGTCGAAGAAGAGGGCCCCGCCGAAGGCGACCGTGAGCCACTGGAGGTCCGAGAATACGCGGTTTTCGAGGTTGAGCACCATCCGCCGCTGGCCGATGTCGCTCCTCCCTTCGTAGCCTCGCATTCCGTTCGATCCGTCCACGAAATACTCCCGGCCCGCCTCCACCTTCCACGCCTCCTCCCAGAGAAACCGGGCCACGAAGGTGTTCCGGGGGGACCAGCGGTGATAGTACTTCGCGTCCGAAGAGAGAACCGTCCGGCGCCACTCCTCGTCGTGCCGTTCCGACGTGAGCCGGGCGGAGAGAAAGGTGTAACGCCCCGGGCCGGCGGAAAAGCCGAAGTGCGTCTCCGTGGCGAGGCGCCACCGGGCGGCGGACCTCCAGACCGGCCCGAAGGAGAGGGCGCCGAATCCGCCGAGCTCGATGTCCTCCACCTGGTCGAAGTAATCGATCCGGCTCTCCTCGACGAAGCGGAACCTTCCGAGACGGACGCTGAGGGGGAGATGGCCGAGGTCCTCGCTCCCCGGCAGGATCGTCGTGTCGGGTTCGGCATCTTCCGGAAAGCGGAGATCGTCATGGGTCCGCCTCTCCCGGACGATTTCCGCTCCGATGAGGAGCTTCCGGTAGCGGTCGCCCAGCATGCGCGAGACTCCGGCGCTCTCCCAGCGGAATTCCCTGACGAAGCGCCCGATCTCCCGGTCCCGCCGAAAGACGCGGTCGTCCCTCGAGTCGTAGATGATTCGCCCCCCGCCCCCCCATCGAGCGTCGAGGGAGTAAAAGGGACGCCGGAAATCCGCCCCCCACTCCTTCCCGTCGTCGAGGTCCCGGCGGTACGCCCGGGCGGTCCATCGGCGGCCGAGGACCAGAGGGTCGGCGTAGAGCCAGCCGAACCCGTCGTCATCCCCGGTTCGGTGATAGCTGACTTCGAACCGTTTGCCCCGGCCGAGGACGTTCTGCTCTTCCAGGCGGATGTCCAGCTCCCCCCCCCCCTCCGCTCCGCTCTCTCCCTTCTCGAGGGCGACCGAGAGCTGCGTCGACCAGATGTCGTGGGTTTCGACGACCACGTCTTGTACGTTGCCCCGCCTCTCCCCGGGGACGACGGACGCGAAGTTGATGAAAGAGAGGGCCCGGAGGTTCCGCTCCGTTTCTTCCAGGACTTCCGGATCGTACGAATCCCCTTCGTGGAAGAGGATCGCCTCCCGGATCACGTCTCTCCGGGTCTTGACGTGGAGCGCGTTCAGCCAGCTGAAGGGGAAACGGTCGTACCCGGGGACGGAGGGGTTGAAGACCTCCTTGCCGAGGATGATCACCTCGCCGACGAGAACCTCGTCGCTCCCATTCTCCTCCGTCATCGGCGCGGCGAAGGCGAGCATCGGCGTCAGGACGATTCCGAGGAGGGGGAACCTCCGCCGGAGCGGGGCGGGAATCATCCAAGCTCCTCGAGGGGGGGTGGGGTGGTGGAGGGGGCGAGGGGGCGGTCGGCGAGGACCCGCCGGAGCACTTTCCCCGTGGCGCCCCGGGGAAGCTCGCGGAGGATCTCCACGTGAGCGGGGATCTTGTAGGGGGCGAGGCGGCCCCGGAGGAACCGAACGATCTCGGCCGGAATGACCTCCCGATCCTCGGCGGGGACCACGAAGGCCCTCGGGACTTCCCCCCGGAGACGGTCCGCCGCGCGGACCACGGCCGCCGCGGCCACGTCGGGATGGGCGGCGATCGCCTCCTCCACTTCCCGGGGGTAGACGTTGATCCCCCGAACCAGGATGAGATCTCTCTTCCGGTCGTGGATCGTGATCGCTCCGTCATCGTCGAGGCTCGCGAGGTCCCCCGTGGAAAGCCATCCCTCCCGGACGGGCGAAGAACCGCCGAGATAGCACTCCGCCACGTTCGGGCCCCGGACGAGCAGCTCGCCGATCTCCCTGACCGCCATCTCCTTTCCCCCTTGGTCCACGATCCGTACTTCCACGCCCGGCAATGGAGGGCCGACCGTTCCGCGCCGGCTCCGCCCCGGCCGGTTGACGGAGACCACCGGTCCCGCCTCGGTCAGGCCGTAGCCCTCGAGGAGGGGAGCGCCGAAGGTCTTCTCCACCTTCTCGATCGTCTCCACGGGAAGAGGGGCGCTTCCGGAAACCATCACCCGGATGCGGTGAAGCTTCCGGAAGAGGAGGGGGATCTTCTTCCGGGCGAGGGCGTTGTAGACGGCGGGGACGCCGATGAAGTAGGTCACCTTCTTCCGTAGAACCTCGTCTCTCATGATCGCCGGAAAGTTGCGGGCCGACCGGACGAGCACGATCGCCGCGCCGATGGCGGCGGGGAGGAAAAGACAGACCGTGAGCGAAAAGGTGTGAAAGAGGGGCAGAAAGAGGAGGAACCGGTCCGACGGTCCCGGTCCGAGAGCCTGCGCGCACTGATCCACGTTGGCGGTCAGGTTCCGGTGCGTGAGGAGAACGCCCCGGGGGTCCCCCTCGGTGCCGGACGTGAAGAGAAGAAGCGCCCCGTCGTCCGGGGCGGGACGGGGGTGGCCGCCCTCGATCTCTCCGCCTTTCGCGAGGTCCTCGAAGGGGACCCATCCCGCCCGCTCCCCGTGGGCGAGGTAACGGCCCTTCGGAGGCACCCGGTCCTTCGGAAGGATGCCGGCGAAATCGCCTTCCGCGATCCACGCGGCCGGTTCGATCCGCCGGAGGAGAACGTCCACCTCGGGAGGGGTGAGGAAGTGATTGACCGGCGCCGCCGTCGCCCCCACCCGGAAAAGGGCGAAGGCGGCCTCGGCGAACTCGGGTACGTTTCCGAGGGCGAGGGCGACCCGGTCGCCCGGCCCCAGACCCGCCCGCCGGAGGCCTTCGGCGAGGCGCCGGACCCGCCGGGCGAAGGGGGCATATTCGATTCGAGCCCCTTCGAACAGGATGAAAGGGCGGCCGCCGTGGGCTTCCGCGGAGTGGTCGAGGTATCTGTCGAGAGTGGCTGTCATTAAGAGAGGTTACCATGCCAAGAGGGGCGGAGAAATCTTTAATCAAAGTTGCCCTTGCCCCCGTCTCTGAGGTTAGAGTAGCAGAAGCCCGAAGGAGGATATTACATGAAGGGAATCCTGAAACTCGCCCTGCTCGGAGCGATCGCCCTCCCGATCGCGCTGTTCCACACGGAGGCCACGGTCCGGGCGGAAGACCGGGAAGGCGAGAGGCTGAAGAAGCAGATCTCCATCATGGAGAAGATCATCGACGAGGCGATGGTGGAGAGCGAACACGCCCTCGTGAAGTCGACCCATCCGACCCGCGGCGTCTACATCGAGGGATACGGCCCGGTGTTCACTCTCGAAGTGGGGCTCGTGGACGAGCGGTTTCGCTGGGACAAGCTGTCGAAGCTCCTCGAGTTCGGCGACGGATACTCGGTCATCAAGGAAGAGAACGAGGAAGACGGGGAAACGACGATCACGATCCGGCGGAAGAAAGGGAATGACGAGGTCGTGGTGGATGAAGAGGTGATCAGCGAGGACCAGCGGTGGGATCTCGTCAAGAAGGAGCTGGTCGAGGTGATCCGGGACTACGGCGACACCATCGCCCGGGCCAAGCCGGACGAGTGGCTGACGCTCCTCGCCACCCCCCTCTCGGGAACGTGGGGGAAAGCGGAATCGGATCGTCTGATCATCCGAGTGCAGATGAAGGAAATCACGGCGTTCAACGACTCGAAACTGAGCGAGAGCAACTTCGAGAAGAGAGTGCAGATCATCGAGTCTTGAGAGAGCCTCCCCTGTCCGTGCGAGAAGGCCCCGCGGCGGCAAACGGCCGCGGGGCCTTGGCCGTTTTCGGCCGCCCGTAACCCCCTTTCCCCGCGGGGGTTCCACACTGTTCAAAACTCGAGCCGAAGGTCGCCCTCCTCCCTGCCGATGATTCGGAGTGAAGGAGAGAGGAGGAGACTCGTGCGCTTTCTGATCAAACTCGTCCTCGCTCTCGCATGCGCCCACGGCCTGTTTCTCCTCGGGTTCCCCCACGTGCTGCATCGCATGCTCGGCATGCGGGTCCGGGAGATCGTGGCCGAATCGAGGGCCAACTCAGAGCAATACATCGAGAGCGAAATCCTGGCGTACGCCCACGACAAGAAGATCCCCCTCGAGCCGAACCGGATACTGGTTTGGCGGGTCGAGGACCGGATCCGGGTCGTGCTCGACTACGAGCAGACCGTCGAGATCCCCTTCTACACGACGTCGAAGCGGTTCAGCATTGCCTATCCGGAGGGAACGACGCTCCCCCGCTCCTACTCGCGGAGGGCTTCCGCCGCCGCCCGGTGAGCTCGGAAGGCCCGGCCCGCCTTCGAGTCGTCCGAGACGGCATAGCAGTAGACGCAGCCGAGGGGACATGTGTCGTAGGCTCCGATGTCCCGGCTCTCCGCGCAGCCGCACCCCTCCCGGGTCGGCTTTCTCCCGGCGGTGAACCGCTCCTCCGGGGCGATCCGCCGGATCCGCTCGACGTCGACGCAGGCGCCGGCGGCCACACCTTCCGGACGGAAGCCTTCCTCGCAGCAGGTCGCGAGGCGGATCCCCGCTTCCCCCGCGATTTCCGAAAGCCGGAGGATCAACCGCCCCCCCTCCTCGGGGGAAGGAAATCTTGTCTCAATCCCCGCGGCCGAGAGGCGGCGGACCGTCTTCCGGTAAGGATCGAGAAAGCTGACCATCACCGTGTCCGTCCGTCCCCGGAGGCGGGCCGCCATCGCACGGAACCGCCGCAGGTGGTCCCCCTCCTCGAGCCCCGCGGTCAGTATGATCGGATCGTATCGCCAGACCACGCGATCCGGGCCGATCCGGTCCGAGAGCCGGAGAAGTCCGCGGAGGCGCCGCTCCGGATCCCCTGCGGGTTCGAGGGAACGGGGGTAGGCGGTCCAGGTGTACTGGAAATAATAGGGGAAGCCGCCGTCGTCCAGAATATCGAGAACGGGGAGGAAAGGGAAAACGTCGCGGGTCCAGAAGACGATCCCCGCCAAATCCTCCCTCCGCAGGGAGACCTCGAAGAGCCGGGGGGAGAAAGGGGTCCGGTACCTTGCGAACCCCGCGTGCAGCCTCTCCCGGAACCACCGGCCGTAAGCGGCGGGAAGATCGGTCCGCCGGCTGGCAGATAGAATCCGCTTCACCCTTCGCCTACTTCCCTCCGTAGCTGACCTCGGCGCGGGGGAGTTTCCCTCCCCGGGAGGTCATCTCGAGGCGGCGCGATGTGCTGATCGCGGCCGTCCCCGTCGGCAGGGAAGCGGAGAGATTCGACATGGACTGTTTCTGCCCCCGGGGCACCACGGCGATGTCGGCATCCTGCAGGATCACCATGAAGGGGCCCGCCGCCCGCGGGTCCGCGTCGGGTTCGAGGGAAATCATCACCGCGTGGCGCCCGTTGTCCAGATCTCTCACGACGCCTCGGAGGTAGTCCTGGCCCGGAAAGGGCGGTGCCGCCGCCAGCGTGTCGGCGTAGGGGCCCGCCCCGTCCGAATCGGCGGCCCGGGGGCTCGTGAATGTCCCGGTCGAGAGGGTGTCGATCGTCGCCGACGTGCGATAGAGCCACGCCTCGTAGTGCCACCCGGATGGGGCGTCCGGCAGGGTGAGGGTCGACGTCGTCGTCCCGCCCGCCTCCTCGTAGAACCAGATCCCCCGGCGATAGTCGGCGGCGTTCAGGTTCGACGGGGTTTCGAGAATGTACGAACCGGTGACGGCCGCCGGGTCGAACCCGAGCGCCGTCGCGTGGGCCATGGAAAGACTGACCGAGTTGTTGCTGACGTCCCCCGCGAGAACGAAGGAGCCGCTCGGCGCCGGGTCGGGATCGGAGGTGAGTTCGACCGAAACGCGGACCTCCGAAGCGTCCAGGAGGTTGCAGCCGATCGGGAACGACTTGATCTCGACGCCCGTCGTTACATCGACGATGCGGCGGTTCTGAATCTTGAACCTGCCGGCGGAGGAGAGCGTGTCGCCGAAGACGGCCCACAGTTCGTAGTAGGCGCTCGACGGAAGGGCCTTGAGGTTGTTCACCGTGAGAAGGAGGCCGCCGCTGCCGGCGACCCGGCCGAGGATCTGGAGGAAGAAGGGCCCTCCGTCCTCGTCCGGCTCCGGCTCGACGGTCACGAAAGCGCCGAACTTGCCGCTATCCACCTGAAGAACCGGCACGCCCCCGGCGGCGGTCACGAAATCTTGCCCGGGGAACGGGTAGCCGGCGCCGGGTCCGGCGGTTCCCCCCGGGCCGTCCGAATCCGCCGCGCCCGGGCTGGCGAAACGACCCGTCGAGTAGACGGCGCCCGTGTACCGCTCGATGACCCATCCTTCGTAGATCCAGCCTCCCGAGAGGGAGGGGAGGCCCAGGCCCTGTCCCCCTTCGCCGTCGGTCCACCAGATCCCGCGCCCGCAGTCGGTGATGTCCGCCGTCGTCGGAGTGTCGAAGAGGAAGGAACCGGTGGCCGAGGAGAGATCGACACCGATGCCCCCCCCCCCGTGGGCGATGGTCAGGCTCGCTTCACCCTCCGTCGCCGGACCCGCCAGGAAGGGATGGCTTCCCGGGGCGCTCCCGGTCGTATCGCTCTCGACGGTGAGGATCAAGGCCGTGGCGGACGCGAGGGTCGATTCCTGCTCGAGCGAGGAGATCGGATCGCCCTTCAAGGTGACCGGCGCGCCGTCCTTCACCGAGAACCGGAGGACCAGCTCCGCGCCGCCCCCCCCCGCGGCCCAGAGCGCGAAATGGTAAGGAGAGGGATCTTCGAAGTTCCGCAGCGTCAGGACCAGTTGATCCGCACCGTCGGCCGGGCCGGTCGGATTGGTGCTCTTGTCGTCGCCGCATCCCCCGCCCGTGAGCAGAAGAGCCGAAAGCAGAAAGATCCCCGCGGACCTACGAAGGCACATGTTCGATCCCCCATCCTGGTATGTCGAAAAACCGGGGAAGGTCCCCCTCCGCCCTCGCGGCGGGGGGACGGGACGGCCGAAGACCGCCGGCCAACGTACGATACCCTGTTCCCCCGGGAACGTCAATTCTCGTGAAGACCCCGGCGGGCTATCGCCGGCGTGGGTCGAAGGCGTCCCGGAGGCCGTCGCCCACGAGGTTGAACGAAACCACGGTGAAAAGAATGGCGAGCCCCGGGAAGGTCGCGATCCACCATGCCTGGGTCAGGGTGTCCCGGCCGTCGCTGATCATGGTCCCCCAACTCGCCGTGGGGGGTTGGACGCCGAGTCCGAGGAAGGAGAGGGAGGCCTCGAGCATCACCGTGTTCCCGATGCCGAGAGTGGCGGCCACGATGATCGGCGCCACCACGTTCGGGAGGATGTGGCGGAAGATGATCCGGGGCGCGCCGTAGCCGAGGGCCCGGGCGGCGGTCACGAACTCCCGCTCCCGGAGGGAGAGCACTTCCCCGCGGACGAGGCGGGCGGTGCCCATCCAGCCGGTCAGGCCGAGGACGGCCACGAGAAGAAAGACGGAGGGCCGGAAGATGGCGATGACGGCGAGAAGGAGGATCAGCCGGGGAAAGGAGAGGAGCATGTCGACGAGGCGCATCAGAATCCGGTCGGGGATCCCCCGGTAGTAGCCGGCCGTCGCCCCGACCAGGGCGCCGATGCCGACGCCGACGGCCACGGCGACGAAGCCGATGGTGAGCGAAATCCGCGAGCCGTAGAGGATTCGGGAGAGAACGTCCCGGCCGAAACGGTCGGTGCCGAGGGGGTTCTGGGCGGAGGGGGCCCGGAACATGCCGGAGTCGAGATTCTGCCGGTTCGGATCGGCGGGGGCGAGGAGGGGAGTCAGGAGCGCGGCGAGGTAGAGCAGGATCATCGCCGCGAGGCCCGCTCCGGCGAGGCGGTTCCGGTGGAACCGGGCGGCAAACGCGGAGGACCGGGACCGCCTTCCCTTCTCCCTCCCTTCGGCGACGAGGAGGAGCAGCATCGCCCCGAGAAGCGCGGCGGCGGCGAGAATCCCCCCGAAGTCCCCCTCCTTCGCGAACGCAAGCGCCCGGCCGCCGCGGAAGAGGGCGACCGCGAGAAGGGAGAGAAAGAGCACGAGCCGGAAGAGGCCGGAGGCCCTCCTCCCCCGCCTGAGATCGCCGAGGCCGGGAAGGGGGGGCCTCACGACGCTTCTCCCCCGTCGCGGACCCGCGGATCGACGACGGAGTAGGTCACGTCGGCGATCAAGTTGCCGCAGACGACGAGCAGGGCGGCGACGAAGGTGTTCGCCATGATGAGAGGGTAGTCCCGCTGGAAGATCGCCGTCACGATGACCCTTCCCATGCCCGGCCAGCCGAAAATCGTTTCCACGAGCACGGCGCCGCTGAAGAGGAACGGGAGGTAGAGCCCGACGAGGGTGACCACCGGGAGGAGGCCGTTCCGGAGGGCGTGCCGGAGGATCACCTCCCTTTCCGGAAGGCCCTTGGCCCGGGCGGTCCGGACGAAGTCCATCCGGATCACCTCGAGCATGCTCGCCCGGGTGTAGCGCGCCACGCCCGCCAGGGCGCCGAGCCCGAGGGCCGTCGCGGGGAGAATGAGGTGACGGATCCGGTCGATCAGTTTTTCCCAAACCGTGAACGACTCGTAGCGGAAATCGATGGAAGTCATGTGGTCCGCGGGCAGCCAGTGGAGGTGGTAGTGGAAAAGGAGGAGAAGCATGAGGGCGAACCAGAAGCTCGGCATGGAATAGAAGAAGAACGAGAGGAGAGTGATGGCGTGGTCGAGGAGGGAGTATTGCCGGATCGCGGAGACGACGCCGACCAGGACGCCGGCGGTGAAGATGATCGAGAGCGCTACGGCGGAGAGAAACACGGTATTCGGCAGGGAGTCGGCGATCACGTCCGCCACCGGACGCTTGTGGGCGAAGGAATAGCCGAAGTCGCCGGTCAGGAAGTTCGCGATCCACTTGCCGTACTGCACCGGCAGGGGTTGGTCGAGGCCGAGGTTCTTCTGCATCAGCCGGATCACGTCCGGATCGACGTCGGGGTTCCAGTAGAGCGTGGTGGGATCCCCCGGCGCCAGGTGGACGACGAAGAACACAAGAGTGGTGATCCCGAGCACGAGGGGGATCGCGGAGAGGACCCGGCGGATGATGAATCGAAGCACGTTGGCCTCCGCTAGCCGCCGGCCGGCTACGAATCGCCGCCCGCCGAGAGGTACTTCCTCTTCCCCGCCGGGACGTACCACTCTTCCAAGTTGTAGGTCCACGCATAGGTGATGAGCTGGACGTTCTCGAAGCGCTCGTCGAGCCCGTACAGGTCGTCGAGGTTGAAGAGGAAGGTATAGGGCGCGTCGGCGGCGATCTCCCTCTGCACCCGGCCCCAGAGTCTCTTCGCCTTCTCCCGGTCCAGTTCCATCACCGCCTCGTCGATCAGGCGGTCCACCTCCGGATTGGAATAGCTCACCTGGTTGTACTTGTCCGTGATGGATCGGCTGTGCCAGATCGACGTGAGGTCCACCTTCACGCCCTGCCTCCATCCGTGGCAATCGGCCTCGAAGTCCTTCCGGTTCGTCTGCTCGATGAACACGGTGAACTCCAGCGTGACCGGGTGCATCTTGACGCCGATCGTGGCGAGCATCTCCTGAACGATCACCACGATGTCCTTCCGGAGATCGTTGTTCTCGTTCGTCTTCATGGAGAACTCGAAAGTCCGGCCCTCCTTGTCGAGCCAGCCGTCGCCGTCGTGGTCTTCCCATCCCGCCTCGGCGAGGAGCGCCCGCGCCCCTTCCGGATCGTAGGGAATGGGGGGAAGGTCCGGATCATAAGCCCAGAGAAAGGGAAGGATCGGGCCGTCGATCACCTGGCCCGTCCCGTAGAGGAGGGACGAGACGATCTTCTTCCTGTCCACGGCCATGGTGAGGGCCCGGCGCACCCGGCGGTCCCGGAAGAGGGGGTTCTCCCCCTGCCAACCGAGGTAGTAGTAAACGCGGCTCGGCACCTGGTAGACCTTGATACGGGGAGTCTTCCGGAGGTCCTCCACCGCATGGGGAGGAAACTTGGGGTAGAGATCGATTTCGCCCGTCTTCAGCTGGGCGAGAAGGTTCGTGCGGTCGGGCACGATCTTGAAGACCACCCGGTCGAGATAGGGGCGCCCTTGGAAATAATCCTCGTTCGCCACGATCGTGATCGTCTGCTGCGTCTTCCATCCGCCGAACCGGAAGGAGCCGGTCCCGACCGGGTTCCGGTTGAAATCATGGTCCCGTATCTTCTCCGGCGGCACTCCCTCGAGGATGTGCTTCGGCAGGGGCCTTCCCACGTTCGCGTCGGTCAACTGGTACGGGTAGACCGAATCGAAATCGAACCGGACCGTAAGCGAATCGAGCGCGGTGACCGACACGATGTGGTCGAGCCAACGGATGGCGCCGTACCCGATCCGTTCGTCTTTGTAGAGGGGGATGCTGAACTCCACGTCATAGGCGCTGAACTTCACGCCGTCGTGCCACCGGACATTGTCGTGAAGATGAAACGTGAGTGACTTGTGGTCGGAGGAGAACTCCCATGACTCGGCGAGCCAGGGGGAGTAGGTCGCCATGTCCGGGTTCGTCGAGGCGAGCCCGGCGAAGAGGAGGCCGTGGATGTCCGACCCCGTGGTGGTCGAGGAGGTGAGAGGGCATAGGGCGTCCGCCTCGGTCTCCATGCCGACCACGAGGGTTCCCCCCACGCGCCCCTCGTCCTTGACGGGGGGCGGTTCGTCGCCTCCGCAACCGGCCCCGAGGAGAAGCGCGCCGACCAAGATCCGAAGGGTCCGCCGAACAACCAGTGAAACCGCCTCCTTTCCGAGGGGGACAGCCGCATCCTAACCTTAATCCGGCAAAAAATCCCGGTGCAAATCGCCGACGCTCGCGCGTTTTCACTCGCGATTTTTCACCAGATCAAGGCCAAGCACTCCGCCGGGGCGGCTCAAGGGAAAACCCCGGTCCTCCCGGGAGGGGGCCGCCTTGACAACGCGGGCGGGCCGGTGGTTCCATGGCCCCGGAGAGGAGAGATCCCTTGAACGAGAAGGCCCGCGCGCCCGACGCGTTGACGGTGGACGTGGAAGAGTACTTTCACGCCACTATATTCGCCGATTCCATCCCCCGCAAGGAGTGGGACGAACGGGCCGGCCGCGCCTCGTCCTCCCTGGCCCGGCTGCTCGAACGGTTCGACGCCTGGGGGGTCCGGGCGACGTTCTTCTTCCTCGGCTGGTACGCCGAGCGGAACCCCGGGGCGGTCCGGGACGTGGTCACCGCGGGCCACGAAGTCGCCGCCCACGGCTACGACCACACCCTTCTTCCCGATCTCGGGCCCCGCCGGTTCCGCGAGGACCTCCGGCGGACGAAGGGCCTGCTCGAGGAGAGCGGAGGCGCGGCCGTCGCCGGCTACCGGGCCCCCACCTTCTCGATCACCGACCGGACCCTCTGGGCGATCCCGATCCTCGCGGAGGAGGGTTTCGCCTACGACTCGAGCGTCTTCCCGATCCGTCACGACCGGTACGGCATCCCCGGGTTTCCCCGGCGTCCGGTGCGGCTCCGGTTCGAAGGGGGGAGTCTCGTCGAGTTCCCTCTCTCCACCTGGCGGATCGGTCCGTGGAACGTGCCCGTCGCCGGGGGGGGCTACCTCCGCCTTCTCCCCCTCCCCGTGATGGTCCGGGGCCTCCGCGCGGTGCGGCGGGAGGGGGCCCCCGCCGTCCTCTATCTCCACCCGTGGGAAATCGATCCGGGCCAGCCCCGGATCCCCCTCCCCCTCCTCTCGCGAATCCGCCACTACCGCAACCTGGACCGAGCCGAGGACCGTCTCGGGCGCCTGCTCCGCGACGGGAGTTGGGCCCCCATGGGGGAGATCCTCCGGGAGCTCCCGCTCGATGATCACCCTCTCCGCGTCTCTCCCGCCCTCCCCTGAGGGTCTCTCCCCGTTTCCCGATCGTATCTTCTTACCCGATCCTCACTTCTTGACAGTTTTGGCGGGCCGCGCTAGTATTCGGCTCGCTCCCGCGGCGATCGCTTGGCGGATGAAGCAAGTGCCCTTTGGAAGGGCCGAGGATAGGCTCCCGCGGAGGAAAGACGGCGTATGACCAAGGCTCCTCTCCGGAAATCCGTTCTTCTCTCGTCGCTCCTCGTCGTCCTCGGGGCCTTTCCGGCCGCGGCGGCGGAGGAGCCGCTGATGATCTGGACCCAGCCTCTCGGGGCACTTCTGCAACTGAAGGGGGATGCGACGATCCGGGGACAGAGCCCCGTGCCTCTCTTCGCCGAGCAGGCCGGGCTGTATGACGTGCGCGTATCCCGAGAGGGATACGAAACGGCCCACGGGTCCCTCCTTCTTCGGAACCGGGGGGGCGCTCTCCGGGTCGGCGAGTCGTTCTCTCTCCGGCACAGGCGGGTCTTTCGCTCGATCGCCCTTCCCGGTTACGGGCAGATGAGAGAGGGGCGGCCGTACGCGGGGGGCCTCTGGGCGGTCCACACCTTCTCCGCCGCGGTGACCACCCTCGTCTTGGAAGGGAAGTACCGGGAGGCCCACGACCAGTTCGCCGAGGCGAACGCGCTGGTTGCGCGGATGGCGGAGACGGGGGACGAGGGCGTGCTCGCCGCCCTTCACGAGACCTATCGCCTCGAATCGAATGCGAACCGCCGGCTCCGGGACCGGAACTGGGGGCTCGGCGCTCTCGCCTTGTACTGGGGGCTGAATCTCGTCGACGCCACGTTCTTCCATCCCGCGATGGACATCCGGGAGGGATCGGAAGGAGTGGCCCAGATCACTCTTGCGGAGAGGACGAAGAGACGGGCGGTGGTCCGCTCTGCGCTCTACCCGGGCCTCGGCCAGAGCTACTTGGGGCGGCCCTTCGGAGGGGCCCTCTACACGGCGCTCGCGACGGCGGCGGGCGTGACCGCGGTCGTCTCCCATCTGCGGTACAAAGGGGAGGTCGACCGGGTGGAGACGCTCGACGCGGAGTACACCGCGCTCACCCCGATCGGGGCGGAAGAGGCGGAGACGGCCCGTCTCGTGCTCGCCGAACGGGACGGGGCGGTCACCCGGAGCGAAGACGACCGGGACCGGCGGAACACGGCCGTCTTTGTCGCCGCCGGCGTCTATCTGGCGTCGATCGTCGACGCCCTTCTCGGGGCACCCGCGGGACCGGTGGAAAAGGAAGGGGGCGCGGAGGTCGGCATGCTCGCGCCCGCGGGGCCGGGGCGGGCGGCCTTCGGAGTGTGCTGGCGGTTTTGAGGACCACTCGGTGCCCCACGGAGCGGATCCGCGAGGGCGGGGGAGGATTCCGAATCATGCAAGGGCGATTCGCGCGTTTTCCGATCGCGGCCGGGTTCCTCACCCTCCTCGTCATCTCCTTCGCCGGTTGCGGGGACGAGGGGCCGACCCGGGTGCCCATCACCCTCGACGCTCCTCCGCGCCCGACGGACCTCCGGGCCGACGTGGAAGAGCGGCGGGTGACTCTCGATTGGGACGTCCCCTCGGCCGAGGGAATCGCTTCCTATCGTGTCTACCGGAGCGAAGGGGAGGCCGGAGAGTTCATCCTGGTCGGCCAGCCGGCGGGTTCGTCGCTCGTGGATTCGGGCCTCGTCCCCGGCCGGACCTACTCCTACCGGGTCACCGCCCTCGGATCCAACGGAATCGAGTCGGATCCTTCGAGCGAAGTCGCGGTCACTCCGGGCTCGTTCGGAATCGTCATCGACGACCGGGCGGAATACACGGGGACCCGTTCCGTGACGCTTCTCTTCACGGCGCCGGCCGACGTGAACGCCGTGAAGGTGGGCCACGATTCGCTTCTGACCGGCGCTTTCTACGAGGCCTTCGAGGGGAGCCGGGGCTGGATCCTCGCCGACGGGGATGGCGAAAAGGCGGTCTACGCACGGTTCCGCACCGGGGGGGGAGCGGAGAGTCCCGTCGTCGGGGACCGGATCATCCTGGACCGCGTCGCTCGGATCCTCTCCCTCGTGGAGGACTCGGAGGGCGCGACCCTCGGTCCCGGCGACACGCTCCGGGTCACCATGATCACAGGCGAGGCGGGGGGCGAGGCGACGGTGACCATCGGCACCGGCATCGTCGGCGAACCGATGGCCTACGACGACCTGTCCGGCGCGTACATCTACACGCGGATCGTCACGCCCGATCTCTTCGCGACGGGAGAAGTGGCGATCGGGAATTTCATCGACCGTGCGGGGAACCGGGCCCCCTCCTTCGCGACGACGACGACCGTGACCTTCGGCGACCCGGGCTCCGCCCCCGTCCCGGTCACACTCGCCGCCGCCGGGACGGGAACGAATTGGATCGCCCTCGAATGGACCGCGAGCGGCGAGATCGACTTCGCTTCGTACGTGGTCTATCGGAGCGGCCAGCCGGGAATCACGGGGGGGCCGGGCGACTTCGTGGTCGGCCTTCTCTCCGACGCCGGCGTGACGGGGATGGTCGACTCCGTCGGGCTCCGGGACACGACGGCCTATTACTACCGGATCTTCGTCCGGGACGCCGCGGGCCGAACGGCCGGGTCGAACACGGTATCGGCGGCGACCCGGAACGCCCCCCCCATCGGGGCGGGGGGGTTCGCCGCCGCCGCGCTCGACTCCCCTCTCATCGACATCCGGTTGACGTGGAACGCCGTGGACGCCTCGGCGGTCCGCGATTTCGCCGCCTATGAGATCTACCGCTCCACCGCCGAGGCGGTCAGCCGGAACTCCGACCTGGTGGGGACCGTCGGCGAAATAGGCACCCGGTCCTTCGTCGACCGAACCACGGCGGAAGCGACCACCTACTACTACCGCCTCTACGTCGTCGACCGGGGGGGCCTCGCCGCCTCCTCCGAGACGGCGTCCGCCGTGACGACCGACCGGGACCCCTCCTTCGTGACCCTGAACGCCCCGAGCGTGGACGTGACGAACCAGAACGTCATCCTCACGTGGGACCGGAACGGGGACGTGGACTTCGCGGCGTACGAGATCTACTGGAGGTCCGGCTCCGTCGGGGGGGTCGGTTCCTTCTCCCGGCTCCACGTGATCAACAACCCCGCGACCACCGGCTACGTCCACTATCCGGAGGTGACCGACCTCCCCCTCTACGTGGAGTACTACCTCGAGGTGACCGACAGGACCGGGAACCGGACCCGGAGCAACTCGGTGCAGGCCGTCTTCCCGCTCCAGCCCCAAGCGCCTCCAGGCGTTGAAGTCGTTGCAGGGAGAACCTCCGCGTTCGTCAACGTGACAACTGATGTTCCGACACGGGTTCTGGTGAGATACGGTACCAACTCCAGCTCCTTGAACCAGACCCAAACGGACAGCAACCTGGCCCACTATCACTCCGTTGCCCTGTCGGGGCTCTTGGAGGGAACGACCTACTTCGTCCAGGTTACAGTGACCGACGAGTCAGGGGCCAGCACGGTGGCCCCCGTCAGGACCTTCACGACCACCGGCGGCGGCTAGCCTGGACTATGCATGAATCTCCATCACGAGGGCTCGGATCGCCTGACGAGAAGCTGACTTGGACGAGCCGCCACCGGAGGCGTAGTCATGCACTACGTCGAGGAGGCGGTGACGGAAAGGAAGCTTCGCAGGCGGCGATCCGAGATCGCAGTAGGAGATTTGTGCATAGTCCAGGCTAGGAGACCCCCGGGAGAGCGGAGGAGGATCCTCCCAATCGTGTTGACCGGGTCGCCGGATTGCGGTAAAATTCTAACCACCTCTGGTTGCCTGCTTCTCAAGCGAGCGCCGCCCCTCCCCCGAAGCGCCGGATGCCGGCTTGTGCGACATCCCGCGATTCACCGAGGAGTCCGACGGACATCCCGCCGGTTCCCCGAGTCGCTGCGGGGCTCGAACTTGGAAGGGCTGAAATGCGACGCCGACTGGGGCTTTCCCGGATCTTTCTCCCGGCCAAGGGCAGGGAGAAGGAACCGAAGATCGCGGAGTTGAAGGTCATCGACCTTCGCCGTTTCGACGGAAAGGAGTGGAGCCCTTACGGGGGCGATCTCCCCAAGACCCCCCTATTGAAGGACCTCGGGGACCGGACGGCGGCCTTCGTCGCGATCCTGTTCCTTCTCCCCCTCTACGCCGTCACGGCCCTTGCCATCCGCCTCACCTCACGGGGCCCGATCGTCTATCGCCAGGTGCGAATCGGCCAAAACCGGCGAACGTCGAGACGCCCCGGGGGGCGCCCGAGCGCGTACTACGACGTGTACGACCGGCGGTCCCTCGATCTCCCCGGGCGTCCGTTCATCATCTACAAGTTCCGGACCATGGTCGACCGGGCCGAAGAGGCCTCGGGGCCGATGTGGGCGCGGGAGAACGACCCCCGGATCACCGTGTTCGGGAGGCTCCTCCGGCGGCTCCGGATCGACGAAACCCCCCAGTTCTTCAATGTCCTGAAGGGGGACATGAGCCTCGTCGGGCCCCGCCCGGAGCGCCCGACCTTCGTCAGGGACCTGATCGAGGAGATCCCCGAGTACGCCATCCGCCTCCGGGTCAAGCCGGGAATCACCGGCCTCGCCCAGGTGGAGCACCGGTACGACACCTGTCTGGAAGATGTCCGGACCAAGCTCCGCTATGACCTCGCCTACATCCGGAATCTCTCTCTCTGGAACGACTTCAAGATCTGCTGCCGGACCGTGAGCGTGGTGATCACCGCAAGAGGCCAGTAGCCGTTCGCCGCCGCCGGATACCTTCTCCCCGGCCCCCCTTTTTCCTTGACACGATGGGGGCGCCGTTCTATGTTCGCCCGGCGTCGGATGTTGGGGTAAACGTGTTTCGAATCAATCGATTAGAGGCCCGTTTCCTTGACGGGAAGCGGGCGGTTGGTTATATTGGACAGGTCCCACGGGCGACAAGATCGAAGCGAGAGTGGCGGAACTGGCAGACGCGCTGGATTTAGGATCCAGTGGGGGAACCCGTGGGGGTTCAAATCCCCCCTCTCGCACCAGAGCGTCGGACCGCAGCCTTAGCAGGATCATCTAGATGAGTTCGGAACTTCAACCTATAGTCGAAGTCGACGAGTCGCGGCCGGGCACGATGGAATTCTCCATCGAATTGCCGGAAGAAGCCCTCCGTGATGAGATGGAGAAGGAGTTCCGGAGCCTCGTCATGGGGGCCAAGGTCCCCGGGTTCCGAAAAGGAAAGGCGCCCCGGCACCTCCTCGAGGCGAAGTACCGGGAGGGAGTGCGAAGCGAGGCGCTCGAAAGAATCGTATCCCGGACGATCTGGAGCACCCTGGAAGAGCGGAAGGTGGTCCCCTTCTTCGATCCCGAGTTGACCAAGCTCGAGGCGCCGGAAGGAGAGCCGGTCCGCATCGGGTTCATCGTCGACTCGTGGCCGGACGTGGAGCTGAAGAAGTACCGCGACTTCGAGCTCCGGCGTCCGGTCCGGGAGATCTCGGACGAAGACATGGAGAGGGAGACCCGGGCGCTGCAGGAGGCGAACGTGATCTACGTCCCCGTCGATCGCCCGGCGATCCGGGGGGACCAGCTCGTCGTCTCGTACCAGCGCTTCCTTCCGGGAGGGGCCGCCTTCGGGAAGCGAAAGGGCGACACGTCGATCGTGATCGGCCTCGAGGAGTCGCCGGGAGTGGAGGGGATCATCGAAAAGGGGCTCCTCGCCGCATCGCCCGGAGGGACCCGTTCCGTGTCGGTCGACTTTCCGGAGAGCCATCCGAGCGCCCAGGTCGCCGGAAGGACCATCGAGTTCCGGTTCGACGTGAAGGAGGTCCGGGAACGGACCCTGCCCCCCGTGAACGACGAGTTCGCCTCCCGGATCCTCGGGGACGGGGAGGCGACCCTGGATCTTCTGAGCGAGAAGATCCGGGAGCATCTCGCCCGCCAGGCGGGGGACGAGGCGGAGCGGAAGCTGGACGAGGAGATCCTGGACCGCCTGATCCGGGAGAACGTGGTGAGTATTTCGGACCGCCTCCTCGAACGGGTGACGGAGTCGAACCTCCCCCCCTTCCCCCCCGAAGAGGGCATCCCCGAGGATCAGCGGGAAGAGGCGGCGAAGCGGAAGAGGGCGATTGTCGAGCATCACCGAAAAGGGGCGCTCCGGGCGATTCAGAAACTCGCCCTCATGACCGAAATAGCGGGTAGGGAGAAGCTCGAGCCGGAAGAGCGAGAGGTCGAGGCGATGCGCCGCGCCCTCGCGCCGAAGGAGGACCCCACCCTCTCCGCGGAGAAGCGGAAAGAGGAGAGGGGGAGAATGACCTCCGAGATCCGCCGGGTGCTCCGGGACAAAAACGTATTTCAATGGATCAAGCAGAACTCGACCGTTCCATAACGGGGAGGCCAGAGCGAATGGGACTCGTTCCGATCGTAGTCGAACAGAGCGGCCGCGGTGAGCGGGCGTACGACATCTACTCGAGGCTCCTGAAGGACCGCATCATCTTCATCGGGAGCCCCATCGATGACAACGTCGCCAACCTCGCCATCGCCCAGATGCTTTTCTGCGAGGCCGACGACCCGGAGAGGGACATCTACCTCTACGTCAACACCCCGGGAGGCTACGTCACGTCGGGCCTCGCGATCTACGACACCATGCAGTACATCAAGCCGGACGTCATGACCATCTGCCTCGGCCAGGCGGCGAGCATGGGGGCCCTCCTCCTCGCCGCCGGCGCCCACGGGAAGCGCTCGATCCTCCCCCACGCCCGTGTGATGATCCACCAGCCCCTCGGCGGCAGCGAAGGCCAGGCGTCGGACGTGGAGATCTACACGAAGGAGCTCCTGAAGACGAGGGAGATCCTGAACGAGATCCTCGTGAAGCACACGAGACAGTCGATCGCGAAGATTCGCAAGGACACGGACCGGAACTTCTTCATGTCCGCCCAGGAAGCGAAGGATTACGGGATCGTCGACGAAGTGATCGAGCAGAGGGTGTAGCCCCCGAGAGCCGGAGGTGACGGGACAGTGAAGAAACGGATCGGATCCCCCCACCCCATTCGGTGCTCGTTCTGCGGCCGCGGCCAGGAAGAGGTCACGAAGCTGATCTCCGGCCCGTCGGTCTACATCTGCAACGAGTGCATCAAGCTCTGTAACGACATCCTCAAGGAGGAGATGGGCCGGGACTTCTCCTACACCGAGTCGGAGGTCCCGAAGCCGGCGGAGATCCACCGTTTCCTCGACCAGTACGTGATCGGTCAGGAGACCGCGAAGCGGGTCCTCTCCGTCGCCGTTTACAACCACTACAAACGAATCCACTTCCGGAGCACGAACGACGAGGTGGAGCTGGACAAGGCGAACATCCTGCTGCTCGGGCCGACGGGGACGGGGAAGACCCTCCTCGCCCAGACCCTGGCGAAGCTCCTCCGCGTCCCCTTCGCGATCGTGGACGCCACGACGCTGACCGAGGCGGGCTATGTGGGGGAGGACGTGGAGAACATCCTCGTCAAGCTTCTGCAGAACGCCGACTACGACGTGCCGAGCGCCGAGCGGGGAATCGTCTACGTCGACGAGATCGACAAGATCTCCCGGAAGTCGGACAACCCGTCGATCACGCGGGACGTCTCCGGCGAGGGGGTCCAGCAGGCGCTCCTCAAGATCCTCGAGGGGACGACGGCGAACGTTCCCCCCCAGGGGGGACGGAAGCACCCGCAGCAGAAATACATCGAGGTGAACACGAAGAACATCCTCTTCATCTGCGGCGGCGCCTTCGAGGGGCTCGACCAGATCATCGCCAAGCGCCAGGGAGAGAAGATGCTCGGCTTCAACGCCAAAGTCCGCACGCGGGCGGAGCGGCGGGGGAGCGAGCTCCTCAAGTTGGTGGAGCCCGAAGATCTTCTGAAGTTCGGACTGATTCCGGAAATGATCGGCCGGCTGCCCTCGATCTGCGCCCTCGGCGACCTGGACGAGGAGGCCCTCGTCGAGATCCTGACGAAGCCGAAGAACGCCATCTGCCGCCAGTACCAGGTACTCTTCGAGATGGAGAACATCTCCCTCGACTTCACCGAGGAGGCGCTCCGCTCCGTGGCGAAGAAGGCGACGAAGAGGAAGACCGGGGCCCGCGGTCTCCGGGCGATCCTCGAGGAGTCGATGCTGGACGTCATGTACCAGCTCCCCTCCATGACGGACGTCCGGGAATGCGTCATCACCGACGGTCTCGTCGAACGGGGCGAGCAGCCCCTGATGACCTTCGGTTCGAAGAAGAAGAAGAAGTCCGGCACCGGAACCGGAGACGCTTGATCCCGCGGAAGACCCACAGGATGATCGAAATCCGACTGGACGACGAGATGATCCGCTTCGGCGGAGAACTCCCCCTCCTCCCTCTCCGGGACGTGGTGGTCTTTCCCCACATGATCATTCCGCTCCTCGTGGGGCGGCCGAAGTCGATCGCCGCCCTGACCCGCGCCGTGGAAGGGGACCGCCTCCTCGCCGTCGCGGCCCAGCGGAAGCCGGAGACGGCCGATCCCGGCCGGAAGGACCTCTACCGGGTGGGCTGCGTCGCCCGGGTGCTCCAGCTGCTCCGCCTGCCGGACGGGACCATCAAGGTCCTCGTCGAAGGGCTCGCCCGCGTCGACCTCCGGGATTTCCGGGACGAGAAGGAACTGGTGATGGCCCGGGTCGCCCTGTACGGCTCGAAGAGCCGGGGCACCTCCCGTCTCAAGGCGCTCGTCCGCTCCGTCCGCTCCCAGTTTGAAGAGTACGTGCAGCTCCACAAGAAGATCCCCGACGAGATCCTGATCTCCGTGGCCAACGTGGACGACGACGAGCACATGGCGGAGCTCTTCTCGGCCCACATCCTCGCGCCCGTGGAGGTGAAGCAGCGCATTCTCGAGGCGAAGTCGACGGGGGAACGCCTTCAGGTCATCTCCCAGATCCTCTCGTCGGAGCTCGAGATCCTCCGGATCGAGAAGCGGCTCGACGGGGAAGTGCGGAGCCAGGTCCAGAAGAACCAGAAGGAGTTCTACCTCCACGAGCAGATGAAGGCGATCCGCAAGGAACTGGGCGACGGTCCCGATTCGCCGAACGAGGCGGACGAACTTCTCGAGGAGGTCGGGAAATCCGCCCTGCCGGAGGAGGCGCGGGCGAAAGCGGTCAAGGAGATCGAGAAGCTCCGGAAGATGCAGCCCATGTCGCCCGAGGCGACGGTGATCCGGAACTACGTGGACTGGCTGGTCGGGCTCCCCTGGGGCGTGGAGACGGAGGACACGAAGGACATCGCCGTGGTGGAGCGCATCCTCGACGAGGACCACTACGGCCTCGAGAAGGTGAAGGAGCGAATCGTCGAGTACGTGGCGGTCATGCAGCTCGTGAAAAGCATCCGGGGCCCGATCCTCTGCTTCGTCGGCGCCCCCGGCGTCGGCAAGACCTCTCTCGGGCGCTCCATCGCCCGGGCCCTCGGGCGGAAGTTCGTCCGCGTCTCCCTCGGGGGCGTCCGGGACGAGGCGGAGATCCGCGGGCACCGGCGCACCTACATCGGGTCCCTCCCGGGCCGGATCGTACAGTCCATGAAGAAGGCGGGGAGCATGAATCCGGTCTTCCTCCTCGACGAGGTGGACAAGCTTTCCAAGGATTTCCACGGCGACCCGGCTTCCGCCCTGCTCGAGGTGCTCGACCCGGAGCAGAACCGGGGGTTCAGCGACCACTACCTCGAGGTGGAGTTCGATCTCTCCCGGGTCATGTTCCTCACGACGGCGAATTCGCTCTACGGCATCCCCCCCGCCCTGCTCGACCGGGTGGAAGTGATCCGCCTCCCCGGTTACCTGGAGCCGGAGAAGGTGAAGATCGCCCGCGGGTTCCTCCTGCCGAAGCAGATGGAGGAGCACGGGCTGGCGAAGAGACATTTCTCCCTCTCCGACGCGGCGATCACGACGGTGATCCGGGGATACACGCGGGAAGCGGGGGTGCGGAATCTGGAGCGGGAGATCGCGAGAATCTGCCGGAAGATGGCCCGCTCGGTAGCGTCGAAGAAGAAGAGAAAGAAGCCCTCGATCACCGGGCGGAGCGTGGAGGGCTACCTCGGCGTCCGGCGGTACTCGGAGAGGCGACTGGACCGGAAGAACTGGATCGGCGTCGCGAACGGCCTCGCCTGGACGGAGAGCGGTGGGGACACCCTCTCGGTGGAGGTGGCGACGGTGAAGGGGAAAGGGGCGCTCACGCTGACCGGTCATCTCGGCGAGGTGATGCAGGAATCGGCCCGGGCGGCGCTCACGTACGTACGCTCCCGGGCGGTCTCTCTCGGGCTCGACGAGGAGTTCTACAAGGACGTGGACGTGCACGTCCACGTCCCGGAGGGGGCGATCCCGAAGGACGGTCCGTCGGCGGGGGTGACCATCACCGCGGCGCTGATCTCGTCCCTCCTCGGTCTCCCCTTGAAGCGCCAGGTCGCGATGACCGGCGAGATCACGCTACGGGGGCACGTCCTCCCCGTGGGAGGCCTGAACGAAAAACTGGTCGCCGCCCAGCGCGCGGGCTTTCGAACCGTCGTCCTTCCGAGAGAGAACGAGAAGGACCTCGCGGAGATTCCCGAGGCGGTGACGAAGGGGCTCGACCTGATTCTCGTGGAGAGGATCGATCAGGCCCTCCCCTTCATCTTCGCCGACCCCGGCCGGAAAGAGATCCCCCTGCTCGTCGACCGCTCTGACCGCTCCGGCGGGACACGGCCTTTCGCGCACTAGGCGCCCGCGAACCCCGCAGTTTCCGACTTCCTCGGACTCCTCCTCTGCATTCTGGAACAGTATATCCGTCCCGCCGACGGCGAGGCGGGGGGAGCGGCTTCGGGAGGGATGGGGGCATAACCGGGGAGTTGTTGCCGTCTTCCTGGGCGCCTCCTCTACGAGCCCGGAGAATGGGAGGGTTATCTCCCGCAGCACGACGAGCGTTCAAGTCTGCCCCTCTATCCCTCCCTCAGCCGGCCTCACGCCCCGCCGTCGACCGAAACGGCCGGAGGCCTGTCCCGAGTAGGACCGAAGGTCCGTATCGAAGGGCTCGGGCGGAGACTATCCCCCGCTCATTCCAGTCCCGATAGTTCCATCGTAGATTCCTCGTATCCTTCCGAGAAGATCGCCATGGTCCGCCATCGGCCGGTCCGGTACCGCGCGTAGATCCACCCCGCCATCAAGAGATAGGAAACGCACCCTACGAACCAGGCATGGCTCACCGTCCCCCCCCTCACCTCGATCGCGTAGTAAGTGGCGGGCACGAAGAAGCCGAGGAGCACCACGAGGGCGATGACCATCGGGTAGCGCGTGTCCCCCGCCCCTTGAAGGACGCCTAGCCCGATCATCCTGAGTCCGTCGAAGATCTGGAAGATCGCCGCCGCGAGGACGAGCCCGCCGGCGAGGGCGATGACCGCCGGGTCTCCCGTGAAGATGTGGAAGACCTCCTTGCCGAAGAGGGAGATGACCGCGGCGAGAAAGGCCACGTAGTAGATGCAGACCAGGTACGCCTCGTTCCCGTGCCGCTCCGCCCGGTCCGGGTCCCCCGCGCCGATCTGGTTCCCCACGAGCACCGTCGCCGCCACCGTGAGTCCCCAGAGGGGCATGAAGGAGAAGGAGAGGATCTGGATCGTGATCTGGCTCGCGGCGAGGCTCGCCGTTCCCGCCCGGCCGATCAGGGCGCTGAAGACGGTGAAGCCGACCATGTCGATGAAGTCGCCGACGCTCGCCGGCATGCCGATCCTGGTCATGTCCATGATCTTCCGGAGCGACGGCCTCCGGGGGCGGATCATCCGGTACCGCTCCCGAACCGCCCGGGGCACGATCATCCAGCCGACCAGGATCGACGCGTTGACGTAGACGGCAATGCTCGTCGCGATGGCCGCCCCCTTGAGACCCATCGCGGGGAACGGGCCGTGCCCGAAGATCATGAAGTAGTCGAGCACGACGTTCAGGAGGTTCGCCGTGATGCCCGCGATCATGGGGGTTCTGACGTCCTTCCGGCCGTTGAAGAAGCCGGTCAGGCACATGATGAGCTGAGTGCCGAGGGCCGAGAGCATCCGGTACTTGATGTAAACGTACGAGGCCGCCTGGATCTCGGGGGCGTTTCCGGTCCACCGGAGAATGATGTAGCTCCACTGCCCGGCGACGACCAGCACCACCCCCGTCAGGAGGGAGACGTAGATTCCCTGCCACGTGTAGTCCGCCACGGCCCGGTCGTCCCCGCGGCCGTTCGCCTGGGAGACGAAGGTCGACGTCACCCGGGAGAGGGCGTTGAAGACCGTGTAACAGGTCCACGTGATCATGCCGCCGAGGCCCGCCGCGGCGAGGGCGAGGCTCGACACGTGGCCGAGGAAGGCGGAATCCACCGTCCACATCAGCGTATGGGAGAGCATGGTGAGCACCGTGGGCGCGGCGAGGGAGAAGATCTCCCGGCCGTGCCGGATGCCGAATCGCTCGAGGGTGCGGCTCACGGATACAATCCTCCGGCGAAGGTCCGCGGATCTCCGGGGACGGGACGGGGAATGATCGGACCGGGACAAACCGGAATTATACAACATCGGGTCGGCGGCCGGCCGCCGATTTCGTCGGGCCCCGCCCGGCGAGTGGAACCCGCGGGGCCGAGAGGCTATAATCCGGCCAATCGCCCCGAATCGCACGAAGAGGGTGCCTTGTCCACGAGTCAAGAATAAGGAAGACACCATGACCGAGTTCAATCCGAAGTGGGACCTCGATTCTCTCTATCCGGGCGGGAGCCGCTCTGAGTCGTTCGCCCTCCTTCTCGAGAAAGCGGAGAGGGATGCCGACGAGTGCGCGAAGACGATCGACGCTCTCGGCGACGAGCCGGGCGAGGCGTGGGCGAAGGCGGCGCTCCATCTGCAGGCCCTCTCGGCGACGCTGTCGGAGGCGGTCGATTTCGTCGAATGTCTCGAGGCACAGGACGTGAAGGACTCCCTCGCGAGCCAGCTGATGAGCCGCGTCGACAAGATGGTCTCCCGGAAGGGGACTCTTCGGACGAAACTGGAGACGAGGTTTCTCGGCGCCGGTGACGGCGCGTGGAAGACATTTCTGGAGCGCCCGGAAATCTCGCTTGTGGCGTTCCCGTTGAACGAGCTCCGTGAAGCGGCCCGGCGGAAGATGGACCCGGCGAGGGAGATCCTCGCCGAGGAGCTCTCCGTCGACGGCTATCACGGCTGGGGCCGGATGTACGAGAAGATCGCCGGCGGCCTCCGGGTCTCGATCGAAGAGAGGGGAAAGGCGGCGGAACTCTCGATGGGGCAGCTCCACAACAAGATGGAGGACCCGGACCGGGCTGTCAGGAAGCAGGCGTTTGAAAAGCTCGAGGAGTCGTGGGGGCGGGTGGCGGAAACCACCGCGCTCGCGCTGAACAATCAGGCGGGGTTCCGGCTCAGCCTCTACCGGAGCCGGGAGTGGGAGTCGGTCCTCCAGGAACCGCTCCGGATCAACCGTATGCAGAGGGAGACCCTGGACGTCATGTGGGGCGTCGCGGCGGAGCGGAGCGCCCGCCTCCTGCCTTATATGAAGGAGAAGGCCCGTCTTCTCGGCATCGACCGGTTGGCCTGGTACGACGTGACGGCCCCTGTGGGGGAGGCGGACAAGAAGTTCCCCTACGGCGAAGCGTGCGAGTTCATCTTGGAGCATTTCGGCGGCTTTCACGAGGGACTGACCGAATTCTCCCGCCACGCCCTCGAGAGCCGCTGGGTCGAGGCGGAAGACCGGCCGGGGAAGCGGGCGGGGGGCTTTTGCACCGACTTCCCCCTTAATAAGGAGACACGGATCTTCATGACCTTCGGCGGCACCTACGGGAACGTCTCGACCCTCGGCCACGAGCTCGGGCACGCGTACCACACGTGGCTCTTGAAGGATGATCCGTTCTGGCGGACCCGGTACCCGATGGCGCTGGCCGAAACGGCGAGTACGTTCTGCGAGACGATCATCTCCGACGCCGCCCTCGAGGGGGCCGCCTCGGACGGAGAGCGGCTCGCCCTCCTCGCGATCAAGGCGGAGGAGGCGCTCATCATGATGATGAACCTTCGGACCCGGTTCGTCTTCGAGACGTCGTTCTTCGACGTGCGGCGGAAGAGCAGTCCGACGGTGGACGAGTTGAACGAGCTGATGGTGAAGGCCCAGAAGGAATGCTTCCACTCGGGGCTCGAGGTTTATCACCCGCTCTTCTGGGCGTCGAAGCTGCACTTCTACATTACCCAGATGCCCTTCTACAACTTCCCCTACGTGTTCGGGTACCTCTTCAGCAACGGGATCTACGACCGGGCGGTAAAGGAGGGTCCGTCGTTCGCGCCGAAGTACGACGCCCTTCTCCGTGACACGGGTGCCATGACCTCCGAGGCGCTCGCGAAGAAACACCTCGGCGCGGATCTGACGAATCCGGAGTTCTGGGAGGCGGCGGCGGACCGGGCGCTCTCGGGAGCGGAGCGGTTCGTGGAGTTGGCGAAGAAGATGTGACGGACGGCGGCAGGGATCGGGGGAGTACGGGCGGGTCCGCTCGGGGCGCCGCGTTCCATCCTCATGTCGCCGGATGCTCCTGACGTCCGGCTACGGGGCTTGCCCGTCCCATCGCTCGCTCAGGACAGGCCTCCGGCCGGCCACGATCATCGGCGGGGCGGGGGGGCCGGCTGAGGGAGGGATAGAGGGGCAGACGGGAACGCTCGTCGTGCGGCGGGAGAAAGCCCTCCCATTCTCCGGGCTCGTACGGGTAGCGTTGCGCGGACCGCCAACAACTCCCCGGTTATGCCCCCATCCCTCCCGAAGCCGGACCACCGTCCACGTCCCTCCGACAGCGGCGGGCGGGGGGGCCGGCTGAGGGAGGGATAGAGGGGCAGACTGGAACGCTCGTCGTGCGGCGGGAGAAAGCCCTCCCATTCTCCGGGCTCGTACGGGTAGTGTTGCGCGGACCGCCAACAACTCCCCGATTATGCCCCCATCCCTCCCGAAGCCGGACCACCGTCCCGCCGCCCTACGGACGCATATTGCCCACGAGCACGTTCATTCCAAGGTGCAGAAGAGGAGTCCGAGGAGAATCACCATTTCGGGCTCCACTCCCCTCTCCCCCTGTATTATATTTCACCCGACAACCTCGAACGGCGGGACCGACGACGGAGCGAATCATGATTCGAGCAGGGCGATACGAACTATTCAGCGTGGTCACCGGCATGAACAGGCTCGACGGGGGGGCCATGTTCGGCGTAGTGCCGAAGGTTCTCTGGAGCCGGACCGAGGACGTGGACGACTTGAACCGCATCCTGATGGCCATGCGGAGCCTGGTCGCCGTGGACCGGGGCGCCGGTCGGGTGATCGTGGTCGACACGGGGGCGGGGAGCAAGTGGCCGGCGGAGGAGGCGGCGCGGTTCGCCATGGAGGACTTCCCCGAGGCGATCCCGAGAGCCCTCGCGCCGCTCGGGTTCGCCCCGGAAGACGTGACGGACATCGTGGCGACCCACCTCCACTTCGATCACTGCGGCGGCATGACGGTCCGGGACGGCCCCGCGGGCGGCGGGACGAAGCTCCGCTTCCCGAACGCGTCGATCTGGATTCACGAGGGCCAGTGGGAACACGCCCACGCCCCGGCCCTCAAGGACCGGGCCTCCTATCTCGACCGGGACCTCCGGGGGCTCCGGGAAAGCGGCCGGCTCCGCCTCGTGACCGGAGACGCCCCCGTCTCGGAGATCCCCGGTCTCCGGTGGCGGCTCTCCCACGGCCACACGCCCTGCCAGCTCCTGCCGCTCTTCGAAGACGACGACCGGCCCGTGCTCTTCCTCGGCGACATGATGCCGACCGCCTCCCACCTCGGCCCCGCCTGGGTGATGGCTTACGACAACCATCCGCTGACGACGATCGAAGAGAGAACGAAGGTGTACGAGGAGTGCGGGAGGAGCGGGCTCGCGGTCGCGTTCTGCCATGACCGGACCCACGGCGGAGCGAAGCTCCACTTCCCGAAAGGGAAACCGTCGGTAAAGGAGCCTCTCGACCTGGATCCCCCCCGGGCGTAGGTCGCCGGCGAAAGTTGATGCCGGGCCGGCAACTGTCGCCTATGCTCGAAACAGGCGCTCTTCGACGATGCGACGCGCGCCGCCCCGCGCCCGCGGGATAGGCGTTTCAGAAGTTCTTCGCGCGGCCGAGGCCGCCGGCCCCGAGGGGGTTCCCATGTCGGACATTCTCGACCACACGTTCAAACACCAGCTCTACGACGTCGACCCGGAAGAGACGAAGGAGTGGATCGAATCCCTCGACCGGGTGCTCGAGAAGGAAGGGCCGAACCGGGCCCGTTTTCTTCTCCGCAAGGTGCTGAAGCGGGCGCGCATGCAGCACCTCGGGCTCGAGCTGGTCCAGACGCCCTACATCAACACCATCTCGCCCGAACAGGAGCCGGAGTTTCCCGGCGACGAGGCGATGGAGAAGAGGATCCGCCGGATGGTCCGGTGGAACGCCATGGCCATGGTAAGCCGGGCCAACGCGCGTTTCGACGGGATCGGTGGCCACCTTTCGACCTACGCCTCCGCCGCTTCCCTGTACGAAGTCGGATTCAACCACTTCTTCCGGGGCAAGCTCGGCGGGAAGCCGGGGGACATGGTCTTCTACCAGGGGCACGCGGCCCCCGGCATTTACGCCAGGGCCTTCCTCGAGGGGCGGCTGACGGAGGAGCAGCTCGACCACTTCCGGCGCGAGGCGGGGGGCGGGGGGCTCTCCTCCTACTGCCATCCCCGCCGCATGCCCGGGTTCTGGGAGTTCCCTACGGTGAGCATGGGTCTCGGCCCGATCAACGCGATCTACCAGGCCCGCTTCAATCGCTATCTTCAAGCCCGGGGTCTCGCCGACACTTCGGAGAGCCGGGTATGGTGCTTCCTCGGCGACGGCGAGACGGACGAGCCGGAAGCGCTCGGCGCGCTCCGCATCGCGGCGAACGACAGGCTCGACAACCTGACTTTCGTGGTGAACTGCAACCTCCAGCGCCTCGACGGGCCGGTGCGGGGGAACGGCAAGATCATCCAGGAGCTCGAGGCGGCCTTCCGCGGCTCCGGCTGGAACGTGATCAAGGTGATCCTCGGGCGGGAGTGGGACGACCTCCTCAAGAAGGACGAGCAGGGCGTGCTCGTGGAGCGGCTCGACACGGTCGTGGACGGCTGGTTCCAGCGCTACAGCGTGGAGGGCCCCGAATTCACGAGAGAGCATTTCTTCGGCGCCGACGAGCGCCTCGCGAAGCTGGTCGAAGATCTTTCGGATGACGACATCTGGCACCTCCGCCGGGGGGGGCACGACTACCGGAAGGTGTACGCTGCGTACCGCCTCGCCGCGCTGCACGAAATCGAACCGACGGTGATCCTCGTGAAGACCGTGAAGGGATGGGCCCTCGGGTCGGGCTTCGAGGGAAAAAACGTCACGCACCAGCTGAAGAAGCTGAACACGGAGCAGCTGAAGGCGTTCCGTGACAAGCTCGAGCTGCCGATCCCCGACGGGGACCTGGAGGAGCTCCCCCCCTACTACCGGCCCCCGGAGGAGAGCCCCGAGCGGCGCTACCTCTGCGAACGCCGAACGGCGCTGAACGGTTCGATCCCGTTTCGCCGGGAGAAAGCGCCGGTGCCGGATCTCCCCGGCGACGGTCTCTACGCCGAGTTCCGGGAGGGAACGCCGGAGGGCCAGGACGTGTCGACGACGATGGTCTTCGTCCGGCTCCTGCGGAAACTTCTCCGGGACGAGAAGTTCGGCGGCCTCGTGGTGCCGATCATTCCGGACGAGGCGCGGACCTTCGGCATGGAGTCCCTCTTCAAAGAGGAGGGGATCTACGCCCCCCAGGGACAACTCTACGAGCCGGTGGACCACAACCTGATCCTCCGCTACCGCGAGGCGAAGGACGGCCGGATCCTCGAGGAGGGGATCACCGAGGCGGGCGCCCTGGCGAGCTTCACCGCCGCCGCCACCGCCTACGCCACGCACGGCGTGCGGACCGTCCCCTTCTACATCTTCTACTCCATGTTCGGATTCCAGCGGGTGGGGGACGCGATATGGGCGTGCGGAGACTCTCTCGGACGGGGCTTCCTCCTCGGCGCCACGGCGGGAAGGACGACGCTGGCCGGCGAGGGGCTGCAGCATAACGACGGGCACAGCCCGCTCGTGGCGACGACGGTGCCGAACATGCGGGTCTACGATCCCTGTTTCGCCTACGAGCTCGCCGTCATCGTCCGGGAGGGATTGGAGGCGATGATCGAGAGAGACGAGGACGCCCTCTACTACATCACTCTCTACAACGAAAACTACCGGATGGCGCCGATGCCGGAAGGTGTGGAGGAGGGGATCGTGCGGGGTCTCTACCGGCGCCGGGAGGCGCCGCCGGGGGCGAAGGTGACCCTCGCGGGGAGCGGCCCTATCCTCCGGGAGGTGGAGCGGGCGGCGGACATCCTCGCCGAGCGGTACGGGATCGGCGCCGAGGTGTGGAGCGTGACGAGCTGGCAGGCCCTCCGCGCCGACGCCCTGGACAAAGAGCGGCGGAACCGGCTCCACCCCGGAGAGGTTCCGAGGACACCCTACGTCACCGAGTGTTGGAAGGGGTCGCCCGGGCCGGTCGTCGCGGCCACGGACCACATGAAGGCGGTGCCCGATTCGGTGGCCCGTTGGGCCCCGAACGGCATCGTCCCCCTCGGCACCGACGGCTACGGGTTGTCGGACACGCGAAAGGCGCTCCGGCGCCACTTCGAAGTGGACGCGGAAAACGTGGTCGTCGCCGCCCTGGCGGAATTGGCGCGGCGGGGGGAGGCGGATGTGAAGACCGTGACGGAGGCCATCGCCGAATTCGGGATCGATCCCGACCGGACCGATCCGGTCGACTACTAGAAGAGAACGGAGAAGGGCGTCAGTCGGCTCCATTCGAATTGGGTGAGGGACGCCAATCGCGGGCAAACGCCGCGCGCTACGCCTTCTTCGCCCCTCTTCTTCCCGGGTTGTCGCGGGGGGCCGGCATCGACTTCCTCATGAGGCCCTTCAGCCGCTCCTGGACCCGGCCGTAGAGCGATCCTCTCTTCCACTTGCCGTCGGCGGTCCGGACCCCCGCTTCGATCCCGGTGAGGATTTCGATCCCCTCTTCGATCCGGCCGACCGGCCAGACGTGGAATTCGCCCCTCTCCACCGCGGCGAGGACGTCCGCGTCAAGCATCAGGTCCTCCACGTTCGACTCGGGGATCAGGACGCCCTGGCTTCCCGTCAGCCCCCGCTCCGCGCAGAGCCGGAAGAAGCCCTCCACCTTCTCGTTCACGCCGCCGATCGCCTGGACGTCCCCCTTCTGGTTCACCGAGCCGGTGACCGCCACATCCTGGCGGATCGGGACCTCGGCGATCGCCGAGAGAACGGCGTAAAGTTCGGTCGACGAGGCGCTGTCGCCGTCGACGCTCCCGTAGCTCTGCTCGAAGCAGACGCTCGCCGTGAGCGACAGGGGGGCGTTCCGGGCGAACACCTCCCGGAGGTATCCCCCGAGGATGAGAACGCCCTTGTCGTGGGTGCTGCCGGAGAGTTTCGCCTCCCGCTCCACGTTGATGATCCCCGCCTTGCCGACACCGACGGATGCGGTGATCCGGCTCGGGATGCCGAAGCGGTGGCCCCCGTGGGTGAGCACGGCGAGGCCGTTCACCTGACCGACCCGCGCCCCTTCGGTATCGATGAGAACGATCCTCTCCTTCAGCCGCTCCCGGACCTTGTCCTCCAGAAGACCGACCCGGCGGCGGCGCGCTCGGAGCGCCTCTTCCACATCCTCCTCCCCCACCTTCTTCTTCTTTCGCCGCAATGCCTGGTAGTGGGACTCCCGGATCACGTCGGCGATCTCGCCGAATCGGCTCGTCACCCGGGTCCGGCGGCCCGCCCGGCGCACCCCGTACTCGATCAGCCGCGAGACGGCGTCCCGGGTGAACGGCATCAACTCCTCCCGCTCCGCCAGAAAGGCGACGAAAGAGGCGTACTGCTTCACCGACGTCTCGGTGAGGGGGATCTCATTATCGAAGTCGGCCCGGACCTTGAAGATCTTTCCGAACTCCTCGTCGTAGGCGTGGAGCAGGTAATAGAGCTGGGGCGGCCCGATGAAGATCACCTTCACGTCCACGGTGATCGGCTCCGGCTTGAGGCCGCCCGTGGAGAGCTGGAGCAACCCCTCGATCCCCTGAATCACCAGTTCCCGGTAGGTGAGAACCCGTTTCATCGTTTTCCACAGGCCCGGCTCCGAGAGGGCGTCCGCGGCGTTCAGCACCAGGTAGCCCCCGTCCGCCTGGAGCATGGCGCCCGCCTTGATCTTCGTGAAATCGGTGACCGCCTGCCCCCAACGGGTGACGTTCCTCTCGATCGTCCCGAACACGTTGTTGTAGGTAGGGTTCGTTTCCAGGACGACCGGGCACGGCTTCGTCTTCGAGTTGTCGAGCACCACGTTCACGCGATACGGGAGGTAGGGGTCCGCGGGCTCGGAAGCCCTCATCACCTCCGGCAGCCCATCGCCCTGGGGCGGGGTCTTCAGTTCGTCCCGGTGGACGATGACATGCTCTTTCAGATCGTTCAGATACTCGGTGATCTTCTGGTCGTCGGCGTAATGCTCCCGGAGGTCCTCCACGTACCCGCCGATCAGGTCGGAAACCGTCTCCCGCTCGAGCTTCTCGATTCTCTCGACCATCTCCGCGTTGAGGCGCCGCGACTCCTTCATCACCTGCCGTATCCGCCTTCGGAACTCGCCGTCCTTCTTCCCGAGCTCTTCCAAGGTGACACCGCCCGGGAGGGTCACCTGTCCCGACTCGACGAGAAGCGCGAGCTGCTCGTAGGGAAAGGCCTTGTCCCCGACGGGGATCAGAATCTCCGGCCGTGTGATCGGTCCGACCGTGATCTGGCTCAGCACGAATCCGTTCGCCTTCAGTTCCTCTTCGAAACCGTGGAAGATCTCCTTCTGCTTCTTGAGATAGGCCTCGGCCATCGCCTCCCGGCGCTCGACGAAGGGGCCGCTCTCGAGGATGGCCGGAAGCTCTTTTTGCGCGGCCTGCAAGAACCGCCCCATCCGGCGGGCGAAGCGGTTGCCCCCTCCCTGGGGAAAGGTGAGGAGCACCGGGTTGTAGGGGTTCTTGAAATTGTAGACGTAGGCGAAGTCCCGGGGCATGGCGCAGCGGGGGTGGATCTCCTCCAGGATCTTCTTCACCGTCGTCATTTTGCCCGTACCGGACATGCCGGCGACGTAGATGTTGTATCCGGGGGAGGCGAGCTCGATGCCGAGGCGGAGCGCCTCCATCGCACGATCCTGGCCCATGATGTCCCTGAGTGGCTTCACCTTGGAGGTGTCGGCGAAGCCGAGCGTCTCGGCGTCGCACCGCCAGCAAAGGCGGTCCACGCCGAGACCGGAGCGCTTCGAAGCATGGACGAGACCGGCGGCTTCTTCCCCGGCCGACTTGTCCCCCTTCTCTTTCCGTTCCGTCTTCTCCCCGGACCGTTTCCGCGAGGAAGCCTTCTTCCCCGGCCCGCCCTTCTTCGGGCCGCCGCCCCGTACCACCCTCTTCTTCGAGGGACCTTTCTTCTTCGCCGTCTTCGCCGTCTTCGCCGTCTTCGCCACGTTCTTCTTCCTCGAAGTCGCCATCCCACCCTCATGGTGCGCCCCCCCGTCGGAGGGCGGTTTGAATCATCGAATCAGGGGTCGGTGCTTCCGGGGCTCCGGTCCGGTGTCCAACCTACCGGACTCCCTTCCTTCCGTCCAGACCTTCCGGGGGCCGCGCCGCTTCGTTGACACCCGATTCTTCGCGTGGTACGAGTGAGGGGGAGAACGGACCCGAACACGGGAGAAGTGAGCATGTCCCTTTTCGTCCGGCGCATGATCCGGGCGGCCCGGCTCGACGCCGCGCTCTACGAAGAGGTGGAGGCGGACCGGAGCGCCCTCGGCTCGGCGACGCTCGTGGTGGTTCTTTCCGGCATCGCCACCGGCGTCATGTTCTCCCGGGGGGCGGGCCTCTTCGGTCTCGTCGCCGGGACCGTGACCGCCCTCGCCTCCTGGTTCGTCTGGGCATTCCTCACCTACCTGGTGGGAACCCGGCTCCTCCCGGAGGAAAAGACCGAGGCGGACGTGGGCGAGCTCCTCCGCACCCTCGGATTCGCCAGCACCCCCGGCCTGATCCGGTTTCTCGGGGTCGTGCCTCATCTGGGCGCCCCTGTCTTCATCATCAGCCTGCTCTGGATGCTCGCGGCCATGGTGGTGGCGGTGCGTCAGGCCCTCGATTACGAGAGCACCCTCCGGGCCGTGGCGGTCTGCGCCATCGGCTGGGTCGTGAAGGTCCTGCTTCTCTGGCTGGTCCACACAGTGATTTGATGAGGACCGGACGGGCCGGTTCGGGCGGCCCGCGCAGTATCGATCCCGGCGATCCTAGCCTGGATTATGCACAAATCTCCTACTGCGATCTCGGATCGCCGCCTGCGAAGCCTCCTTTCCTTCGCCGCCTCCTCGACGGGGCCCGTGGCGCACTTTCATCTTCTCGCGACCGCTCGGAGCGAGAAGTGTTAGTGCGCCGGGGGAGCCCCCCGGGC
>JBDROZ010000012.1:0-51385 GCA_043809585.1 Candidatus Eiseniibacteriota bacterium
GGGTGGACGCCTTCCTGGTCCGGTTCGGGCAGCGGGATTTCCCGGTCACACCCGACCAGGTGACGGCCCCCCGGGACGCGCGGATTCTCCGGATCCGCCCCGATCATGTGCGGTTCGAGGTGTCGGTGCCTGGGGATGAATCGTCCGGCGCGGGGGATATCCGATGACCCGAAAGCTCGGCGCCTTTCTCGGTGTGTACACGCCGACGGTCCTGACGATCCTCGGTGTGATCATGTACCTCCGCTTCGGGTGGCTCGCGGGGCATCTCGGCCTCGCGCGGATCCTCGTGGTCGTCGCCCTCGCGAACAGCATCACCCTGATCACCACCCTCGCCTTCTCCGCGGTGGCGACGAACGTCCGGGTCGGCGTCGGCGGCGCGTACTACATCGTCTCCCGGAGCCTCGGCATCGAGATCGGGGGCGCCGTCGGCCTTCCCCTCTTTCTCTCCCAGGCCCTGTCGGTGACGCTCTACTCCTTCGGTTTCGCCGAATCCCTTCGCATCGTCTGGCCCGGTGTTCCGATCCCCGTGGTCGCCGCCGCGGTCATCGTCTTCGTGGCGCTCCTCGCGGCGCCGGGGGCGCGGATCGCCCTCCGTGCCCAGGTCCCCCTGCTCGGGCTGGTCGCCCTCTCGATCGCCGCCCTCGCCGCGGGGGCCCTGATGCGCGGCGGCGGAACGCTCACCCTCAAGGCGCCCCCCCTCGGGGAGATCGGATTCTGGGCCGCCTTCGCGATCTTCTTCCCCGCCGTCACCGGCGTGATGGCCGGGCTCGGCCTCTCGGGCGACCTCGCGGATCCGGGCCGGGCGATTCCGCGGGGATCGCTCTTCGCGGTGGGGACCGGCTTCCTCGTCTACCTGGCCATTCCGCTCATCCTTCTCGCCGGCGCCACGGCCGAGGAGCTCCGGTCGGACTCGATGATCTGGACCCGGATCGCCGTTCTCGGCCCCTGGTTCGTGCTGCCCGGGCTATGGTCGGCGATCTTCTCGTCCGCCGTCGGGTCGGTCCTCTCCGCTCCGCGGACCCTCCAGGCCCTCGCCCGGGATGGGCTCGCCCCCCGCTTTCTCGGGAAGGTGACGGGGGACTGGCGGGAGATCGTGCCGGGGATGGCGGTGACCGTGGCGATCGCCCTCGGGGCGGTCTTTCTCGGCGACCTGAATGCGGTGGCGGCCCTGGTCACCATGTTCTTCCTCACCGTCTACGGCACCATCAATCTGGTGGCCGCCTTCGAAGCCCTGTCGGGGGACCCGTCATGGCGCCCGCGCCTCCGCGTCCCGTGGCCCGTCCCCCTCGCCGGGGCGATCCTCTGCGCCGCGGCCATGTTGCTCATCAGCCCCGCGGCGGGGGCCGTCGCCGTTGTCGCGGAACTTCTCCTCTGGCTCGTCCTCTCCCGGAAGGAACGGACCGCGAGATGGGGGGACGCCCGCCGGGGCCTCTACGAGAACCTGATCCGCTGGGCCCTCGTCAATCTCGCGGATCGCCCCGTGAGCGCGAGGAACTGGCGGCCCCACGTGCTCATCTTCGCCCAGGATCCCCGGAAGGAGCTCGACCTCGTCCGCTTCGGCGATTGGTTCAGCCAGGGGCGGGGGGTCGTCACGGTTTGCCGCCTCGTCGTGGGGGAACTACTCCTTCACGTGCCCGATCGGCGGGGGATGCGCCTCGAAATGCAGGAGTTCTTCGATGCCGAGAACCTGACCGTTTTCGCCGAGGTCGACGTGGTGCCGGACGTGGTGGACGGCATGGTGAGCGTGGCCCAGGCGAACGGGATGGCGGGGATCGCGAGCAACACGGTGCTCCTCGGGTGGCCGAGCGAGACGTCCCTCCAGGTCCAGTTTCTCCAAGTCATGAGCCGGCTCGAGGCGCTGAACAAGTCGCTCGTTCTCGCCCGGATCCAACCGCACCACCTCTACCGTCCCCGGGCATACGAGAGGACGATCCACGTCTGGTGGGGCGGCCTCCAGCGGAACGGCGACCTCATGCTTCTCCTCGCCCACCTCCTCACGCGGAATCCGGAGTGGCGGAACGCCAAAGTCCTGGTGATGAGCGTCGCCACGAGTGAAGTGATGAAGAGCCAGACCGAGATGCTCCTCGCCCGGTTGATTCCGGAGATCCGCATCCAGGCGGAGCCGCGCGTGATCCTGAAGCCGAAGGACGTGAGCGTCACCGACCTGATCCACGAGGAGAGCCGGGAGGCGGAGGTGGTGATCCTCGGCCTCGCCACTCCCGAAGAGGGGAAGGAGGAGGAGTACGCGGTACGGCTCGAGAGGCTCGCCGGCGACCTTCCGACGGTCTTCTTCGTCCGGAACGCGAGCCTCTTCATGGGCGGGCTGGTGGGGGAGACCGAGCAGCGTCTGCCATTCACCGACTCCCGAAACGGGAAGAACGGTGACGAGGAGGCGGAGGAGAAGGAGAAGGAGAAGGAGAAGGAGAAGGCTAGGGAATAAGAGGGATCGCCATTCCCTCCGAGCCTTTCCAGACCGCGGTCTTTTCCCCCTTGTCGAGAAGGACCCGGACCGTGATCGTCCGCCGGGGCGCCTTCCATGTTCCTTCCATGATCGCCCGTCCGACGTGCACGTAATCTCCCCGCCGCTCCGCCGAGAATTTCGTGAGCCGGTACGCCCCGTACCGGTAGGCGAAGCTCTCGCCGTCGTCCTCGTACAGGAACCCCTCCGCCCGGCCGGTCCGGTCCAACCGGACGAGAAGCGTCAGCTCCTCTTCCGTCGCTTCGCCGAGATGCTCGATCACCGGGCCCGCGGGAACGATCGCGCCCCCTCGGAGGAAGAGGTCGGGGAGGTCCCGGTCCCCCGCGGCGCCGACGCCGAGATCCAGGGGGCGCCAGTCCCCTTTCGGCAGTGCCGGCGGGGCGCCGAGGCGGGAGGAGGTGCGGCACGCGACGAGAAGGTCCCGGCCGAGCAGGAACGAGTCGTCCTCCTCCCGGAGGTCCGGGTCGGCGGGATCGGCGAAGAAGAGGGGGCGCGCCACGGGAAGGCCCGTGACCGAAGCCTCCCGGAAGAGGGTGTAGAGGTAGGGCATCAAGACGTACCGCCGTTCGAGGGCCTTCCGGCAAGTCTCTTCCACTTCGGGACCGAAGGACCACGGTTCTTTGTCGATCGGGCCCTTTTCCGAGTGCCCCCGGGCGAAGGGGAGGAGGGCGCCGATGCCCATCCACCGGGCGAAGAGGCGGCCGTCGCCGCCCCCTCCGAAGCCGCCGATGTCGGGACCGCTGAAGGGTTGGCCCGAGAGGCCGAGGTTCAGCGTCATCGGGATCGACGCGTCCAGGTGATACCAGTTCGCCCAGTTGTCGCCGCTCCAGGTCGCGGCGTAGCGGTGCCCGCCGAGGTGGTTCGCCCGGGAGAGAACGAAGGGGCGTCTCTCCGGATAGGCCCGGAGGATGCCTTCCCGGGTGGCACGCACCATCTGCATGCCGTAGACGTTGTGATACCGCTCGTGCCGGTCCGGGCCGCCCAGGCCGTCGTCCGCGTCATGCACGTTGTCCGGGGGCATGGTCTTCCCGGGCACGTCGAAGACCGCCGGCTCGTTCATGTCGTTCCAGACGCCGTCGACGCCGGCGGCGAGGAAGCCGGCGTGGAGGCCGCCCCACCACTCCCGGACCTTCCGGTTCAGGAAGTCGGGGAAGACGCACTCGCCGGGCCACACCTTGCCGGTGTAGGTCCGGCCGTCCGCCCTCTTCACCCACACGTCCTCCGCCGTGCCCGAGTCGTAGACGAAATAGCCGCTTTCCCGTTTGATGCCGGGGTCGATCATCCAGACCGTGCGGAACCCGAGATCGTGGAGGTCTTCGTTCAGGCCGACCGGATCGGGGAAGCGGTCCGGGTGAAAGGTGAAGCAGCGGAAGCCGTCCATGTAGTCGATGTCGAGCCAGATCACGTCGCACGGGATGTGCCGCTCCCGAAAGCCCCGGGCGATCTCCCGCACCCGGGAGTCGGGGTAGTAGGAGTAGCGGCACTGGTGGTAGCCGATCGCCCACTTCGGCGGGAGGGGCATGGTGCCGGTCAGATCGGCGAGGGCCATGACCACCTCCTGAGGGGTCGGGCGGTCGACGGCGATGACGGCGAAGGGGGGGCCTTCGGAAACGAAGAGGATGTCGCCGGTCAGGTCGATGTGGCTCCGCCAGGTCGTATCGAAGAGGAGGCCGAAGGCGCTCCCGTCGGGGCGAACCCCGAGTACCCACGGGTGGGACTGGTAGAGGTGGGGGGTCTCGTCGCCGTATCCGTAGGCGTCGAAGTTCCAGAGCGTGGTCTTCCGTCCGTTCCGGAGGAGCGGGCCGGGGACTTCGCCGGTGCCGTAGTAGCTCGTTCCCTGCGGGAGGCGGACGCGGACGCCGTTCCGGTTCTGGATGTTCTGGAAGAGCGGCGCGATGGGGAAGTCCGCGGGCGAAGCCCCCAGGGAGGGGCGGGGGCGGACGAGGGCGATGGAGGGGACGGCGTTCGCCCGGGCCTCTTCGTCGCGATAGAACCGCACCATCCGGTCGCCGATCGACTCGGCGACGATCTGGGCAGGCGCATCCGGAGCAAAGAGCGCCAGAGCGCCGATCGCCAGAAAGGCGGGAAGAAGGGGGAACGCGAGATACCGCGGCATGATCGACTCCTCGGCCGGGCGTGAATGACCTTTCCGAGAGACTAACCTGAGCGACAAGAGAGAGTCATCTGTTTTGGGATCCTCCTCCACATCTTTCATGATCTTCCCTCTCTCGGCATGCCCATTGCACCCAACTTCCTTGACTCCAATGATTTATCCGTGATATAGTAAGTACGGTTCGTTTCGCCGGTCTCTCGATGCCCCAGCTCGGTTTTTCCTCACCTTCAGCCCGCCCGGGAAGGGGGTTCGCCTTGCGCTTCGCCATGCTCCTTTTCCTCAGCTTCCTGTCCGCTTCGTTTGCCCACGGCACCACGTGGTTCGTCGCCCCCGACGGCATGGGGGATTACCCGACGATCCAATCCGCTATAGACGCCGCGTCGGCCGGCGATATCATCGAGCTCGGCAACGGGGTCTTCCTCGGAGACGGCAACCGGGACGTCGACTTCCTCGGCAAGGCGGTCACCGTGCGGTCTCAAGGCGGAGACCCGGGGCTCTGCGCGATCGATTGCCAGGGGAGCGCGGCGGAACCCCACCGGGGTTTCGTGTTCGAGTCGGGGGAGGGTGCCGCCTCGGTCCTCGAAGGGGTTACGATCCGGAACGGATACGCCGACTTCCCGGCCGGCCTCTTTCAGGTGACCGACAGCGGCGGTGGAATCCAGTGCTATCAGTCGTCGCCCACGATTCGCGGTTGCGTCTTCGAAGAGAATGAAGCCGCCAACGACGGTGGCGGTCTCGAGTGTCGCCAGGCTTCGCCCACGATCGAGGGCTGCATGTTTCGAGACAACAGCGCCGGTGATGAGGGGGGCGCCGTCGCGCTGGTCGACCACTCGACCGCGACCATGAGTGGCTGCTTGTTTTCCGGTAACACGGCCTACTCGTCCGGCGGCGGGATCGTCTTCTGGAATTCGAACTCCCATGTTTCGGATTGTACGATTCTGGGGAATCACTCGACGGCCGGAGGGGGAGGAATCTACGTCTGGAACTCGAACTCCCATGTTTCGGATTGCATGATTCTGGGGAATCGCTCGACGGCCGGAGGGGGAGGAATCTACGTCTGGGACGGGGCGCCCGAGTTCCTCGATTGCGTGATCGACAGCAACGAAGCCGACGGGATCGGGGGCGGAATCGCCTGTGTGCAACAGTCGACCCCTCTAATCGAGGGCTGTTCCCTCGCGAACAACGTCGCCCACGGTCGTGGAGGCGGCATCGGGTGCGACGGTTCGAGCGCGATCGTGGCCGGCTGCACGTTCCGGGGAAACCACACGGACGAGGACGGCGGAGCGTTCTCCGCGGAGGCCTGCACTCCGACGATCTCCGATTGCCTCATGGAAGGAAACGATTGCGTGGACGAAGGCGGAGCGATCGTTCTCGTGAGTAATGCGAACGCATCGATCTCCGGTTGCGAGATTCTGGAGAACGTCGCCTCGTCGAGCGGCGGCGGGATCGTCTGCTGGAATTCGGACCCGGCGATCTCGGACTGCGACATCCGGGCCAACGAATCCGTCGAAGCGGGTGGCGGGATCTACGGCTGGGAGGCGGACCCCACCCTCCAGGGATGCCTGATCCGGGACAACCGAACCGGCGGGAGCGGTGGCGGCGTCTGCATGGACGAGAATTCCGCGTCGACCATCATCGGATGCACGTTGGCCCGGAACGGCGCCGCCGACGGGGGAGGAGTCGCCGGTATCAATTCGAACCCGGTCTTGGAAAGCACGATCATCGCCCTCGGAGTCGAGGGAGGGGCCGTCTTCGAGGGGGGGGCGGGCGTTGTCGTGCTGTCATGCTCCGACCTCTTCGGGAATGGGGGAGGGGACTGGACCGGTGGCATCGCGGACCAACTCGGCGTAAATGGAAACTTCTCGGAGAACCCGCTCTTCTGCGACATAGCCGGCGGCGACTTCACGGTCGCAACCTCCTCGCCCTGTCTTGCCGGCAACCACCCGGACGGGGCCGATTGCGGCCTGATCGGCGCCTTCGGCGAAGGCTGCGGGGACCCGACCTCCACCCAAGAGACGAGCTGGGGGGGCGTGAAGCGCCTGTTCCGATAGGGGCGATCGGGCCCGAAGACCATCGCGGGGCGACGAAGAGGAATAATCCCGCGGGGCGTTCATGACGAACGCCCCGTGTTCGTAACTCCTTTGAGCCGCTGCGGTTTCCCCTGCGTCTTCGCGTACGGCCCTCTCCGGCTCCCGCCCTCCCCTCTTCGTTTAGAATCGGTTTCACAACCTCCTTCGTCGCGAGATCGAGCGAGAGGTTCGGCGGCAAGGATCAAGGGGGAAAACGCCCGGAGGTGGCCTAAGAAGGCCATTGAGGACGTTTTTACCCGAGTACGCAGCCGCCGGGCCTTGCAGCCGATCGCAGTAGAATGGAGGTTGTGAAACCGGTTCTAAGCAAACGGCCCCTTCCGGTATACTCGAAGGCCGGATGGGGTGAGGACCGGCGGGAGTCCGCCGGCTTTCTGCTGCGAAGGAGAAACGCATGGCTTTTCGAACTCGGACCGAGGCGCGGCCGATACATCGATATCGCCCGAGAGATGAAGACCGGCGGAGAGCCCCTCTCCGCGGAGGACGTGGGGCATTTCGAGACGTTCGACCAGATCTACCGGTCCCTTTGCGCCCTGCTCTTCAACTACGTGCCCATGTCGGGCCACCCGGGCGGATCGATCTCTTCGGGCCGCTTCGTCCAATCCCTCCTCTTCCAGACCATGGAGTACGACCTCTCCGATCCCGACCGGGCGGAAGCGGACCTCATCTCTTACGCCGCGGGCCACAAAGCCCTCGGCCTCTACGCCCTGTGGGCGCTCCGGAACGAAGTGGCCCGGATCGGCGCGCCGGAACTCCTGCCGAAAGACGAGCGGCAGCAGCTCCGGCTCGAAGACCTTCTCGGCTTTCGGCGGAACCCGGTGAGCGACACGCCCCTCTTCAAGAGGTATTCCGCCAAGCCCCTCGACGGGCACCCGACGCCGGGGACCCCCTTCGTGAAGCTCTCCACCGGCGCCTCCGGCGTCGGCGTGGCGAGCTCCCTCGGACTCGCCTGGGGGGCCCGGGACTACTGGGGGCCGAAATCGCCCCGGGTTCACGTCGTCGAAGGGGAGGGGGGCATGACGCCGGGCCGGGTGGCGGAAGCGGTCGCCGCGGCGGGGACGGCGTGCCTGGACAACGCCGTCATCCACGTCGACTGGAACCAGGCGTCGATCGACTCGAACCACGTCTGCCGCGACGGCGACGTCCCGGGCGATTACGTGCAGTGGGACCCGATGGAGTTCTTCATGCTCCATGACTGGAACGTGATCCGCGTGCGTGACGGCACCGATTACCGGCAGATCGCCGCCGCCCAGGCGAAGGCGGTCGACATGGACAACGGCCAGCCCACGGCGGTCATCTACCGTACGACGAAGGGTTGGAAGTACGGCATCGAAGGCCGCGCCTCCCACGGCGCCGGCCACAAGCTCTGCTCCGACGGTTTCTACAATGCCCTCGCCAAGATCGAGACCATGGTGGAGGGGTTCACCCTTCCGAAGTGCTGCGACGGCGAGCAGCGCTGCCAGGGTCCGGGTGGCGGGGTGGTCATCGAGGAGTGCTTCTGGGAGGCCCTCGTGCAGATGCGCCGCTCCCTCGAGCAGCACCGGCCCATGGTGGACGCGCTCGCCGGGCGCCTCGTCGAGTCGTGCGAGCGCCTCGGGAAGCGAAACCTGCAGCCACGAACGGGCGCGCCGAACGTGGAAAAGGTCTACAAGCTCGCCGCCGATTCGATCGATGCGCCGCCTGCGGACCTCGCCCTGAAACCGGGGACGTCGACCACCCTCCGGGCGGCGCTCGGCGACGCCCTCGGCCACTTCAACGAGAAGAGCGGCGGCGCCATCTTCGCGGCGTCGGCGGACCTTCTCGGCTCGACGAGCATCAACGCCGCGAACGACGGCTTCCCCGAAGGGTTCTACAACGCTAAGGGGAACCCGGAGGCGCGACTCCTCTCGATCGCCGGCATCTGCGAGGACGCCATGGCGGGCATCATGAGCGGCCTCGCCTCCTACGGGCGGCACATCGGCGCCGGTTCGTCGTACGGGGCCTTCATCGCGCCCCTCGCCCATATCCCGGCCCGGCTTCACGCCATCGGCAACATGGCGCGCCGGGAACTCTCGAAAGAGCCGTTCAAGACGATGATCGTGGTCTGCGCCCACGCGGGATTGAAGACGGGCGAGGACGGACCTACCCACGCCGACCCGCAGCCGCTCCAGCTCCTTCAAGAGAACTTCCCGAAGGGGACGATGATCACCCTGACGCCGTGGGACCCGGCGGAGGTGTGGCCCCTCACGGCGGCGGCCCTCGCGAAGCGCCCCGCCGTGCTCGCCCCCTTCGTGACGCGGCCGAACGAGACGGTGCCGGACCGGAAGGCCCTCGGCCTCGCGCCGGCGTCGGACGCGGTGAAGGGGGTCTACCTCCTTCGCGAGGCGAAGGGGAAGGGGGACGGCACGGTGGTGCTCCAGGGGAGCGGCGTGACGAACGCCTTCGTCTCGGACACGCTTCCCCTCCTCCGCAAAGAGGGCATCGACCTGAACATCTACTACGTGGCGAGCGCCGAGCTCTTCGACCTCCTGCCGGACGAGGAGCGGGCCGAGATCTTCCCCGAGGAGCGGGCCCGGGAGGCGATGGGCATCACCGGCTTCACCCTCGCCACGCTCTACCGATGGATCACCTCCGAGCGGGGTCGGAGACACAGCCTCCACCCATTCATGAAGGGGCGCTTCCTCGGGTCCGGCCAGGCCGACATGGTCCTGAAAGAGGCGGGCCTCGACGGCGCCGCCCAGTTCGAGGCGATCAAGAAGTACGTCGGCCAGACCGTCGGCGCGTAAGCGCCGAATCGACCGTCGGATAGATAACGCCCGGGCCCCGTGGGGTCCGGGCGTTTCGACGTTCCGCCCCCACTCGTTCAGGGACACAGATGAATTCCCCGGGCCCGGACGGTGGGTCGACTGATTGGATTTTGACTAAACCATTGAATCGTGGTAAGATGTGGTTTACTCAAGCCACGAATACCTTGGAAATGCGAACAACTTTCAGTCGGCGCCGAACCGACCGTCGGTGCTTCCGAGGAGCCCCCCCATGAAACGCTTCCTCATCCTCTCCGTCGTGGTTTCCGTCCTGGGCCCTCTTTCGCCGGTTCCGGCGCTCGCCGTGGAAACCGGACAGATCGCCTTCACCGATTCCTCGTGGGTTCCGATCGAAATCAGCTATCCCCCCGGGAGTGATTCGGCATTCCTAGAGGTTTGGGACCCGGATCTGAATTTCGATTCGTTTTCCATCGACAGCGTCTGGATCTGGGTGGGTGCGGAGATCGACTCGGTGGTGGTCGACACGGAGCTCGTGTGGCTGAGGGAGACCGATCTCGCTACGGGGCTTTTCCACGGCTCCGTCGACTTCGATCCCCAGGCGAGCCGAATCTTGACGGAATTGGAGACCTCCCTGCCTGCCGGCTCGGACAGCGCGAGCGCGGCCATCCGGGAGAAGATGATCCGGGATCGACTGCGGGAATTCCGGCGGGAGCGGTCGAAATCCGATCGGGCGCAGGCCTCGTGGGACGGACTCCTGCAGGTGATTCCGGGAGGGTGGCTCGGAGCCGTCTACTACGACAGCGCCAACGCCACGGGCCTCCTCGACACGATCTTCACGACCGTCACTTACGGCGGATATGCCGGACCCGTTTCCGGGACATGGACGGCCGCGGGGAATCCACACATCGTCGTCGGGGATGCATGGGTGATCGAGCCGGACTCGCTCATTATCGAGGAGGGTGTAGAGGTTCGTTTCTTCGAGGATGTGGTGCTCTTCGACTATGGGGTCATTCGGGCGAGCGGTACGTCTTCGGACAGCGTTCACTTTGGTTTGGACCCGCAGTTCCAGCAAGACCCATGGAGGACCTGGGGCGGTCTCTTCGTCGACGGCGGCGTTCTCTCCCTCACTCACGGTTCCTTCTCCCGCGCCTACGAGGGGATCGGCGGCTACCTCGATTCGGGATCGGTACGGGTGGACCACTCCCTGATCCTGGAATGTCGATCCCACGGGATCGATTTTGCCGGCTCCGGGTACGTGGAGATCTCGAATTCCGTCATCCGGGAAAACGGAACAGGTCCGTACGACGGGGGGGGCGTGGATCTCGACTTGTACGGCGGAGGGTCCTTCCTGGTCTCCGGTTGCCTCATCACCGGGAACAGTCGGGGAGTGGGGATCGGCGGCGCCGGCGGGCTCGTCCGCTCCTCCGATATCTCCTCCAATCTGGGGCGGGGCCTCACGATTGAAGACATGAGCCGGTCCTCACGGGTGGAGAGCACCTCGGTCGTCGGCAACACCGGCTACGGAGTCACCGTCGGATACGCCTACGAGGACAGTGTGACGCCCGTGTTCCGAGGCTGTGAGTTTCATGGGAACGGCTCGGACACGACGGGCGGCTTCTACGACTTCTCGAACGAGAGCGACTGGGAGGTGGACGCCCGGGAGAACGACTGGGGTCCCGTCACGACGGCGGAGATGGACTCCGGAGGGAACCCGAAGAACATCACCGCCATCTACGACCAGTACGATGACGGGTGGCGCGGTTTCGTCAACTACGCCCGCTGGACGGGGGTGGCCGATCCGAGTTACACGGGCGAGATCGCCTTCACCGACGCCGCCGGAGATCCCATCGGCGTCCATTACCCCGTAGGGAGCGACTCGGCCTTCATCGAGGTGTGGGACCCGGATCTCGACCTCGATTCGCTCGCCCTCGACAGCGTGCTCGTGATCGTCGGCGCGCAACTCGAATCGGTCACGGTGGACACGGAGCAGGTCTGGCTTCACGAGACGGGCGCCACTTCGGCGGTCTTCCGCGGATCGATCCCGTTCGATCCCCAGGTCTTCAAGTTCCTCGACGATCTCCGCCGCGAGCTGCCCGAGGGGGAGGACAGCGCGAGCGTCGCCCTCCGCAGGGAGATGATCCGGGAGCGGGTGGCATCGCTTCGCGAAGGGGACGAACGAAAGGGGCTCCGCCTCGATTCCGGGGACGGCCTGCTGCAGGTGATCCCCGGAAACGCGATTGGAACTCTCTACTTCGACGAGTCGGGAGATTGGGGGGACAACGTCGACGTCGGGGCCAACGCGTTCTACGGAGGGTACGCCGGGCCGGTTTCCGGCACGTGGACCGCGGCCGGGAACCCGTACGTCGTCGTGGGCGACATCCGGGTGGATTGGGGGGACACCCTCCGGATGGAGAGCGGCGTGGAGGTCCGCCTCGTGGAAGGCGCGTCGGTCCGCGTCTACGGGTTCCTCGACGTGGCCGGTGCGCCCGGCGACAGCGTCTCCTTCGATTATCACGAAACCTGGGGAGGCTACGACGAGAACTGGGGCGGGATCTACGTGAACAACGGCGGCCTCCGGATGAGCTACGCCTCGGTGGCCGGCGGATACGTCGGAGCGGACATCTACACCCCCTGGATGGACACGGTGGTGGTGGACCACTCCTTCGTGCGGGACTGTGCCATCGGAGGGATCTCCCTCTCCGGAAGCGGACTCCTCGCGATCTCGGACTGCCTCTTCGAGGGGAACGGTACCTCCGGGTTCGACAAAGGCCTCTCCCTGGAGCCGTACGAGGACGGGCGGTTCACCGTGGTCCGGTGCGAGATGATCGGCAATCGCGGGGGGATCGGCGTCAGCGGAGGGGGCGGCGTCATCGACGGGTGCCTGTCGGCGGGAAACGCCCAGCACGGTCTGACCGTCCAGTACCTGGCGGACTCCCTCCGGGTCACCGCTTCGGAGTTCACGGGGAACGCCGGGCGGGGCGTGCGTGTGGGCTACGTGGGGTCCGACAGCCTGGCGCCGGTCTTCCGCCTCTGCCGGTTCGCCGACAATGCCGCCATGGACTTCCACAACGCGAGCCCCCTGGATGTCGACGCCCGGGAGAACGACTGGGGTGACACGACGACGGCCCGGATGAACCTCGGGGGGAATCCGAAGAACATCCCGGCGATTCATGACGAATACGATGACCCCGATCTCGGGTTCGTCAATTACGCCCGTTGGATTGGCGGCCCCGGCGGCGGCCACACCGGCGAGATCGCCTTTACCGACTCCCTCTGGATGCCGATCGGGGTCCACTACCCGGCCGGGAGCGAGTCCGCTTTCGTGGAGGTCCGGGATCCCGACCTCGACCTCGACCCGTTCTCCGTCGACAGCGGCTGGGTCTGGGTCGGCGCCGATCTCGGCGAGGGGGTGGTGGACACGGAGCTCGTCTGGCTCCGGGAGACGAACCTCTCGACCGGCGTCTTCCGCGGCTCGATCCCCTTCCAGGTCGTGGCCGCCAAGTTCCTGGAGGATCTGAAGGACTCGTTGCCGCCCGAGACGGACAGCGCGAGCGCCCGGCTCCGGCGTGCCATGGTCGAAACGCGGATCGAGGCGATCCGGACGAAGTCGTCCGACCTCGCTTTTCGCGTATCGTCGTGGGACGGCTCTCTCGAGGTGATTCCGGGAAACGCGATCGGGACCGTCTACTTCGACGCGCTCAATGATTGGGGGGTCCCGGACTCGATCGACGCGAACACCTACTACGGCGGCCTAGCCGGTCCCGTCTCCGGCGTCTGGACGGTGGTAGGGAATCCGCACGTCGCGGTCGGCGACATCTGGGTTCCCGACGGCGCCACCCTCCGCATGGAGCCGGGGGTCGAGGCCTTCTTCGTGGACGACGCCTCCCTGATCGCGTACGGCACGCTCGCCGTGGCCGGCGCGGAGGGGGACAGCGTCCGCTTTCGCGGGCACGAGGGCTGGGGATCGGGAGGCAACGACTGGTGGGGAGGGGTTTACGTTCCCTACGGGGCGGCGTCGCTCTCCTACGCGTCCCTGGTTGGTGCCGTCGACGGAATCTCGGGATGGGCGGACTCGTCCGCCCTCTCGCTCGACCACACGTTGATCCGTGGCTGCGGATCGGACGGACTGGACTACTGGGGACACGGTGGCGTGACCATAGACCGGTGCGTCTTCCGTGAGAACGGATTCGGTTGGTATTCCGGGACCGGCATCAATGTCGGGTCTTACTACTCGGAATCCCTGCGGATTTCGAACACGGAGATCTCCGGAAACCAGGAGGGAGTTGGGCTATACGGTGCGGGCGGCCAAGTCGAGGCTTGCTCCATCACGGGGAATGCGAGGACGGGACTCCGCATCCAGGACATGAGCCGGTCGATCGACGTTACGGGCACGGCGATCACCGGGAACGGGGACGCCGGTGTCTACATGTCCAATGCCTATGTCGACTCGGCGACGGCGGTCTTCCGGAATTGCCAGATCCACGACAACGGGGCGGACAGCTCCGCCTGGTACCCGTACGACTTCGTGAACGAATCGTACAAACACATCGACGCGAAAGAGAACTGGTGGGGGGACTCGACGACGGCGGAGATGAACGCCCTCGGGTACCCGGCGAACATCTCCGTGATCTACGACTCCCTCGATGAATCGTGGCTCGGGTTCGTCGATTACGCCGACTGGGTCGGCGCCGTGCCGGATCTGGAGCCTCCAGTGGTCAGCATCGACATCGGTCCCTCGGAGGGGGTCGACACGACGGAGGCGGATCTTTACTTCCAGTGGTCCGGTCTCGACGACCATACGCCGCCGGAGAGTCTCCTCTACGCCTTCGCCCTCGACTCCTTCCCGCCGGATACGGCCTGGGTCCCGACGACGATCCACACATTCATCGGTGTCCCAGAAGGCCGTCACGTCTTCTACCTCCTCGGAAGGGATCTCGCGGGCCGAATCGGGGAGGCGAGTCGGAGCTTCGGCGTGGATCTCACGCCGCCGGAGACGGAGGTCTACGCCGGGCCGGGGGAGGGGACCCATCAGGATTCGGCTTCCGCGTCCTTCGCCTGGTACGGATGGGACAACGTCTCGGAGGGGTGGGAGATCACCTACTCCTTCCGCATGGATGAAGAACCTTGGTCCGTTTTCCTCGATTCGACGGCCGCCTCTTACGGGGGGCTCGCGGAGACGACCCACGTGTTCGCGGTCCGGGCGAGAGACAAGGCGGGCCTCTTGGAGGATCCGCCGTCCTCGATGACCTTCACCGTCGACATGACACCACCCGAGACCTGGTTCATTTCGGGACCGGAGGACAGTGCCGTTGTGAACGACTCGGTCTTCGCATACGGCTACTCGGGCGCGGACACGTTGACTCTCGTCTCCCACCTGGAGTATGCGGTCGCCCTGGACACGTTCCCGTTCGGGGAGTTCTCGGGCGACACATCGTTCGTCCTCTGGTATCCCGTCGGCGGTTGGCATACGATCCGCGTTAAGGCCCGGGACCTCGCGGGGAACGAGGATCCGGCGCCGGCGGTGCGTCACGTCTACGTCGATTATCTTTCGCCCGTCGTAGCTCTTCTCTCCGGTCCGGATGAAGGCGCCCACATCGCCGAGGACAGCGTCTTCTTCGAATGGAGCGCCACGGATAATTACACGATCGCGGATCTCATCGAATACGCCTATTCAATCGACCAACTGGATACGACCGCCTTCGGGACCGTTTTGTCCGTTTTCTTGGGCGGCCTCGCGGAGGGGACTCATCGATTCGAGATCTTCGCGAGGGACATGGCGGGCAATGTGGGGACCCTGCAGCGAAACTTTGTCGTCGATCTCACTCCCCCGGAAACCTGGTTCACGTCGGGGCCGGCGGACAGCGCTGCCATTCATGAAGCGGATGTCGCGTTCTGCTGGTTCGGGGGCGACAATTCGACGATCTCGGGAGATCTCGAGTTCGCCAGGAGCATCGACGAAGGTCCTTACTCCCCCTTCTCCGGCGCCACGTGCGATACCCTCGTCGGGCTTTCCCAAGGATGGCATTCGGTCTCCGTGAAATCTCGGGATCTCTCGGGCAGGGAAGACGAATCGCCCGCGCGGCGGGATTTCTTGGTCGCTCTATTCGACCTGGAAGCGATCGCGCTCGATTTCGCGGACACGGTGTTCACCGGGGAGAACGTCTCTGTCCGCTGGTCGGCTCGGAATGGCGGCGGTGCAACGATCGACTGGCCCTGGATCGACGAGGTTTGTCTCTCTCCGGATCCGGCGTACGGAGGTGACACTCTTCTCCATCAGTCATTTCATTGGGATGCGCTCGAACCGGATTCCGTGTACACCACCGAGGATTCTGTGTCGATCCCCCTCCACCTGACCGAGGGCGACTATTGGGTAATCCTCGCCGTGGACGCGGGGGACGTGATTCCGGAGTGGGGAGCGGAAGACGACAACGTCATCGTGAGCCCCGGTCCCGTGTCAGTTCGGATCCCCCCTCACGCGAATTTGGTCGTGGAGAACATCACTCCGCCGGCAGAAGCCTCCTCGGGGCAAGGAGCTTACGTCGAATGGACGGTTCGAAACCTCGGAGACGTGACCGCCTCCGCCCCGTGGGTCGACCGGGTCTACCTTTCCGACGACGATGCGATCGGCGGCGACATCGCGCTGGCCCCGGACTTCACGTATCCCTACGATCTCGTTCCATCCGACGCATATACCCATGCCCATCCGGTGGTTTTTCCGGAGGACATCGAAGGGGACTTCTGGATCATCGTGAAGACGGACCTGGGAGACGCCGTCGACGAGAACGTGGACGAGGGGGACAACGCGGCTATCTCTTCGGTGTCTTTCCCTATCCACCTGTCGCCGTTTCCCGACCTTCGCGTCGATTCGGTTCTCGTTCAATCGACCGCTCAATCCGGCTCGCCCCTCGCCGTTCGCTGGGTAGTCTCGAACCACGGAGAGGCTCCTACGAACGCCTCGATCTGGTACGACCGTGCGTATCTATCCGCGGACACAACGCTCGGATACGGCGAAGTCTCTCTCGGACAGTTCTCCAATCTCAGCTACTTGAATCCCGGGGAGGGCTACGCCCGGGAGGTCGAGGTCACGCTTCCGGCAAACATCCAGGGGACCTATTACGTCATCGTCGTGGCGGACTGCCAGAATCACGTCGCGGAGCACCACGGGGAGGGAAACAACCAAAGAACGAGCGACCCGTTCGCGGTCGAGTACGTTCCGAGTCCCGCTCCCGATCTCTGGGTACACGACGTTCTGTCTCCCTCCTCGGGTTGGGCGGGAGAGCCGATACCGGTGAGCTGGACCGTCACGAACATCGGTGACGCCCCCGCGGCAGGAGAGTGGCTCCTCGACTGGGTAATGATCTCCACTGATAGCATTGCCGAAAGCGGGGACATAGCCCTGGCTTTGTACCCGGAGGGCTATTATGCCGGCGATGATCTCGATCCCGATTCGAGCTACTCCCGCACGAAATCGCCCCGCCTTCCCAACGACGTTTCCGGTGATTACTACGTTTTCGTCTGGACCGATGTCCGGATGGAGTACGACGACAAGGACTGGGGAAACAACTTCAGCACTCCCCGGCCGATCACCATCCACGCGCCCTCCCCCCCGGATCTCGTGGCGGATGCGGTAACCGTGAGGGCCGATTCGGCGTACCCGGGAACCGCCGTTCGGGTCGTCTGGACCGTGACAAACAATGGAGCGGGTCCGAGCGGTGGTTCCGCCTGGCAGGATTGGATCTACATCTCACCGGACGACTCCCTCGACGATTCCGTGGATACACGGATCGCTTGGAGGAGCCACTCCGGCTACCTGAGCGTGGACGGGTCGTACACGGATAGCGCGGTTGTGACTCTTCCCTACGACCAGCCGGGTTCATTCTACATCTTCGTTTGCGCCGACGGGGCGGGGCAAGTCGACGAGGGGGACTACGAAGACAACAACTGCGGACGTCCGGTTTTGCCTCTCGTGGTCGACTACCCGACTCCCGCGGATCTTCATGTGACCGCCATCTTCTGCCCGGCGGGACTCCATTCCGGAGACACGACCCAAGTCTCTTGGACCGTGGAGAACTCGGGACCCGCAGGTACGGTCGTGGCTTCCTGGAGGGACGAGGTATACCTGTCGACGGACACCCTCTTCGAACCGACCGGCGATCTTCTCCTCGCCTCCTACGACCGGAGCGGGACTCTCGACTCGGGTGCGACCTATGTCGGCGACGCCACTGTCGTTCTCCCGAACGGAGCCGACGGGCCCCGGTATCTCGTCGCAGTTACGGATGCGGACGATTATGTCTACGAGGGAGAATGGGAGGAGAACAACGCCTCGACGGAGTCGATCTACGTGACTCTCACGATCCCCCCCGATCTTCGGGTCACGAGCCTGATCGTCCCCGCCGAGGGGACGTCCGGAGGGTCCATCGGCATTCAGTGGACCGTGACGAACGCGGGTCCAGGCCCCACGCGTTGCGCCTCGTGGAAGGACCAGGTCTACCTCTCTTCCGACTCGGTTCTCACCGTTCCGGGCGATACTCATTTGGGAACCTTCACCCGCACCGGGACGCTCGGCGCCGGCGCCACCTACTACCGGAACCAGAACGTGACCCTCCCCTCCGGCATTTCGGGCACGCGCTACGTCATCGTGCGGGTGGACGCCGCCGACGAGGTCTACGAGCACTCGAACGAGGGGAACAACGATCGGCCCGCGGCCACTCAGGTGGTGCCGCCACCCCTTCCCGATCTCGAACCGATCGCGTTCCAGGTCGTGTCGAAGAACGCCAAGCGGGGTACCGCAGGGCTCACCTGGACCGTCCGGAATTCCGGGGCGGGGTACGCCGGCGGCAACTGGCTGGACCGGGTCTACCTTTCTGCGGATGGTATCTACGATCCCGGGGCGGACCCGGTGGTCTTGTCGAAGAACCGGATCGGGGGCCTCGGGTCCGGAGGCACGTATGCGGCAAGTGGAACGGCCACGTTCCCGAACGGGGTCGATGGTACATATCATCTCTTCTTGCGGACCGACGCCCTCGGCGCCGTGTCCGAAACAGACGAGGGAAACAACCGGGACTCGACGCAGATCCTCATCGAGCTGACGCCTGCGGATCTAGTCGTGATCGACGTGACGGGGCCCGATTCCGTCAACACGGGCCAGCCGGTCACGGTGCAATGGACAGTCCAGAACCAGGGGATCGGCGGCACGGAGGCCTCCGCCTGGTACGACGCCGCTTATCTCTCGAGGGACCAGATCTTGGACGCCACCGACTTCGTTCTCGGCTCCAAGCAACACAGTGGAATCCTGCCCGCCGAGAGCACCTACACGACGTCTTTGCAGGGAACGATCCCCTCCGGGTACACGGGGACCTACTACCTGTTCGTGAAGACCGATAAGAACAACCAAGTCTACGAGCATGGGGGGGAGGGGAATAACTTCTCGTACGATTCGGACGGGCTGGAGGTCGTGATCCCGGCGCCGGCGGATTTGGTGGTTACATCTGTTGTCGTACCGGATAGTGCCTTTTCAGGAGACTCGATGACGATTTCCTGGACCGTATCCAACACAGGATTGAACAATGCCGTTGGGCTCTGGTCCGATGGAGTCTATTTGTGTTCAGGTGCAACCTGGAATCCCGGCGATCCCCTGATCGGAATACTAGACTTCAGCGGTACTTTGCCGCCGGGCACATCCTACACCAGGAAGATGCTCGTATCACGGGAAAGCTATACCCACGTCCTGGAGGCAAACATGCCGGGAGCCGTTCCCGGAGACTACAAGATTGCTGTTCGGGCTGATCTTCGAAACGGCATATTCGAATCCGACGAGGAAAACAACGTTGCGGTATCTTCTACTCCCATTTCAGCACTGATATTTGCACTGAGCCCCGGTGTCCCTCACTTGGCGAGTCTGCGGGAATCAGAAGACGATTACTACCTCATAGATCTCGACGAAGGAGAGGATCTTCGAATCACAGCAGAGGCGGACACGCCGAATGGTGTGATCGAGTTTTTCGCTCGGTACTCCGATGTACCTAGCGCCTTCAATTACGACATTCGTTCTGATTCACTGTTCTTCCCGGGCGGTCCTTTACTTGTGCCAGGCAGAGGTGAAGGTCAGTACTTCTTGATGATTAGGGGTCGGTCTCTCCCCGATGGGGAGACCAATTACGAGGTTCTTGTAGAACGGCTCGGGTTTTCCCTCGAGTCAGCGAGACCGGAAATCATCGGCAACTCCGGCAGGGCGACATTGAATATCTTCGGCGCCCAATTATACCCCACAACTAACTTCTTTCTGCAGAATGTTGACGAGGATACCATCTTCGCGGACACGACGTTCTACGTCAATTCGACCCATATGAGAGCCACGTTTAACCTCGGGGGAAAGCAAATCGGATGGTATGACTTGACGGCCCGTAAGGACACTCAAGAAGTAAGCCTCCTGGGTGCAATTCGAGTAGAAGATGGAGGAGGGCCGGCCCTCAGTCTCGCGATTAGCGGGCTAACAGCTATGCGGAGGCTTAGTCCCACCGTCTACATAATTACCTATGCGAATGAGGGAAACTCGGATGCCGAGTTTCTCCTCATGGCCCTCAGAACCCAGACACCTGGGATGCACATCGATTACGTTTGGGATGAAAACGCCAATCAGCTATTCCCGATACCAGATGCGGAAATCGATTCGACTCCACAAAACGCCGCCTTCTTTTACGTCGACGTAGTACCGCCCCACACGCAGGGAACAATGTATGCCCAGATTACTGCCGAGGGAGAGAGAGTCCATCCGGCCTTGGTCGTAGGGGCCTGGGTGTTGAGCGGGATCGCCACAGAGTACCTTTCGGACGTTTTCTGGAAGTCATTCAAGTATTCGTGGTTACCAGCTTGTCCTGATGAGACGATTGGATCTGCGTTAATGGACGCGGTTCGCAGGGGATTCTGGGAAGCCAATCAGGAATGGGGTGGGCACTTTGTAAAGAAACCGGCGGGTGCGCTCATCAAGAAGGTCGTCAAAGCGTCAATAGCAGGGCCGTTCAACATATTTGTGAGCATGGGGCAGAATCTCTATAGCTACTTTGGCGGGCTTCTGGAGGGAGGTCAGCTGTACCTAGCTGGGGACGATTGCCTTGGGCTGAATCCGAGGCCTCCTGACGCGTCCGGAGATCAAGTGATAATCGTAGTTTCCTCCCGCGATCCCAACGAAAAACTCGGGCCCACGCCTCCGGACGAGGATCCGCTGATCTCCGCGTATCAGACAATCCCCTATACGATCTACTTCGAGAACATGGCCGATGCGACCGCGCCGGCCCAGCAGGTGGTGATCCGGGACACGATCGACACGGATCTCGACTGGCGCCGGTTCCGCCTGAGTGAGATCGCGTTCGGGGACACGACGATCATGGTTCCCCCGAACCGGAGCTACTGGTACACGTCGATGGAGATCGACTCGGGGTATCTGCTGGAGATCGACGCCGGGATCAACGGTTCAACGGGCGAAGCTCATTGGTTCTTCAATACGATCGATCCGGAAACCGGCCTGCCTCCTCTCGATCCTCTGGCCGGGTTTCTCCCGCCGAACGACAGCACCGGTCGCGGGGAGGGACATGTCACATTTACCATCCGGCCTGATCCGGAGGCTCCGGCCGGCACCGAGATCAGGAACAAGGCCACGATCGTCTTCGACACGAACGACCTGATCGAAACGAACGAAGTCCTGAACGTCCTGCGCGATGCGTTCGCCGACTTGACGGTCGTCTCGGTGAATGTCGAGGTGGGAGACGAGGGTCTCCTCGAGGGCGAAAATGTCGGGCTCCTCGCCTCCGTCCAAAACACGGGCGAGAACGATGCGCCGAACCCGATCTTCCACTTCTATCACGGGGATCCTTCCTTCGGGGGTGACCTTGTCGGTGTCGTACAGATCGCTACCGGTCTAGCCGCCGGTCAGCAGAAGCAGATCTCTGTCACCTGGACCCCTCGTCGGGTTCTCGGCGATCAGGTTATCCACATCATTGCCGATCCGGACAGCCTGATCGAAGAGGAGGACGAGGCGAACAACAGCCGTGTCCTGACCCTGCCGATCGATCCCCGCACCTACACCGCCCACTACTCGGACGGCGTCAACTTGGTGTCGCTCCCCTTGGAGCCGGCAGACTCGCTCTTCGCGGCCGACCTCACCCAGATACTCGGGGCCTCGATGGTGGTGCGCCTCGATTCGACGGGGAACTTCGAGCCCTTCATCCCGGCGATCCTGGAAGGGGAGGGGTTCGTGGTCGAGCCTCCCAACGGCTACATCGCCGAGGTGAGCGGAAGCCCGTCGGTCACCTTCGAGGGGATGACGAACCTCGCCGACGTGACGATCCGCGGGGAGTTGAACTTCCTCGGCCTCCCGCTCGATCCGGAAACAACCTACACAGCCCGCGCCTGGTGCGAGGCGACGGGGGCGGGGCGGCTCGTGCGGTATGATCCGGCCGAGGCTCGATTCGAAGCATTCATCCCGGGCTTCCACGAGACCGATGGTTACGAGCTCCATGGCGCCGAGGGGTACCTCGCCGTCGCCGACGCGGAGACGACCGTGACCTTCCCTGGGGTCGGATGGCTCGGGGAGGGCCCGGCTCCTCCTCTAGCACCGCCGGCCGCGAAGACCGTCGGCGGGTCCACCGCCGCAGCGGCGCCGGAAGCGCTCGTATTCGGAGTCGCGGGCGATCTCTTCCTCCGGGAGGGCTGGTCCGGGTCGGTGCGGGCCGCCTCGACCTACGAGGTCACCGTGACGAATGCGAGGACCGGCGCCACGGCCCGCGCTTCGTCAAACGGGGCGACCGGGCAGTACGCCACGGTCTTCGTCGACTTCTCCAACAGCCAGGGAGTGTGGGCCGGAGACGTTCTCGAAATCGAGATCCTGGACTCGAAGGGCGGACGACTGGGCGATCCGGTGAGCCGCACCGTGTCGAAGGAAGACATCGCGATCGGCTACGGCCGGGCCGACGTCACCATCGACGGGCCGCCGCCAGCGGTCACGAAGCTCCACCCGAACCTCCCGAATCCGTTTAACCCGGTGACGCGGATCCGGTATCAACTCGCGAACCCCGGAAAGGTGGAGCTGAAGATCTACAACATCTCGGGCCGTCTGGTGAAAACCCTCGTCGACGAACACCAGAAACCGGGATACTTCGAGAAGATCTGGCGGGGGGACAACAACGGCGACCGGGACGCGGCCTCCGGAGTCTACTTCGTGAGGCTCGCGGCGCCCGGTTACTCGAGGTCCCAGAAGATGGTCCTGATTCGATGAGGAGAATGGTCATGTTCAAGGCGCATACGATCCCGATGTTCGTCGCCGGCCTCCTCGCCGCCTTCGGGGCCGCGCATGCCCAAACGACGAGCTTGATCACCGTCTACGGCACCGCCTACCTCCAGGACGGAATCAGTCCGGTTCCTGCCGGATTCACAGTGGACGTCCGGAACCTGGACGAGGGGACCTCCCAAAACCGGATGCCTTCCGCCCAGGAGCCCGGCAGGTACGAGGTCACTTTCGTCGACTACTCGGACAACGTGGCCGCCTCGGCGGGCGACCGGATCGAGGTCGTTCTCCGCACGGCGGCGGGGGAGGCGGCGAGCGAGTATCAGGTCTTCCTGCTCGGTCCCCAGGAGATCGAGAACCGGGAAGTCCGGATCGATGTAACGCTCAGAAATGCAAGAACTTGGACGATTCGTGCCGACGGAACCGGGGAAGCGGCAACCCTTCCCGCGGCCGTCGATACCGCCCTCGGGATGGTAGGGGACACGATTCTAGTCGAGCCGGGCGAGTACACCTGGACGAATCAGGGCGCGTCGGGCGCGGCTCTCATGATACTCGAGAGCGGGCTGAACCTATTCGCTTTGACCGCCGACGGGTCGAGCGTCCTGGACGCTGAGGGTCATGGCTCCGTCATTCTCTGCGACGGACTCCCGGACTCCACTCGGATCGCGGGATTCACGATCCGGGGGGGTGATGCGGCCGGGGGCGGGGGTATCCTCTGCAAGAGTTCCGCCGTGCGCCTCTCATCCTGCGTATTCTACGGGAACACCGCCTCCTACGGAGGCGCGATCGCCTGTCTCGCCTGCTCTCCGCGAATCGAGAATTGCACCGTCGTCGAGAACCTCGTGAGCGACGCCGGGGCCGGCATCTACTGCAGCAACGCCTCTCCCCTGATCGAGAATTGCGTTATCGCGTTCAACTACGAGACCCCCGGCGTGGAGTGCGGGGATACGCTCTCTTCCCCCTCCTTCGGCTGCAACGATCTTTGGGGGAACGAAGGGGGGGACGGGCTCCCGCCCCGGGCGGTCGACCTCGGCGGAAACATCTCCCTTGATCCGATCTTCTGCGCCGCCCCTTCCCGGGACTACAGAGTCCGGAACGATTCTCCCTGTCTTCCTGAAAACCAACCGGGGCCGGACCCGTGCGGACTCATCGGTGCGCTCGGCGCGGCATGCTGGGCCACGGGCGTGGACGGAGAGGAGGGAAGAAGCGTCTCGGCCCTGCTGGCCGCGCCCCGCCCCAATCCGTTCCGAGAGAACACCACGATCTGGTTCAGCGTCCCATCCGGGAGGGCGGCACGGATCTCGGTCTACGACTCGAGCGGGAGACTGGTGAAGACGATCGTCGATGCCCCATCCCCCGGCGTGAACGGCGTCGTCCGCTGGGACGGGAGGAACATCGCCGGTGCGCGGGTTTCGCCGGGCGTCTACTTCGTCCGCCTCACGACGGGCGCCGGCGTGGATTCGACCCGAAAAGTCGTATTCCTGCGCTGAGAGGGCCGAGAATCGGTTTCAACATCCCGAGTTCCCGAAACGGGCCCCCTCCGTTCCGATCTCCCTGCCGACTCCTCCTTTCTCGCCGCCCGCCCCTCCGCGGGTGCTATTCTCTCTCGGGAGGAGCGAGGCGAATCCGGGAGGACCCCGATGGGCGTCGACACCCGAGATCACGCGGCCGCCCTCGCGGCGGTGAGCGCGGCGATCGGCACGAACTCGGTCGCCGCGGGCGACGCGCTCCGCCTCCTCGAGGCCGCCGAACGACTGATTGCCTCGGGCGCCGCCGAAGGGGAGCCCGGATTCTGGCACGACTATCTCGACCGCACCCGCCGCTCCGCCTTTCTTCGCGCCCTCCCGGACGACGAGGGCCGCGGGCGCTGGGCCGAAACCGCCGTCGCCGCCATCGAAGCCTCCGACTACCGCCTCGAGACCCTCATGGAGCAACGCCTCCGGGCCCACCCGGACCGGGTCCTCTTCCAGGAGGGTATCGGCGGCGGAGCGCGGCGGTGGACGTACGCCCAGGCGGCCCGGCGCATCCGCTCCTACGCCGCCGTGTTTCTGAAGGAGACGGAGGGGGCGCCCCGGGTGGCGATCCTCTCCGAGAACGGCGTCGAAGGGGCCTTCGTCGATCTCGCCTGCCTGATGCACGACATCCTGGTCGCGCCTCTCGATCCGCAGATGAACGCCGAGAACTTGAAGTGGATCTTCGACAGCCTGGACATCAACCTGGTGGTCACCGACACGGAGGAGCGCCGCCGCCGCCTCGAAACCGTTCGGGCCGGAGCGAAGCGCCCCTTCCTCGTCTTCCTCCTCGATCCGGAGGGGAGGGTCCGGGAAGAGCACGAGAAGGTGCTCGCCCGCCGGGCGGCGGACCTCGGCCGGGGCGAGATCGCCGACCTTCTCGGGGCGCGCCCGCGGCTCGGACTCCGGGACCCGATCACGGTCATGTTCACGTCGGGGAGCACGGGGATGCCGAAGGGCGTCGTCTTCCCCTCCCTCGCGATCCTCTCGAAGAGGTTCGCCCGCGCCGCCGCGCTGCCGGCGGTCGGGGAGGAGGAGGTGCTCTGCTGCTCCCTGCCCCTCTTCCACACCTTCGGCCGCTTTCTCGAGATGACGGGCATGCTCTTCTGGGGGGGGACCTACGTGTTCGCCGGGAACCCGTCGGTGGAGACCCTGCTCGCCGGCCTCCGCGAGGTCCGGCCGACGGGCCTCATCGGGATCCCGCGCCGGTGGATGCAGATCCGGGACCACGTGCTCGCGTCGGTCGGCGGCGCCGCGGTGACGGACGAGGAGTTCCGGGCCCTTTCCGGCGGCCGGCTCCGGTGGGGACTCTCGGCGGCCGGCTACCTCGACCCGCGGGTCTTCCGCTTCTTCCAACGCCACGGCGTCGACCTCTGCAGCGGCTTCGGGATGACCGAGGCGACCGGCGGCATCACCATGACCCCGCCGGGCGAATACGAGGACAACACGGTCGGCATCCCCCTTCCCCTCGTCCGGACCCGGATCACCGGGGAGGGGGAGTTGCAGATCTCGGGACCTTACGTGGTTCGCTATCTCGACGACGACACGCCCGCCGCCGGAGGGGAGTACTGGCTCTCCACGGGCGACATCTTCCAGACGCGGCCGAGCGGTTATCTCGAGATCGTCGACCGGATCAAGGACATCTACAAAAACAGCCGGGGCCAGACCGTGGCCCCCCGGCGGGTGGAGCAGAAGTTCGCCGAGGTGCCGGGCATCAAGAGCGTCTTCCTCGTCGGCGACGGGCGGGACTACAACGCGCTCCTCATCGTGCCGGACCCCGATGACCCGGTGATGGTCGCCCTTTCGGACCGGCAGCGGTCGGAGGAGTATTTTCATAGGATCATCACCGCCGCGAACGAGGACCTCGATCCGTTCGAGCGGGTCGTGGGCTTCACGCTCTTGGATCGGGACTTCTCGGCCGAGAAGGGGGAGCTGACGGCGAAGGGGTCGTTCCGGCGGAAGGCGATCGAGAAGAACTTCGAAGAGGAGATCGGGCGCCTCTACCGGCGGGACTTCGTCGAACTCGAGACGGCGGGCCGCTGGGTGCGGATCCCCCGCTGGTTCTACCGGGACCTCGGGATCCTGGAGAGCGATCTCGTCGCCACCGGGAGCGGACTCGTCAACCGGGTGAGCCGGACCTCCCTCGATCTCGGGCCCGGCGAAGGGCCGACCGCCGTGCGGATCGGCGATCTGGAATACCGCATCGACGGGGAGGTGGTCGACCTCGGCCTCTTCGCGCGGCAGCCGGCCCTCTGGATCGGCAACCCGTCGCTCCTCGCCTTCTTCCCGTGCAAGGAGGGATGGGACACGCCGATGAAGAACGTCTCCCCCGAGGTGCGCCTCCCGTGGCGGAAGGCGGGCGAGCACCGGGAGGATCCGGCGCGGATCATCCCCCCCCTCGGCGGGCGGCGGCTGGAGGACCTGAACCGGCTTTGCGCCGTCGCCCTCTGGGGCCCTCCGGCGGACGCGCTCGATGCGGTGAAGCGGCTCGGCGAGATACTGGAAGACGCGGACCTCCGCATGGGCATGGTGATCCGGCGGCGTCTCGAGGCCCTCGCCCGCCACCCGGAAATGGAGATCCGCGCCCTCGCCTACCGTGTTCTCCTGCTCGACCAACCGGCGCCCGACTACGGGGAGCTTCTCCCTGCCTTCGTCGCCTCCGGGCTCCCCTTCCTGAACAAGGAGAGCATCGCCGCCATCGCCCGGGCCAATCTCGACCGGCGGCGGCTCGAAGCGCTTCGCCTCCGGTTCCATTCGTACCGGAACCGGCTCGAGTGGCCCACATCCCCCGTGGCGCGCCAGCAGTTCGAGAACTCCTTCGCCCTTCTCGCCGAATTCGCCCGCTTCCATCCCGAGTACTACTCGACGATCCGGGCCGAGCTGGTGAGCTGGATCCTCCACCGGGCCGACCCGGAACTCTCCCAGGCGGCGGAACTCGAGCTCGAGAGGCTCGCCCACTGGTTCGAGCTCCGCCTCGCCGAAGAGGCGGCGGGCGAGTCGGCCGAGGATTGGAAGGGGAAGACGGTGCTCGAGGACGGCCTCTCCGATTCGGAGATCCGGCACCTCGAAAACGTGCTCGTGGGCACCACGTTCCTCCGGGAATCGGTGATGCTCGCCTTCGACGGCGAATGCTTCGACGTCCGGCGGGTGCCCGAAGCGGGCATCTGGATCTCCCGGATCCTCTCCCTCTACGAGCACCAGCTCTACCGGGTCAGCGTCAACACGGCGGAGGAGAAGCACTACGATCTTCTTCTCATGCTCCGTCCGGACCTGAAGGAGGCGCCGGTCCACGAGACGAACTTCTGGATGATCGCGATCCACGGCCATCCGATCGACACCCCGGTGGTCCCCCGCTTCGGCTGCTGCCGGCCCGAGCTCGGCGCCATCTCCTTCGCCTTCGTCGGCGACCTCACCGTCTGGGAGCGGGTGCGCGGCGAAGAGGAGTCGGGCGACGCGGGGGGGCGCCGCGACCGCCGGCAGAATCTCTTCGTCCGGGGGATGGCGGTCTTCTTCCGGGGATGGAAGAACAGCGGGGGCCGCATCGTGCCCGGCGCCGTCACCCCCCGGAACGTGGCCACGCCCGAACCCGACTTCCGGGACGGCGCGAAGCTCCTTTCTCTCGCGGGGTGGCGCCGCTACCGGAATCCGATCGACCTCGTGGCGCCCATGATCCGGAACTTCTTCCTGCAGATCGAGCACCACTATCCCAGGTGCCGGAAAGACATGCAGTGGAGCTGGATCTTCGAGGCGTGCGTGGAGGGGCTCGGCGAGGAGGAAGCGAGGGAGTTCCTGAGCGATCTCCGGGATCGGATCGGCGAGGGGGGGATCCCGGGGGACGCGGAGCGCTTCGCCCGGTCTCTCGACGACTATCTCGGCCGTCTCGGAGTCGAGTATCACGTGCCCGTCCCGGTCCGGTGCGCCGTCGACCGATACCGCGAATGGGAGGAGATGAGCCGGGACGCCACGGTGACGGCGAAGGAGCAGATGGTGCGCGAGCTCTTCCGTCTTTACCGGATCGAGCGGTTCGGCGCGGTCGGCCGGTACTGGCTTTACCGCCGTACCGTATTCGCCCGGTCGGGCGAGGGGGTGCGGAGCGCCCTCGACCGCCTCCTCGATCGGATGCAGCGGAATCCGGAGGAGCGGCCGACGGGATTGGTCGAGCTTTCGGACCTGCAGGCCGCCCTCGAGGGGGAGGAGGAGCGGATGGTCTTCACCGGTCTCGTCTTCCCGAGCGCACCCTCCCGGGTGCCGGTGGACGTGATGACCGTGGGGGAGAGCCGCGAGAAGCACGTGGTCGTTCACACCTACTTCGATGACGAACGGGGCGAGCGCTACACCGTCCGGGAGCCGGTGGAGGCGGCGGAGGTGGGCGAGTTGATCCGGCTGATCATCCGCGGGGGATTCCCGAACATCGTCTCCGAGCGGGACCGCTACTTCGTCGCCATCGACGCCCAGGAGCGGATCGTGGGGGGCATCTTCTACAAGATCATGGAAACCGGGGCGGCCCACCTCGACGGCATCGTGATCGCCTCCCCCCTGAAACGGCGGGGCATCAGCGGCGCCCTGCTCGAGGACTTCTGTTCACGCATGGAGGGGCAGGGGGTGAGCGTCGTGACGACCCACTTCTTCGCCCGCCCCTTCTACCTCGCCCACGGGTTCCATGTCGACAAGGCGTGGGGGGGACTGGTGCGGTTCCTGAAGGCGACGGAAGGCTAACAGATTCTGCGGCCCTGAATCCGGTGGGCGGGAGCCGGAGGGGCGGGTCCGCCGGCGCGAAAGGCCGGCGGACCGCCCCGATCGGCGAAAAGAGAACCTAGCGCGACTTCGCGTAGTCGGTCATCCCCTGGAAATCGATGACGACCACCGGCTCGTCTCCCACGACCCACGCGTCATGACCGGGGGGAAGGGAGGAGACGTCGCCCGCCACGCACTTGAACTCGGTGCCGTCGTCCATACGGGTCTGGAGAACACCGGAGACGTGATACAGGAGGTGCGGGGTTTCACAGCTCTTCGTCTTGGCGATGGGCTTGACCGACGTCGACCACTTCCATCCGGGCTGGAGAATGGTCCGGGCGACCGAAGCGCCGTTCACCTCGACGATTTCCAATCGACCATTCGGAAACTCCCGAGCTTCGTCGGGCTTGCTCAGGCTTTTCCATTCCGCCTTCTTCGTCGCTTTCACCGGGTTCATTTCATACCTCACTTCCGACGGTTGATTTCAATCGGCCTCGGGGGCCGCCTCACGACTTCGAGCCGGGTGTCCCGGCATGGGAACTATCGGCCGGATGGTCTCGCGACGGCCGGGTCGGGCCCGGCGGGTCGTCGGAGCCACTTGATCTTCCGGAAAGGGGGTGCCGGAGAGAAGGGCGCGGCGCGGGCTCCAAGAAGACACCCACGGCACGACGGGTCTCGATGCGACCCTCTTCATCGTGCCGGCTTCGCGGCGCCGGCCCGGCTTCGGTCCCGGTGGGTGGGGGGAAGGAAGGGAAGCTCCCTTGCGATGGAACCCGCGGTTATTGCGGACCTATTACGCTTGCCGAAAAATCGAGTTCCGATAGTCCATGTCGATCCCGCTCGACATGCCGAAACATAGTCGATCCGGACTTTCCGCGCCCCTCGATCTACGAGCGGGCGGATTCTCCGCATCCGGTCGATCCCGGATCTTCGACGGAGGGCCGGACCCCGAGTCCGGCGCGGGCGGGCGCTCGGGGAAATCGTTCCGGCGCCGTCAGTCGTCCGAACAGGCCCCGTGAGTGCTCCGGGATCCGAACCTATACGGGTGTAGAGCCTAACCAAGCGACGGCGCACGACTTGTCGGTCTACTTCGATGATTCCAGAGGTTTTAGCCGGGGGGCTCAGTTCTCTTTTGATCGCCACGGTCCCCAGGAATCGACCTCGGTCCTGGAGACATTTTGGGAGGCGATACTCTTGGAGAAGATGCTCAGGGCAACGGTCCCTGAACCGGAGCTTCTCCCCGGGGGAGTTGGTCGCGTAGCGTTCAATGACCGATTGTAGGGTCAAGTCCTGCGTGGGGGCCAGTTTTAATTTTCACAATATCAATGACTTAGAGAGACGCGGTTCGTGGGAAGGCGAACCTGCGGGCGTCGGGTTTACAAAGCGGGGAGGCGGGAGTTCCGGAGTGACGTGTGCGTTCGGCTGCAGTGCATCATGGTGTCGGCGACGGTGCGGAGTCCTGAAGGCTCGGCTGGCGGTGGCGGCCATGTGGGCGTCTCTGAACCTCGTAGAGACTCGGAGATCGTAAGGTCAGGCCAGTCAATGCTGACGGGATTCACGGGAGGGACAGCCAGGTATTCAATGAACATAAATCGCTTTCAGGATATCTTAAAACGGCAGGTAGTCAGCCACGAGTCCCAGCAAGACCTTGCTGTCCTCCGTCGACGAGAACTCATTCCGGCCGATCTCCCATTTCGCCAGCAACTTGAGGTCTTTCGGGGGGAGGTCGTATGCCAGCGAAGCCGAGGTTCGGTGAAACCAGTTGTCTCCCTCGGCCTTGTCGTTGAAGATCGCCCGACTGCTTACGCCGAGCAAGTAGGCTTCAAGCACAGGGATCCCGTAATCGAGTTCCACCCTGATTTCAATACAGTCTCTGTTCTTCCCGAAGAGGTCCAGGTCCCTTGAGAGCCGCTTGTAGCCGATGCTGGCTCCGGCCACCGGCTTCAAGCCCAGGCGGTTCGCTCCTCCCGTGAGATCCAGGAAGTTGGGGAACAGGACGTCGATTCCCGCATCGACGGCTGCCGAGGCGACGTCGAATGTCTGTGTACCGACCACTCCGGCTTCTAAGTGGAAGGAGCAGAAGATGGGAGCGCCCATTCTCTTCTCTATAACGCCGGTGCGCCCGACCAGGAAGAGCGCAACCTGATTCAGCGGGTTCTCTTGGTTCGTGCTCACTCGTCCTCGCGACTCGAAGCTCAGTCGCGTGTCGGCGACAGGTTGGTGGAGCCGGAAGTTCAGCGCGTAGTCCACGCGTGAAGAGTCCTCCGCGTCGACCTCGCGCGCGACGTCGATCTTGTCCTCGTAGATGCGCTGCTGCCCTGCCGCGACGGCCTCCAACGCGGCCAAGTCCGCGGCCTCCAGATTTACACGAGACGACAATTCCTTCATGCGATCCGGCGTGATCGCTCCCGTGGTGCCGTCGTCGAACACAAGCTCGAGGTCTCCTGACAGCCTGACGAACACCGCGAGTGATTTCTCCCCGATCTGGCGGCCCAGTTCCGCGTTCGGGTCGTCGACCTTGAGCGCGATTCGATCGCTGTTCGCCGTTGGTGTCATCACTTTGATCGGTCTCGAGGTTTTGGCGTTCACGAGTTCGGCGATAATGTCCTTCCAGAGGCTCGTCGTGGCGTCTGCATCGATGGACTTACCGATCCAGATCTCAATCCAGATTTCTGGGTCGTTGTTCTCTGTGTTGATGTCCGTGGAAACGTCGGTGATGGGTACGTCGTTCGCGACCGCTGTCGTGAACGCCAGCAGCCCGAGCGCGAGAATGACTAGCCTGGTGTCCATTCTAGCCCTCCAGATCTGGTCTTGCGAGAATCGTCCTGGTCGGGGAGACCGCTATCACTGTATTGCTCCGGACCCAGTCTATGCAGTCTCCGATGGTCGTCCAGCTGGCCATGTCAGTCTGGCGCAGGCGAATGTCAAGATACCGATGTTCGTCGAGCCGAGTCGTGTTGAGTAGGCTCTTGATGGAACCCAGGAACACGCGCTTGTGGTAGGACCTGAAATGGCGGAAGACGAACCCCTCAAACTCACCCGAAAACGAGGCGACGAGTTGCAGGGAGTTTCTCACAATCTCCTTCGTGTCCGGTCGACTGATCACAGGCATTAAACTACATCCTCCTGGGGGTTGCGTTCTGGAGCGACGATCTTCGGCGGCAGACGAACTCATAGACCGGCATCGTGCCCCTCCGGTCGGGAGCCTCGGGCGCGGCTGGTCAGATTCGCCCTTTCCGTGGTTGCCCTACGGCTCACTCCCCCTCCTCTGTAAACGCTATCCGCCACCTCTTCTTCGGATTGTCGAACTTGACTTTCGTGGGATCAAAGTCTTCCGGATCGAAGGAGCCTCCAACCCACGTGAGGTATGATCCGTGTTCGGGGTGCGAGGGGTCGGCGATGGGTTCGAGAAACAGCTCGTACCCGTAATGGCCGCCACAGTCCTCGGGTGGGCAGCGGCGAGCACCAGCCAGGCACCTCGGGTACTTGACGCCGTTCTCGGCCGGGACGGCATCCTCGAACCGCACCTCGTGGACCCAAGAGTCGCCGAAGTCATACTCGTAAGAGGCCAGGGGGCGCAGCTCGGAGAAAACCGGTGCGATAGGCATCTTCCATCCCGGCTTGGTCGGGAAGGTATCCATGCCGTCCTCATCCGGGATCCCGATGTCGTCAGCATAGCCCACCACCCGGAAAACATGGAGGTGCGAGTCGAACCACCCCATCGCGTCTTGGATCGCGACGTGGAGGTCCCAGAAGGAGTAGGACTCGGGTACCTGGATTCGACGCCAGATGGGGGGATCGATCCACAGGAGTTCGATACGGAACTGGAAAACGAATTTCGGGCGTTTGGGGTGATCTGGGGCTTCTTCCTCGTGCCCTGTGGGGCTCGGCGACTGCTAGCCAAAGGTGATCCCTCCGCGTCTGCGCCCGTGTGTGAAGAATCAGGAACAAGCGTAGCACGGACGAACCGGTCCTTCCAGGGCGAGAATGTGCATCGCCTCGGACCAAACATGACTTCTCAAAATCACAAGGATGGGGGCGGAAGTTTCGACTCGAGGCCCCCTCTCTCAGGCCTGTTCCGGTTAACGCAGAGGCAGCGAGATCGCCCCCTTGGTCAAGAACGGCCCCCGAGAACCCCATTCAGTTTGGTTTCCCACCGGATTCCGTGAAGCCAAGGGGTCGTGATATGATGGACGCAAACCGGATGCTTGGCAGCGGTAAGGTCGAGCAGGCAAACACGGACGGAGTCATTCGGATGGACAGGTAGTCCGCTTGCGGAGGGCATTTTGTCTAAGAGACGCCGAAGACGATCGGGACCGCGCACGGCAACGACAAGGGACGGAGGGGAAGACGGCGGGCTCCTCCTTCGCCTCTCCGTCCTCTCCCTCGCCTTGGTCGCAGTCTGCGCCACGGCGGCATTTCACATCTCCCCGCGCCTTTGGGGGGTACATCACCTCGCCTTCCTTCCATTACCAACCCGAATCGCACTTCTGCTGGGTGCAGTGGCCCTCTCCTTGCCTCCGGTAGCCAGGGCAATCACCCGCGGCGCTCATCGGGTGGCCGAGAGCGTCCCGACAGGAAACAGGTGGCTTGTACGTGGTGGTTTCCTCGTGGGGGCTGCGTTTCTTTTCGGGGTGTTTCGAATGAGAGCCCACCTGCTCGGCGACGGTCAACTGCTTCCGAATGCCATCGACGAAGGCCGTTGGTGGATGGGCTACGAGAGTCTCGACTTCATGATCCACGTCGCATTCGCGCGGTTCCTCGGTCTGTTTGGTGTTGCGAAGGCAGTGTGGAGTTATGTGACGCTCAGTATTGTGGCCGGCGTTCTTTTCGTTCCGGCGGCGTACGTCTACTCCCGGGCCGTGTCGCAGAGCCCTCAGGAAAGAACCCTGACGCTCGTTGTCCTCTTAACGCTGGGAACGAGTCAGGCTTTCTTCGGGCACGTGGAAAGTTACGGCCTGTGCTTTCCCATGATCCTCCTCTACTTCTGGAGCTGCCACCGGGCGCTTCTCGGCCAGGGGAAGTGGACTCTTCCCGTCGTCTTCTATGTCGTCCTTCTCCTCCTCCACATTACCTTCGCCGCATTCGGACTCTCTCTCGTCTTCTTGCTCTTTCAGGTCGCCCGACGGAGACGACTCGGCACTCGGGCCGCCGTGCTCGGATCGGCGGGAGTCGTCGGCGGGATGACTGCCGCGGTTCTCCTGGCCGTTCTATGGATCACCAATCGAAACGCACCCGCCGACGTCCAGAACCGTGCCGCCATGGCGATTCTGCAGCCCTGGCCGCAAGCCGGAATGAACAGGGATCTATTGCCTTACGCGGTCTTGTCCCGGACTCACCTGACGAACCTCGCGAACCAGGTGCTCTTGGTCGCATCGGGGGTCTTCGCACTTCTTGTCGCCTTGGTGGCGGGCAAGCGTTGGGTCCCGCGGAAGGACCCGGGCCGGGAGAAGGAGAGGACGTTCCTGTTCTGTCTGTTAGCCACCTGGCCGTTCCAGGCATTCGGGTTTCTCATTTTCAAACCCCAGTATGCGGGTTTCGGAGATTGGGATCTCTTGTCACTACCGGCGATTCCTTTCGCCCTGTTCGTGATCCGTCTGGCCGCATCGTCTGCGCCTCCGAGTACCCTCCCGGCCGTGGCCGTCGTCGTGTCGGGTGTGCAGCTTCTTGTTCTGATCCCGAGAGTGGCCGTCAATTCTGTGCCGGAGCTTGCCGCAGAGAGGTACATGTACATGGTGCGGGAATACCGGGAGTCGTGGGATGTCGTGTCGCTCAGAATGGCGTACCGCCGTCTGAGCGAGTATTACGAGGAACACGGAAATCCCTATGAGGCCACGGAAACTGCATTTGAGGGGCTTCGTGCTTCTCTATGGAATCCGCGTCTCTATTGTGAGGAACTCCGCCGAGCGGAAGAGCGAGGAGAGAGACTTATAGATGAGAAACACGCAATTGAATCTTATCAATCGGCTGTCCGTCGGGCCCTTCCTTCTGTCGGCGATGATGAGGGCCGGGCGTTCTTGCTGAAGGAGGCGGGGCAGTTTCTTTTTCAAAAGGGATATCTGAGCGACGCGGTGTGGTACCTGGATTCTCTCTCTCGCTTGGATGTGATCGAGTACGACGCGCCCATTCTGTCGGGAATGGCCCATGCAAGGATGGGACGGCTCGAGGAAGCGCGGGCTCGTGTCGAGGAGGGTCTCTCGAGAATTCCGCCGGGAGAGGAGAGGAAGAGAGCCGCCGCTCACGTGATGCTCTCATGGATTCAAGAACAGATGGGGCAGCCGGAAGCCGCAGAGCGGTCTCTCGAGCACGCTCTCGATCTCGATCCCCACAGCCGAGAAGCCCTGGCGGGACTTAGAGCTTCGGAAAGTAGGCCGCAGGCCCAGGACTAGAGTGTCCGTCGCCAGGACTTTCAGCCTCATGAATTGGTGTGCACCTTTTCGGATCGTGACGGGTAGGAGGAGGTCATCCGTTCCCGTCTCGAGCCCACGATTGTGATGCTCTCGGTTCCGGAGCGTCTGCCTCTTGATCCGCTCTCTGGCCGCCAGGTTCTCTCTCGCCCGGCCATGGCAGACGCCGGCGGGGGCCAGGTTCCCTGGCCTGGACTACGCACCGATCTCCGTCACGAGGGCTCGGATCGCCCTTTGACTCCGCCGCGGCCTCTTTCGTGCCTCTTCCCCGCTCCCCGCGGGCGGGCGGCCGCCGGGAAACGCCGGCGGAGGGGGGGCGCCCGTCTGCTCCCATTCCCTTTGACCTTTCGGCCCCCGTTCCCGACAATGGAAGGAGGCGGCAGCCGCCCCGGCTCCGCCCATCGCAGGTCGGCCCGACTCCACGCTTCCCAAGGAGGTTCTCATGCGACGGCTCGGTATGGCGTTGCTCCTACTGCTCACGGCATCGGCGGCGCACTCTTCGGTGGCGCCCCCCGAACTCGTCGACCCGGAGGAGGCGATCGCCGCCCTCGCGGGGGCGGAGAAGGACGATTACGAAGGGGCGGACCGGGTGGTCCTCTTCGACCGCACGGTGGTCGAGATGGAGGAGACCGGGCTCTCCCACCGGTACGAGCACAAGTTCGTCAAGGTGATGGACGGCGACGGGGCGAAGGAGCTCCGGGCGATCCGCTTCGACTACGATCCGGCGTCGAACATCATCGAGATCCTCGCCGCCCGGGTGCACCGGGCCGACTCGACCTATGTCGACGTCGATCCCGGCGCCCTCGTGGACGCCACCGCGCCGGCCCATATGATCTACTGGGGGGGGCGGATGGTGGTTCTCCCCCTTCCGCCCCTGGCGCCGGGGGACGGCCTCGAGACGATCACCTACAAGAAGGGCTTTCAGATCGCCTATCTCGCCGGCGGGGAAGACGACGACGAGCGGTACATTCCGCCGATGCGGGGCCACTTCTACGACGTCGTTCACTTCCAGGACGCCCTGCCGATGGTCGATAAAACCTACACGGTCCACGTGCCGAAGGACAAGCCGCTCCAGTACTCGATCTACAACGAAGAGGTGATGAGCAGCCTCACCTTCGGCGCCGAGCACTTCGTCTACAAGTTCTGGAAGAAGGAGGTGCCGGCCTTCATCGAAGAACCCCGCATGTGGGACGCGCCCGACTTCGTTCCCAAAGTCGTGATGGCCACCGTCGCGGACTGGCCGGAGAAGAGCCGCTGGTTCTATGGCGTGAACGAGGACCGGGACATCTTCGGGGCGGACCCGGCGATCGAGGCGAAGGTGCGGGAGATCACGGCGGGCCTCCCGTCGGACGACGAGAAGATCGCCGCCCTCCTCCACTGGGTCGCCCAGAACATCCGGTACAGCGGGCTGAACATGGGCGAGGGGGAGGGGTACACGCTCCACCCGAGCATTATGACCTTCCGGGACCGGTGCGGCGTCTGCAAGGACATCGCCGGCATGCTCGTCACCATGCTCCGCGTCGCCGGCTACCCGACCTTCGCCGCCATGACCATGGCCGGCTCCCGGGTCGAGGCGATTCCGGCGGACCAGTTCAACCACTGCGTGGTGGCGTTGGAGAAGGAGGACGGTTCGTACCTGATGCTCGATCCGACGTGGGCGCCCTGGTACAACACCCTCTGGAGCCGCTGGGAGGGGGAGCAGCACTACGTGATCGGCACGCCCGAGGGGGAGGATCTGATGATGATCCCCTCCTTCACGGCCGAGGACAACCTGGTCACGGTGAAGAGCGACGGGGTGATCGACGAGGCGGGGGACCTGACGGGGACCATCGTCGTCACCGGCAAGGGGGTCGGCGACGGGCGGCTCCGGCAGGCGAAGGCGGACCACCCGAAGCGGGGCGTCCGGCCCTTCGTGGAGGAGTGGATCGGCGCCGTCTCGGAGCGGGCGGAAATCGTCGATTACTCCTTCACCGATCACCGGGACTTCTCCATCGACACGAGTCTCCGCATCCGGTACCGCGTTGCGGGCTACGCCGACATGATCGGCGACGAGATCGCCTTCCGCTCCCCCGGCGTCCGGTTCGTGGCGGAGAACGAGCGGCTCTCCCGCCTCGCGGGCGTCCCGGACAGCGACGACCGGGTGAACGGCGTCTTCATCTACGGTCCCCAGCGGATCCGGGTGGACGAGACGGTCAAGCTCCCCGGAGGCTACGAGGCGGAGGCCCCCGAGGACATCGAGATGAAGGAGGACTGCGCCGACGCCGACATTTCCTGGACGGCGACGGGGAACAAGCTGGTTCTCAGCGGGACCTGGGCCCTTCTCGACCGGCAGTTCGACATCGACGGCTACGAAGGCGTGATGAAGGTCCAGCACGAAATCGAAAAGGCGGCCGACACCGACTGCCGCGCGGCGAAGTAGGGAGGTGATGACCGTGAAGAAGATCATGCCCGTGCTCGGAATCGCGCTGGTCCTCGCGTCCGTCGCCCACGGCGCCGACCGGCCCCTGACGGACGAGGAGGTCCGGAACCTGGTCGTGAACGCCCCCTCCGAGAAGGAACGGCCGGGGGAGGACGGCCTCGTTCTCTTCGATGGAATCTTCTCCGACTTCGCGAACGGGAAGGCGAATGTGCGCCGCCAGCGGCTGATCAAGATCTACACGGAGTGGGCGGACGAGCACCTCGGCGACCCGAGGATCTCCTGGGACCGGAGCCGGCAGGAACCGATCATCCACGCCAGCCGGACCTACTTCACCGACGGGACCTTCGTCGACTCTCCCGAGAACGCCTTCAACGACGTGACGCCGGACGGCCTCGATTTGGCGGTGGACCACATCGACATCCGGGAGATGGTGGTGACCCGCATCGGCCTGGAGCCGGGGGTCGCCGTCTTTCTCGATTACACGATCCGCGACACGGAAGAGAGCCCCGTGCCGTTTCAGGCGCTCCACTTCCTGCACGGAGAGTTCCCCGCCCTCCGGAAGGTGATCGTCGCCGAGGGGCTTCACGGGGAGACCATGAACGTGCCCTCGTCGCTCTGGACGATTCCCCGGCCCGAGATGCGGGGGGACCGGCTGGTCTGGGAGGCGGAGAACCTCCCCGCCGCGCCGGAGACGATGTTCGGCCACGAGGGGGACATGCTCTCTTGGATCGCGCTCTCGGAGACGGAGGATTGGAGCGGGGCGGTGCGGGGGCTCGCGGCGGATCTCGCCCTCTCGGCTTCGAAGCGGGAGTCCCTCGGTCCCCTTCTTCGAGAGGCGATGAAGAAGGAGCCGTTCCTCGGGACCAGAGACGCATTGAAGAGGATGGGCGCCCTCGTGAAGGATCGGATCGCCGAGGTGAGCTATGAACCGTGGCGGTACATGGCGAAGCCCCGAACGGTGGACGAGGTGATCGCCCGCTCCTACGCGACGCCGGTGGAGGGGTGCGCCCTCCTCCTCGCCTGCTGCGAGGAGATGGGATTCCGGTCCCAGGTGATCGTCCCTTCCCGGTGGCGGTTCGTCAGTCCCTTCGTCCCCTCCTTCGAACTCCTCGGCGATCCGGTCCTCATCGTGCAGGGGGAGGGAGGGGAGAAATGGTGGTGGACCCCGTCGTGCGGGTGCGTCGGCGCCGCTCCTCCTTTCGGCGAGGGGCACGAACTCTTCATCATCGACGGCGACCGGGTGGCCCGGGACAAGATCCTCCACGAATCGGGCGAGGCCGGCCTCGCGGTCTACTGGGACCTCGAGGCGGGAGAGGGGCGCGTCTCCGGGACGTTCGCCGGCGCCGCCGCCGGGAAGATTGACGGGGAGGGGCCGGAGACGGCGGTTCGCGAGTGGCTCGAGGGATGGTGCGCCGGGGCGGAAGCGGGGAAGATCCGGATCCTCGAGGCGACGCCGAAGGGGTTCCGGTTCGAGGCGACGGTGACGGCGCCGCTCCCGGAGAAGGACGACCGGGGGTTCGTGGTCGTCGATCTGCCCGGCCTTCCCTTCGACGCCGCGAAGCTCCTTCCGGAGGGACCCGGTCTCGCGCGGAGCGGGTACGACGGCGTCCTCTTCGGGGAGGGGCCCGCGAAAGTGCACGTGAGCTGGAAAATCCGGCTCCCCGAGGATCACGAACTGGTCCGTGCGGGAAAGGCGGAAGTGCGGGGAGGGCGGGGCATCTTCTCGGTGAAGAGCGTGCTCGAGGACGACCTCCTCGGCGTGGATTACCGGCTGATTCACGAGGGGATGGAAGTCCCGCCGTCGGAGTACGCCGCCTACCGGGGCCTTCTCCTCGCCCTCGCCGACGCCCGCAACACCCGGATCGTCCTCCGGCCGCCCGCGGAGGATTCCTAGGGGGAGGAGGCGGGCCGCCGAGGGGGCGGAGTGCGTTTCGATCGAAAGAGGGCGGGCCCCTTGGCCCGCCTTCGTTTTCCCTTCCCTCCCGGGTTCCTAACTCCCGCCCCCCGAATCCTTCCGGTTCATCGAATCGAAGATCCCCTTGAACAGTTCGATCGGGATGGGGAAGAGGATGGTCGAGTTCTTCTCCGCCGAGACTTCCGTCAGCGTCTGGAGGTAGCGGAGCTGGATCGCCACCGGCTCCACCGCCATGGTCCTCGCCGCGTCGGTCAGCCGGCCGGCCGCCTGGAACTCGCCGTCCGCGTGAATCACCTTCGCCCGCCGCTCCCGCTCCGCCTCCGCCTGCCGCGCGATGGCGCGCTGCATCTCGTGGGGCAGGTCGACGTCCTTCACCTCGACGGCCACCACCTTGATGCCCCACGGTTCGGTGCGCTCGTCGATGATCGTCTGGAGCTGCCTGTTGATCGCCTCCCGGTTCGCGAGGAGGTCGTCGAGTTCGTGCTCGCCGAGCACGCTCCGAAGCGTCGTCTGGGCGATCTGCGATGTCGCGAAGAGAAACTTCTCCACCGCGACGATCGCCCTTTGCGCGTCGATCACCTGAAAGTAGAGCACCGCGTTCACCTTGACGCTCACGTTGTCCCGGGTGATCACGTCCTGGGGGGGCACGTCCATGGCGAGTACCCGGAGCGAGACCTTCACCATCCGGTCGATGATCGGGATGAGAAGGATGAGGCCGGGGCCCTTCTGGCCCACCAGGCGCCCGAGCCGAAAGATCACGGCCCGCTCATACTCCCGGAGAACCCGGACGGCGCTCGCGAAGAGCATGAACAGGAGAAGGAGAATCACGAAGAGGGATGGTCCGAACATTTCATCCGTCCTTTCTCTGGGCGTCCGCCGGGCGAACGGTCAATACCAGGCCTTCCGCTCTTTCGACGATCACTCTCTCGCCCTCCTCGACGGGCGTCTTCGATTCGGCGGTCCAATGAGCGCCGCTCACGAAGACCTTCCCCCGCGGGTCGAGACGGGTCCGGGCCGTCCCGACCGCCCCCACCATCCCGCGCCTCCCCGTGGTCGGGGGCCTCCGCCGGACCCGAACCGCCATGAAGGTGGCGAACACGAAGAACGCCACCGTCACGAGCAGGGCCGGCACCACGACGGAGAGGGAGACCCGATAGAAGGGCTCGGGCGAGCGGAAGAGGAGGATCGAGCCGAGAGTGAGGGCCGCCACGCCCCCCGCGGAGAGCACTCCGTAGGTCGGCGTCAGCAGTTCGGCGACGAAGAAAACCACACCGAGTATCATCAGCATGAGCCCCGCGTAGTTGATGGAGAAGCTCTGGAGCGCGAAGAGCCCGAGGACGAGGCAGATCGCGCCGACGACGCCGGGGAGAACCGTCCCCGGCGAGGAGATCTCGAAGAAGAGTCCGTAGAAGCCGAGGAGCAGCAGGATGTACGCCACGTTCGGGTCGTTCAGGAAGGCGAGGAACCGGTAGCGCCTCCCCATGGGGAAGTCGTCGACCGAGGCGCCGGCGAGGCGGAGTTCCGTCTCCCCCTCCGTCGTCTTCACCCGGAGGCCGTCGAGCTTCTCGAAGAGTTCCGCCCGGTCCTTCGCGATGCAATCCGCGATGCCGAGCTCGAACGCCTCCCGGGCCGACGCGGACACGCTCTTCCGGACCGCGTCCTCCGCCCACTCGGGATCGCGCCCCCGTTCGGCGGCGATGCTCCGCACGTAGGCCACGGCGTCGTTCGTCGCCTTCTGAGTGATGGTCGAGTCCGCCTGCCCGCCGCCGCCGAGGTTGACCGGATGGGCGGCGCCCACGTTCGTCCCCGGCGCCATCGCCACGGCGTGGGAGGCGAGGGCGATGACGGCGCCGGCCGACGCCGCCCGGGACCCGCTGGGCGACACGTAGAGAATCACCGGCGCGGCGCTCCCCATGATCTCCTTGATGATGGCCCGCATCGCCGTGTCGAGGCCGCCCGGCGTGTCGATCTCGATCACCAGGGCGTCGTAGTCCCCCTCGTTCGCGGCGTCCACGGCGTCGACGAAGTAGTTCGACGTCACCGTGCCGATGACGCCCTGGTACGCGACCCAGAGCACCCGGGGCGGAGAGCCGGGCGCCTCCTCATCCTCGGCGGCGCGCCGGTCGGGCGCGTCCTCTTCGGGGACCGCCGGCGGAGCGGGAAAGAGAAGGAGCCCGAAGAGACCGAGGACGGCCAGGGTTCGGCCGAGAGTTCGGAAGAGAAAGGGATGGCTCGCCATGGCGTCTCCTCGCGAGAGAGGGTGCCGGGTTCCCCTCAGCTTAACCCCGCCCCCTCGTCACCGCAATGGCGCTCTTCTACCGGGGCAGGGCGATGCCCATGAATCGCCGAAAGATCGAAACCGCGAAGGAATCGGTCATGCCCGATACGAAGTCCGTGACGGGCAGAGTCTTCTCGTAGTCGCTCCCTTCCTCCCGGAAGAGGGCGGGCATCAGGACGCGGATCTTCTCGTGTTCCGGGCGGCCGGGACGAAGCGCGGCGGGTACGAACCGGTCGAGAAGGGCGCCGATCACCTCGTACCCGGCGATCTCGATCTCGAGCACCTCGTCGGCCCTGTAGCACCGGCGAACGACCAGGTCCGTGACGGCGTCGATCTTCTCCTTCGACGGCACGACGGTCACGAGGCTTCGGTCGAATCCTCCCGAGAGGATTTCCCGCTCGTTCTTCAAGAATTCTTCCGCCACCTCCCGGACCAGGATGTCGATGGTGCGCGCCCGGAGATAGCCGATCGTCGACTTCCGCTCCTCGCCGTCCGACGGTCGCGGGTCTTCGCCCGGGGGGGCGATCGCCGTCAGGAGATCGTAGGCGTCGTCGAAGGCGACCTTGCCGAGCCGGAAACCGTCCTCGAGGTCGAGGATCTGATAACAGATGTCGTCCGCCGCTTCGACGAGGAAGGCGAGGGGGTGCCGGCACCAGCGGGAGTCCTTGCCGGAGAGGCGGAGAAGCCCGAGGGAATCCGCCGCCTCGGCGAAGAGGCCTTTTTCGCTCTGAAAGAAGCCGTGCTTCTTGCCGCTCCGCCGCCCGCCGGGGTCCTCCCGGAGGAGCGCCTCCCGGGGGTACTTGCTGAAGGCGCCGAGGGTGGCGTGGGTGAGCCGCATGCCCCCCCGCCCCTTCGCCATCTGAAGGCGCGTCAGGATCCGGAGGCCTTGGGCGTTTCCCTCGAAGCGGACGAAGTCCTCCCGCTCCGCGTCGGAGTAATCGGCGGCGGGCCGCCGGTTTCCGTCCCGGAACCAGTTCCGGATGGCGTCTTCGCCGGAGTGCCCGAAGGGGGGGTTGCCGATGTCGTGGGCGAGACAGGCGGCGGCGACGATGTCGCCGAAGTCCCGGGCCGAATACGATTCGCCGAGGCCGTGGCGATTCACGATCTCCGCCCCCACGAGCACGCCGAGGCTTCGGCCGACGCAGCTCACCTCGAGGCTGTGGGTGAGCCGGGAGTGGACGTGGTCGTTCTCCGGCATCGGGAAGACCTGGGTCTTGTCGTGAAGCCGGCGGAAGGCGGAGGAGAAGACGATCCGGTCGTAGTCGCGCTGGAACTCGTTCCGCGCCGGGGACGGCGCGCTGCCGCCGCCGCCGCCGAGGCGCTCGGCGGTGAGGAGCTTCTCCCAGGACATGGATCCGGTCATGGCGACCTCCCGCGCCCCGATTGTATCGGATGGGGGGCCCCGCGCAAAGACGCAAAGAGGGCGGAGACCCCGGAGGAATTCGTCGAAGCCCCGGCCCCCCATCTGGCTCTTCGCGCGCGATCTTTTGCGCTATAATGGCCGGGCGGAGGGAATACCGTGAAAGTGGTCATGACCATCGCCGGGTCCGATTCGGGCGGGTGCGCGGGCATCCAGGCGGATCTGAAGGCGTTCGCCGCCATGGGCGTCTTCGGGACGTCGGTCATCACGGCGGTCACCGCCCAGAACACGACGGGTGTGACGGACATCCACGAGGTGCCGGCCGGCGCCGTGCGCGCCCAGATCCGCGCCCTTTTCGACGACTTCGAGATCGCCGCCGTCAAGACCGGCATGCTTCCATCGGCGGAGATCGTCGAGTGCGTCGCCGGCGAACTCGCCCTCGCGAAAGACCGCCCCCTCGTGGTCGACCCGGTCATGATCGCCACGAGCCGGGCGGCCCTCATGAAGGAGGGGGCCCTCCCGGCTCTCATCGAGCGGCTCCTCCCGATGGCGACGCTCGTCACGCCGAACCTCCACGAGGCGTCGGTCCTCTCGGGCCGGGAGGTGGTGGGGGAGGAGTCGGCGGTCGAGGCGGCCCGGGCGATCCGCGATCTCGGCCCCGCGGCGGTCCTCGTGAAGGGGGGGGACGCCACGGGGGACGAGGCGGTGGACATTCTCTTCGACGGCCGCGAGATCTTCCGCTTCCCGGCGCCCCGGATACGGACGAAGAACACCCACGGAACCGGGTGCGCCTACGCCTCCGCCATCGCCGCCCGCCTCGCCCTCGGCGAGTCGGTCTCCCGGGCCGTCAGGAACGGCAAGGCGTTCATCACCGAGGCGATCCGCGGCGGCATCGACGTCGGCCGCGGCCACGGCCCGACGAACCCGCTCTACTTCCTCCCCCCTTGGCGGGCGTCGGGGTAGCCGCCGGTCCCGATCAACCAGGGAAGAGAGAGGAGCGCTCATGCCCGCCCACAATTTCGCTCCCCCGAAGGGCGAACTTCACTACCTTCGCGTCGACTCGAAGGCGCTCCGGGGGAACCTCCTCGGCGATCCCCATGAGAGGACCGTCGCCGTCTATCTCGCCGAAGGGGTCCGGGAGGGGGAGGAGGCGCCCCTTCTCGTCGACCTCACCGGCTTCACCGGCAGCGGTCTCAAGCATCTTTCGTGGACTCTCTTCGGCGAGAGCGTCCCCCAGCGGATCGACCGGCTGATCCACGAGGGAAAGATGGGCCCCGTGGCGGCGGTCTTCCCCGACTGCTTCACCTCCCTCGGCGGCAACCAGTACATCGACTCGGCGGCCATGGGGAACTGGGCGGAGTTCCTGATCGACGAGATGATCCCCGCCGTGGAGGCCCGCTTCCCCGTGCGGAAGGGGCGGGCCCACCGGGGGGTGTTCGGCAAGTCGAGCGGCGGTTACGGGGCGATCGCCCACGGTCTCCGATACCCGGACGCCTGGAACGCCGTGGCGTGCCACTCGGGGGACATGAACTTCGATCTCTGTTACCGGGCCGATTTTCCCAAGGTCTTGGACACCCTCGCGAAGCACGGCGGCCACGTCGCCCCTTTCCTCTCCGAATTGGAGGGAAAGAAGAAGATCTCCGGCGACGACCTCCAGGTCCTCATGGCCCTCGCCATGGCGGCGACCTACGATCCCGACCCGTCGGCGCCGAGGGGCGTCCGCCTCCCCGTGGATCCCGAGACCTGCGAACTCAGCGAGGAGCGCTGGGCCCGCTGGCTCGAGCACGATCCTCTGCGGATGGTGCGGAAGCCGGAGTATCGCGGGAATCTCGGGAAGCTCGCCGGCCTCTACATCGACTGCGGTTCGAAGGACCAGTACGGGCTTCACTACGGCGCCCGCGCCTTCGTCCGGGAGCTCCGGGCGGCAGGAATCGACCACCGTTACGAGGAGTTCGACGACAATCACTCGTCCGTCGATTACCGGATGGACCTGTCGCTCCCCTATCTCTACGAGGCGCTGACGAAATGAGACCCCCAGGCGAGAGGGGTGCGAGGCCCGTTCCTGATTCTCTGGACACCGGCCCCGGGGTCGACTAGGTTTGAAACAAGGTCGGACGAACCAGATCCGCCCAGGAGGGGATACCGATGGAAGAGATGGAAAAGAAAGAGGGCACCGAACCGACCGGCGCGACCCCGCCGGAGAAGACGGAGGGCGCGGCGCGCCCGAAGGCGGACTTGACGAAACGGGCGATCGCCCTCGTGATCGACGGCGTGATCTCCGGGCTTCTCGTCGGCATCTTCCGATTTGTCCCGTTCCTGAATCTCCTTCTCGGGGCGGCCTACATTCTCCTCCGGGACGGTCTTCCCATCGATTTCATGGCCGGCCGGTCCCTCGGCAAGAAGATCATGAAGATCCGGCCCGTCACGCAGACCGGCTCGCCCATGGATCTCGCCACCTCGGCGAAGCGCAACTGGATGTTCGCTCTCCCGACGGCTCTCCTCTTCATCCCGATTCTCGGATGGATCCTCATCCCGATCGTTTCGGTGGTCATCACGGTGGTCGAGATCTATCTGGTCGTGACGACGCCCGACGGCCGCCGTTGGGGGGACAAGTTCGCCGGAACCCAGGTCATCGACAGCGTCGAGTAGCCCGGAACACCGTTCGGAGATACACGGGGAAGGACGAAGCCCCCTCCGGCAATCAAACTGCAGGAGGCTTCAGAATTGCGAGTCCGGTGGATTTCGGCTACTTCCCCAGCAGCTTCTCATAGACCTTCTTCGAGTCGGCCCTGACCTTTTCGTGGATGCTCGTGCCGTGGGAGTCGATGGTGACGATCACGGGAAAGTCCTCGACCCGGATCACCCAGAAGGCCTCGGGCGTGCCGAACTCCTCGAGCTTGTGGACGTCCGTGACCTCCTTGACCGACCGGGCGATGGCGGTGCCGCACCCGCCGACGGCGTGGAAGTAGACGGCGCCGAACTTCCGGCACGCCTCCTTCGTCATCTCGCCCATGCCCCCCTTGCCGATCACGCCCCTCACGCCGTAGCTCTCGATCACTCTCCCTTGATAGGGCTCTTCCCTGGCGCTCGTGGTGGGGCCGGCGGCCACGAAGCTCCATCGGTCCCCTTCCTTTTTCACGACCGGGCCGCAGTGGTAGATCACGCCATCCTTCAGGAGGTGGTTCAGGAAGTCGGGGCGCTCCTCGACCATCAGCTTGTGCCCCGCGTCCCGGGCGGTGACCACCGTGCCGGAGAGAAGGACCGTGTCCCCCGCCTTCAGCGCCCGAATGTCCTTCTCCGAAATCGGTGTGGTGAGTTTGGAACTCATTTCAAAACCCCTTTCTGCTGTGGCCGGCTGCAGGGACGCCCCGCTTCGTACTCGGGCGAGAATGTCCTCACCGGCCCATCCAGGGCCGCCTCCGGGCATTCCCGCCCTCGATCCTCGCCGTCCGTCCCTTCGCTCACCCTCGCGACGAAAGGGCTATTGAAATGAGTTCTAATCATGGCGGACCTCCCCGTTGCAGAGAGTCATCGCCTTCCGCCGGCACGCCCAGCACATGTACGAGACGGCGACGTAGAAGGTGGCCGGGTGCCGGTGCTGCTTTCCGACGAAGGCGCCGAGAACCGTGGTCTTCCCGCCGAATCCCATGGGGCCGATGCCGAGCTCGTTCAGTTCCCGGTGGAGCCGCTTTTCGAGGGCGTCGAGTTCGGGGTCCGGGTTCCGCGATCCCAGCTCCCGGAAGAACTGCTCCTTGGAGAGGAGGAAGGAGGTCGCCCGGTCGCCGCCGATGCCAACGCCGGCGATGCCCGGGGCGCATCCCATCCCCTGGGCTTTGAAGATCGCGTCGAGCACGCACTTTCGGACTCCCTCGAGGTCCCGGCCCGCGCCGAGCCCGCCGTCGGGGAGCTTGTACTGCGTGCCGACGTTTTCGCTTCCGCCCCCCTTCAGCATCAGCCTGACCTCGATCTCATCCTTCCGCCACGGCTTGAACGAGACGTAGGGGGCGTTCACGCCGATGTTGGTGCCCGTGTTCTTTCCGGTCACCGGGTCGACCGCGTTCGGGCGGAGGAGGATCTCCTTGGTCGCCCTCTCCGCGGCCTTCTCGATCGCCTCCCGGAAGCGGATCGTGTCCGTCCCCACCGGGTGGTGGACGTAGAAGACGAGGGAGCCCGTGTCCTGGCAGATCGGCGTTCCGTTCTCCCGGGCCATCCGGACGTTGTCGAGAATGGCCCCGAAGGTGTTCGCCGGCGTGCTCCCTTCGGGTTCCCGGTCTTTCGCCCTCCGAAGCGCCCCCTCCACGTCCGCGGGGAGGTCGGTGGATGCGCTCCGGATCAGTTCGAACAGCCGGTCCACGAGTTTTTCGTTCATGGTCGCACCTCGGTGAAGGTGAATAGGATCCCCGTTTCTCGCGATGTCCCTCGACATCATGGGATGAGCTTTCGCACCTTTGCCGCCTTCGATAGGCCTTCCCGGAACTGGGGCGCCGCGATCCCGATGAGCGCCTCCGCCCGCTCCCGGAGGTTCTTGCCGAAAAGCTGGGCCACGCCGAACTCGGTCACCACGTAGTGGACGTCGGCGCGGCTCGTCACGACGCCGGCCCCCTCCTTCAGGAAGGGCACGATGCGGGATAATTCCCCCCCCTTCGCGGTCGCCGGCACGGCGATGACCGGTTTCCCCTTCTTGGAGCGCGCCGCTCCCCGGATGAAGTCGACCTGGCCTCCGAATCCGGAGTAGATGTACGACCCGATCGAGTCGCTGCAAACCTGGCCAGTCAGATCGACCTCGATCGCCGAGTTGATGGCGACCAGGTTGTCGTTCTGGCTGATGATGAACGGATCGTTTACGTACTCCACCGGATGGGCCTCGATGAACGGGTTGTTGTCGAGGAACTCGTACAGCTCGTCGCTACCGAGGGCGAAGGTGATGATCACTTTGCCGGGGTGGAGGCTCTTCTTGGCGCCCGTGACGATCCCCTTCTGGATCGCCCGCATGGCGCCGTCGGAGATCATCTCCGTGTGCACGCCGAGATCGGCCAGGCCGTCCATGGATGCGTAGACCGCGTCCGGGATTCCGCCGATTCCCATCTGAATGGTGCAGCCGTTGTCGATGAGGCCGACGATGTTCCTGCCGATCGAGAGCTCAACCTCCGTGGACGGCTTCGATTCCAGGTTCGGCAGCGGGCGGCTCGTCTCGACGATCGCGTCCGCCTGGCGCACGTGGATGAACGAGTCGCCGAGAATCCGGGGCATCCGGTCGTTCACCTCGATGACCACCTTCTTCGCGCAGAGGCATGCCGCCTTCGCCGCCAGTACCTCGACGCCGAGGCTCATGAAACCGTGCATGTCGGGAGGCGAGACCTGGACCATCGCCACGTCGAGGGAGATGATGCCTTCCCGGAAGAGCCGCGGGATCTGGTAGAGGAAGATCGGCAGGTAGTCGGCCCGCGCCTCGTTGACCGCCTTCCGGTCGGCGGGGCCGACGAAGAGGGAGTTGTGCCGGAATCGCCCTTCCATATCCGGCTTCGAAAGAGGATCGTCGCCGAGAAGAAGCACGTGATTCAGCTGGACGTTCTCCAGGTCTTCGTATCGGGCGGCGAGCGCCTCCACGAGCCCCACGGGAATCGCGGCGTTGCCGCCGTAGTAGACGCGATCGCCGCTCTTCACGAGTTGGACCGCATCGGGGGCGGAGCACAGTTTGGATTTGTAGTCGTCGAGCCAGCTCATCGCATCAACATTCCTTCTCGAGCAATTCCGCCAGCGAGACCGCCGGGATTCCCAGAGTCTCACCCGCCCGTTGATTGACCATGCGTCCCTTGAAGAGGTACGTGCCGAGCGCCAGACCGGCATCCTCCTTGATGGCCCCGCACGCGCCCTGCTCGGCGATGCGCATGATGTACGGGAGCGCCGAGTCCGCCATCGCCCGGGTGGCCGTGCGGGGAATCGCCGCGGTCATATTGGGAACGCAGTGGTGAACCACGTCGTGAACGATGAAATTCGGGTCGTCGATCGTCGTGGGACGGCTCGTTTCGATGCACCCCCCCTGATCGATGGACACGTCGATGATGACGCTTCCCGGCTTCATGCCGCGCACCATGTCCTCCGTCACGAGGAGGGGGGAGCGGCCGCCGGGGACGAGCACGGCGCCGATGAGCACGTCGGCGATGGCCGAATAGCGTTCGAGCCGGGCATGGCCGCCGACGGCGGTCAGCAGTTGAGGACCGATCTGGCGCGTCAAGGCGCGGAGCTTCCGGATGTCGCTGTCGATCACCATGACGTGGGCGCCGCGGGCGATCGCGTGGCGCGCGGCGGCGGCGCCGACGGTGCCGGCGCCGAGCACGAGAACCGTCGCCGGAGGGAGGCCGGGGGCGTTGCCGAGAAGGATGCCCCGCCCGCCGTTCTCGTGGCGGAGAAGATGGGCCGCCGTGTCGACCGCCATCTGGCCGGCCAGCTCGCTGAGCGGATGAAGGGCGGCGAGGTCCCCCTCTTCGTCGACGATGATCTCGTAGCCGATGAGTGTGGTTTCCAGCTCCTGCAGCTTCTCGACCACTCCTTTCGGCATCACCGCCAGATGGTGAAACGCGAGGACCACGGTCCCCTCCTTCATGAAGGGGACATCCTCGGCGGTGAGAGCGCCGAACCGACAGATCATGTCGGAGCGGCTGTAGACCTCTTCGGGGTTATACACGATCTGGGCCCCCGCCTCCGTATAGTCCCCGTCACTGAAGTGGGCGTCCTTGCCGGCGCCTCTTTCGACATAAACGCTGTTCCCGCTTCGGATTAGACGGGCCACCCCGAAGGGGTTCAGCCCGACTCGGTGCTCGTGGCGGTGGGTTTCTTTCGGCACTCCAATGACCATGGTCGTTCCCTCCTCAAAGCGACCCGGTCATTCTAACTCCAGCAGTCATGAGGGACAACCCGGATCGGGCTCCCATTGGAGTATTTTTTCTCATTCTAATTCTACGGTTTTTCGAACCTCGGAAACTCTAATTCCCGGCACGGACGTGGGATAAGCGCCGGGTTCCCGAAGTCTCTCGGACGATCGGGGGCGGCGTGGGTCTCGTCCTCCGGGAGGAGCGGCCGGGCCCCGGGAGCGCCGGATTCCGAGGGGGTTTTTCCCCGGGGCGGAAATAGGTTAGCATTGGTGTTCCAAAGAACTCACAAGTCTCGTGGAATCTAGGTTAGCATCGGGAGCGATAACCTGGTTACCGATCATCCCCGGCGTCAAACGGAGAGGAATCGATGAAGAAGAAGTGGAAATGCGGCGTGTGCGGGTACATCCACGATGGGGACGAGGCGCCGGCGAAGTGCGTCAAGTGCGGGGCGCCGAAGGAGAAGTTCGTTCTTCTCGACGAGAAGGCGGCGAACCTCGTGGAGAGATCGCGGCGAACCAATTCCCTCCATGGGCGGCTGCTCGACCTCGCGAGGCAGATCGAACTCGCCTGCAACCAGGGCATCGAGGACGACCTCGACCCGGGCTGTGTCGACGTGTTCAAGAAGTCCCGGGAGATGAGCTGGCAGATCATGAAGCTCGCCATGGCCGAGATGGCGGGACACGTCTCCAAGGGCAAATGGGGATAGCCTGGACCATCTAATCCCCATCCGGCGTGAAGAACGGATTCTACGGCGAGGCGGTCCGACCGCGCCGGGGTACCCGTCGGAGCGTAGCGACGGCGGGTCGGCGCCGGGAGTACCCGGAGCGCGGAAGCGCGGAGGGTGCAAGTCGGCCTCTCGCTGCCTCATCAAAGTTCTCGCGACGGAAGTTCCTTCGCGTCCCAGGCTATCGACGGAGGCGAATCGGTCTAGCCTGGATTATGCATGAATCTCCGTCACGAGGGCTCGGATCGCCTGACGAGAAGCCGACTTGGACGAGCCGCCACCGGAGGCGTAGTCATGCACTCCGTCGGGGAGGCGGCGACGTAAAGGAGGCTTCGCAGGCGGCGATCCGAGATCGCAGTAGGAGATTTGTGCATAATCCAGGCTAGGACTACGGAGAAGATCATCGGGCGTCCGGCCCGGGAAAGGAGTGGGGGATGGCGGACATGAAAGGGACCCGGACGGA
>JBDROZ010000013.1:0-71400 GCA_043809585.1 Candidatus Eiseniibacteriota bacterium
TTCCATCGCCGCTTCCTCGACATAGCTTCGGCTATGCCTCCGGGAGCGGCTCGTCCAAGTCGGCCTCTCGCCTCGTGAGCCGACCCCTCGCGACGAGATCCCGTGCCACCCACAGGCCAGGGGGCACCGGAATCGGGCGGATCCTGCTGCGACCGGAGATCGAGGGCTGCGAGGACCGTCCTCCTTCGCCGCCGTCCTCGACGGGGCTATGGCCCCGCCTCCGGGCGGCGGCTCGTCCGGACGAACCTCTCGCCGCTCTCCTCTCGGTCTCGCGACGAATCCGGCCGACCCCGACGACCCAACTGCGAGATACCGGGGAATCGAGACCGTTCGAATGGTCTCGAAGGGTAAATGTCGGCCTCTCGACGAGATCCCGTGCCACCCACAGGCCGGGGGGCGCCGAAACCGGCCGGATACGGAACTCGAAGCCCCGACGACCCAACTGCGAGATATCGGGGAATCGAGACCGTTCGAATCGTCTCGAAGGGTGAAAGTCGGCCTCGCGCCTCGTGAGCCGACCCCTCGCGACGAGATCCCGTGCCACCCTCAGGCCAGGGGGCAGCGGAATCGGCCGGATCCGGAACTCGAAGCCCCCCCCGAGTCCCTTTCAATGTGTGGACCGGACACCCCCGGATGGGGTATAAGGGGAGAATTGAGATGGAAATCCCCTCCCGGCGGGGGGGGAATCGAACAGGAAGAACGAGGAGAACCGGGAGAGGCGAGACCGCCCGTGGGCGGGCCCGCCATTCCGTCGATAGGAGGACGATCGTGAAACAGCGGAAACTTCGAGACCTTCTCGCGGGCATCTCGGCGCTCGCGCTCGCGGCGTTCCTCGGCGCCGCCCCCGCGGCGGCCGACGACGCCAAGATCGGTTACATCGACTCGGCCCGCATCTTCGCCGAATACAGAGGGACCGAAGACGCCCAGCGCTCCTTCGATCAGGAAGTGGAGGCGTGGGAGAAGCAGGCGGAGGGGATGAAGGCGGATCTCGACTCCCTCCAGAAAGAATACCAGGCCCAGAGCCTGATTCTCTCCGACACGCGCAAGCAGGAGAAGCAGCAGGAGATTCTGGCCAAGCAGAGCGCCTACGAGACCTTCGTCCAGTCCGTCTGGGGCCCCCAGGGAAAACTGGCTTCGAAGAACAGCGAACTGGTGCAGCCCATCATCGAGAAGATCAACCTCATTCTCCAGAAGATCGGCGACGAAGAGGGATTCACGATCGTCTTCGACGCCGCCGTCGGCGGGATCGTGTACGCGTCGGACGGCATCGACCTGACCGCCCGGATTCTCGAGGAGCTGAACAAGGGCCTCGAATAGGAAATCCGGACCGAGCGCCGGGCGCCCCGCATCCCGTGCCGTTCCCGCCGGGGGCCGCCGCGGCAAACCGGTAGCTAACTGATTCCATTTCATGGAATTGAGAAGAAGAGCGAAGGAAAAAACGCTTGACGGGGCCCGGACGCGTCGTTAGGATTTCGCTATTATGAAGTTAAGCGAGATCGCGGAGCGCGTCGGCGGCCATATCGTCGGCGACGGCTCCACAGAGATCACCGGCGTCGCCGGGATCAAAGAGGCGAAGGTGGGGGACATCACCTTCTTCGCCAATCCCCGCTACGAGACCCATCTCCAGTCGACATCGGCCTCGGCGATCATCCTCGCGAAGAACGGTCCCCAATCGGTGGAGGGGAAGAACCTCCTCGTCAATCCGAACCCGTACGTCGCCTTCCTCAGGGTGATCGAGCTCTTCGCGCCCCGGGACTACGAGAGGACCCAGGGGATCCACCCGACCGCCGTGATCGGCCGGAGCGTGACCCTCGGGTCGTCGATCACGATCGGTCCCCACGTGGTCGTCGAGGATGACGCCGTCATCGGTGACGGGTCCCGGATTCTCGCGGGAAGCTACGTCGGATTCCGCGCGAGAATCGGCCGCGACTGCCTCCTCTATCCGAACGCTTCGGTCCGGGAGGATTCGGAGATCGGCGACCGGGTGATCCTGCACTGCGGGGCGGTGATCGGGAGCGACGGATTCGGGTTCACGAAGAACGGCCCGAGCCACATCAAGATTCCCCAGATCGGCCGGGTCGTGATCGAGAACGACGTCGAGATCGGGGCGAACACGACCATCGACCGGGCCACGGTGGGCGTCACGCTGATCAAGCGGGGGACGAAGGTCGACAATCTGGTTCAAATCGCCCACAACGCGGTGATCGGCGAAAACAGCATCATCGTCGCCCAGGTGGGCGTTTCGGGGAGCACCGAGATCGGCAACAACGTCACCGTAGCGGGTCAGGCCGGCATCGTGGGGCACATCAAGATCGGCGACAACGTGAGGGTCGGGGCCCAGGCGGGCGTGACCAAGTCGGTCCCCCCGAACACCGCCGTCTCCGGCTATCCGGCGCGGGAGCACAGTCTTTCCCGGCGAATTTACGCGGGTATCACGAAGATTCCGGACCTGATCCGGAAGGTCGCGAGTCTCGAGAGGCGGATGGAGCAAGTGGAGAAGAACCACCTCCGAGACGAGGAAGGCCGATGAGCACGCGGGTGCGGCAGCGGACCATCGCCCGCCCGGTCCCGATGTCCGGGGTCGGTCTTCACACGGGGAAGAAGGTCAACATGACTTTCCGTCCCGCGCCGGTCAACACGGGCGTCCGTTTCGTGCGCACCGATTTCGACAAGCCTGTCGAGATCGTCGCGGACATCACGTATGCCGCCGACATGGTGGGGAGCGTCCGCCGGACGATCCTCGAGAACGGCGACGTCAGGATCAACACGGTGGAGCACGTCCTCGCGACGCTCGCCGGTCTCGGCATCGACAACCTCTACATCGACATGGACTCGGAAGAGCCCGCCGAGCCGGACGGGAGCGCGCTCCCCTATGTCAAGCTCCTCACCGAGGCGGGCATCGAACCCCAGGACGCGGAGCGTTTCTACCTCCGCATCGACCGGCCCGTGGCGCTCCAGGAGAACGGCATCGAGCTGATCGCCCTTCCCCACGACGGGCTCCGGATCAGCTTCACCATCCAGTACGACAACCCCCTCATCGGCACCCAGCACGTCGATCTCGACATCGACGAGGAGTCCTTCGTCAGGGAGATCGCCCCGGCCCGGACCTTCGCGCTCCAGACGGAGGTGGACCGCCTCCGGGAGATGGGGTTGATCAAGGGAGGCTCCTACGCGAACGCCATCGTCGTGGAGAAGGAGAAGGTCGCGAGCGAGGAGAGCCTCCGCTTCCACGACGAGTTCGTGCGGCACAAGGTCCTCGATCTCCTGGGCGATCTCTTCCTCGTGGGGCTCCCGATCAAGGGGCACATCCTCGCCCACAAGGCCGGCCATTCGGCGAACGTGAAGCTCGCCCATCTTCTCCGGAGTTACGCGGACGAGAAGCACGGGCCGACCCTCAAACTCCGCCACGAGACCCTCTCCGCGTCGAACGTGGACATCAATTTTATCATGAAGATCATGCCCCACCGTTACCCGTTCCTCCTGGTGGACCGGATCATCGAGCTCACGGAGAAGCGGGTGGTGGGCATAAAGAACGTGACGATCAACGAGCCCTTCTTTATCGGCCATTTTCCGGGTCACCCGATCATGCCCGCGGTGCTCATCATCGAGGCGATGGCCCAGACCGGCGGGATCCTCCTGCTCAGCTCCGTGGACAATCCGGAGGGCAAACTCGTCTACTTCATGGGCATCGACGGCGCGAAATTCCGGAAGCCCGTGCTCCCCGGAGACACCCTCCGGTTCGAGCTCGAACTCCTCCGGCTCAAGACGCGGACGTGCAAGATGAGGGGACGGGCCTACGTGGGCGACGACCTCGTCGCCGGGGCGGATCTTCTCTCCATGATCGTCGACCGATAGGGCGGCGGGGCGAAGCAAGGAGAAAGCATGGGCACCGAACCCGAGGTCCTGACCGGCCGGATTCATCCGACCGCCATCGTCGCGCCGGGCGCCAAGCTCGCCCGGACCGTCAACGTCGGGCCCTGCTCGATCATCGGCGAGAACGTGGAGGTCGGGGAGAACACATCGATCGGCGCCCACAACGTGATCGACGGGTGGACGAAGATCGGGGCCCGCTGTCGGATCTTCCACTCCACGTGCATCGGTGTGGAGCCCCAGGACCTGAAGTACGCGGGCGAAAAGACCCACGTCGAAATCGGCGACGACAATACGATCCGCGAGTTCGCGACGATCCACCGCGGCACCGACGCCAAGTGGGTCACGCGCATCGGTAGCCACAATCTTATCATGGCGTACGTCCATGTCGCCCACGACTGCGTCATCGGCGATCACACGATCATCGCCAACGCCGTGAACCTCGCCGGCCACGTGACCGTCGAGGACTACGCGAGCATCGGCGGCGTCACGCCGGTTCACCAGTTCGCCCGCATCGGGTCCCACGCCTACATCGGCGGAGGCTCCCGGGTCCCCCAGGACGTGCCCCCGTACATGCTCGCCGCGGGAAACCCGATTCGGATCGTGGGGATCAATCAAGTCGGCCTCGAGCGCCGGGGCTTCTCGACGGACACCCGCAGCGCGCTCCGCAAGGCGTACAAGCTCCTCTACCGCTCGGAGAAGAACGTCACCCAGGCGGTCGCGGCGATCCGGGCCGAGCTGCCCGATTTGCCGGAAATCCGCTACCTCCTCGACTTCATCGAATCGTCGGAGCGGGGCATCACCTGATCCTCCCCGGGAAGGGACGGCACGGATGGATCCGGTCCGCACCGGAGTGATCGGCGTCGGAACGTGGGGCAGGAACCACGTCCGGGTCCTCGCCTCCTCGCCCGAGGCCGAGCTGGTCGGCGTCTTCGATCTCGACGGCGGCCGGGCCCGGGAAGCCGCCGCCTTCGGCGGATGCCGCGCCTATGACGACATGGACCTCCTCCTCGCCGATTCGGAGGCGGTGTGCGTCGCCGTCCCCACCACCGCCCATCTTCACGTCACGCTCGGCGCCATTGAGCGGGGCGTTCACGTTCTCGTGGAGAAGCCGATCGCCTCGACCCCCGCCGAGGCGGACCGGATGGCCGAGGCGGCGGAGAAGGATGGCCTGGTCCTCGCCGTGGGCCACCTCGAACGATTCAACCCCGCCGTGGAGGCGCTCTTCGCCGAGAAATGCCATCCCCGGTTCGTCGAGATCCACCGGCTCTCCCCCTTCGACGTGCGGGGCCTCGATGTCTCCGTCGTTCTCGACCTCATGATCCACGACATCGACGTGCTCCTCCGCCTCGTCGACTCGCCCCTCGAGGGGCTGGAGGCGACGGGGGTGCCGGTCCTCTCCTCCAACATCGATATCGCCAACGCCCGGCTCCGGTTCGAGAACGGGTGCGTGGCGAACCTGACAGCGAGCCGCATCTCTCTCGGCAGGACCCGGAAGATCCGGATCTTCGAGGAGACGCGCTATATCTCCGTCAGCTACACGGACCAGACCGTGACCGTCTACCGGCGGAGCGGCGATCTCCCGCCCCCGCGGGAGCTGACCCCCGAGTCCTTCGCCCGGCTCATCGAACGCCGCGACCCCGCGGTCGAGAAGGGGGAGCCCCTGAAGATCGAGATCCTCCACTTCCTCCGCGCCGTCCGGGGGGAGGAGGCGAAGATCGTCACGCCGGTTCAGGCCGCCGATGCGCTCCGGGTCGCCCATCGCATTCTGGAAAAGATGGACGGGGGCCATGGCTCCGGTCCCTAAGGGGGTGGAGGCGCCCCCGCGGCGGTTCCTGCCCGGACTCGGGCGCTTCTTCTACCGGTACCGGAGCTACACGCCCCTTCCCCTGGTCGCCGTGGTCCTCGCCTTCAGCCGGCCGACGCCGCTCTCCCTCGCCGCGGGGCTCGCCCTCGCCGGTGCCGGCGAAGGTCTCCGGCTCGCCGCGCTCCGGCACATCGGCGGCGCCTCCCGCACGCGGCGCCTCGGCGACGAGGGACTCGTGACGGGCGGCCCCTACGGCTGGACCCGGAATCCCCTTTACGCCGGAAACCTGCTCCTCTCCGGGGGCCTCGCGATCGCCACCGGCCTCGCCTGGTTTCCACCGCTCCTTCTCCTTCTCTTCGCGATCCAGTACGGACCGATCATCATCTCCGAAGAGGAGGAACTCCACCGGCGGCACCCGGAGGCGTACGGCGCCTACGCGGCGAGGGCGCCCCGCTTCTTCCCCCGGCCGCCGGAACGTTCGGCCCGGCCGCCGCGATGGTCCTGGAGGGAGGCGGCCCGGATCGAGCGCTCCACGCTCCTCACCGTCGCGTTCCTGACGTTGGCGCTCCTCCTCCACTACCGGCTCCACCCGGGAGGGACGCCGTGAATCTGCTCCTGGTCGCGGGGGAAGCCTCGGGCGAGATGTACGGGGCCGAACTCGCCCGCGAGATCCGGTCGCTCCGGCCGGAGGCGGAGCTGTGGGGATGCGGCGGGGACCGGATGGAGGGGGCGGGGGTCGAGATCATCTATCCGATCCGGGAGTTCTCGGTCCTCGGGTTTTCCGAGGTGGTCTCGAAGATTCCCTTCTTCCTCCGCGCCCTCGGCCGGATGAAGCGCCTCGTCCGGGAGAGGCGGCCGGCGGCGGTGGTCCTCATCGACTTTCCCGGCTTCAACATGAAGCTCGCCGCCCACTGCGCGCGGGAAGGCGTGCCGGTGGTCTGGTACGTGAGCCCCCAGGTGTGGGCTTGGGGGGGGAACCGGGTGGGAAGGCTCCGGAAGATCGTCGACCGGATGCTCGTCATCCTCCCCTTCGAGGAGGACTTCTACCGGGAGAGCGGCGTCCCGGTCCGTTTCGTCGGCCACCCCCTCGTCGATCTCGCCCGCCCGTCGATGGGCGCCGAGGAGTGGCGCGCGCGCCGGGGCGTTCCCGAAGGGAGGCCCCTCGTCGGCCTCTTCCCGGGGAGCCGGATCCACGAGGTGGAGAAGCTCCTGCCCGTGATGGCGGGGGCCGTCCGGCGGCTCCGGGGGGAAGGGCACGAAATGGAGGCGATGATCGGCGCGGCCCCCACCCTCGACGACGGGATCTACCGGAGGATTCTCGGGTCCGGCGGTCCGCCCCTCGTTCGGGGCGAGACCTACGATCTACTCGGCGCCTCCCTCTTCGCCTTCGTCGCGTCCGGCACCGTGACCGTCGAGGCCGCCTGTCTCCAAACACCGATGGCGATCCTCTACAAGGTCTCCCCCCTCTCCTGGTGGATCGGGAAACGCCTCGTCCGGGTCCCCCACATCGGCATGGCGAACCTCCTCGCCGGGGAGCGGGTCGCCCCCGAGCTCCTCCAGCACGCCGCGACGGCGGAAAACCTCGCCGCCGAGGCGCGGCCTTGGCTCGAAGACCCGTCACGGCTCGCGCCGGTCCGGGCGAAACTCCGGGCCGTCCGGGAGGGCCTCGGCGCGGGGGGCGCCTCCCGCCGGGCGGCGGAATCGGTCCTCGAAGCGGCGGAGGGAGGGGGATGAAGAAGCTCGCCGACCGGGTTCTCTTCGAGCTCGCCGTCCGACTCGGCCCGTGGCTGATCCGCATCATGGGCGCGTCGTGGCGCATCACCTGGATCGGAAGCGAGCACGAGACGGCCCTCCGGGCCCGGGGGACGCCGGTCCTCTATGCCTTCTGGCACGGACGACTCCTCCCCCTCACGTACACCCACAGGAACCGCATGATCCGGATCCTCATCAGCCGGAGCCGGGACGGCGAGATCATCCGCCGGATCACCGAGAGCCTGGGACACGCCCACGTCGGCGGCTCGACGGGGAAGGGGGGGGCCCGGGCGATCCTCCGCATGGTCCGGCTCGCCGGAAAGGGGCACGACCTGGCCATCACGCCCGACGGCCCCCGCGGTCCGCGGGAGAGAGTACAGGCGGGGACGATCCTCATCGCGCAGAGGGCGGGAATCCCGATCGTGCCGCTCACCGCCGCCGCCTCCCGGGGAAAGACGCTCCGCTCCTGGGACCGGTTCCGGATCCCCGGCCTCTTCGCCCGGGTGGTGGTCATCACGGGGGCGCCGTTCGACGTGCCCGCCGACCTCTCGCCGGAGGAGATGGAAGTGACGAGGCTCCGTCTGGAGAGGACCCTCCTCGAAATGGGGGCGGAGGCGGACCGGGCGGCAGGCACGAAGCAACCGGTGGTAGAAACCGCATGATGGACACTCTCTATCAATATGCTACAATGGCGCTAACGCCCTTCGCGCCTCTCTTGGTCCGCCTGCGGGTCCCGGATGATGAGGAGGAGCGGGCGGAACGGCTCGGCCGCCACCGGGAACCGGTGCCTCGGGGGGTGATCTGGGTCCACGCCGCCTCGGCGGGGGAAACGGAGGGGGCGGAACCGATCCTCCGGGAGATCTCGCGGAGGAGACCGGGCGCGCCGCTCCTCGTCACCTCCATGACGAGGGCCGGAAAGTCCCGGGCGGGTGCGATCGACGGGGCGCTCTCCCGCTTCGCCCCCCTCGACATCCCCGGCGCGGTCCGCCGTTTTCTCGGCGCCTTCCGCCCGAGGGCGCTCCTCCTCGTGGAGACCGAGCTATGGCCGAACCTGATCCGGGAGAGCGTCCGGGCCGGCCTGGCCGTCGCGGTGGTGAACGGGCGGATCTCGTCCCCGGCGTTCCGTCGCATGCTCCGCTTCGAAGACCTCTACCGTTCCGTTCTCGGGCGCGTCTCTCTCGTCGGCGCCCAGCGGGAGACCGACCGGGAGCGGTTCGCCCGCTTCGGGGTGCCCGAGGACCGTCTCTTCGTTCACGGCAACACGAAGATCGACACGCCCGTTCCGGAACCCCGGGAACTCGGCCTTTCGAAGGGGGAAGGGGAACGGTGGGCCGTCTTCGGCTCGGTCCGGCCGGGGGAGGAGGAGGCGGTCGCCCGGGCCGCGCGGGAGCTGCTCCGGCGTCCCGATGTCAAAGTGATCGTCGCCCCCCGGCACCCGGAGAGGGCGGCCCTCTTCGAGGCGGAGGGAATCTCGTGGAGGCGTTGGAGCGAGGGCCCGGACCCCGAGGCGCGGGCGGTGCTCGTCGACACCGTGGGCGACCTCCTCTCCTTCTACGCCCGGGCGGACATTGCCTTCGTCGGCGGTTCCCTCTCCGAGCACGGGGGGCACAATCCTCTCGAGCCCGCCCGCTTCGGCGTGCCGGTGCTCATGGGCCCCCGTCTCGACAACTGCCGGGAAGCGGCGGATCTGCTCCGGGAGGCGGAAGCCCTGGAGATCGTGGACGGGGCCGAGGCCCTCGCGGACCGCATGGCGTGGCTCCTGGGGAATGACGGGGAAAGGAAAAGGCGGGGGAGGGCGGGACGCGGCGCGATCGACTCCGCCCGGGGGGCGGCGGGGCGTCTCGTCGACCGGCTCGTCCGGGGCGGAATCCTCGGGACGGAGGGATCATGATGGGACGGCCCGAGCCGATCGGCGGCCCCCTCGGCGCTCTCGGTGAGGCGCTCTACCGGACGGGGCTGGGCCTCCGGAACGCCCTCTACGTCGCCGGCCTCCGCTGGAGTGCGCGGCTCCCCGCGCGGGTCGTCGGCGTCGGGAATCTGACCGCCGGGGGGACGGGGAAGACCCCGGTCGTCGCCGAGTTGGCCGCCCGGTTCGAGGGAGCGGGATGGAGGACGGCGATCCTCTCCCGCGGCCACGGGCGGGACCATCCGGAGCGGATCGAGGTCGTTCCGCCGGGAGAGGAACCCCCCGAAGGGGCGCACCGCCTCTACGGCGACGAGCCGTGCCTCCTGCGCGGGCGCCTTCCCGAAACGCCGATCGTCCTCGCCCGGGACCGGACGAAGGGGGGGCGGGCGGCGATCGAGCGCTTCGGCGCCGATCTTCTTCTTCTGGACGACGGCTTCCAACACCGGCGGCTCGCCCGGGACCGGGACGTGGTGGTCCTCCGGGGTGAGGCGCCCTTCGGCGACGGGAGACTCCTCCCCCGCGGTCTCCTCCGGGAACCCCCGTCCGGAATCGGCCGGGCTCATCTCGTTCTCATCAATCGGACCGGGGGCGAGGCGGAAGGGTTGGACGACCTTCTCGACCGGGTCGGCGCTCCGGAGGAGCGTGTCCGCTTCGAGTACGAACCGGACCGCCTGCTCGACCCGTCCGGCGAGGAGGTCGATCTCCGGCACTTGCGCGCACGCCCGGTGGTCGCCGTGAGCGGGATCGGCGATCCTTCTTCCTTCGAGTATCTCCTCGCCGGGACCGGAGCCCTCGTCAGCGGCGCCATCCGTTTCGCCGATCATCATCGATTCACCCCGAGCGACTGCTCCGACATCGCGGACGAGGCGGCCCGGTTCCGCGCCGTTCCCGTCACGACCGAAAAGGACCGGATCCGGCTCGCGGGCAGGGACGTGAAGGCGGCCGGCGTCTATACTCTGATCGTGAGAATCCGCTGGACGGGCGAAACCGACGCGCTCGACCGGCTCGTTTCCCGGCCCTGAGAGAAGGAGCGCCGACCGGTGGCCCATCGAGAGTGCGACTTCCTCGTTCTCGGCAGCGGGATCGCCGGACTCGTCTACGCCCTCAAGGTGGCCGGGGCGGGAAGGGTCCTGGTGGTCACGAAGAAGAAGAGCGCCGAGACGAACACCAACCTCGCCCAAGGGGGTATCGCCGCCGTCATGGGCGCCGACGACTCCCCCGAGATCCACCTGCAGGATACCCTGAAGTGCGGCGAGGGGCTGACCGACGAGGGCGTCGCCCGCATGGTGGTGGGGCGCGGCCCCGCCCTGATCGAGGAGCTTCTCGAATGGGGCGTCCGTTTCTCGATGGACGGGAAGGGGCTTGCCCTCGGGCGGGAGGGGGGGCACTCGCGCCGGCGCATCGTCCACGCCAAGGACGCCACGGGGAGGGAAGTGGAGCGGGGGCTCCTGGAAGCGCTGAAGGACCACCCGAACGTGAACATCCTCGAGGACCACCACGCGATCGACCTGGTCCGGGACGACCACGGCGAGATCTGGGGGGCCCACGTTCTCGACCGGACCACCGGAGGCGTGAGAACCTTCCTCGCCCGCACCACGCTGCTCGCCACCGGCGGGGCGGGCAAGGTCTACCTGTATACGACGAACCCGGACATCGCCTCCGGCGACGGCGTCGCCATGGCGTACCGGGCGGGGGCGCGGCTCGCCAATCTGGAGTTCGTCCAGTTTCACCCCACCTGCCTCTACCACCCCCTCGAGAAGTCGTTTCTCATCTCGGAGGCCGTGCGGGGGGAGGGGGCGGTGCTCCGCACCTTGGACGGCGAGTCGTTCACGGAGAAGTACGATCCCCGGGGCTCCCTCGCCCCCCGGGACATCGTGGCCCGGGCCATCGACAGGGAGATGAAGACCCGGGGGGAGCGGCATGTCTGGCTCGACCTGTCGGCGATTCCGGCGGCCCACATCCGCTCGCGATTTCCGAACATTCACGAGAAGTGCCTCTCCCTCGGGATCGACATCACGAAGGAGTCGATTCCGGTCGTGCCCGCGGCCCATTACATGTGCGGGGGCGTCATCACGGACACCGAAGGGAAAACGAACCTGGCCCGGCTCTACGCGTGCGGTGAGGTCGCCCACACCGGGCTGCACGGGGCGAACCGTCTCGCGTCGAACAGCCTTCTCGAGGCGCTCGTCTACGCCGAGAACGCGTCGGCGGCGGTCCTCCGGGGGCACGCCGCGGACCCCTTCCCGAAGCGGGTCCCCGGGCCTCCCGAATCGAACGGCCGGAAGAAAGGCCGCCTCATGATCCTCCACAACTGGGATCGGATCCGGACGGCCATGTGGCATTATGTGGGGATCGCCCGCTCCGTCGACCGCCTCCAGAGCGCCCGGACCATCCTCGAGGCCGTCAACCGCGAGGTGGACCGGTGCTACTCCTCCTTCGCCCTCACGGGCGACCTGATCGAGCTTCGGAGCATCGCCGAGACGGGCCGCCTCATCGTCCGGTGCGCCCTCCGGCGGCGCGAGAGCCGGGGCCTCCATTACGTGGAGGAATTCCCCCAACCGGACCCCCGGTGGGAACGGAACACCATTGTCTACCGTCTGAAAATCGGATAGGTTCAGAAAGTGGCCGAGGAGGTGGATCATGGCCGTTTCCGGCGGTCCGGTCCGCGAGGCGGCGTGGGCCGGCCAGTTTTATCCGTCCGATCCCCAGCGGCTCCGGAGCGACGTGATCGAGTACCTGGGCGAGGCGGGGGACGGCCCCCCCCGGGGGACCGTGATCGGCCTCCTGGCGCCTCACGCCGGCTACATCTATTCCGGCGCCGTCGCCGGGAACGCCTACGCCGCCGTCCGGGGGAGGGAGTACGACCGGGTGGTCCTCCTCGCGCCGAGCCACCGGGCCTACTTCCGGGGCGCGTCGGTCTGGCCCCGCGGTGCGTACCGGACCCCGCTCGGCGAAGTCCCGATCGACGAGGAAGGCGCGGCCCGGCTGCTGGAGAAGGGGGGCGGCCTCGTCTCCGACCTCCCCGAGGCGCACACCGAGGAGCACGCCCTCGAGGTGCAGATTCCCTTCCTCCAGGTCGCGCTCCCCTCTTTCCGGCTCGTCCCCCTCGTGCTCGGTTCCCACGATTTCGATTTCGCCGCCTCCCTGGCGCGGCTCCTCGCGGAAACCTTCGGGAGTGAAGGGACACTCTACGTGGCGAGCTCGGACCTTTCCCATTTCCACTCCTACGACGAGGCGGTCCGGATCGACGGGCTCCTTCTCGACCTTCTCGGCCGGATGGAGACGAAGCGCCTCGCCGCCGCCCTCGAACGGGGGGAGACGGAGGCGTGCGGCGCCGGCCCGATCCTCACCATCGCCACCGCCTCGAAGGAGCACTTCGGCGCCTCCGCCCGGCTGCTGGATTACGCCAACTCGGGGGACACGGCGGGGGGGAAGGAGGAGGTGGTCGGTTACGCCGCGTTCCTCTTCGCCCGGGAGGGAGCGGCATGATCGGAGCGGCGGACCGGTCCCGGCTTCTCGCCGTCGCCCGGGAATCGATCGAGGCGATGCTCCGGGGGCGCCCGTTCGAACCCGCGGTTCCGGAGGCGGGCCCCCTCGCGGAGGAGAGGGGGGCCTTCGTGACCCTGACGGCCGGCGGCCGGCTCCGGGGGTGCATCGGGCGGGTCGTCGCCGACATGCCTCTCGTCCGGGTCGTGGCGGAGATGGCGGTCGCCGCGGCGCGGGACGACTACCGTTTCGACAAGATCGACGAGAAGGAGCTCCCGAGGATCCGCATCGAGATTTCCGCCATGAGCCCGCTCCGGATCCTCGCGGACCCCTCCCGGGAGGTCGAGGTCGGCCGGCACGGACTGATCGTCCGGCGGGGCTCGTCGTCGGGGCTCCTCCTCCCGCAGGTCGCCTCCGGTGAGGGATGGGACACGGAGCGATTCCTCCGGGAGACGTGCCGGAAGGCGGGCCTGCCGCCGGAGGCGTGGAAGGAGGAGGACGCGACGGTGCAGGCCTTCGAGGCGGAGGTGTGGGGAGAGGAGGGGGCGAGGTGACGGAGCGCCGGATCATCACGATCCTCACCGATTTCGGAGAGGGTTCGTACGTCCCCTCCGTGAAGGGCGTCCTTCTCTCGACCGCTCCAGGCGCGGTCCTCGTCGACATGAGTCACGACATCCTGCCGGGCGCCGTCGGCACCGCGTCCTTCATCCTCGCCCACACGGCCCCCTACTTTCCGGAGGGGACGGTCCATCTCGCCGTGGTCGATCCGGGGGTCGGCACGGGCCGTCTCGCCCTCGTGGTCGAAGCGGGCGGGTCGTTTTTCGTGGGTCCCGACAACGGTCTCTTCGGAGAGGTCCTCCGGCGCCGAGGGGGCCGGGCGTGGCAGATCGAGGAGGGCCCCTGGATGCCGCCGAGGATCTCCCCCACCTTTCACGGCCGGGACATCTTCGCCCCCGTGGCGGCGCGCCTCGCCCTCGGGGAAAAGCCGGAGCGATTCGGCTCCCCCGTGGATCCCGCCGATCTCGCGCCGTCGCCGATCGAGCCCCCCCGGCGCGCCGGGAGCCGCGTTTCGGGCGAGGTGGTCTGGGTCGACCGCTTCGGCAACCTGATCACCAATCTCGACCGTCCCCTGGTGGAGGAGTGGACCGCCGGAGCCCCCTTCCGCGCCCTCGTCGGCGGCACCTGGATCGACACACGGGTGCACACATTCCTCGAGGCGAAACAGGGTAGCCTGGTGGTGCTCTTCGGGAGCTGGGAGACCGTGGAGATCTCCGTGGCCGCCGGGAGCGCCTCGAGGCGCCTCGGCATCGCGAGCGGCGAGCCGGTTCACTTGGAGAGAATTCATGGCCGCTGAGGCCGCTCCCCTCCGCCGCCGTCCCTTCCCGGCCGCCGCGGGAGATCATCTCCGCGATTACTGGGCGGGGGCCGAGAGGCTCCGGGAACTCTACCCCCACTTTCCTCTCGCCCGTCCGGTCCGGACGGGGGAAGCGACGTCGGCGGGACCCGTCGACGGGGAGACGGCCCGGAGGATCGCCGGCCTGAACGAAGCGGCGGGGGGACCGCCGGCGAGGGGGCTCGGGCATCTCGGAGGGGCGCCGACCCGGTTCGTTCTCGCGGGCCAGCAACCCGGGCTCCTTCTCGGCCCCCCCCTCGCCGCGTACAAGATGATGAGCGCCGCGGCCCTCGCCCGAAGCCTCGACGGGGAGGACGCTCCGGTGGTCCCCCTGTTCTGGATCGCCTCCCACGACTCGGACCTCCCCGAGGTGGACGGCGTCGTGGTCCCCGGCCCGGAGGGGGACCCCCGCACGATCCGGTATCCTTTCCGGGGCGGGCATCTCCGGCGCCGGGTCGGGACGCTGACCGTGGCGCCGGAGGAGTGGCGCTCCTTTCTCGCCGGCCTTCGTGACGCCCTTCCCCCGACCGGGTTTCGGGACGAGTGCATCGCCCTCGCCGAATCCCTGACCGGCGGAGAGGAGACGACCCTCACCCTTCTCTTCGCGCGCCTCGCCCGCCGGTTCTTCCCGAAGACGGACCTCCTCTTCTTCGACGGCGGGGACGCCGAGATCGACCCCCGGGGGCGGGCGGTTCTCGCCGCCGCCGCACGGCGGCCCGGCGCGGCGTCGGAGGCGCTTCGGGCGGGGGCCGCGCGGCTCCGGGAGCGGGGCATCGAGCCTCCTCTCCCGGCCGAGCCGGGGAGGGCGCTCTTCTTCCTTCTCGAAGGCGAAACGCGCGTCCCGGTCCTCTTCGACGAAGACGGGATCGGCCCCGAGTCGGGAGAGAGAATGTCTCCGGGCGAGCTCGCCGGGCGGATCGAAGAGGGGACGGTCCGGGCGACGCCGAACGCCGCCCTCCGGCCGGTGGTTCAAGACGCGGTCTTCCCGAACGCGGCCACCGTGGTCGGCCTGTCGGAGCTCGTCTACCACGGAGAGCTCGGACCCCTGTACGATCTCATGGGCGTTCGCCGCCCCCTCCTCGTCCCCCGGGCGGGCTACGCCGTCGTGCCGGCCAGGACGGAAGAGAAGCTCAGGGACCTCGGGCTCGAGTGGGAGGATCTCTTCGCGGGCGAAGAACCCTCGGGGCGGGGGGGGGCGGCGGGAACGGGCGAGGGGCGGTTCCTCACGGGGGCGAAGGAGATCCTCGCGGCCTATCTCGAAGAGACGGAGAGGCGCTCCTCCGGCGCGGTCCCCCCGGACGACCCGGCCCGATCCCGCTTCCTCAAGGAGGCGGAGCGCACGGTCCGGAGAGTCAGGAAACTCGCGGACCGGGCGGGAGAGAACCGGAGAAACCGGATCCACCGGGCGCGGCAGGAGATCCTTCCGGGAGGGAAGCCTCAGGAGGCGGCGATTTCCTTCTTCTCCCTCGCCGCCCGCTTCGGCCTCCGGATCGCGGAAGATCTCGCCCGGATGACGGGACCCGAGGAACCGGTTCCCCATCTCGTCACCGTGGGAGGAAGGAAGGACCCTTGAGAATCGGCATCACCTGCTACCCGAGCGCGGGGGGATCGGGCGTGGTCGCCACCGAACTCGGCCTCTCCCTCGCCCGCCGGGGCCATCAGGTCCACTTCGTCAGCTACTCCCGCCCCTTTCGCCTCGAGACGGCGGGGGAGGGGATCACGTTCCACAAGGTGAAGACCGTCACCTATCCGCTCTTCAAGTACCCCCCCTATTCGCTCGCCCTCTCGGTGCGCATGGCGGAGGTGGCCCGAAAGGAGAAGCTCGACATCTTTCACGTTCACTACGCGATCCCCCACGCCACGAGCGCGTACCTCGCGAACGAGATCCTCGGTCCGGACCGGGTGAAGGTGGTGACCACGCTTCACGGCACGGACATCACCCTCGTCGGCAGCGAGGAGAGCTTCTTCGAGATCACTAAGTTCAGCATCGAACGCTCCGACGCGGTCACCGCCGTCTCCGAGTTCCTCGCCCGGGAGACGCGGGAGAAACTCCGGGTGACGAAGAGGATCGACGTGATCCCCAATTTCGTCGACCCCCGGGTCTTCGCGGATCACCCCGACGAAGGCCTCCGGAAAGAGCTCGACCTCGAAGAGGGGCCGGTGCTGATGCACATCTCGAACTTCCGGAAGGTGAAGAACGTGCGCGACCTGATCCACCTCTTCGCCCGGGTCCAAGAGTCGACGCCCGCCCATCTCCTCCTCGTGGGGGACGGGCCGGAGCGCATCCCCTGCCGCATCCTCGCCGAGGAGCTCGGCGTGCAGAACCGGATCAGCTTCCTCGGGAACCGCATCGCCGTCCACCGGATCCTCCCCCTCGCCGACGTCTTCCTCCTCCCGTCGACGGTGGAGAGCTTCGGTCTCGTCGCCCTCGAGGCGATGGCGTGCGGCGTGCCCGTGGTCGGTTACCATGGGGGCGGTCTCCCCGAGGTGGTCCGTCACGGCGTCGACGGTTACCTCGCGCCGCTCGGCGATCTCGAAAGAATGATTGAAATGACCCTCGACCTATTGCAAAATCACGACTTAAGACGTCGCATGGGCGGCGAGGCCCGGCGGCGCGCCACGGAGACCTTCACCACCGACCGGGTGACGGACGAATACGAGAACCTTTACCGGCGCGTGCTCCGGGAAGGATCCTGACCGGATGGCCAAAGACCTGAAAGCGGCGATCGACCGGATCCGGGCGAAAGACCCGGGCTTCCGGGAGGAGGCGTACGTGTTTCTTCTCCAGTCCTTGGACGTCACCCTCGAGAGGATCGGCGAGAAAAGGCACGTGACGGGCCGGGAGCTTCTCGAGGGGGTCCGGGAGCTCGCGCTCCACCGGTACGGCCCGACGGCGCGGATGGTGTTCGAACACTGGGGCCTCCGCGCCACCGAGGACTTCGGGCGCATCGTCTTCCGTTTCGTGGAGGAGGGGATCCTCTCCAAGACCGAGGCCGACTCGATCGAGGACTTCACCGGCGTGTTCGACTTCCGCCGGGTCTTCGAGGAGGAGTACTCGTGGACCGCCGACATGGACGTTCCGAAGCGGAGGCTCCGCGTATGACGGGGGAGAGCGGGACTCGAAAGGACGCGGGCGTCCGGGAGATGATCGAGTTTCTCTCCCGGGACGACGGGGCCGGAGGGGCGGAGGCGACCGGCGCGGAGGGGCTTCTTTGGGCTCCGGCGGCGGACGTGTACGAAGCGGACGACACCCTCTTCGTCACCGTCGAGGTGGCGGGCATGAAGTCGAAGGAGGTCCACATCCGCGTCGAGGGGGGCGCCCTCGTGGTCCGCGGCGAGCGGAGGCCGCCCCACGACCGCCGGGAGCGGCGCTACCACTCCCTGGAGATGCGGGCCGGCCCCTTCGAGAAGCGCATCCCTCTGCCCGCCGGGTACGACTGGAGCCGCCCCCGCTCCCGTTACGTGGACGGCATCCTCGAGATCTCTTTCCCCTGCTCGGGCGAAGGGCGAAACCGTTGATCGGCGCGGGCAAGGTCCCGATCCCCGGGGAACTCCCCCTTCTCGCCCTCCATCGGGACGTCCTCTTTCCCGGGGGGCGCACGTCGATCGATCTCGTCGACCCCGAGGAGATCGCCCTCGCCGATTACTCCCTCGGAGGCCACCGGTTCGTCGCCCTCTTCCCCCGGTTCGGAGACGGCGAACTCTCCTCCCGCGGGACGGCGGCGATCATCGAACAGATGAGGCGCGAGAAGGAGGGGGGCATCCGGCTCACCCTTCTCGGAGTGACGAGGGTCGACCGGGTTTCGGAAACCCGGGAAGAGGAAGGGTTCCCCGTCGCCGAGGTCCGGCCCGCCCCCGCGGGGCGCGGCCACGAGCTTCGCATCGAGGCGCTTCGCCGGAGCGTGCTGGACGCCTTCGACGCCGCCGCCCGGGAGGGCATGGTGGAGGGGGAAGGAGCCCCGGACGAGGCGCGCCGGGCGGGCACGGCGGGCCGGGCGGCGGACCTCGTCGCCGCGGGGCTCCGTCTCTCGCCGGAGGAGAAGATCCTCCTTCTCGAACAGGAGGACGTGGAGCGCCGTCTCGAAACGCTCGGAAAGATCCTGGACCGGGAGCGTTCGATCGCCGTTCTCGAAAACCGGCTGCGGGAGGAAGTCGGGACCGCCCTCGGGAAACGGGAGCGGGACCGGTACCTCCGCCAGAAGCTCCACGCGATCCGGGCGGAGCTCGGGGAGGAGGACGAGCGGGAGACTCAGGTGAGGGAACTCGACCGGCGCCTCGCCGAGGCGAGACTCCCGGTGCCGGTGGAGAACGCCTGCCGGGACGAGATCACACGCCTCGGCCGCCTGCCGGTGCAGAGCGGCGAGTTCGCCATCGCCCGGACCCACATCGACTGGATTCTCGGGCTCCCCTGGACGGTGTCGTCGGAAGACACCATCGATCTCGAGCGGGCCCGGAAGATCCTCGACCGGAACCATCACGGTCTGGGAAGAACCAAGGAGCGTGTTCTCGAGTTCCTGGCCGTCCGGAAGCTGAAGAGCGATTCTCCGTCGCCGCTCCTCTGCTTCGTCGGCCCCCCCGGGACGGGGAAGACCACCCTCGGTCTCTCCATCGCGGACGCCCTCGAACGGCGGGTGGCGCACCTTTCCCTCGGCGGCGTGATGGACGAGAGCGAGATTCGCGGCCACCGCCGCACCTACCAGGGGGCCCTGCCCGGGCGGGTCCTTCAGGAGATCCGCCGCGTCGGCGTCAGGAACCCGCTCTTCATGCTCGACGAGATCGACAAGATCGGCTCCGACTTCCGGGGAGATCCGTCCGCGTCTCTTCTCGAGATTCTCGATCACGAGCAGAACCGGCATTTCGCCGACAACTACGTCAGCCTTCCCTTCGATCTCGGCGAGGTCTTCTTCATCACCACGGCGAACAGCATCGACCGCATCCCGGCGGGCCTCATCGACCGGCTCGAGATCATCGAGTTCCCCGGCTACACGACGCTCGAAAAGGTGACCATCGCCGAGCGCCACCTGATTCCGAAGCAGCTCCGCGCCCACGGGCTCGCGGCGGGCGCCCTCGGCATCGGTCGTCCGGCGATCCGGCGAATCACCGACGAATTCGCCCAGGAGGCGGGGCTTCGCGACCTCGAGCGCTGCATCGCCGCGATCTGCCGGAAACGGGCCGTGTCGTGGCTCGGCGGCGAGCGGAAGAAGGTCGTCGTCGCCGCCAAGGACCTCGGGCACTACCTCGGCACGCCCCGCTACTACCCGGAGGCGAAGAGCCGCCGTCCCGAGATCGGCCTCGCGACCGCCCTCGCCTGGACTCCCTCGGGGGGGCAGATCCTCTTCATCGAGGCGACGTCCATGCCGGGCCGCCAATCCCTGCAGATCACGGGACAACTCGGCGACGTGATGCGCGAGTCCGCCGAGACCGCCCTCTCCTTCGTCCGGAGTTTCCTCGACCGCCGCGGCGCGCCGCCGGACATTCTCGAGGGCCAGGACATCCACATCCACGTGCCCGCCGGGGCGATCTCGAAGGACGGTCCCTCCGCGGGGATCGCCATCGCCGTCGCCCTCTACTCGCTCATCTCGGGCCAGCCGGCGCGGCACGACGTCGCGCTGACCGGCGAGATCACCCTGCGGGGGCATGTCCTTCCCGTGGGGGGCGTGAAGCAGAAGATCCTCGGCGCCTACCGGTGCGGCATCCGCCACGTGGTCCTGCCCGCCCGGAACGAGCCGGAACTCGCCGACGTGCCGGACGAGGTGAAGAAGAAGCTCCACATCATCCCGATCGAGCGAGTGGAAGAGGCTTTCCTCCTCGCCTGCCTGCCGCCGAAGGGGGGACGCTAGGGTGGATCTGGTCGGGCTCTACCTCAAGTACCAGCGCGATTGGGTCGCCCGCCGGGCCCCGGCCCCTCCCATGTCGATCCCGAAGACACTGATCGGGCCGCGCCGCCTCGTCGCCTGTCTCGGCGCCGATCCGCGGCTCCCCCCCCTCGTGCTCCCCGCCATGCGGCTTCTCCGGGACCGATACGAAAACGCCCGCCTCTGCGTTGTCACGGGGGCCGACAACACCGCCGCCCTCCGGCGGGAACGGATCGCCGACAAGGCGCTCGTGCTTCAGGAGAAGAAGGGCTCGGGACGGGTCTCCGAGATCCGTCGTCTCGGGAAGGAAGTGGCCAAGCTCGAGCCGGACATCCTCTTCGTCTTTGACGGCGAGTCCGATCCGCGCCTCCTCGCCGTGGCCCACGAATCCAAGACGCCTCTGCGGGTCGGGTTCGGCGTGGGCGAACACCATCCCTTCCTCAACTTCGAGGTGGCGCCGCCGAGAGAGACCACCTACCTCGCCCAGGCGCTGCTCGACCTGGTCGGCGCCGTGACCGGCCGCTTTCTCGATTTTCTCGACGACCCGGTGCGGGGCCGCGTCTCGGAGGCGGACGCCAAGCGGGCCGAGCGGCTCGTCCACTTCTGGCAGCCCCGCTCGGAACGGCTTCTCGTAGCCGTCGAGCCGGGGACGGAGGAGGGGAAGGAGCCGGACCTGGCGAAGTTCGTCGCGGTGGCGAGACTTCTCTCGAAGGCCTTCGGCGCCCGGGTGATGATCGTCGCGGGTCCCGAGCGCCGCGGCGCGGCGGAGGAACTGGAGCGACGCCTCGCTTTTCTCGAACCGTACCGGGCCCAGACCGACGATCTCCCCCAGGCGGTAGCCTTCGTCTCCCGGGCGGATCTGATGGTGTCGGCGAACACCCCCCTCTTCCACTACGCCGTCACCCTCGGCGTCCCGACCCTCGGCCTCTTCTCCGACGACACCCCCTCCTGGCTCATTCCCTCCGCAGGCACGGCGGCCCGGATCCTCCCGATCCGCAAGGAGATCACGGAGGACCAGTTCCTGAAAGTGGTCGATGAGCTCGGCGCGGAGGTGACGGGGGGCGGGTCGTGAGCGACCTCGGCCGGCTCCTTCGCTACGTCCTCCCCTGGTGGCGGAAAGGGGTCGTGGCCCTCGTCTGCACATTCCTCTTCGCACTCTTCAGCGGCGTCTCCATCGGCATGATTCTCCCCTTCACGAAGATCCTCTTCGAAGGGAAGATCGAGGGCCCCGCGGCGGAGGAGACGGTCGCCCCCGCGGAAGCGGGAGGGCCGACCCCCGTCCCCCTCCTGTCGGAGTGGAAGGAGGAGGGGCGGGAGAGATTTCTCGGGCTCTTCTCCGACGACGATCCGCGCCGGGCCCTCGCCAAGGTGTGCGCCGGCGTCTTCGTCGTTTTTCTACTGAAAGGGCTCTTCCAGTACCTCCACCAGATCCTGATGATCACGCTCCAAGAGCGGGTGATCAAAGAGATCCGGGACGATCTCTTTCGCCACCTCGAGCACCTTCCCATGGCGTATTTCGAGAGCCGCCGGACGGGGGAGCTGATCTCCCGGGTCACGAACGACGTGCAGCTCGTCCGGGATATGGTATCGGTGATCTTCACCGAGGCGATCCAGAACGTGATGCTCCTCGCCGTCTTCATCGGCGTGGCGCTGGTGGTGCGGTGGGACCTCGCCCTCCTCTCGTTCCTGATCTTCCCCCTCCTCGGGGTCTTCACCGCCCACGTCTCCCGCCGGCTCCGCCGCTACAGCACCCGGTTCCAGGAGGACATGGCCCGGATCACGAGCAACCTCGCCGAGACGATCTCGGGGATGCGGATCGTGAAGGGGTTCTCCATGGAGCGTTTCGAGGGGGAGAAGTTCGAGAAGAACACGCTCGGCTATCTCCGCTCGTACATCCGGTTCAAACGGGTCGCCGTTCTCGCGAGTCCCGTGGCCGAGCAGCTCGGCGTGATCGGGGCGCTCGTCGTACTCTGGGTGGGGGGGAACAAGGTGCTCTCCGGGGGCGGCCTCGGCCCGGAGGGGTTCTTCCTCTTCCTCGCGGCGGTCCTGAACATGATGCAACCGATCCGGAAGCTCTCCCACGTGAACACGGTGACCCAGCAAGGGCTCTCCGCGTCGCGCCGGATCTTCCAGGTCCTCGACGAGCCGAGGGAGACGAGGCCCGTGGGGGGGAAGGTGATCGGCGGGGTGGAGGAGGCGATCCGGTTCGAGGGCGTCCGGTTCCGCTACGACGGGGCCGACGGCGCGCCGGCCATCGAGGACGTGGACCTCGTGGTCCCGAGCGGGCGGATGGTCGCCCTCGTCGGCCCGAGCGGGGCGGGCAAGTCGACGCTCGTCGATCTCCTCGTCCGCTTCCACGACCCCGTGGAGGGGCGGATCACCATCGACGGCGTGGACACCCGCGAGATCGACCTCGACTCCCTCCGGGGCGCCATGGGGATCGTGACCCAGGAGGTGATCCTCTTCAACGACACGATCCGGGAGAACATCGCCTACGGCCGCTCCGACCTCTCCCTCGAGAGGATCCGCACCGCGGCGGAGGCGGCGAACGCGGCCGGCTTCATCGAGGCGATGCCGGAGGGTTACGAGACGGTGATCGGCGACCGGGGGGTCCGCCTCTCCGGCGGCGAGCGGCAGCGCCTCGCCATCGCCCGCGCGGTTCTCAAGGATCCGCCGATCCTGATTCTCGACGAGGCGACGTCGAGCCTCGACGCGGAATCGGAGGCGCTCGTGCAGAAGGCGGTGGAGAACCTCGTGCAGGACCGGACGACCCTCGTCATCGCCCACCGGCTCTCGACCATCCTCCGGGCGGATCGAATCGTGGTGATCGAGAAGGGGCGGATCGCACAGGAGGGGACCCACGCCGAGCTGATCCGGGCGGGGGGGCTCTACGCGAAGCTCTTCGAGATGCAGTTCCGGGAGCGGCCGAGGACGGTGAGCGGGTGAGGGGGCCGGCGTCGATCCTCGTCGTCCGCTGGGGGCGGCTCGGAGACCTCCTCCTCACGGCGGCGGCCACCCGGGAGATGAAGCGGGCGTGGCCGGAGGCGCGGATCGACCTCGCCGTCATGGAAGAGTACGCCGAAGCGGCGACCCTGCTTCCCGGCATCGACCGGATCGTCCCATTCGCGCGAGGCCGGGGGGTCGTCGATTTCTTCCGGGGACGGGGGGACCTCCGCGGCCCCTACGATCTCGCCTTCGACCTTCACGGCAACCTCCGCGCCCGGGCCCTTCTCGCCGTCGTCCGCCCCCGCCGGGTCTTCCGTTACGAGCGGCTCGTCCGGGAGCGGCGGCGGCTTGTCCGGACGAAGAAGGGGAAGGGGGGGGACTTCCCGCCGGTCTGGCGCCGCTACGTCGGCGCCGTGGCGCGGGCGGGGGCGGATGTCCTTGACGACCCTCCCGCCCTTGCCCTCCCCGAGGGGGCCGGCGGCGAAGGGGCGATCGCCTTCGCGCCCGGCGCGGGGCGGCCGACGAAGCGGTGGCCCGCGGCGCGCTTCGCCGAGGCGGCCCGGCTCCTCGCCGGGGAAGGACGGCCGATCCTGCTCGTCGGGGCCGCCGCGGAACGGCCCCTGCTCGAAGAGATCGCCCGGGAGTCGGGCGCGAATCCGGAGATCCTCGCGGGCGCCCCGATCCCCGAAACCGCCGCCCGGCTCCGAAACGCCTCGGTTCTCCTCACGAACGACTCGGGACTGATGCATCTCGCCGCCGGCGCCGGCACCTCCGTGGTCGCCCTCTTCGGCCCCACGGTGCCCGAACTCGGTTTTCCCCCCGCGGGTGAAGGGCACATGGTTCTCTCTCGGAACCTCCCCTGCCGGCCCTGCTCCCTCCACGGAGGCGATGTTTGCCCGCTCCCCGACCGGAGCCACGCCTGCCTCGTGGACATCCCGGCGGAGGAGGCGGCGGGGGCGGCGCGGGCGATCCTCCGTGACTCGCCTCCGGCCCTGGGTTACCATGGCCGGACGTCGATCGCGAAGGAGGAGAGCGGCCTTGACGGATAAGCCGCGTCCCGCGGTCTTTCTCGACCGGGACGGCACGATCAACCAGCAGGTGGGTTACATCAATCACCCCTCCCGGTTGCAGACGTTCGCCTTCGCGGGGCGCGCCATCCGGCGCCTGAACGAACGGTCGATCCCGGTCGTGGTGATCACCAACCAGTCGGGGATCGCCCGGGGCATCTTCACCGAGGAAATCATGGTGAAGACCCACGAGAGGTTCCGGCGGCTTCTCTCTCTCGAGGGGGCCCGGGTCGACGGGATCTACGTCTGCCCCCACCACCCGAAGGAGGGGCCGAGCCCGAAGCGCTGCCGCTGCCGGAAGCCGGGGACCGGCCTGATCCGGAAGGCGGCCCGGGAGCTAGGACTCGACCCGGCCCGCTCCTTCGTCGTCGGCGACACACCGGCGGACATCGAGATGGGAAAGAAGGTCGGCGCCCGCACCGTCCTCGTGCTGACCGGATACGGCAAGGGGGAACTGAACTACCGCCGCCACCTCTGGAGGGTGGAGCCGGACCGCATCGAGCGGAACCTCGAGTATGGGGTGAACTGGATTCTCGAACAGCAAACGTGGGAAGACTGATTCCATGAGACGAAATACGAATGGTATTCGAGCGGCGGCGCTCGCCCTCGTTCTTCTTCTCCTCCTGGCGCCGGCCGCGGTTTCGGCCGCGGGGCGGAAGCCCTTCGGCCCGGGGGAGAAGCTGACCTTTTCGATCCGCTACGGGCTCATCCGGGCGGGAACGGCGGAGCTCGAGGTGACCGAAGACCCCGATGGAAGCTGGATCTTCACCTCCCGGGCGCGGACGAACTCGTTCTTCGACGTCTTCTTCAAGGTCCGGGACCAGGTCCGCGCGTGGGTCGATCCGGCGACGATGCGAAGCCTACGTTTCGAGAAGCGGCTGCGGGAGGGGAAGTACAGCGACGATGAGGCGGTGGTCTTCGATCACCAGGCGGGGTACGCGATCTATGAGGAAGATTCGACGAAGGTGCCGCTCACGCCGGAGACCCGGGATGTTCTCTCCACCTTCTTCTACGTCCGGACGGCCCGGCTGAACCTGAACGACAAGATTCAGATGATCTACCACTCGAGCAAGAAGAACTGGCCGATCCACGTGGACGTCGGCAAGGTGGAAAAGGTGAAGGTGCCGGCGGGCGAGTTCCGATGCATCAAGATCGAACCCTTCCTGAAAACCGTGGGCGTCTTCAAGCAGGCGGGGCGGCTCAGCATCTGGATCACCGCCGACGAGCGGCGGATGCCGGTGAAGCTCGAGAGCAAGGTGACCTTCGGCGCCTTCGAGGCGGTGCTGACGGACTATCAGACTCCGTAGGTGGCGAGTGGGCGGAGCTCTCTCGGTGCCGGATCCTCCCCGGGCGAAGCGACGGAGTTTCCGGTTCCGAGAAGAGGATGAAAGGAAAGGCGTTGCCCTCGAAACACGACCGGTTCGACTTGAACCGTATCAAGCCCGTTCCCGTTTCGGATGTGGGCCACAAGGTCCGGGTCGAACAGTTCGGGAAGACGATGAAGAAGGGAACGTCCGTCGAAGCCCTTCTCCGGGGGCTTCCCGATCTTCTCGCGGCGCGGGACATGAACCGCGCCATCGACCGGATCGTGGCGGCGAAGAAGAGCGGCGCTCCCGTGCTCTTTCTCTTCGGCGCCCACGTGATTAAGTGCGGACTCGCGCCCGTGCTCATCCCGCTGATTCGGGACGGGATCGTCTCCGGCCTCGCCACGAACGGCGCCGGCGCGATTCACGACTACGAGATCGCCCGTTTCGGCACCACGTCGGAGAACGTCGCGGAGAATTTACCCAAGGGGATCTTCGGCATGTCCGGGGAGACCGCGGAAGGCATCAACGGCGCCCTCCGGGACGGCCTCGCCGAGGGCCTCGGCTTCGGCGAGTCGATCGGGCGGGCTCTCGCGGAAGGGAAGGCGGCTCACAAAGACGTCTCCCTCTTCGCCGCCGCCTACGAAGCGGGAATTCCCTTCACCGTTCACGTCGCCCTCGGCACGGACATCGTCCACATGCACAAGAGCGCGTCGGGCGAGGCGACCGGCGAGGCGACGATGCGCGATTTCCTCACCTTCACCGCCCTCGTCGAGAAGCTGACCGGGGAGAGCGTCGTCCTCCATGCCGGCTCGGCGGTCGTTCTCCCCGAGGTTCTCCTGAAGGCCGTCTCCATGTGCCGGAATGCCGGCTCCCCGCCGGGCGAATTCCTCGCCGTCAACTGCGACATGAACCGGATGTACCGCCCGACCCAGAACGTCCTCCGCCGCCCGTCGGGAGAGGGCATCGACCTTGCGGGCCACCACGAGATCCTGCTCCCCCTCCTCGTCGCGGGGATCTACGGCCGGCTGTAGGTCTCGGGGCCGCAGTTGCGTTGATTGCGTTATCCCCTTTCGGCACCGGATTCTCTCCGGGGCAGAACGGAAAGGGACCTGGTTCCGAGAGGCCCGCCTGCGATATACTTCATGCAGAAGGCGGTGTCTGGTCAGGGAAGAGACGGAAAGGGGGTGGTCCGCCAATGCCGCTGAGAGTATCACAACACCTCGTCGAGCGAGCCGCCGAAGCCTTCCGTTCCGGAAAGACCCTCAAGTCAGCTGATGACTTCGAGATCTTCGAGATGCCGGATCGACGCAATGGAGATCCGGACACTCGTGTCCTCTTTCTCTGGAAGGAGGGCCGGGACTTTCCGAAGTTCCCAACGGGGTTCCTCCTTCCTGTCTCCATTGAAAGCCGAAGGGGCTACCTTTGGAATCGAGCAATGGCGCTCGCCTACGAGATTCCCGCCGAGTAGTAGCCCGTGCTGAGCCGCGGGTTCTTCCTCGGCATCTTCCTGTCCAGATGACTTGTTTCTACCAGGATAAGGTATCTGGTCACGCAAGGGTCCGTCCCATGATCCCTACTCCTCGTAGGCGGTGAGCACACCGTTTTCGAAGTAGAGGGACCGGAGCGTTCCCGCTTTCGTCGGATAGGTCCACTGCTCGCGGGCGCCCGCGGCGGAAATCGTCCTCCTGACGTCCTCCGGCTCTCCCAGGCTGGCGCCGACCATCTCCGTCGACATACCGAGCGTGACTTCACCCGCCAGAATGGCGTCCCGTACCTCGGCCGGTTGGTCCGGGTGGCTCCGGAGATACTCCTCCCGGCGCAATCGGTCACGGGCGGCGGCGGCTTCGGCCTCCCTCCGTGACGCCCTCTCCCGCAGTTCCTCGGGCGTGGGTTTGGGCACCGCCCGGCCGCTCACGAACGACGCCGGGACCCACCCGGAAACATACCGGGCCTCGAGGGCCTCGAGAGTCGAGACCGGATCTCGGGACAGAGAATCGACCGGAATCCTCACCCGGAACCACTGCTCGTCGCCACCGGCCCGGAAGACCATATCCCCCTCCCCGAGAATCGCCACGACGGCGGAGTTCGGGTCCGGGCTCTCCCGAACGCTCGCCCTCTCTTCGGAGACCCAGAGAGGAGATCTCTCGATTTCCGAGCGGCGCAGCTTCAGTTCATCCTCCCGTCTTTCGCTCTCCGCCGAGGTACGCGCCGCCTCCCGGAAGAACGCGGCCTTGGAGCGCAGGTGGGAAAGGGAACGGGAGAGGGAAGTGCCGGAACGCCTTCCGGCGGTGAGCGAGTCGACTCTCGCGATCAGACCCGTGAGAACGGAGTCCGCCTGCCGGTACTCTCCCCGCTTCTGAAGGTCAATTCCCTCTCCGTAGGCCGACTCCAGCTTCTCGAGGTCGACGCGAGGACGCTCCATCTCCCGTTCCGCCGGCGGTTCCCGATCGGGTGGACGGCTCTCGATGGACTTGGGGGAACAATGGCCGAGGGAAAGGAGAGAGAGAACGAGAACGAAAACGCACATGCCATGGCGCAGTTCCATTTCCTTCTCCGGAGACGCGGGCGCCGCCCCTGCCGACGAACCGCGGCCGGGGCGGCGGGCCCGGCCTACGGCGATCGCGATTCTCGCCCATGTCCCATGATATCACAACCGCCGCATTCCGCACCGCCGGCGCCCGTCCTCGGAATCGGCCTTCAGGATCCTATTCCTTCGGGGTACTGCTCGCGTTTTCGAGGCGGGCATCGTACATGGCGGAGAAGTAGCGGCGCCAGGCGGGGCGCTCCATGATCACCTGCCACCACTCCCGGTGGTCGACGTACCAGCGGACCGTCGCTTCGAGGCCTTCTTCGAGTGTGCGCTCGGCCTTCCATCGAATCTCCCCTTCGATCTTCGCGGGGTCGATGGCGTAGCGCCGATCGTGCCCGGGCCGGTCCGCCACGTAGCGGATGAGCGACTCGGGCTTGCCGAGGTGGGTCAAGAGGGTCCTCACGATGGCGAGGTTCGTCATTTCGCTCCGAGCGCCCACGTTGTAAACCTCCCCCGGTACCCCCCTCTCGAGGACGAGATCGACGGCCCGGCAGTGGTCTTCCACGTGGATCCAGTCGCGCACGTTCCTCCCGTCGCCGTAGACCGGGAGGGGCATGTCGCCGAGGGCACGGATGATCATGAGGGGAATCAGCTTCTCCGGGAACTGGAAAGGTCCGTAGTTGTTGCAACAGCGGGTGATCACCGCCGAAAGGGCGTGGGTCTTCACGAAAGAGCGAACCAGGAGGTCCGCCGATCCCTTGCTCGCCGCGTAGGGGCTGTTCGGAAGGAGGGGGAGGTTCTCGTGGAAGCTCCCTTCGGCGCCGAGGGAACCGTACACTTCGTCCGTCGAGATCTGCACGAACCGGTCGACTCCCGCCCGCCGCGCATCCTCGAGAAGAACGAGGGTCCCCTCCACGTTGGTCCGGTAGAATCCGGTCGCGTCCTCGATGCTCCGGTCGACGTGGGACTCGGCGGCGAAGTGCACGACCGCCTCCACGCCTTCCATCGCCCGCTTCACCGTCTCCCGGTCGACGATGTCCCCCTGAACGAACCGGTACCTGGCGTCCCCCTCGATTCCCGCGAGGTTCGCCCGGTTCGAGACGTCGGTCAGCTTGTCCAGATTGACGATCGTGTCGCCCGTCGTCCCGAGCCGGTGGAGCACGTAGTTCGATCCGATGAAGCCGCAGCCGCCGGTGACGAGGATCTTCACGGGCCTTCTCCTACTCCGGCCGGTTCGCGCCGGTCTTCTTCACGAGTTCGCTCGCCCGGAAAAGGGAAGGGAAGGTTCCGGCGTCGGTCCACCACCCCTCGAGGATGTCCCAGGTCAGCCCGCCCCGCTCGATGTAGGCGTTGTTCACGTCCGTGATCTCGAGCTCCCCCCGGTCCGAGGGCTTCAATGTCTTGATGATTTCGAAGACCCGCGCGTCGTACAGGTAGACGCCGATCACCGCGTAGGGGGAAGGGGGATCTTGGGGCTTCTCCACGATCCGAAGCACCCTGTCGCCGCTCAGTTCGGGCACCCCGAACCGCTCCGGGTCGGGCACTTCTTTCAGCAGGATCTTCGCCCCCGCCGGCTGCTTCTCGAAGGCCCGCACCGCGGGCGCGATGGAGCGCTCGATGATGTTGTCCCCGAGGATGACGCAGACCCGCTCGCCCGCGGCGAAGTACTCGGCGAGGCCGAGGGCCTCGGCGATACCCCCCTCGCCCTCCTGATAGGTGTAGTTCAGATGCTGGAGGCCGAAATCGCGGCCGTTCCCCATGAGAGTGAGGAAATCGCCCGAGTGGTTGCCGCCGGTCACGACGAGGATGTCCGTGATGCCCGCGTTCACGAGGGTCCGGATCGGGTAGTAGATCATCGGCTTGTCGTACACGGGAAGCAGGTGCTTGTTGGTGATCTTGGTGAGGGGGTGGAGCCGGGTGCCCAAGCCTCCGGCGAGGACGATGCCTTTCATGGTCGGCCGGCTCCTTTCGGGTGGAAGGGAAGCGGGTGTTCGTTCGGTGGATGATTGTAGCAGGGGGGGGGGCGCGAGTCCACGACCGGGAAGAGGCTCATACGGCCGGGTCCCGGGGGCCCTCGGGGGCTCGCACGGCCGGGGCCCGTCCGTCCGGAGCAGGACCGGAGGTCCGCATCGAAGGGGATGGGCAGCGGAAGTGACGAGACCTTCATCAAACCGATCATCCGATTCCGGAGTGTGCCGATCCCGAAAGCTCGGGCTGGTTCCATGAGCACGATTCGATGACTGCTTCTATGTCCCATGAAACCCCGATTTGCCTTGATGGTGACACCGGTCGGGCCTAGAATCCTCCTGGATGCGAATCCTCGCAGTCGCGTACGCCAGGGACAAGGTCAAGTGGTCTCGAGTCAAGGGCGATTCCGGCCGGATTCGCTATCAGCGGGGCTTCCCATTGGACTATCTCGAATCCCTTTACAGGAGCTTCGACGAACCCACCCGAAAGACTCTCGAATCCGGCGAGTATCGGCGACTTCTCGAGGGAAGTCTCCCACCTCCTTCTCATCCTCAGTACCGGACCTGGCTGCTCTACGGCCTGACGGGGATCCTGCGCGGGAGAGAATGCGGGACCGCTTTGGAGGAGTTCATCTCCCTGAAGGGCTCCCGAATGCTCGACTTCGGTTGCGGAGAAGGGGGCATCGCCGTGGCTCTGACGCAGGCGGGGGCATCGGTAACCGCGATTGATGTCGATGAATCACGGGTTCGGAGGACGGAGGCCCTCGCCCGTGATTTCGAACTTTCGGTGGACGCCAGGCTCTCGACCGACTACGGCGCGGAGTTGGAGTCGGCCTCTTTCGACGCCGTCGTGTGCAACGATGTCATCGAGCACGTCGAATCTCGCGAGGCTCTCGCCGAGAGTCACGCCCGTCTCTTGCGAGACGAAGGAGTACTCTACCTGACCGTCCCGAATCGATTCTCCCTTCGGGCGCTTCGATCGGACGGACACTACGGTCTGCCCGGACTCAGCCTCATGAGTCGGGGGGGCGGGGAGTGGTATGTCACCAGATTGGCCCGCCGGGCGGACACCTATACACTGAACCGACTGTTGGGTTGGAAGGAGGTTCACAGGCTCTATCGGCGGGTTGGAATCGACCTCCGATGCATCTCTGATCGAGGAATCGTGGAGAGGCTGAGGAGACGACTTGGATCAAGGAGCACCATTCCCCTTCGGGCGGATTCCCGGTCGGAGAGGATGGCGGTGGGCCTCATTCGCCTGGTCATTCAAGAGTTTTGGACATTCATCGGAACCCGCCGTAGAGGCGCAAGAGAGACGGACCGGCCCGGCACTCGCGGAAGACCATGACGATGGCGGCGGGCAGTGCACCGTACAGGACAGGCCGGACAGGACCGGGCCGTCCTCGCACGCTCGGTCGAGGATACCGGCCACCCCACCCTACCGGTGCGTGATGCCCCAGTGCGTGAAGCCGACCTTCGGGTCGTCGTGGGGGATGCGGTGTTCGTCGGTGGGATCGTAAAACTGATCGGTGTAGTAGACCATGACGAGATCGGAACCGGGCATGACCTCGTACCCATGGGCGACGCCGGCCGGAATCCGGACCGCCTTGGCGTACAACTCTCCGGCGAAGACCGAGTTCGCCGTACCGTAGGTCTCCGAGCCGATCCGGAAATCGACCAACGCGATCCGGGCGGTCCCGACGAGGGGGCAGAAGATGTCGTCCTGACGGCGGTGCCAGTGGAACGCCTTGACGACGCCGGGCCGGGTCCGGGTGATGGAGCTCTGACGGAACTCGAACCCCGCCGCGACCGGGTCGTCCGACCGGAAGACCTCGGCGAAATGCCCCCGGTCGTCCGGATGGAGCGTGAGGGGATGAACGACCACGCCCCGGATCAGTCCCTCCTCGTCCGGCCGCCCCCCCCGGATCAGGTGGTGGATCCGAACGGCGGCGATCTCGATCCTCTTCGAACTCATGGCGTTCCCCCGGATTTCGGGCGATTGTACCCACCCGCCCCCGCCATGTCCATAGGATTCCCACCGCCGGGGAAGGCGCAACCATTATGATTCGTGTCTCTTGGGTCTTCGTTCCGGTTGACGGAACGCCCTCTCTCTGTTATTCTTACCCATGGGTGGTGGAGAGGATAGGATGATAGCTCCCATCCGGTTAGCTCTCATGCACCGGAGGGGCGCCTCAACCCCACCGAATGAACCCTCAACCCGAGGAGGCGGCTTAGCGAAACTTGTTAAAGAGCGCCGTTCAGGCGGGACCATCTCCGTAAGGCGCGGAGAACCGGACGGACATCGTGCGGAGATGACGGATATCGCAAGGCACCGGCAAGCCGGGGCGCTTCGTGCCCCCGGGGGACCAAGCCTCGTATGGAACGCTCTTTAGCAGGCGCGGCTGACTCCCATCAGTCACCCTACCTCGAAAAGACAGATCTCGAAGCGGGGCGCCCCGCGGGCGCCGAGGACCGCGGCGGAGCGCCGCCGAACACCCCGGACGAGGGAACGACCGTGTCGACTGGGAAGAACGAATCCCCGCTCTATCTCGTCGTGAAACGAGGTCTCGACGTGGCGGCCGCCTCCATCGCCCTACTCGTCTTTTCTCCCCTCTTCCTGATGATCGCGGCGCTCATCAAGATCGACTCGCCGGGACCCGTCTTCTTCCGCCAAGGGCGCATAGGAAAACGGGGAAAACCCTTCAGTTTTTTCAAGTTTCGGTCGATGATCAAGGATGCGGAGCGTCACAAACAGTCCTTGAAAGATCTGAACGAAGCGGAGGAACCTTTGTTCAAGATCGAGAAGGATCCGCGGGTGACGGCGGTGGGTCGAATCCTCCGCAAGACGAGTCTGGACGAGCTGCCCCAGATGATCAACGTCCTCAGGGGGGACATGAGCGTGGTGGGGCCGAGACCCCATCTGCCGGAGGAAGTTTCGTGCTACGGCGAGCTGCAGAGGGAACGCCTGGCCGTGCAGCCCGGCATCACCTGCCTTTGGCAGGCGACGAACCGCAAGTCGACCCAGTTCAACGAGTGGATCGAGTCCGACCTGGAGTACGTCCGGAACCGCTCGCTCCGGATGGACTTCATGATCCTGATGAAGACCGTGGGGATCGTTCTCTCTCTCCGGGAGGCGTCATGACCCGGGGAATCGCGGCCGCGGCGCGAGCCGCACTCGCCCTCGCCCTGCTGCTCGCCCTTTTCCCGGGCTGCGGGTCGCGGCCGGGGTTCGAGGACGACTTCACCTCTCTCCCCGAGCCTGAGGCGCCCGAGCGGCGGGCGACGGACGAGGAGATCGAGGAGACGATGATCGAGGAGAACGCCCCGATCGTCCCCATGATCACCCGGATCGGAGACGGGGGAGAGGGAGGGGAGCCCGGAGAGGGCCTGGGCTTCGATCTCCGCCCCGAGGCCGGTCCCTTCCGGCTCTCCCCGGGGGACGAGTTCGAGATCCGGTTCCTGAGCCAGCCGGAGATGAACCTCCCCCAGACGGTCCGCCCCGACGGGGTCGTCTCGTTCGACCTCATCGGCGATCTCCCGGTGGAGGGGCTCACCCCGGAAGAGCTGGCCCGCACCCTGGAGGAGATGTACTCGGTCTATCTGAAAAACCCGTCGATCAACATCCTCGTCCGGGATTTCGAGAGCCGCCGGTTCTTCGTGGTGGGCGAGGTGGACAAGCCGGGCGAGTACCCTCTGACGACGCCGACGTCGCTCAGCCAGGCCGTGGCGACCGCGGGGAGCTGGACCAAGGAGGCCCGCTGCGAAGACGTCATGGTGATCCGCATGGGCGAGGACGGAGAACCCTTCGCCTTCAAGGTGAACCTGAAAGAGATTCTGCGGGGGGCGGTCGGCTCCGACCCGATCCTCGCCCACATGGACATCATCTACGTACCGATGGGCAAGATCGCTTCGGCGCGCGATTTCGTGGATCGTTTCTTCGGTATCATCCTGCCGCCGATCGACGCGACCTGGAAACTGGCCGTGACGACCGGGTACCGGCGATAGCAGGGGAGAGAACGTGAACAAGGCTCTGAACGGCGTCCCGATCGAGGAAACGGAAGCCCGGTTGGCGCCCCAGCTGACGGGGCGCGATCTCTTCAAGGTGCTCTTCCGGCGGAAGTGGATCGTGTTGATCCTCTTTCTTTCCACGAGCCTCTTCGTGACCTGGAACGCGAGCCGGATCCCGACGGAGTTCCGGGCGACGGCGAAGGTGCTCTTGAACCGGGGCATGCGGAACAGCGCGCTCGACCGGAACATCTCGCTCCTCACATGGGACGAGACGGTGAACTCGGAGCTCGAGATCGCCGAGAGCCAGCCGGTCATCGACAGGGCCCAACGGATCCTGAACGAGGAGGCGATCGAAGAGGGGGTCGAGACGATCGTCATCGATCCGGGCCGGGTATCGTCGAAGCTGCTCTCCGAGTCGAACGTGATCGGCATCGAGTACATGTCGCTGAATTGGCTCGAGACCCAGCCGGTGGCGAACGCCGTCGCCCGCGGGTACATCCAGATTCACGGCGATCTCTTCGCCCTCCCGAACGTACAGGAGTTCTTCAGCACCCAGGTGGCGGACGCGGAGCAGAGGCTGCAGGAGCTGGCGAACCGGAAACAGGCGGTTCAGGAAGAGGCCGCCATGGTCCGCATCGGGACCCAGCAGGACTACGTGATCCGGGGGATCTCGTTCACCCGCGAGGCCCTTGTGGGCGTGGAGAGGCAGTACGCCGCCAGCAAGGCGGACCTCGACGAGACGAGGCGACTGTTCTACGAAGAGAACGTCGAGATCCCCTTCGACACCAGGCGGAACGACGACCAGGTCGGCATGTTCCGGACCGTCTACCTGCTGAGGGCGCGGATGGTCGAGATGGAGCAGCAGCGCCAGGAGCTCCTGACGCGGTACACGGAGCAGCACCCCACCGTGATCGCCCTGGAAGACCGAATCGCGGATATCCGCGAGGAGATTCGGGCCGAATCGGAAAAGGTGATCCGCATCCAAGAGGGAAACCTCGCCGTGATCGAGGCGGAAGCGACCACCCTCCGCCGGGAGATGCAAGATCTGGAAGGACAGCTCCAGGCGTTCCCGGCGGCGGAGCGGGAGCTGGACAATTTGGACCGATCGATCGACCTGACGGCCCTCGAATACCAGCGGCTCCTGGACAGCAGGATCCAAATCGGAGTCTCCACCGTCAGTTCTCGGGATTACACGCTCAACCTCCTCTCCGAGGCTTCGTCCCCGGTCGCCACGAATCCGCGGGACCCCGTCCGGCTCGCCCTCGTGCCGGCCTTCAGCCTTCTCGTCGGAATCAGCATCGCGTTCTTCGTGGAGACCATGGACCATTCGCTCAAGAGCCGGGAGGACGTGGAACGCCACGTGGAGCTCCCTGTCCTCGCGTCAATCCCCAAGCGCCGCAGGCTGAGAAGGGCGTAGGAAGCCGGAATGAGCAAGATCTACGAAGCTCTGTCGAAGGCGAAGCGAGGGCCGGAGGAGGAGAGGCCCGGCCGGGGCGAGGACATGCCCCTCAAAGCGGGGACCCGGACCCGGCTTTCGGAGCAGCTCCGCGACGTATGGACCCAGTACGAGACACTTCACAGCTCTCTCGGAAAGGCCCTCGGCGGCGTCCGGGGGAAGGCCGTGGTGTTCGCCTCCTCGGTGGAAGGAGAGGGCACGTCCACGGTGCTCGCCGAATACGGGGCGTCCCTCGGCTCGACAAAAGAGCGGCGGACCCTGCTCGTTGACGCGAACTTCCGGGCCCCCCGGCTCCACGAGGTTTTCGGCGTCCCGGGAGAAGCGGGCCTCGCCGACGTTCTCGCGGGGACGAAGGACCTCGAGGAGGTCGCGGTCCGGCTCGGCGACGACCATCTCTATCTGCTTCCCGCCGGGACCACGACGACGTCGCCCGGGGCGCTCGTCACGGTCACCCGTTTCTCTCGTTTTCTCGAAAAGGCGAAGGAGCGTTTCGCCCTCGTCCTCGTCGACGCGCCTCCGATCATCCCTTACGCGGAGACGGCGATCATAACGGCCGCGTCCGACGGGGTGGCCCTCGTCATCGAGTCGGAGCGAACGAAAAGGGAGATCGTGATCCGCGCGAAAACCGTCCTCGAGGAAGCGCACTGCCGGATCCTGGGTGTCGTCTTGAACCGGAGGCGGTACGTCATTCCCGAGTTCCTCTACCGGTACTTGTAGGAGAGGCGGCCGGCGGCGAGTGATTCCAGGGGAGAAGGAGAAAGCGATCGGTCCGTCTCGGTTCGTCACGTCATCCGACCCCGATACGGACCTTTTTTTCACGGGCCTGCTCCGGCGGATCGCGGAACAGGTCGTCCGCGAAACCGAAGACCGCGGCTTTCTCTCTCTCGTGCTCGGCGGGAGCCTCGCGCTCGGAGAGGGGAGCGGCTACCGGGAAACCGGAGGGGGCGTACAACCGGGCAGCGACATCGATCTGTACCTCATCGTGGAGGAGGGACTCGTCGGAGAGTGGAGCGCTCGGGCGCCAGGCTTCCGGGAGCGGCTGCTTTCCGCCCTCGGGGTTCCCGGGTTGGTCGTCGATCTGGGGGCGACCTCCCCGGACCGCCTCGCCGGCCTCCGCCCTTCGGTGGCCCACTGCCTACTGGTCCGATACGGGAGAACCCTCGCCGGTGACCCCGGAGTCCTCCGGCGGGCGCCCCGCCTTTCCTTCGAGGACATCCCCCCCTGGGACGGTCTTCTCCTCCTCTTGAATCGCGTCGTGGAGCTTCTCGCCGAGTGGCGGACGGCGCCCCGGGAAGGGGGGGAAGAGCGGGAGTTCTGGTACCGCGCCGGGAAGACGGTGCGGGACCTCGGAACGAGCGCCCTCGTCGCGGGGGGGGCTTTCGTCCCGACCATCGTCGAGCGGATGGACGCGGTGCCGGCGTTCCTGGACCGTGAGGGGCTCTCCTCCCGGATCCCGGATTTCGCGGACGACCACCGCTTCTGGTGCGTCCAGAAGGGGCGCCCCGACGAAGTCGTGGCAAGAGAGCGGCACGGAGGGGCGGAGGCGGAGGCCGAAGCGAGGTCGAGGATCGCCCGCTACGTCGACGCGCTCTACCGGTGGGAAACCGCGCGCATCTTCGGAGCCCGTGAGGGGGCGACCCCCCTCGAGGCGATGGCCGGATCGGAGAAGCTCCGGCGGCGCGTGCGGGCTTGGGCGGCCCACGCCGGGCGGGGGGGGAGGGGGGCGCTCCGCCATCTCGCGGCGGGACTTCCGGCGACTCCCCTCCGGGCGAACTACGCGGCGGCGGTGGGACTTCTTCTCGCATCGGGTCCCCTCCGCGGAGGTGAGGCGTCCGCCCGGGACGAGGCGGCCCTCCGGGAGGCTTGCCGGGCGGCGCCGGGCGCGCCTCCGGAGAAGGAGGGCGACTACGCCCTCCGGTGGGGGCGGCTCAGGAACCGGGTGTGCGCGTTCTGGAACCGGGAAGTAATGGGCGGGACGAGGCCGCCCGTCCCTCTTAGGTGAATCATGAGACGCACGGTGATCGTGTTCCTGATCGACGCCTTCGGGTGGGACCTCCAAGAGACCCGCCCGTTTCTGGCGGAGCACGTCCACCGGCGCCCCCTGAAGACGATCCTCGGCTTCAGCTCCGCGGCGATCCCCACCCTCCTGACGGGGAAGCACCCGGACGAGCACGGCCGCTGGTTCCTCTACCGGCGAAGCCGTTCCGATTCCCCCTTCGGTTTCGCGGGGCTCCTCGCCCCCTTCGCCCGGGGTCCCCTCGCGGCCTTCGTCCGCGCGGCCTACGAGAAGTGCTTCGACCACTTCACGAACATCACCGGCTACTACCATCTTTACCGGGTGCCCCTCGGTCTCCTTCCCCGCTTCGACCTTCCCGAAAAACGCCCCGTCTACCTTCCCGGCGGCGTCGACGGAGCGCCGACCCTCTTCGACCGGATCGAGGAGGCGGGGATTCCGAGTCGGGTCTGGTTCTGGCGGACCCGGGAGGAGGACAATTTCGGCGAGATCCTCGCCGCCGTCCGCGAAGGGGAGGAGACCTTTCTCTTCTTCTACGCGAGCGAGTTGGACGCGTTGATGCACGCCCGGGGGACGGACGCCCCCGAGACCCGCGGGCTGATGGACAGCTACGAGGCGCGGATCCGCGAGACCCTCGGAGAGGCGGAAAAACGGGCGGACGAGGTGGAGCTTTACGTCTGCTCCGACCACGGCATGGTCGACGTGAAACGGATCATCGATCTCATGGGGGACATCCGTTCCCTCCCCTTCCGGGAAGGGAAGGACTACCTCCCCTTCTACGACTCCACATTCGCCCGGTTCTGGTTCTTCTCCGGCGCCGCGGAGAAGGCGATCCGGGACCGTCTCGAGAACGCGGCGGGGGGGAGGCTCCTCGGCGACGACGAGCTTCACCGCCTCCGCGTTCTCTTTCCCGATCGGGAGTACGGGGAGGCGGTCTTCGTCACGGGCGCGGGCACGGTCATCGCCCCGTCGTTCATGGGGGACCGAGCCCCGGCGGCGATGCACGGATATCATCCGGACGACCCCGGATCGGACGGACTGGTCATCTCGAACCGGCCCCTCCCGGAACGGGACCTGTCGATCCGGGATATGGCGGCCCTGCTCGAGGGGGCGGCGCGCCGGGCGGCGGAGGACGAGGGGCATGGAGAGAGACCGTGAGCGGCACGTGGGAGAGGGCCTCGTCGGCGGCCCCGTGGAGCCTGGCCGCCAAGGCGATCCGCTTCGGCTTCTCCCTCGCCACGTCCATGCTGGTGGTTCGTCTTCTCTCGGCCCACGACTACGGTGTACTCGCCATCGTGCGGACCGCCCTCGCCTTCGTGGCGGCCTTCGTCGGCTTCGGCATGGGGAGCGCCCTGATCCGCTACCTTCCCGAGCGGGAGACCCGGGGCGGGGGGGGCGTCGCGCTCTTCCGCTTCTGCTCACTCGTCCAGGCGGCCGGGTGGATCGCCTTCACGGCCCTCGCCTGGCTCCTCCGGGAACCCCTCGACCGTTTCTACGGGAGCCCGGTGGGGACGCCCCTCGTGGTCGGTCTGGCCCTCCTCTCGGGGAACCTGCTCTTCTCGCTCGCGTCGAACTCGCTGACCGCGGTGTTCCGTACGCGGCGGCTCGCCGGGCTTCAGGGTCTTCTCTCGGTTCTCATCCTCGTCCTCTCCTGGCTCGCCCTCCGGGCGGGGTGGGGTGTGATCGGCGTTCTTGCCGCGACCTCCCTCCCCCATCTGGTGCTCGGCGCCTGGGCGGCGATCTCCCTGATGCGCTCCGTCTCCCGGGAGCCGGCGTCCCCGGAGCGGGGCCGGATCCTGAGATTCGCCGTCCCTCTCGCCGCGATCGAGGTGCTCAACCTCATCACATGGCGGCAGTCGGAGACGATCCTCCTCGGACATTTCCGGGGTCCCGAAGAGGCGGGGATCTGGGACGTCGCCTACCGGCTCCCCCAGCTCCTCCTCGAGTTCGTGCCGGAGACGATCTGGCCGATCGTGCTGGCCGCGTTCGTGGTGGTGTACACCCGCGATCCGAAACGGGTCGCCGAGATGGCGCGCCACTACTTCCGGCTCCTCTTCGTGCTGGTGACACCGATCACCATCTTCGGCACCCTCTACGGCGACCTGCTGGTGCAGGTCCTCTACGGAGCGGAGAGGGCCGCCTCGGGGCCCTACGCGAGGTTCTTCTTCCTCCTCTTCCACGTCTCCTTCTACGGAACACCCCTCTCGATGACGCTCTACCTGATCGAGAAGACCTGGGTGAACCTCGCCCTCTCGGCGATCTTCGCGGCGATCAACCTCGGTCTCGATTTCCTCTTCATCCCCCGCTACGGCCTGATCGGCGCGATCCCGCCGGTGGCGATCGCCATCGGCCTGTCGCCCCTTCTCCGGGCGTGGGCGGTTCGCCGCTGGCATGGCCCGATCGGCATCCCTTGGCGATTCCTCGGACGATGCTATCTCGCGTCGGCCTCGGTGGCCCTCTTTTATCCCCTCCGCCCTTACGGGGGCGGACCGGCCGGGTTCGCCCTGCTCCTTGTGGGGGCGACCCTCCTCTTTCTGATATCCGTGCGCCTCGTCCGTCTCTTCGGGCCGGAGGAGCGCGCGTTGATCGAACGATCGAAGGCGCCGGGGAAGGCGTTCCTCCTTCGCTGGCTTTTCCCGGGAGAGGGTTCACGATGACGAGGGAGTGTTCGCATGTACCGTGACAAGACCGTCTCGGCGGTGATCCCCTGCTACAACGAGGAGGAAGGGATCCGCTACGTGATCGAGAAGATGCCCGATTTCATCGACGAGATCGTGGTGGTCGACAACAACTCGACGGACCGGACCGGCGAAGTGGCCGCCGGCATGGGCGCCCGGGTGATCCTCGAGAAGCGGAAGGGGTACGGCCGGGCGTACCAGACCGGCATCCCCGAGGCGAAGTCGGAGATCGTGGTCACCCTCGATGGTGACGGGAGCTACCCGACGGAAGAGATCGGGCCCCTCCTCGACTGCCTGATCGACAAGAAGCTCGACTTCGTTTCGGCGAGCCGTTTTCCGCTCCGCCAGAAGGGGTCGATGCAAGGCATGAACCAGCTGGGCAACTGGGTGCTCACCATCGCCACGGCGATTCTCTATCTAAGGCCGATCCGGGACTCCCAGTCGGGGATGTGGGCCTTCTATTCGGAGACGTACAGGAAGCTCAGCCCCCGCTCCGACGGGATGCCCTTCTCGGAGGAGCTCAAGATCGAGGCGATCCTCGCGAAAGACGTGAAGTTCGACGAATTCCACATCGACTATCACGAACGGATCGGCGAGGTGAAGCTGAACATGTGGAGCGACGGGTTCGAGAATCTGATGTTCCTCGTGAAGCGGCGCTTCCGCCGCTAGGAGAGAGGGCGTGCGCGAACGGATCATGACGGCCGCGGTGATGGCCGCCCTCGCGGCGATCGCCCTCTCGGACCGGGCGGGCATTCCCGTTCCGGCCGGGGCACGGGCGCTCGCCGCGCTCGGGCTCGTCACGGTCGTTCCCGGATGGTCCCTTGCCCGGCGTCTCCTCCCGGCCGGCGGAACGGCCCTCCGGGTCCCTCTCGCCTTCGCCCTCTCCCAGGGGGCGCTCGCCCTTCTCGTGATTCTCTTCTTCTACGCCCGGCTTCCGCTCCCCGCCCTCCTCGTTCCCCTCTCTGCCCTCCCGCTCGTCGTCGCGGGCCGGAGCGGGCCGAACGTCCCCCGGGAGGGGGGAGGAAGGGGCACCGTGGTCCTCCTCGTCGCCGCCGCCGTTCTCGTCTCCCTCGTCTCTTCCCCCCGGGCCGGGTTCCGGGCGGACACGTACGATCACGTAGGCACGGTGCGCCGCATGATCGACCGGGGCCACGTCTTTCCGGGCGAGTACTTCCACAAGGACCGGGAAGGGGAGCTCGACCCGAGGAAGGGGACGGGGCACACCGCCTTCGCCCTCGCCTCGGCCGTCGCGGGAACGGACCCGACCGCCGCCTATGCCCCCCTTCGACTCTTCCAGACGGCGGTCATGATCTTCGCCTTTCACGGGCTCGCCCGGGCCGTTCTCGGCTCACCGGGAGCGGCGTGGACGGCCGTCGTCCTTTTGCTCGCCTTCTTCCGGGGAGGCTTCTCGAACGAGTGGTTCCACACCGCCGGCTATCCCGGGAAGGGGGGAGTCGCCCTCTACTTCGTCGCCGCCTCTCTCCTCGTGGACGGCGTTCGGAAGGGGGGGGCCGATCGGAGCCGGTGGGGGGCCACCGCCCTCGCCGCCGCGGGGGCCGCGGGGGTCCACGCCTTCGGGGGGATACTCTGCCTGCTCGGCGGGGGGGCGTTCCTCGCGGGATGCCTGATTCACCCCCCCCTCCGGCCCCGGGCCGGGGCCGCGGGATTCCTCTTCGCCGCCCTTCTCGTGGGCATTCTTCCCCTCGCCCTCTTCCGGGCCGCCGAGACGTATGGCCCCGCCAACCCGCTCCACCTCCACCGCCAGGGGGCGCTCCTCTTGCCCGGGGGCCTTTCCGTCATCGACCCGGTCACCCTCCTCCGCGCGGCGGGCTTCGGCGGCCTTTTCCCGTTCCTCCTGCTTCCCTTCATCGCCTCGCCGGAGAGGGGATTCGGAGCGGGGGAGACGTTCCTCATCGCCGCTTCCGTACTCGTCCTCTTCGTCCTCGCAAACCCCCTCGTCTTCCCCCTCGCCGAGAGCGGGGGGGGATACCTGACGCGCCGTCTTCCCCTCCTCGCGCCCGGCTCCCTCGTCATCGCCGCCGCGCTCCGCCGGGGATGCGCCTCCCCCCGCCGGCTCCGGACCGCCCTGCCCGCGGCCGCCGCCGGGGCGTTCACCCTGGTCGCCCTCTTCTCCTCCGTCTCCCGCGCCGAGGCGCGGAGAACCCTCCCCGGCGCCGCCGAGGCGGAGACCCGCTCCTGGACGGAGGCGGCCCGGGAGGTCGCGAAGATCCTTCCCGCGGAGGCCACCGTGCTCGCCGACCCGGTCACGGCGTACCACCTCTTCGGGGAGGGCCGGAGCTTTGTGACCTGCGTCATCGACCAGCACTCGTCGCCGAACGACGCCGCCGCGGCCCGCCGGATCGCCGACACCCAGCGCTTTCTCCGCGGCGGGATGCCGGACGGCGCCGCCGACGCCCTGCTCGAGCACCATCGGGTCGACTACGTCCTCGTGAACGATCTCTTCCCCGGCGACTTCCGGACATGGAACGCGTCGATTCACGTCGCCTCCTTCCGAAGGGCCCTGCGCGGCCTCGAGAGGCGGCCGGACCGGTTCGCTCCCCTCTCCGCCCCACCGGGGCTCCACCTCTTCCGGGTGGTGGGGGGCCCGGCCCCCACGGAGACCGAGCCACCCCACCTCGAACCCTCCGCCGGAGGACCGGCCCTCGCCGCACCCATGCCGGGGGGCGCCCGCCTCGTCGCCGGAAGGGTCGAGGAAGAGCGGGTGGCGCCGGGCGGGAAGTTCTGGTTCGACACGACCTGGGAGATGACCCTCCCCGAGGCGGACGGCGTCCCCATGGCTCTCTTCGTGCGGGCCCGCCTGGTCGGAGAAGGGGGGAAGGAGTCGGTCTCCCTCCGCCGGGATCCGGCGAAGCGGACCTGGGGGACTTATCCCCTCGGCGACTTGGACTACCCCTACATCCTCTGGAGGGAGGGGGACCGGGTGACCGACAGGCACCGCTCCCGGGTTCCCGGAGAATGCCCGCCGGGAGCCTACCGCATCGAGGTCATCGCCGACCCGCAGCGGTTCTTCCAGGTCCGCCGCCTCGCCGGTCTCGAGAGAGGGGCGATCCGATCCGGTTGGACCGTGATCGACACGTTGGAGGTGGCGCCGTGAGTTCGCCCGTCGATCGACTTCGCGCGGGAGCGGTGAAGGTGGCGCGGCCCGAAGTGGTCGGCCTCGGAATCGCCCTCCTCTTCGCCGCGATCATGGGGTTCGTCCTCGCCGAGAACATCATCTCGCCGAACAAGCGGATGATCCAGGTGATCATGGCCGGCTTCGTCCTCTTCGCCGCGTTCCTGCTCCCGAGCCGCTACTCGGTGGGCTTCATGGTCTTCATCATCCCCTTCCCCCAGTACACGACGATCGGCAGCACGACGGTGATCTTCGCGTTCATCATCTTCGCCTTCTGGATTCTCCGGATCGCCCTCGGTTACGAGCAGCGCCCCATCCGCTCGGGAATCGAGGTCCCCCTCATCTGTCTGGTTCTCTTCTTCGTCATCTCCATGGTGATGGTCGAACCGGGCCAATGGGCGATGGCGATCGCCAAGTTCCGGATCTTCATCTCCTGCATCCTGATCTTCTATCTCGTGATCAACCTGATCCGGACGACGAGGGACATCCACTTCATCCTGAACACGCTCGTTCTCTCCTTCGGATTCGTGGCGGTCATCGCCATGGTCGACATCTGGATGCCCCAGCACGCATCGATCTTCAACTTCCTCCGATCGCGGTCGCTGGACATGCGGAGAATGACGATGGGGGCGGGCATCCGGGTCGGATCCGTGTTCGGCGACTACGAGCTGTTCGCCGAGTATCTCGCGATCTACATCCCGATCCTGCTCGTCCGCGTGCTGAACGAGAAGATCGTGCTGAAGCAGTTCCTCTGGCTCCCCATGCTCGGCGGCGCGATCATGCTCCTCCTCGCAACGGCGACCCGGGGCGCCTTCCTCGCCCTTATCGCCGGCGTGCTCTACCTGATCTGGATTGCCCGGCACATCATCAACTACCAGAAGCTGCTCCCCCTCCTGATCGCCACGTTCGGCCTTTTCTACGCATCCGCCATCATTCTCAACCAGTACACCGAAACGGCCTCCCTCTTCGCCCGGCTCGGGGAGACCAAGTTCGTGAAGGGGATGCCGGACACGCGGGCCCGCCGCTGGACCGAGGCGTGGAACGAGATCCAAGACAGCCCGTGGATCGGGCACGGCCCGTACTACTTCGTCGGGGTCGACGAGAAGAACGTGAACCGCCTGTATCCCCACAGCAACTTTCTTTTCTTCTCGTATCTCGTCGGCATTCCCGGGGCCCTCGTCTTTCACTGGATGCTCATCTCCGCCGGGCTCCGGGGGTACAAGGCGGCGAGGAGGTACGCCCGGCAGCGCACCGAACTCGCCTACACGGTGGTGCTCCTCTCGAGCATCCTCGTCATCTTCTTCGTGGACGAGATCAAGATCTCGTTCATGCGGTACGACAACACCCAGCACTTCACGTGGACCATACTGGCGCTGCTGCTCTCCGTGAGCCGCGTCGCCATCGCGAGGGCGGACCGGGAGGAGGCGGCGAATCGTGAACGAATCGCACAGCGGACCCGGTAGCGCGATCGCGTGGATCGGAGGCTTGCTCGCCCTCGGGGGGCTCGCCTCGACCTTCACGGGGGCCGGGCCGGAGAAGGCGCGCTTCCTCCTCGCGGCGGGGGGGCTCCTCTTCTCCACCGGCTACGCCGCCCTCCGCCTGACCCGGTGGAGGACGTGGGGGGAGGGGACGTTCTCCCTCGCCCTCGCCTTCCCCGTTTCGTGTGTTCTTCTCTTCGCGCCCCTTTTCGCGGGGGAGCTGTGGGGTGCGGGAACGGCCCCTCTCCGGTGGCTCGCCCGACCGTACCTCGCCGCCGCGGCGATCGTCCTTCTCCGTGAAGCCGCCGCCGCGCGCCCCCGCTTCGCCGCGCCCCACCCACTCCCGCTCCTCGCCCTCGCCGCCGCGCTCATCGCCGCGGGGCGGGGGGGACTGCTCACGTGGCCGAGCGACGGGCCCGACCACGTCGCGATGATCCGGGAGATCCAGGCGACGGGCGAGAGCTTTCCGATCACGAGCTACTACGCCCGGAGCACGGACCAAGCGAAGGACGCCCGGAAGGGGTTCCTCTTCGGCGCGGCGGCGGTGGCCGCGAACGAAACCGGCGCGGGGGCCGAGACCGCATACGACTCCCTGCCCGCCCTCGCGGCCGCCTTCTTCCTGCTCGCCCTCTACGCCCTCGCCAGGGAGGCCCTCGGCGCGGGGGGAGGGGCGGTACTCGCGTCGTCGTACGGGTTTCTCTCCTGGGACGGCGGCCCTCTCGGCGTCTGGTTCGCCCGGTCCGGCTCCCCTTATCTCTTCTCGGGGCCCCTCGTCTGGGCGGCGCTGCTCGTCATGCTGCGCGCCTCGAAGGGGAAGGGGGCCGCCCCCGCGGCGGCCCTCGCGTCGGGCTTCGCCCTCATGGCCGTCCACATCTACGGCGCTTTCACGGCGCTCCTCCTCGGGGGGCTCTTCGTCCTCGCCCTCTTCTTCGTCCCCCGGGGCGAAAACGTCTCGCGGCGCTCGGCCGTCGCCGCGCTGGCCTTCGTCGCCGCGGGATGCCTCCCCGTCGCCCTCTGGCGGTACGCCGCGACCTACCCGCCCCTCGATCCGATCCACACGCACCTGCAGGGGATCCTCCGTTTCAGCGACCACCTGTACACGGCGAACCCGCTCATCGCCTTCCGTCCCGTCGGCCTCTTCGGGCTGTCCGGGTTCGTTCTCTCCCTGTTCCTCCTCCGAAGGGCCCGGCGGGAAACGGGGATCCTCTTCGCCGTGTCCGTGACGCTCCTCCCGTTCCTCGTCATCCTCAATCCGTGGATCGTCCCCCTTCTCGTCCCCTTTGTCGGGTACCTGCTCGGGAGGATCGTCTGGTTCGGGGGGCACTGGCTCGTTCTCGGCGCCGTCACTGCGATGCTCGCGGGCGCCGCGGTCCGGCGGGGGGGGGCGGTGCGGACGGCGGCGATCGCGGCCCTTCTCGCTCTTCACGGCCTCTTCGCCGGGAGCCTGTGGGCCGGCGACGCCGGACTCCTCGGGCGTCCGACCGCCGGAAACCGTTTCCGCCTCGCGGACCATCCGGGACCGGAGAGGTGGAGGGACCTCTTCGACTACATGGGGAGGGAACTGCCGGCCCGGGCGACGGTGGCGACCGACCCGATCACGGGCTACCTGATCCCGGCGTTCACGCCCCAGAAGACGGTGGCGATCCGGGCCCAGCACTCGTCCCCCGCCGACCCCTACGCGCCGGCCCGGCTCGACGACATGGTGCGGGCCATGAGCCCTTACATCGACGGTGTCGAGACGGAGGGGATCCTCTCCCGCCGGAAGGCGGACTACGTGCTCCTCAACTTCCGCCTCGACCGCCCCGTCGTCTCCTACGCGGCGACCCTCGACCCGGCGCTCTACGGGGCGACCCTCGAGAAATTCCGGCGGGAGCCCGGGCGCTACGTCGAGATCTGGTCGGCCGACCGCTGCCATCTCTTCGAGTTTCACGAGGACGCGCCGGGAGTGCCTTCGGAGGAGCCGGTCCTCTCGATGCTCTTGGACCGCCCCCCTCCGGCGGCACGGCCCATGGACGAACCCTTTCCGAACGGCGTCCGGCTCGTCGGCGTGGAGGCGGGCCCGGCCTCGGCGGCGCCGGGGGAGACCCTCGAGATCGTCTGTTATTGGGTCCGTGTTCTCGACACCACCGATCCTCTTCCCTATAGGACCTATCTCCGCCTGGTCCTGCCGGACGCGGGGGCGGGGGATTCGTGGTGGGCGAAGCCGTCCCGGAGGCTGAAGGAGGCCGTGAGCGGCGGGCGCACCAGGGCCCGGACCATGCGGAGTCTCGCCCGCGGTGCCTACCCGACCCGGGCCTGGCCCCGGACGGCAGTGGTCGCGGACACCCTCCGCTGGACCGTCCCCCGGAACCTCGAAGAGGGAAGCTACGAGTTGCAGGTGCGGCTCCGGCGCTCCCCGGTCGTCCAGGTGTTCGAAATCGCCGACTTCCTCCGCGAGACCGACTCGTTCTCCGGCGCCCCGGCGGCGACCGTCGAGATCCGGCGGGGAGGAAGCCGCTCTCCTTCGGCCGCCCGGCCGGCAGCGGGGGGAGAGGAACGGAACGTCCCGGAACACGAATATGAAGGAGGGCCCGCCCGGCCCGCCCCCGCCGGGGGTGAGGGCTTGGAGTCGCGGGCCTCCTCGAAAACCGAGGAGAGACGGCCGGCGCCGTCCGAGGAGTAGAACGATGGCCATACCATTCGTGGATCTGAAAGCGCAGTTCTTGAGCATCGAGGGAGAGATCCGGGAGGCGATCAACCACATCCTGGAGACGACCCGCTTCATCGGCGGCCCCCCGGTCGCCGAATTCGAGAAGGCCTTCGCCGAGTACGTGGGGGCGAAACACTGCGTCGGGGCAAGCTCCGGCACGTCGGCGCTTCACCTCGCCCTCGTCGCCTGCGGCGTCGGGCCGGGAGACGAAGTGATCACGGTCCCGAACACCTTCATCGCCACCACCGAGGCGATCACCCAGGCGGGGGCGGACGTGAAGCTCGTCGACGTGGAGCCGGTCACTTACAACATGGACCCGGCCCTTCTCGAAAAGGCGATCACGAAGAAGACCAAGTGCCTCGTCCCGGTTCACCTCTTCGGACAGCCCGCGGACATGGGACCCATCCTAAAACTCGCGAAGAAGCACGGACTCGTGGTGATCGGCGACTCGGCCCAGTCCCACGGCGCGCTCTATCACGGGAAGAGGCTCGGCGGCCTCGGCAACGCGGTTTGCTACAGCTTCTATCCGGGAAAGAACCTCGGAGCCTACGGCGACGGCGGCGCCGTCGTCACCGACGACGACGGCGTGGCGGCGACGGCCCGGCTCCTCCTCGATCACGGGCGGGCGGACAAGTTCAACCACACCGCCGAGGGGTACAACTACCGGCTCGACGCGATCCAGGCGGCGATCCTCTCCGTCAAGCTGCGGCACCTCGAGAAGTGGCTCGAGGGACGGCGGCGCGCGGCGGCGCGCTACAACGAAAAGCTGAAGGGCCTTCCGCTCGTGACGCCCCGGGAGGCGGAAGGGATGCGCCACGTCTACCACCTGTATGTGATCCTGGCGAAGGAGCGGGATCGGTTGCGGAAGATGCTGGGCGAGAAGGGAATCGCCACGGGGCTCCACTACCCGATCCCGATCCACCTCCTCGCGGCGTACGAACGCCTCGGCCACCGTCCGGGGAGCTTCCCCGTGGCGGAGCGGGTCGCGAGCGAGGGGATCTCCCTCCCCATGTACGCGGAACTCACCGACGACATGGTCGACGAGGTGGCGGACGCGCTCAAGGAGGCGTTCGCCCGGATTTGACGGAGAGGACGGACGAGGAATGGCCGATCGCCGGGTCGAAGCGCGGAAACGAGAGGCGCGCATCCGGATGCTGATCCTGATCGGGGCGGACGTCGCCGCGATCTTCATCAGCTTCCTCGCCGCCTATTGGCTCCGCCTTCAGTCCGGTCTCTTCATCACCTACCTGCCGATCCGGACCTTCCACATCTACGCCCTCCTCGCCGCCTGCGCCTTCTGGATCCTGATCTTCGGCATCCACGGGCTCTACCGGCGGCCGATCTACCTGTCCGTGTTCGATCAGATGGTGGGGATCTTCAACAGCGTCAACATCGGCGTCCTGGTGATCCTCGCCACCGCCTTCGCGACCAAGACGAATTACTTCCTGGAGCGGCGCCTCGTTCTCGTGCTCGCCTGGGCCCTCTCGATCCTCCTGCTCACGGTCTTCCGGGTCGTCCTCGTGCGGACCTGGATGCTCCGGAACCAGGCACGGGACCCGTTCCGCTGCCGGATCCTGGTCGTGGGGGCGGGGAAAACCGGGGCCCAATTCATCCGTCTCGCCCGGCTCACGATGAACCACGTCTACGATCTCGTCGGCTTCATCGACGACGATCAAGCGAAACAGGGAACCTCGGTGGAGGACGTGCCGGTCCTCGGGACGACCCACGAGATCGAGCGGATCGCCCTCGAGAACGGTGTCGAGCGGGTCTTCGTCGCCGTGACCAAGCTCCACGAGGAGCAGATGATCGACCTGATCTCCCGGTGCATGCGAGGCAGGGTGCCGGTCAAGATGATCTCCGATCAGTTCCACCTGTTCGCTTCGGACACCCAGATCGAGCGGGTCGACGGCGTACCGACCCTCGGAGTGCGCGAGAGCACGATGCGGGGCGTCAGCTACTTCGTCAAGCGCGTCCTCGACTTCGTGACGGCCGTCGTGCTGATCATTCTTCTGCTCCCGATCTTCGCCTTCCTCGCGATCATGATCAAGTCGCTCTCGCCCGGCCCTGTCTTCTTCAAGCAGAGCCGCGCGGGGCGGGGGGGCGTGCCTTTCCCCTTCTTCAAGTTCCGCACCATGCGGGTGGAGACCGACGATTCGATCCACAGGGAATACGCGGCCAGCTTCATCGACGGCAAGGAGACGGAAGGGGGAGTCGGGGACGAGGAGAAGCCGGTCTACAAAATGATAAAAGATCCCCGGGTCACGCCCATTGGTGCTATTCTCCGGAAGACAAGTCTCGACGAACTCCCCCAGCTCTGGAACGTGCTCAAGGGGGAAATGAGTCTCGTCGGGCCGCGGCCGCCGATCGTCTACGAGCTCCAGCATTACAAGGAGTGGCACAAGAGGCGGCTGGAGGCGAAGCCGGGCCTCACCGGCTTATGGCAGGTGAGCGGCAGGAGCGAGGTGCCCTTCAACGAGATGGTGCTGCTCGATCTCTATTACATCGATCACTGGTCGCTGAAGCTCGACATCGAGATTCTCCTTCGAACCATCCCGGTGATCCTCTTCGGAAAAGGCGCGTACTAGCGAGCAGGGGAGCGGAGAAAAACGTCATGCACAGGATCGCGGTGATCGGATGCGGATACTGGGGACCGAATTTCGTGCGCGTCTTCACGCAGATGCCGAGCTCGGAAATGCGGTACTGCGTCGACCTGGACGAAAAGCGGCTCGCCCACATGAAGTCCCTCTACCCCCAGGTCACGACCACGACCCGGGTCGAGGACGTGCTCCAAGATCCCGAAGTGGACGGGGTGGTCGTCGCCACGCCGGTGGCGAGTCATTACGGCCTCGCCAAACGTTTTCTCGAGGCGGGGAAAGCGACCCTCATCGAGAAACCCCTCTGCCTCAGCTCGAAGGAGGCGGAAGAGCTCGTGACGCTGGCGGACAAGAAGGGCCTGGCCCTGATGGTGGGGCACACGTTCCTCTTCACCGCGGCGGTCAACAAGGTGAAGCAGCTCCTCGAAACCGGCGAACTCGGCGACATCCATTACGTGGCGTCGTCCCGCCTGAACCTCGGCATCTTCCAGGAGGACATCAACGTGGTGTGGGACCTTGCGCCCCACGACGTGTCGATCCTGAACTACGTGCTCGGCTCGGGACCCGAGGAGGTCAGCGCGACCGCCCAGTCCTTCATCCGTCCCCCCGTGGAGGATGTGGCCTTCCTCATGCTCCGCTATCCGGGCAATGTGATCGCCCACATTCACGTGAGCTGGCTCGATCCGTGCAAGATCCGGAAGTCCACCTTCGTGGCGAGCAAGAAGATGGTGGTCTACGACGACATCGAGACCCTCGAGAAGATCCGGATCTACGACAAGGGCGTCACCGTGCAACCCCACTACGAAACCTTCGGCGAGTTCCACCTGGCCTACCGGTTCGGCGACATATTCACGCCGAAACTGGACGACTCGGAGCCCCTGAAGGCGGAGGCGAGCCACTTCGTACGGGCCATCGAGACCGGCCGCCCCGAGCGGGCCACCGGCGAGGAGGGTCTCGAGGTGGTGCGCATCCTGGAGGCGGCGAACGAGTCGGCCCGTCAGAGCGGCAAGGTCGTCCGGCTCCGCTGATCGCCATGGAAAGGCGTCGAATCCTCTACGTCGACACCGGGCGTTCCTTCGGCGGAGCGGAGCGCATCACCCGGACGCTCGCGGCGGCCTTCTCGGGGGCCGGCCGTGAGGTGGCGTGCGTGGTCCATCCGGGGGCGGCCCGGTTCCGCGCGGAGATCGAACGGGCCGGCGCTCTCGGCATCCCGGTCCCCGAAGCAGACCGCCTCTCCCGGATCGGCCCCCTGATCGAGGCGATCCGGAGCTTCCGGCCTGATCTCGTCCACATCCACCGGACCTGGCCCCTTTCGGATCGGTACGCGGCCATCGCCGCCCGGCGCGCCGGAACGGGGCGGGTGATCGCCACGGAACACGTCCGGTGGGAACGGTGCGGCCGCCGGGACCGCCTCGCGAAACGTTTTCTCGCTCGGTTCGATGTCTCCATCGTCGCCGTGTCGGAAGCGGTGCGGGAGAGCCTCCTCGGCTACTGGAAACTGCCCCCGTCCCTCGTCACGGTCGTCGAAAACGGCATCGACGCGACCCTCTTCGGCGGGGGGGAGGAGGCTCCGGCCGGGACCTTCCCGCCGTCGTGGACGGCGAAGATCGGCGCAGTGGGGCGGCTCGAGGAGCAGAAGGGGTACGACGTCCTGATCGACGCCATGGCCCGGCTGCGGGAGCGCGTGCCCGGCGCGGGGCTCCTCATCGTCGGCGAAGGATCCCTCCGGGACTCCCTCGAAACCCGTGTCCGGGAGCGGGGCCTCGAAGGGGCGGTCCGGTTCGCGGGTTCCCTCGAGAACGTGGCCCCCTTTCTCCGGTCCCTGGACGTCTACGTCCTCGCCTCCCGGTGGGAGGGGCTCCCCCTCACGATTCTCGAGGCGATGGCGGCCGGGGTGCCCGTGGTCGCCACCGCCGTGGAAGGAACCGTCGAGGCGGTGCGGCATGGACGGGAAGGGCTGGTCGTTCCCGTCGGCGACGCAGAGGCCCTCGCGGAGGCGTTGGCGGAGGCCCTCGGCGACCGGGAGGGGGCGAAGGTCCGGGCCTTGGCGGCGCGGCGGCGGGTGGAGGAGCGCTACTCGATCGGCCGGATGGTGGAGGAGTACGCGCGGGTGTACGGCCTATGAGACGAATCCTCGGATTCTCCTCGGTCCCTCTCGACGAGTCGGTCGGCGCGGGCGCGGCGCGGATCGCGAACCTGTACCGATGGCTCCCGGCGGACCGGTACGACCGGACCCTCGTCACGCTCGCGGGGCTCCGGGGAAGCGGAGGGGAGTCGCCCCTCCCGGGAGGAGGCCGGGTGATCCGCCTCCCTTCGCCGGTCCAGACGCTCTACTTCTATCTCGAAAAGGCCCGGCTTCTCCCCTTCTTCCGGGTCGCCGCCGCGCACCGGCGGTTCCCCCTCGGCGCGGCGAAATGGCTCCGGGAGGAGGCGGACTTGGTCCAGTTCGATTCACTCTGGCTGACACCCTGGGCGGACCGCCTGCCGCCCGGCGTCCCCGTGGTGTACGGCAGCCACAACTTCGAGACCGAGTGGTACGAGGGGGAACTCCGCCGGTATCTCTTCCGGCGCCGCCACGCCCGGTTCCTGACCGGCCTGGAACGACGGGCGGTGCTCCGGGCCGACCGGGTGCTCGCCGTGACGGAGGAGGACAAGACGAAATTCGCCGAGCGGTTCGGCGCGGACCCGGCGAAGATTCGGGTCGTGCCGAACGGGTTCGACGAGGACCGATTCCGGCCGGCCGGCCCCGACGAGAGGGGGGAGGCCCGGCGCGCCCTCGGCCTGCCGGGGGACCGGCGGATCGCCCTCTTCGCCGGCTCCGACGTCGCCCCCAACCGGGAGGGGGTCGACTCGATCCTCCGCTCCATCGCCCCCCGGACGCCGCCGGACGTCCTCTTCGTGGTGGCGGGGAGCGTGGGCCGGTCCTACGGCGGGAAGGTCGTGAAGGACCGGGTGATCTTCACGGGGCCCGTGAAGGACATCGCCTCCTGGTTCCGGGCGGCCGACGTGGGCCTCAACCCGATCCGTCTCGGGTCGGGATCGAACATCAAGGTCCTCCAGTACCTCGGGGCGGGGCTCGCCGTGATCTCGACCGAATTCGGCATGCGCGGGTTCGACGACCTCCGGGCTCACGTGAAGATCGCCCGGATCGACCGGTTTCACTATCATATCGACAAGATCGAGCCCGATCCCGCCGCCGCCGAGAAGGCGCGCGGCTCGTACGGCTGGCGCCGGGCGTCGGCTACGCTTTCCGCCGTGTACGCCGATCTGCTGGGAGAGGCGAACCCCGGCGGCGAATCCCCCTAGATAGAGGATGGTATCCATGGCTTCTCGAATCGGCCGCGCCTGGCTCCTCGCCCTCTTCGCCCTCCTCTGGGTTTCCCTCTTCGCCGGGCTCGCCGCTCTCGGCCTGAATGAACGGTTCGTCGACTCCGCCGCGGCGGGGTGGAGGGTCTTCCTTCTCGCCCCCATCGCCGGGACGATTCCCATGGCGATCGTGGCGTTCCTCTTCCTCCTCTTGCCCGGACCGGACGAGAAGATCCGGGCGGGACGCTTTCTCGGCTTCACGGCCCTCGTCGCCGTCCTGCCGGTGACGGTGCTCCCCCTCTACGGAAAGATCGCGGCGCTCCTCGCGGGCTCCCCGGTCCTCACGGTTCTGCTGGTCGCCCTCGCCGCATTCCTCCTCGCCCTCGGGGCGTTCCGGGTCGGCCGCTTCCTGGCCGTCCGTCTCTGCCCCGGCGGCAGACCACGGACCCTCGCCTGGGCCCTCCCCCTCGCCCTTCTCGCGGCGCTCCCGCCCGCCGGGGCGTGGCTTTCCGCCCGCCCCATCGCCTTCGATGACCGCCCCCGCACGCTCATCCTCTGCGTGGACGGAGCGACGTGGAAGCTGGCGGACGAGATGGAGGACCGGCTCCCGACCTTTCGGGCCCTGCAAGAGCGGGGCACGCGGTTCGACCTGCAGTCCGAGTCCCCCCTCATGTCGCCGATCCTCTGGACGAGCATCGCTTCGGGCGTTTCCCCCTCGGAGCACGGCGTGACCAGCTTCTACGTCTCCTCGGCGAACGTGGCGGCCCCCCGGCTCTGGGACATGGCGGAAGAACGGGGTCTCGACGTGGGGATCCTGGGGTGGCCGATCACCTGGCCCCCCCGCCCGATCAACGGCTTCATGATTCCCTCCCTCTTCGCCCGGGGCCCCGAGACTTACCCGGAAGAGCTGCAGTTCATCCGGGAGGTGGCGATGATGGAGAAGGGAAAACGGAAGCGGGAATTGGACCGCTACTCCCTCTATGGAATTCGCATGGTCCAGTACGGCGTGAAACTCTCGACCCTGATCGAGGCGGGGCGGGTGGTGACGATGAAGGGGGACTTCCTCGAGAAGATGAGCGCCCAGCGTTTCCTGAAGCTTCGCATCCACAGCGACCTCTTCGTGGAGCTTTGGGACCGGTACCGGCCGGCGCTGGCCACGTTCTACAACAACGGCATCGACGTCACGTGCCACTACTTCTGGAAGTACTTCGAGCCCGGGGGGTATCCGCAGGTCACCGCCGAGGAGGCGGAGCGATACGGGCGCATGATTCCGGACATCTACGCGGCGATGGACCGGGCCCTCGGCAAGATCCTCCACTACGCGCCGGAGCATCTGAACATTCTCGTGGTCTCCGACCACGGCCTGCAGGGGATGGCGATGGAGGACTCGGGGACGATCCGCCTGATCCGGACGGAGAACTTCCTCCGCCGACTCGGCCTCGAAAACGCGGTGGACGGCGTGAACCTCGCCTCCCGGGTCCATCTGAAGGCGAAGCGGGGGAGGGGATTCCCGCCCGGCCTCGCCAACTTCATCGAGGACGTGACCGTGGAGGGGACCGGTGAATCCGCCTTCGTGACCGGCGTCGACGAGACGGGCGGGATCATCGTGAACGTCGCCCCCGGAGTCGTCCTCGGCGGGAAGAGCCTCCTCGTGCCCGGCCGGGAACCGTGCCCCGCCGGGGAAATCGTGGAGGAGACGGACGCCCGCATCTCGGGGGAGCACAACATCTACGCCATTCTCCTGGCGGTCGGAGACCAGACGCCCGCGGGGGCCCGGGGGGGCCTCGCCTCGATCTACGACGTGGCGCCCACGGCCCTCTATATGATGGAGCTGCCGGTGGGGGAGAACATGAGAGGCCGGGTCCTCGAAAGGGCGTTCCGGGACGGGTATCTCCGGGACCACCCGCCGTCCTACACGACCTACCGGGCACCCGCCGCAGCGGCGGCGGAAGAGGACGCGGAAGCGGACGAAGTCCTAAGGGAGCAGCTCCGCGCCCTCGGCTATCTGAACTGATGAAACCCTTGCGGCTCCCCGCGGCGTTTCTCTATAGTCCGGCGGGGAGGGGGTGTGTCATGAGAACGAGACGGATCGGAATCGTGGTCGCTTCCGCGGCGCTTCTTCTGACGGTTCTCGGCGGATGCACGGGCCTGACGAGACGCGGCGAAAGCGACCGGCACAGGGAAGCGGAACAGATCGACACCTTCGTCCGGGAGCCCGCGGAAGACTCGGGACTCGTGCTCGTCCCGCCGCCGGCCGAGGAAGGGGCGCCGAAGCCGGCGCTCTCCCCCGTGCCCGAGGAGACGGCCCCGGTGCTGGCGCCTCCTCCCGCGGCGCCCGAATCGGCGGACCTCGAGATCGCGCCCGCCGCCGAAGAGACCGGTCCCGGGCCGGAGAGGGCCGCGCCGGACTCCCCGGCGGAGATCCCGCCGCCCACCGCCGAGCCGAAACATGTATCGGGATTCCGGGTTCAGCTCTACGCGTCCCGGGAACCGGACCGGGCGAAGGAATTCGCCGAGTCGGCGCGGAGTTCCTTTGAAGAGCCGATTTATGTCGAGTTCCTGGAACCGTACTACAAGGTCCGCGTGGGTGACTGCCTCACCCGGGAAGGGGCGCGGGAGCTTCTGGCCCGGGCGAAGGCCGCGGGCTTCGACCAGGCGTGGGTCGCGTCGACTCTCGTGCTCCAAAGGACCAAGAGCGTCCGGTGAGTGAGGCATTCCCCTTGAAGGACGTTCCCCGACTCTCGGTGGTCATCCCGGCGTTCAACGAAGAGCGGGTGCTCGGCGGGACGCTGGAGAACGTCCATCGCTGGCTCGAGACCCAAGGCTTCCCTTTCGAGGTCGTCCCCGTGGACGACGGAAGCGCCGACGGGACCCATCGGGTGGCGTGTGAATTCGCCGACTTCCATCCGGAATGCCGCCCCCTCCGAAACCCGGAAAACCGGGGCAAAGGCTTTTCGGTGCGGCGGGGGATCGAGGAGGCCCGGGGGGAGTTCGTGATCTTCTCCGACGCCGACCTCTCGACGCCGATCGAGGAAACACCGAAGTTCCTCCGCGCCCTCGAGGGGGGGGCCGACATAGTGATCGGCTCTCGGGACCTGCCGAACTCGGACGTGCGGGTCCACCAGCCGTGGTACCGGGAGATGATGGGCCGGGTGTTCAACCGGATCGTCCGGCTTCTCGTCATCCGGGGCTTCGTCGACACCCAGTGCGGATTCAAGGCGTTCCGCCGGAGCGCGATGCTCCCCCTTCTCCCGATGCTCCGCATCGACCGGTACAGCTTCGACGTGGAGATGCTCTTCGTCGCCCGCCATGTCGGCCTCCGACTCCGGGAGCTCCCCGTGGTGTGGATCAACAACGAGGACACCCGAGTGGACCCTCTCCGGGACGCATCTCGAATGTTTGTTGACCTCCTCCGGATCAGGTACTATCATGTTTTCGGCCGGTATAGGCGGCTCTGAATCGGACGTCTCCCCGGCGCCGGAATCGCATGGGAGGGGGACCCGAAGGACGACAGATCAGCAGGGCGGGAATAGCTCAGTGGTAGAGCGCCACCTTGCCAAGGTGGATGTCGCGGGTTCAAATCCCGTTTCCCGCTCCATTTCTTTCCCTCCCCCAGGTCCGAACATCGCCGATACGGGGCGGCATAGCCAAGTGGCTAAGGCAGAGGACTGCAAATCCTTGATCCCCGGTTCGAATCCGGGTGCCGCCTCTCTTCTTTTTACTGGTTCTACCCGGAACGCCGAGGTGGCGGAACTGGTAGACGCCGCGGACTTAAAATCCGCTGAAGTTGTGAACTTCGTGCCGGTTCGAATCCGGCCCTCGGCACCTCCACTTTAGGACGATCGATTTGGTGTCCTTTCGATTTCTCGATGACGAAGCGCGCGGAGGCCCGATCGGGGCTCTCTTCCCGCTCCGCCGTCGCCGGAGCCTTCTCTTCGGGGGCCTCACGTTCGAAGAGCGTTGGCGCCTGCTCCTCTCGGGGCGCGCCCCCGGCGAACGGGGGCTCGTCCTCGTCCTGAACTCCCTCGCACTTCCCGAGGCCTCCCTGATCGAAGCCATCGCCCGGACCCGGGACGAGCGGGTCTTCACGGCGGGGGAAGAGCCGATCGCCGCCCTGGTCCGGGAGGAGACGCTCTCCGGAGAGGACGCCGGGCTCCGGGAGGCGACCGCGGGTCTTCCCTCCACCGAAGCGGACGGGGAGGTCGCTCCGGAGCCGTGGAAGATGATCGAGGGGAACGGCGAACGCATCGCCCGGGACCTCGATCTCTATCACGGGCTCGACGAGAACGCCCTCGAACTCCGCGGGATGGCCACGCCCCTCGAACCGGTGGACGCACCCGAGGGCAGCGCGGTGAGCGGAGAGGAAGGCCTCTACCTCGGGCCCGAATGCCGGATCGAGCCGTTCGTCCACTTCGACACCCGCGAAGGCCCGATCGTTCTCGGCGCCCGGGTCGTCGTGGAGTCCCACGCGACGCTCCGCGGCCCCCTCTGGATACGGAACGACGCCCGCGTGAACGGGGGGGCGAGGATCGGCCGGGGGACGACCGTAGGGGAAGGGAGCCGCGTCGCGGGCGAGGTGGAGGCCACCATCTTCGGCGCCTTCTCGAACAAGCAGCACGAAGGATTCCTCGGCCACGCCTCGGTCGGGGAGTGGGTGAACCTCGGTGCCGGGACGGACAATTCGGATCTGAAGAATAACTACGGCACCGTCCGCCTCGGTTGGGGGGAAGGGACCGTGGACACCGGGCTCCAAAAGTTCGGCTGCTTTCTCGGGGACCACGTGAAGAGCGCCATCGGAACGCGGATCGGCACGGGGACCGTGGTGGGGGTCGCGGGCAACCTCTTCGGCCCCGCCGGATTCGTCTCGGGGTACGTTCCCCCCTTCACCTGGGGCGAAAGCGGAGATGTCTATGATTTCGACCGCGCCATCGATACAATGAAAGTGGTCCGGGCGCGGCGGAAGGCCGAGCTCGAGAGGGCCGGAAGGCCGGTGGGGATCCCGGATCGGCAGCTGAACATCCTCAGGGAGTTATGGGAGAGGCGAACCGGTTCCGGGTCTTGACTCGAGTCGGGGAAAGGACTACAATACTTGTGGATACGCTACCGATCCGCGATGGAACGCTCCCCACGCGTTTCCCCCGAACCCATTATTGGGAATCCCCTTGAGAGAAACCGGGTAACATCATGAAGACGCTCAAGATCCTTGCTCTACTGCTGCTCGGAGCCGCGACGGAGGCGTATCCTTCCGCCAAGTATGCCGGCGAGTTCCTCGCGACCGGGATCGGCGCCCGGGCCCTCGGCATGGGGGGTGCCTTCGTCTCCGTCGCCGACGACGCGACCGCGGGTTACTGGAACCCGGCGGGGATGATCTACGTCCAGCGCCGGGAAGCGGTCTTCATGCATTCCGAGCGGTTCGGCGACCTCATCAACTACGATGCCGGGAGCTTTGTCCAGCAACTCGGCTCCGACAACGCGAGCCGGTCCGCCTTCGGTTTCTCCTTCATCCGCCTCGGCGTGGACGACATCAAGTACACGAAAGAAGACCCGACCACCTCCCGGATCATCGTCGACCGGACCGTGAGCGACAGCGAATCGGGGTTCTTCCTCTCCTACGCGCGGCTCTACACGAACCGGATCGCCGTGGGGGGAAGCGCGAAGATACTCAGGAAGAGCGTCGGCGACGACTCGGCCATCGGCCTCGGCTTCGACGTGGGCGCCCTGGTCCGCCCCTGGCGGCGCCTCTCGCTCGGCCTGAACGTCCAGGACGCCACCACCACCTTCCTCGCGTGGGACACGGAGACCGAGACGATCCTCCCGACCGTGAAGTTCGGGCTCTCCTATCCGTTCCCGATTCCTTCGATCGGAGGCAGGCTGACCGTCGCCGCCGATCTCGACGCCCGCTTCGAGGGGAGGAAGTACTCCACCGCCTACTGGCTCGGCAGCGCGAGCGCCGATCTCCGTCTCGGCCTCGAGTACTGGTACCGGAACGTTCTCGCCCTCAGGGTCGGGCAGGAGCGGTCCCTCGAGAATGACTTCAGCGCCGGCGCGGGGCTCCGAATCCCCATGTCGGGCGTTCTTCTCGGACTCGATTACGCCTTCCTCGAGAACTCGGACCTCGACGACACCCATCGGGTCTCGGGCTCCCTCGTCTTCTAGCCCGGATCCCGCGCGGAATCCCGCCACGAGGATCCGAGGCGGGAGGCGTGCCGGGAATCGCGTTGACAGGCGCCCGGCGGGGGTCCTACAATCCCCGCGCGGACAAGAACATTCCCTCCGCGGAAAGCGAGTGAGTCGTGGGTCGGATCTTCACCTCATTCCTGCTGCTGCTGGTCCTCTTGCTCGTGCTCGGGATCGCCGTGCTGAACCCGGATCCCCGGGTGGAACTGAACCTCCTCTTCGGGAAGTTCACCGAGGTGCCCCTCGTGCTCGCCCTTTTCGTGGCCTTCCTCCTCGGATCGGTGTTCACCTTCTTTTACCTGATCGGTCACACCCTCAAGCTCCGGTGGAAAATCCGGGACTTGAAGACGAAGAGCCGTCAGTACGAGCAGGAGCTGATCGCCCTTCGCAACATCCCGGTCGAGGCGGACGGTGATGACCGGGAGGAGTCGGACCTCCCGGAGGAAGGGTAGGCGACCGCCCGATGATGTCTTCCTTGGACTCCTCCAGTATCTCCGCGATTCTCGTGCCGGCGGTCATCCTGCTCCTCCTGATCGGCGTCGTTCTCGTCGTGCTCCGTCTCCGCCGCTCCCCCGAGCCCCGCTCCCGTTACGTGGAGGCCCTGAACGCGCTCCTCGAGGGGGACGACGAGGCGGCCCTCCGGGACCTCCGCCAGACGGTGCAGACGGAACCGACCAACACGGATGCCTACCTCCGTCTGGGCAACCTTCTCCGCAAGCGGGGGCATTGGGAGAGGGCCCTCCGGATCCACCGGGACCTCGACGTGGAGACGTTCTTCCGAAAGAAGCTCTCCCCCGAGGAGAAGCGCCGGATCCGGGAGGCCATCGCCGACGATCTTCTCGCGGCGCGACGGACCGACGAAGCCCTCGGCGTGCTCGGCGATCTCCTCGGCCGGAACAAGGAGAACCGGAAGATCCGGGCCAAGATGATCTCCATTCACGAGCGGAGCGGCCATTGGGACAAGGCATACGAGCTGTACAAAGAGGGACTGAAACTACAGAAGGAGCATTCGAAGGAGCGGCTCGCCCGTTATCGCTCGTTCTGCGGCGCCTCCTACCTCGAGTCGGGGAACACGGAGTATGCGAAGCAGGTCTTTCTCGAGACGCTGAGGCTGGACGAGGACAACCAGGAAGCCCTCTACCGGCTCGGCGAGATTTACTTCGACGGGGCGGAGCTGGATCAGGCGATCCTCTACTGGGAACGGTTCCACATGGCCGCCCCCGAACACGCCTGGATGACCTACGAGCGATTCGAGACCGCCCTTTACGAGACGGGAAATCTGAACCACATGGAGGAGGTCTACAGCGCGGTCCTCGCCAAGGCGCCGAGCGAGGTGCGGACCCTCCTCGCCCTCTCCACCTTCCACGCCCGCCGGGGCGAGGACGAGAAGGCGATCGGACTCGCCCGCCGGGCGGTCGAGGGGAACCTCTCCTCGGCGGCGGCGCGGAGCCGGTTTGCGGTCCTCGTAGGCGAAACCCGCCCACCCGAAGAAGCCGTGGAAGAGATCGTCGGCTTTTTGAAAAAGAACCCACCCCCCGCCGGCGCTCCCGCCTGCTCCCGGTGCGGATACCGCTCCGAGGGAGCGTTCTGGAGGTGTCCCCAGTGCCTGATGTGGAACACGCTGGTCTCCGACCCCCCGCCGTCCTCCCCCGGCTCCTCCTGATCTTCTCTCTTCTGGCGATCACCGGCGCCGCCCGGGGGGAAATCTCGTTCCCGGAGGCGGACGCCCTCGTGGCGGAGGGGTCGATCGAGAAAGCCCGGGCCGCCCTCTTGAAGGCGGCGGAGGAGAACGCCGGCACCGAGAGAGAGTGGGAAGCCCTCTTCGCCCTGAACGAACTGGAACGGGAGGGGGGAAGGTACATCGGGCGTCTCCTGGAGCTCGCGGACCTCTGGGGGAAGCCGGAGGTCTTTCTCGCCCTCGGCCGCTACCGGTACGCCGTGGGCGCCTACGATTCGGCGGAGGAGGACTTCCGCCGCGCCGAAGACGCCCTGGGGGGAACCGCCCGCCGGGAAGCGCAGATCTGGCGCGGCGTCGCCGCCGCCGCCGCCGGGCGGGAGGACGAAGGTCTCGAGCTTCTCCTCGACGCCCTGAAACATCCCGAAGGAAGCGACGAATCGAAGGCGCGATTCCTCGCCGCCCAGATCTGCCGGAACCGGGAAGACTACGACGGGTGCGTCCGCATTCTCGGGCCGGTCCTCACCGGAGAGAGCGACTATCTCCGCCCCGCGCTCCTTCTCTACGCCCGGGTCCTCGAAGCACGGGGCGATCCCGAACGGGCCCGGACGCGCTACGCCGAAGTGATCGACCGGTTTCCCGGGAGCGGGGAAGCGGAAGAGGCCCGGCGCGCCCTGGCCGTCATGGTTCGGACCGTGGAGGCGCCGGCCCCCGGCTTCTGGGTGCAGATCGCCTCCTTCGAGAGCGAGGAGAACGCCCGGCGTTTCACGTCCGACCGGCGTTCCGCCGGCACGGGGGCCGTGGAGGTCCACCGGGCGCTCAGGGACGAGACGCCCGTCTACCCCGTCCGAGTCGGGCCGTTCGAGACCGCGGAGGAGGCGGAGCGGGCGAAGGGGACTTTGGAGAACCAGGGGCTTCCGGGCCATGTGGTCGAGGTGCGGGAGGGGAACTGATTTTGGAAGCCTCGACCCCGATGATGCGCCAGTACTGGAAGATCAAGGAACGCTACAAGGACGCGATCCTCTTCTTCCGCATGGGCGACTTCTACGAGATGTTCCACGAGGACGCCGAAACGGCCTCCCGGGTCCTCGGTCTCACCCTCACCTCCCGCTCCAAAGGGGAAGGCTCTTCGATCCCTCTCGCCGGCGTTCCGTGGCACAAAGCGGATCATTACATCGACCGCCTCCTGAAGGCGGGATTCAAGGTCGCCGTCTGCGACCAGACAGAGGACCCGAAGAAGGCGAAGGGCCTCGTGAAGCGGGAGGTGACGGAAGTCGTCACTCCGGGCACGGCCCTCGCGGGCGCCCTCCTCGAACGGAAGAAGCCGAACTATCTCGTCGCCCTCGCGCCGGGGGGCAAGGGGGAGGACCGGCCGGTGGGCGTGGCGGCCATGGACCTCACCACCGGCGACTTCCGCATCGGCGAGATCCCCCGGCACGATCTCGCGGAGGAGGTCGCCACCTTCGACCCGGCGGAGATGCTCCTGCCGAAGGGAGCGGACCACTTCCTCGGCCCCTTCGACCGGGGGGAGCGGAACCCGGTGATCACCGCGATCGACGAATGGCATTTCGACGCCGACTCGGGGGAGCGGGCGCTCCGGGACCACTTCGGCGCCCTGACCCTCGAAGGATTCGGTTGCGACGGCCTCCGCCTCGGGATCGCCGCCGGAGGGGCGCTGTTCGATTATCTCCGGGAGCTCGGAAGGACCGACCTCCGACACGTCGACCGGATTCTGCCGATCCGCACCGCCGACCACCTCGTGCTCGACGAGACGACGCGCCGGAACCTCGAGATCTTCCGCCCCCTCCGAGAGCGGGCGGATGGATCCACGCTCCTCTCGGTGATCGACGAGACGGCGACGCCCATGGGCGGCCGCCTTCTCCGGGACTGGCTGATCCGGCCCCTCGTGGACCCGGCGGCGATCGAAGCGCGGCTCGGCGCGGTGGACGAGGGGGTGCGGCGATCGGCGTGGCGGGAGGAAGCCCGGGAGATCCTCGGGCGCTTCGGAGACCTCGAGCGACTCGCCGGAAAGATCGTGCTCGGCCGGGGGGGGCCCCGGGACCTGGTGGCCCTCGGCGGCACGCTCCGGCTCGTTCCCCTCCTCGCGGCGCGGATCGGCGACGCGGAGAGCCCGGAGATCCGGGGCCTCACGGAACGGCTCGAACCGTTGGACGAGATCGCGGACCTCATCGCGAGGGCGGTCGTCGATGAGCCTCCTCTCGGCACGAAGGAGGGGGGGATCATCCGGGCCGGCTACCACGCCGAGATCGACGAGCTCCGCTCCGTCGGCGCCGACGGCAAGAACTGGGTCGCCTCCTTCCAGAAGAAGGAGCGGGAGAGGACCGGCATCCCGAGCCTGAAGGTCGGCTTCAACAAGGTTTTCGGCTACTACATCGAGATCTCCAAGGCCCGCTCCGAAGCCATCCCCCCGACCTACGTCCGCAAGCAGACCCTCGTGAACGCGGAGCGATATATCACCCCCGATCTGAAGGAGCAGGAGGAGAGAATTCTCGGCGCCGAAGAGCGGATCCGGGCGCTCGAGGAAGAACTCTTTCTCGAAGTGCGGGGGAGGGTGGCGGAGGAGACGGTGCGGATCCGCCGCCTCGGCGAGACGGCGGCCGCCCTCGACGTGCTCCTCTCCTTCGCGGAGACGGCGGTCCGGAGGAAGTACCGGAGGCCGAAAGTGGACGGGAGGAGCCGGATCCGGATCGTGAAGGGACGGCACCCGGTCGTCGAGGCCCTCCTCGGGCCGGGCGAGTTCATTCCGAACGACACGGAGATCGACGCCGCGGACGGCCAGATCCACATCCTCACCGGGCCGAACATGGCGGGGAAATCGACCTACCTCCGGCAGACGGCGCTCATCCAGATCCTCGCCCAGGTCGGTTCGTTCGTCCCCGCCGACGAAGCGGAGCTCGGCGCGGCGGACCGGGTTTTCACGCGGGTCGGCGCGTCGGACGATCTCGCCCGGGGGCGGAGCACGTTTCTCGTGGAGATGACCGAGACCGCCAACATCCTCCACAACGCGACGGAGCGCTCCCTGGTTCTGCTCGACGAGATCGGCCGGGGGACGTCCACCTTCGACGGCGTCTCCATCGCCTGGGCCGTGGTCGAGCACCTCCATCGGGACCCCGAGAAGGGTCCGATGACCCTCTTCGCGACCCACTACCACGAACTGGCCGTGCTCGCGTCGAAGCTGGAACGGGTGCGCAACTTCTCCGTGCTCGTGAAAGAGTGGGGGCACTCGGTGGTCTTCCTCCGGCAGGTCGTGCCGGGGAGCGTCGACCGGAGTTACGGGATCCAGGTGGCGCGCCTCGCGGGACTCCCGGACGAAGTGATCCGCCGGGCCCGGGAAGTGCTCGCCCACCTCGAGAGGGAACACACGACCACTCCGGCCGACGTGCTCGGCCGGGACATTCCGAAGCAGATATCCCTCTTCCGGAGCGAAGGGGAAGTGATCGCCGACGAGATTCGGGAGACCGATCCGGACAGGATCACGCCCGTCGAGGCGTCCGAGAGGATCCGGGCGTGGAGGGAGCGGCTCCGGAGCGGGGGGGAGGGATAGGCGTGCCGCGAATCCGAGTCCTCCCCGAGGTCGTCGCCAATCGAATCGCCGCCGGCGAGGTGGTGGATCGCCCCGCGTCGGTGGCGAAGGAGCTGATCGAGAACGCCCTCGACGCGGGGGCGGCGGCGGTGACCGTGCGGATCGAGGGGAGCGGGGCGCGCCTGATCGAGGTGAGCGACGACGGCTGCGGCATGGATCCGGAAGACGCGGTGCTCGCCTTCGAGCGACACGCCACGAGCAAGATCGCGGGGGCCGACGACATCGCCACGGTCCGCTCCTTCGGTTTCCGGGGGGAGGCCCTTCCGAGCATCGCCTCCGTTTCGGACGTGGAGCTGATCACTTCGACCGGCGCGGAGGGGGGCGGGGCGACCCGGGTTCGCCTCCGGGGGGGCCTCGACCGCCGGGAAGACCGGGCGTCCCGGGCGCCGGGAACGACGGTTCGCATCCGGAATCTGTTTTCCAACACGCCGGCGCGAAGGAAATTCCTGAAGAGCGACCGGGCCGAAGAAGGGCATCTCCGGCGGGCGGTCATCGCCCACGCCCTCGCCCGGCCGGCCGTCGCTTTCCGATACGTGAGGGACGCCGAAGAGGTCTTCGATCTTCCCGCGGGGGAGGACCTCCCGCTCCGCGTGGCCCGGCTCTTCGGCCGCTCTTTCGCGGATGAGCTGATCCCGGCGGAGGGGAGGGAGCACGGTCCCCGGGTGAGCGGCCTCGTCTCGAAACCGGACACCGCCCGGGGCAACCGGTCGTACCAGTACTTCCACGTCAACGGCCGCCCGGTGCAGCAGAACCTGCTCGTCCAGGCGGCGACGGCCCCCTACCGGGACATTCTCCCTCCCCGGCGCTACCCCGCTTTCATTCTCGCCGTCGAAATCGATCCCGAGTTCGTGGACGTGAACATCCACCCGACGAAGCGGGAGGTTCGATTCTCGCCGGAGCGCGCGGTCTTCGCCGCCGTCGACGGCGCCGTCCGCCGGGCGGTCCGCTCGGAGGCGAGCATGGGTCCCTTCTGGAAGGGCGACCGGAGGGAAGGGGGCGCCCCGCGCCATGCCGGCGCGGGCACCTCGTCCACTCTTCCTTTCGATGTCGGGAAGGAGGGCGGTTGGAGCTATCGCTCCGAAGAACCGGACGGCCCGATCGGAGGGATCGGCACGGCCGAGGAGCCCACGCCATCGGATGAGCGGAGCTGGCTGGAGCGGGTCGACCTCGGCGGCGTCCAGCAGGTGGCGGGGACATTCCTCGTCGCGGCGGGCCCCGGCGGCGTCCTCGTGGCGGACCAGCACACCGTGCACGAGCGGATCCTCTTCGAAGAAGCGCTCCGCCGAATCGAAAGGAAGGAGGGGCACTCGCAGCGGCTCCTCTTCCCGGAGACCGTGGAGGCCGACCCGGAGATCGTGGAGGCGGCCGAGGCGCACGCCGATCTGATCGAGGCCTCGGGCTTCCTGGTCCGGCCCGCCGGCCCCCGCGCCCTCCTCCTCGAGGGGACGCCCCCCGGCCTCCGGCGACGCGATCCCGGGCGGCTCCTCGTCGACTTTCTCGAGTATCTCGTGGGCGAGGGGAAGGGGGAAAAGTCGAGGGAGAAACGGGTCGCCGCATCGATCGCGTGTCACGGCGCGGTCCGGGCGGGAGACCTCCTCACGCCGGACGAGCGGAGGGCCCTGCTTCTCCGGCTCGCCTCGTGCGACGAGCCGCTTCGCTGCCCCCACGGCCGGCCCACGTTCCTGACGATCCCGGCGGACGAGCTCGCCCGGCGTTTCTTTCGCCCATGAACGAAACTCTTCTTTGCGTCATTGGCCCCACGGCATCCGGGAAGACGGCCGTCGCCCTCGCCCTCGCCGAGCGACTCGGCGGCGAGATCGTCTCCGCCGACGCGCGCCAGGTCTACCGCCGCCTCGACATCGGTACCGCGAAGCCGACGGCCGGGGAGCGGGGCCGGGCGCGGCATCATCTCCTGGACGTCGTCGACCCGGACGGCGAGTACCACGCGGGACGTTTCGTCCGGGAGGCAGAGGACGCGATCGAAGAGATACGGGGCCGGGGAAGGCGGCCGATCGTGGCGGGGGGGACCGGGCTCTACGTGCGTGCCCTCGTCCGGGGCCTGGACGTCTCCGTCGGCCGCCACCCGGAGGTCCGGGCGGTACTGGAGGCCCGGGCGGAGGCGGAGGGGCTCCTGTCCCTTCACGACGAACTCCGCCGGGTCGACCCCGAATCGGCCGCGGTGATTCATTCGAACGACCGGGTGCGCATCATACGGGCCCTCGAAGTGTACCGCGTCTCCGGCGAGACCCGGAGCGGGCAGCACCGCCGGGGCGAGGGGAAGGTCCGCCGCCGCCATCTCCTCGCCGCCCTCGACCCGCCCCGGGCCATCCTCTATGAACGGATCGACGACCGGTTCGACACGATGATGGAGGAGGGCTTCCTCGACGAGGTCCGGAGGCTCCTTCGCGCCGGCTACGACCCCGGGCTCCCCTGTTTCCGCTCTCCCGGATACCGGGAGATGATCGCCCACCTCCGGGGGGGGCTCGATCTCGAAGAGGCCGTGGAACGGGGGAAGCGGGAGCATCGCCGGTACGCCAAGCGCCAGCCCACCTGGATCCGGGGGGAGGAGGAGGCCGTCCGGTTCGATCCCACCGGGCCCGGGGGCGTTCGCGCGGCGGCGGAGGCGATCCTCCAGGCCCTCCGGGGGGAAGAAGGACGGGGGCCGGGGACCGCCGAGGGATCTTGACTTCCCATCCTCACGGTGGTATCCCTTGGTCCCAGCCCTGAGGAGCGGGCATAACTCAGTGGTAGAGTATCAGCTTCCCAAGCTGAGGGTCGCGGGTTCGAATCCCGTTGCCCGCTCCATTTATCCCCTGACGCGAGAGTGGTTCCTACTGCGGTCCGGGATCGTGGCCTGCGAGGGCCGTTCTCCGTCGCCGGCTTCCTCGACATAGCTCAGGCTATGCCTCCGGGAGCCGGCTCGTCCGAACGGGCCTCTCGGCTCGCTCCCCATGGACCTCGCGACGAAACCACTCTCGCGCCCGGGGATGTCCCGCGCCTGCAAAGAATCGTCTCCGGACCGAAGGTTGGCGGGGATGGAACCGTGGACCTCGTGACGAAACTACTCCCACGTCCGGGGAAGCTCTTCGCGTCCGGAGGGGGACAGGGTCCGCTGAGGAATGTGGGGGACACGAAACGAGTTCATGTCCCCCACATTCCGCCGGAGGCCTGTCCTGAGTAGGACCGAAGGTCCGTATCGAAGGGCTCGGGCGGAACCAGTCCCCCACCCACTCCAAAGCGCTGAGCGCGGTGAGACTGATGAGGAGCCCCGGGGGCCCGGGTGGGCGAACGCCATCATCCCTCCCTCTGCGGGGGCGGGGAGGGCAACCGCGACTCGGACTGTTCTCCGATCGGCAGTCCTTGCTGATCATCCGAAACCGCAGGCGGGTGGCCGGGGCAGGGGCGATAGGCGAGGAGCGCAGGCACCAGGCGCCAGATCCCGAATGCCCATGCATCATCGAGAACGATACGTGCGGTTCACAACAAGCGGATAGGAGAAGACCAGAGCGCGACTGCCGGGCACTGCAGCGGACAGCCCCGGTCAGGCCCTGCCCGAACGAGTTCTTGTAGCCCGATGCCGGAACACGGGCATACCGGGTCCTCCCCCGCCCCCGCATCCCCTTCCCCCGCAACCACTTCAGAAATCACTTGAAGCTCTTGCCGCCCTCGCGATTCTAACCTCCCCTTTTCATTGACCCTAACCGCGGGAGGTGATACTTTGGTCGAAGTCCCGACCGGATCGGGATTCATCCACCAGGAGAACTTCCCCATGTCCCTTCCCGTGGTCGCCCTCGTGGGCCGCCCCAACACCGGCAAGTCGACCCTCTTCAACCGCTTCGTCGGTGGGCGCCGGGCCGTCGTCTCGGACCAGGCGAAAACCACACGGGACCGGAACTACGGCGAGATCGTATGGAACGACCGGCGCTTCCTCCTCGTCGACACCGGGGGTCTCATGCCGGAGCGGGAGACGGACGCCATGGATCGTCTCGTCGTCCGTCAGGTTCAGGCGGCCACCGCCGAGGCCGATCTCGTCCTCTTTCTCGTGGATGCCAAGACCGGCGCCGTGACGACGGACGTGGAGCTCGCCCGGGACATCCGGAAGAGGAACGGCGATTCGATCCTCGTGGCGAACAAAATCGACTCGGCCGGCGCGGATCCCGAGCTCTACCGCCTCCTCGAGCTCGGCCTCGGCGAGGCCTTCCCCGTCTCCGCCGCCCACGGCACGGGGGTCGGCGACCTCCTCGACGAGGTCGTCCGGCGCATCCCGGAGAAGGGCCGTGCCGACGCCGAGGAGGAGGGGCTCCGCATCGGCATCGTCGGCCGCCCGAACGTGGGGAAGTCGTCCCTCGTGAACGCCTACCTCGGCCGGGAGCAGATGATCGTGAGCGAGATTCCCGGCACGACAAGGGACTCCATCGACTCGGCGATCCGTTGGCGGGAGCGCCGGATCGTGCTGGTCGACACGGCGGGGCTCCGGCGGCGGAGCCGGGTCCACGACGACGTCGAATACTATTCGACCCTCCGGGCCGTGAGGGCGATCGAACGGAGTCACGTCGTCTTCCTGCTCCTCGACGCCTCCGAACCGATCGGCCACCAGGACGCACACATCGCCTCCATGGCGGAGAAGCTCGGCCGGGGAATCGTGCTCCTCCTGAACAAGACCGATCTCGAACTCGACCAATCGACGGAGGAGCTGAAAGCGCGGGTCCTCTACAAGATGCCCTTTCTCTCCTTCGCCCCCGTCCTCGCCGTCTCGGCGACCACGCGAAAGTCGATCGGCAAGGCCCTCGACACGGCCCTGGCCGTCGACGAGGAGATGAACCGGACCATCCCGACGGCGCAGCTGAACAAGCTCGTGGAGGCGGCGGTCGCGAGGAACGCGCCCCCCGTCGGGCGCCGCCCGAACCAGGTCTACTACGCCGTGCAGACCGGGACTCGCCCCCCCACGTTCCTCTTCTTCGTGAAAGAGGCGGGGGCGATCACGCCGGCGTACCGGCGTTACATCATCCGTTCGATCCGGGAGAAGTACCCGTTCCGGGGGGCGCCGGTGGTCGTCCACATCCGGGAGAAGAAGAGCCGATGACGGTGATCCTCCCCATGCTTCTGGCCTACGCCGTCGGATCGATACCGGTCGGATACCTGGTGCCGAAACTCGCATCCGGGATCGACATCCGGCGCGTCGGGAGCGGCAATCCGGGCTTCACGAACGTCTACCGGGCGGCCGGCGCGGGGCCGGGGGTGGTGGTTCTTGTCGCCGACATCGGCAAAGGCATTCTCGCCGTCCTGCTCGCCCGTTCCTTCGGGGCGGGGGAAACAGGTTCGGTACTCGCGGGCCTCGCGGCGATCGCCGGACACGTGACGACACCCTTCCTCGGATTCCGTGGAGGGAAGGGAGTCGCGACGACGGTAGGCGTCTTCTTCACGCTCCTCCCGCTGGAGACGGTGATCTGTCTCCTCCTGTTCGGCGCCGTGGTCGCCGCAACGAGGTACGTATCTCTCGGCTCGGTCGTCATGGCGATCGCGCTCCCCCTGCTCACCGGCCTGGTCCCGGCGCTTAGGGGGAGGCCTTTCCGGACGGCCCACTTCGTGATGGCCGCGGCGGTGGCGGTGATGATCGTCGTGCGGCACCGGGCGAATCTGGGAAGGCTGAGGGCGGGGAAAGAAAACCGGTTCTCCTTCCGGAGACGGAAGGAAACATAAAGAGCGGGGGCGCCGGTAGGCGCCCCGACATCGGTCCGGAAGCGAAGGCCGGACCGGAACGGACGGGTGGTGCCGGGTTCCGTGCGTAGGGAGGACCGATCGCGGCCCCGGGGAGAGCGAGGGATGATGAAGCTGCCGGAAGGAAAAGTCTACTACTCGATCACGGAGATCGCCGATCTCACCAAGGTGAAGCCCCACGTCCTGCGCTACTGGGAATCGGAATTTCCCGCCCTCTCCCCACGGAAGAACCGGGCCGGAAACCGCGTTTACCAGGGGAAGGACATCAAGCTCATCTTCCTCATCAAGCACCTCCTGTACGAGGAGGGCTACACGATCGCGGGGGCGAAGAAGAAGCTGAGCAAGAAGGGGATCCTCGAAGATCAAAAAGAGGAGGCGGTGATCGAGACCCGCAAGGCGGGCCTGATCGAGGCGCTCGAGCAGGACCTCCAGCGGATCCTCAAGATTCTCTCCTGATACTTGTTGGCGGGCGGCGTGCTTTGCTATACTCCCCCCTCGAAGGGGTCCCGGCCGGTCCGGGGCCCCGGACCATGAGTACCCCTCATCGGTGGGGGCGTGGCGCAGTCAGGTAGCGCACTAGCATGGGGGGCTAGGGGTCGCTGGTTCAAATCCAGTCGCCCCGACCATCTTGATGTCTCCAGAAGACGATCGGGACCAAGAGCTGGCTCCGTTCATACAGTTGCCGCCCGAAGGGCGGCTCAGAGGATTCGTGCCGCGAAGGCGGCCGTTCCGAAAATGTGTCGCCCGAAGAGCGGCTCAGAGCGCTTCGTCCGGAAGGCCGACAGCGGCGTCATTCAACGGGATCAGCAATCGGCACGGAGAACGACCAGGGCGAGCTTGGAAGAGCGAAGTGATTCCAAGCGAAGTCCGGAGGCGCCGGTCGGAGGCGCCTCCGGGAGATCCAGTCGCCCCGACCATCTTGATGTCTTCGAGGACAACAGGGACCGAGATTCGGTCCTGTTTTTGTTTCTCGCGATTATCGCC
>JBDROZ010000014.1:0-17148 GCA_043809585.1 Candidatus Eiseniibacteriota bacterium
ACCAGTTTCGCCGCCCCTCACGGTCCCTGGCTTCGTTGCTCTTCCTCGATGTACCTATTGGTACGCCGTCGTCATCGCACCTCGCCAGGAATCGCGATGATCTGCCGAAATCGACAACGAACTTCTAATTCGGAACACTAGTTCCGGAAGACCTCCTCATAGTGCCACTCGAGGAGACGCGAGTCCGGTTTCAGCTCCGGTTGCGTGGGAACGTGGATGAGGCGGCCCTCGAAGGGGTAGTAGGTTGCACCGTTCTTCCACTCCTCTCGAAGGCGGTTGCTGACGTGGAATCTTAGATCGGGCGTCACGCTGACATAGCCCTTGTCGAAGAGGCGGTGGATATCGGCGCGGAGGAGTAGACCGTTCCTGTACTCATGCTTGCCGGACTTCTCGTAGGGTCGAATATGAGCGGCCTCGAGGACGGGAAGCGAATGCTCCGTGGTCACTGCGCACGATCTCCCGTACGCATCGAGGATGGCTGCACGGAACGACCCCTGACCCAAGCGTGGGCGGACCGGGACGGGCTTGCCAAACCGGGCTCCCTCGTGGATCTCCCGGAGCACCGGATCTTCCTTCCACTCTGCTCGGAGGTCCGCGGCGCAGGTGAGGCACTCCTGCCAGACACGGAGGCCCTCGCCCTTGGAAATGTCATATCCGGTGCCCTGTACGGCATGGATGGGCCAATCCACGGGTTGTAGAACCCATGCCGTCTTCGGAAAGAATACGACTTGCCCGACCATGAGACAGCCGATCACCGGGTCTTCGTGCGGCCCCGGTGCGGTGGTACGATAGCGCAAGATCCTGCTCAGCATCTCCTCGAAGGAGGGTGCGCCGTTCATTTCCCCGAACGTCTCCCACGCGAGGGACGCCGGCAGGCGGGATGCGTGCGAAAAGAAACCGAACCCACCGATCGCGTTGTGCGGGCTCTTCAGCTTGAAGAGGAAAGGCGCACCGGGGGGAACCCGGTGGAAGTCCCTCGACCCCGACGGCTGCCAGAAGTTCACCTCGTCCAGGTCCGGTTTCGAGCTCAGGAAGCGATACCAGTCGTAGTCCGTGTTCGCAATGTATGCGTCCATGAGCCATGCCTCTGATTGGAGGTTAGTGGTTAGACTCTTGAGATTGTAGCCGATGCCGGAACTGCCTGTCGACCAAAGAGAAGGCGGGGCGGAGACAAGGCTTACCGACAAGGTAGCATGGCAACGAAGTTCCCCGAGGGCCCCATGGCCGGTAGGGGGAACCGCCGTCACACCCCTTTCTCTGAATAAGGCCGACCCCTTTCGTGACGTCAATTCCCAACCAGATACCCTATTTCTCCGCTATCCTAACCAGATACTCCCATTCCCCATCTTCCCCGGATTCTTGTCGGCGGGGGAGCCCCGCATCCGAAGGGATGAAGTGAGCCGGAGGTGGTCGTGATTCCCGATGGCCGGTCCATGTTCGACTGTGACGTCCTCGTGATCGGGGGGGGGGCGGCGGGGCTCTTTTGCGCTGCCGTCGCCGGGGGGCGGGGCCGGTCGGTGGTCGTCCTCGAGCGGGCGTCCCGGATCGGGAACAAGATCCGGATCTCCGGCGGCGGGCGGTGCAACTTCACGAACGTGAACGCCGGGCCGGAGAACTTCGTCTCCGAGAACCCCCACTTTTGCAGGAGCGCCCTCGCCCGTTTCACCGCCGCCGATTTCGTCGCCCGGATCGAGGGGCGGGGCGTCGCCTGGCACCAGGAGAAGAAAGGGCAGCTCTTCTGCGACGAGGGCTCGCGGGAGATGATCCGCTTTCTCGAGGAGGAGTGCCGGGATTCCGGAGTCCGGATTCTCGTGAACGTCGAGATCGGGGCGGACGGGATCGAGAAGGGGGACCGCTTCGACGTGTTCACGAGCCTCGGCGTCTTCCGGGCGCCGTCGGTCGTTATCGCCACGGGGGGCCTGTCGATACCAAAGATGGGGGCCACCCCCTTCGGCCTCGAGATCGCGGAGCGATTCGGGCACCGGATCGTCCCCTGCCGCCCGGCCCTGGTCCCCCTCCTCTGGAACCGGGAGGACCGGGAGACGTTCGGAGGCCTCGCCGGGGTCTCCCTGGACGCCCTGGTCCGCCTCGGCGCCCGGGAGTTCCACGATCCGATCCTCTTCACCCACCGGGGCCTCAGCGGGCCCGCCATCCTCCAGATCTCGACCTACCGGACCGGGGAGGAGCCGATCGAGATCGACCTCCTGCCGGGGAGGGACCTCGGGGAGGAGCTCCTCGCCGCCCGGGGCCGGGGGGCCGACCTCGGGTCGTTCCTCGCGAAGAGGCTCCCGAAGCGGTTCGCGAAGATCTGGGTCGACGCCGTTCTCGGCCCGAAGCCCCTCGCCCGCCGGTCCGACGCCGAGCTCGGGGCGATCGCCGCCCGCCTGAAGGGGTGGCGGATCTTCCCGGCGGGGGACGAAGGGTACGCGAAGGCCGAGGTGACCGCCGGAGGCGTCGATACCCGCGAACTCTCGTCGAAGACCATGGAGAGCGGGAAAGTCCCGGGGCTCTTTTTCATCGGCGAGGTGGTCGACGTGACCGGCTGGCTCGGCGGCTATAATTTCCAGTGGGCCTGGTCCTCCGGATTCGCTGCCGGGCAGTACGCCTGACCCTCCCGGTGGGGAAGGAGACCCTGCCCTCCCCCGCCCGTTCCCCGCGGGCCGCTCTCTGATTTCCTGCCCCCCGACAGAAATTTTCGAATTTAACCATTGCCTCTGGTTAACGGACTGAGGTATATTCCCCCTTGAGCCCCGAGGAAGGGCCGGATCGACGATCCCCCCTCCACAAGTGGGATGGGATGACGCCGGGACCGATCCCGAGGGCGCCCTCTCCTCTCGCACCCGAACCCAAAGGATTCGAACGGAGGTCTTGCCAGTGAGAAAGTCGCTACTTACGACGATCTGTGTTCTGCTGCTCCTCGCCCCCGCCGGAGGCGCGTTCGCCGAGATGACCAACACCGGCGTCGACCGGACCCACGTGTCCGGCGGCAACGTCCTGACCGACCCGCTCCTCCCGGTCGTGGGCCGCATCCTGTACGCCCCCTCCGAGGCGGATGATCCGGCCCTTCGTGCCGCCATCTCCGTCGCCGCGGGCGGAGCGGTCGTCGACTACTTCGATGCCACCGCCGGTGTCCCGACCGTCAGTCTCCTGAGTACATATGACTGTGTGTACACCTGGGCCAACTTCGGCTACCTCGACAACGTCGCGTTCGGCGACAACCTGGCCGCCTACGTGGACGGCGGCGGTTCGGTCGTTCTGGGCGCCTTCTGCACCTTCACGCTCGGCAACTTTCTCTCCGGGGCGATCATGGGCGCGGGCTACTCTCCCGTCTACTCCCCGTCGGGATCGAACTGGTTCTCCAGCGCCGCCTACAGCGGCGACGGGACCACCTGCATCCACAACGACGTCGGCACCTACGAGTGCTTTTACCGTGACGATCTCGCCCTCCAGGGCACCGGCGCGGTGGACGGCACCTACACGGACGGCGTGATCGCCCATGCGTACCGCTCCGACTACAAGGTGATCTACAGCAACGGCTCGGGCGCGGTCCAGCTCGGCTGCTCCGGCGATTGGGCTCTGCTCGTCGCGAACGCCTGCGCGTGCGAGGGCGCGACCTCGACCAGTTCTTCGAGCTGGGGCACCGTGAAGACCATGTTCCGGTAGATTCGAAGGATCGGATCGAGAATCGAGTCCGACGATTCGAGGGCGGCTTCCCGACCGGGAGGCCGCCCCTTTCTCGTTCCCGGCCCGGGCCACGACGCGTCCCTCCCGGGAGACCGGGAATCCCCCGATCCCCTTTCCTCCATGACAGGCGCCTCGCCCCTCCGCTATGATCCGGCCGGGAGGGGTCCATGCTGAATAAGATCTGGGCCGGGTTCTTCCTCGTCGGCTTCGTGGCGGCCTGCGTGCAGGCGCTCTTCCTCGGAAGCCCGGGGATCTTCGGCGACGTCGTGGGCGCCACGTTCGACATGGCGAAGACCGGTTTCGAGATCGCCCTCGGCCTCACGGGGATCATGTGCCTCTGGCTCGGCATCCTCCGCCTCGGCGAGGCGGGGGGAGCGGTCGCGTGGATCGGCCGCCTCTTCCGTCCCCTTTTTCGCCGCCTCTTCCCCTCCATCCCCGCGGGCCATCCGGCGGAGGGATCGATCGTGATGAACATGGCGGCGAACGTGCTCGGCCTCGACAACGCGGCCACCCCGATCGGCCTGAAGGCGATGGCGGAGATGCACGGGCTGAATCCGGACAAAGAATCGGCGAGCGATGATCAGATCCTCTTCCTCGTGATCAACACGTCGTCGGTTACGCTCCTTCCGGTCACGATCTTCACCTACCGGGCACAGATGGGGGCCGCGGACCCGACGGATGTCTTTCTCCCGATCCTGATCGCGACCTACTGCAGCACCCTGGTGGGGCTTCTGGTGACCTCCTTGGTGCAGCGCCGCAGCCTCCGGGACCCGGTGATCCTCGCCTATCTCGGCGGGATGACCCTCTTCGTGGCCGCCCTGGTCGGCTACTTCGCCCGTCTCGACCAGGCGACCATGGAATCCCGCTCCTCCCTCATCGCCAATTTCGTGATCCTCTCGGTGGTCGTGGCCTTCTTGGGGGCCGCCCTCCGGCGCCGGGCCCCGGTCTACGAGGTCTTCGTCGACGGCGCCAAGGAAGGTTTCCGGGTCGCCGTCGGGATCATCCCGTACCTCGTGGCCATGCTCGTCGCCATCGGCGTCTTCCGGGCGAGCGGCGCCCTGGACCTGCTTCTGGGCGGGGTTCGCGCCGGGGCGGACGGCCTCGGTCTCGACACCCGCTTCGTCGACGGCCTCCCGACGGCGTTCATGAAGCCCCTCTCGGGAAGCGGCGCCCGGGGGATGCTGATCGAGACCATGAAGATCCACGGCGCCGACTCCTTCGCGGGGCGCCTCGCGAGCGTCGTCCAGGGGAGCACGGAGACCACCTTCTACGTGCTCGCCGTCTACTTCGGCTCCGTCGGGATCAAGCGGACCCGGCACGCCGTCGGGTGCGGGCTCGCCGCCGATCTCGCCGGCGTCGTGGCCGCCATCCTGGCGAGCTACTTCTTCTTCGGATAGGAGAGGGAATGGGGGCGCGCCGTCTTCTCGAGAACCTCCTCTTCTTCTTCCTTCTGATGTTCTTTCTCGCCGCGCCGGCGTCGGTGGCCTACTCGGAGATCGCCCTCGGGGTCGCGGCCCTCCTCTTCGCCGCCCGGCGTCTCGTCCGGCGCCCGGAGCCGCTCTTTCCGAGACCGGTCCCGTCGTGGAGGACCCTCGCCCTCCCCGCCGCCGGCTGGGTCGTCGCCTACGGGATCGCCGCCCTCTTCGCCCGGGAGAAAGGGGCAAGCGCGGCCAAGCTTCTGAAGCTGACCCCCATGATCCTCCTCTTCCTCCTCCCGGCCCTTCTCTGGAACGAGAAGCGGCTCCGCCACGCCGCCGCGGCCCTCCTCCTCGGCGGCGCGATCACGTCCGCCTACGGCATCGCGTATTGGCTGGACGACCCGTCGACCCGTCTGGGCGGATTCATCGGCTTCTACATGAGCACGGCCGGGATTCTCATGATGATCTCCCTCGTCGGCTTCGCCCTTCTCTTCACGAGAGGATTGGGAGGCGCGCTCCGGTGGATCGCCGTCGCCGTCCTTCCGGTCATCCTCTTCGCCCTCTACCTCACCGACACCCGGGGGGCGTGGCTCGGGCTGGTCGCGGGCCTCGTCGTCCTCGTGGTCTCCGTCGACCGGAGGCTCGTCGCCGTACCGGCGCTGCTCATAGGGCTCCTCCTTCTCGCGCCGGGGGACGCGCGCCGGACCGCCCTCTCCGCGTTCGATCCGGGCCATCCGAGAAACCGGGAGCGGACGTTCATGTGGAAGGCGGGGTGGCGCATCTTTCTCGATCACAAGTGGACGGGGGTCGGTCCGGCGGGGATGGGCGAGGTTTATCTCGAGTACATGGACCGTGACGCGAAGGAGAAGGCGAAGCACCTCCACAGCGTGCCGGTTCACGTCCTCGCGAGCCTCGGCCTCTTCGGCTTCGCCGCGTGGGCGTGGCTCTTCGCCGCCCTTCCGGTCTGGATCGTCCGGCGGACCGGGCCGGTCCGCCGCCGGGGCTCTCCCGCGTCCCGGGGGCTCCTCGCGGCCGGTCTTGCCGTGTGGGCGGGGTTCGTCGTGAACGGTCTCGGAGAGTGGAACCTGGGCGACGTGGAGGTGATCACCCTCTTCTGGTCGGTCCTCGGCCTCGCGGCGGCCTCCGCCGCGGCGTCAAACGAAAGGGGACGGGCCGACTGACCCGTCCCCCGGACGATTCGTCCGATTCGAGACCTACCGGAAGTTGCTCTTGATGGTTCCCCACGTGGTCGGCCGGGTCGACGTGGGCGGAACCCGATACTCGATCTCGCCGATCGCGCCGCTCATGTAGAGGTCGACTTCCATGCGCGTGATCGCTTCGTACTGGGAGAGGTCGATGGTCTGGGCCGAGTTGTCGCCGTAGGTCGCGGCGTAGACCGTGGCCACCAGGCTCTTGGCTGCGTCGTAGAGGCGGATTGCCGCCCCCTCGCCGTCGTCCATGTCGACGATCTTGATCCAGAAGATCGTGGTCGGCTCGATGAAGTCGAAGCCGATCACGCCGCCGCCCGCCTCGTCGTCCGGGTCGTCGACCAGGCCGTCTCCGCCGACGTCGATGATGTCCTCGGCGACGATCAGCAGGTTGCCGAGGGCTACGTCGTTCTGGCCGGGCATGCCCAATCCGCCGCCCGGTCCGACGCCCGGTCCGCCGAAGTCCTGGTTCGGCGTGCCGAGATCGTCATCCCCCCCCGTCGGGGCGGAGGAGTTGAACAAGATCGCCGACGATGGTCCGCCCCCGTTGTTCACCACGTCGAGGGTGAAGTCGGGAAAGAGGTTCCCGGGGGAAGTGCCGCCGCCGGGGAGAAGGCCGGCCACGACCGTACCCGCGGGAAGGCTGTTGAAGTCCTGGGTGACCGCCGGCGCAACCGTCGCCGCCGCCAGGATCGCGAGGGCCCCGGCCCACGGGCCGAGGGAGAGTCCGTGAATCTTCATCTTCGATCTCCTCTGGGTTGTGTGAGTCAACGTTCTTTGACACAATGAGTTATGGTGTTTCTCTTTTTGAGGACGAGCCGCCCGCGGCCACGAACGGATCTTCCCCTTGTCCCGTCGATCCTCTTATCGGCAGTCGAGTTTCGGGGCTTCAGCGGAAAAAAAGGGGGGGGCTTCGCTTCTTGATTCCGGATCGTGCTGGTGGTCTCGCGCCGGCGGGGATAGATTGAGAGGGACCATCGGAGGATCTACGTAATCGGGGGCCGTCCTTGCAGCCGGCCGAAACTCACGGGCGAGGAGAGGACGACATGAAAATCAAGGAGCGAAAAAACGGCGACGTGGTGGTGCTCGAGATCTCGGGAAGGATCGAAGGGGGGCCGGACGCGGAGATCTTCCGGGGAAAGATCGGGGACCTGATCGTACGGGAGGCGAAGAAGGTGATCTTCGAGCTTTCCGAGGTCCCTTGGATGAACTCGACGGGCGTCGGGATCATCATCTCCGGTTTCACGTCGATCCGGAAGTCGGGGGGGGAGGTGAAGCTCCTGAACGTGAAGGAGCGGGTGAAGAGCATCTTCATGATCACCCGTCTCCTCACGGTGCTCGAGAGTTATTACGAGGAAGAGGAGGCCGTGAAGAGCTTCAAGTAGGGCGGGCTATTCCGGGTACGAATCGATCACGGTCCGGGTGATCCTGCCGTTCTCGACCTTCCATTTGCAGGATGGCCGCCCCCTCGCGATCCGCCCTCCCGTCCTACCCGTGGTCCTCGGCGAACCGGGCGAGCCTCTCCTCGAGCATGGGGATCATGTCGGGGGTGGTGAGGGAGGTGCACGCCCGGAGACCCTCGGTCCGGACGCTCCCGGCGGAGGCGAGGGTGATGGCGCTCACCCCGTAATGGAGAAGTTCCCTGATCAGTTCCCACCCTTCGGCGAACTTCGGGTGGCGGATCGTGAAGTAGAATCCGTCCGCGAGGGGCTCGCCGAGATCGTTGTCGTAGACGAGCTCGAACCCGTGATCGAGGAAGGCCTTCTTCATGGCCGCCGCCCTCCGGCCGTACTCCCGGACGTCCTGGAGGAAAGGGACCTCGCCGTCGTTCACCGCCTTCAAGAGCGCCGCGAGACCGTGCTGGGGCCCCTCCGGAGTGCACGCCGTGTTCAGATAGATGCCCCCGTGAATGAACGCGTAGCCGACCCTGCGGGTGCCGTGATGGGCCAGGAGGTGCGGCGATTCCTCGCTTAGAAGGGCCGGCGAGACGTAGGTGATCGCCACCCTCTGTCCCGCGTAGCTGAACAGCTTCGAACTCGACATGATGACGAACCACCGCTTGGCGTAGCGGGCCACCGTCGGCTGGTAGGGGGGCTCGCCGGGTTTGGAGTAGTCCTTCCGGAAGTCCATTCCGAAGTAGGCGAGGTCTTCGATGGCGATGACGCCGTGCCTGTCGAGCACTTCGCCGATGCCCGCGAGTTCCTCTTCGGAGAGGATGATCCAGGCCGGATTGTTCGGGGAGGACCAGAGGACCGCGGCCACGTCCCCCTTCGCGAGACGCTCGTCCAGGGCCCGCACCAGCGTCTCCCCCCGGCAGTCGTACACGTCGATGCGGTCGTACGAGAGCCCGAGGAAACGGCACTGCTGCTTGTTCACGGGGAAGCCGGGCTCGAGGAAAAGCACGGTCCGGCGGGCGGGATCGACGTGGCCCGCCACGGCGAGGCTCATGAAGCACCCCTGCATGGCCCCCACGGTGGGGACTGAGCAGGCGGGAGTGAGATCGATGTTCATGAAGAGCTTCGCGAACCGGGCCGCCTCCGCCTTCAGCTCCGGAATGCCGTCGAAGGGGGCGTACCTGTTGGCGAGGCCTTTGTCCCTCAGGGCCTCGATCTCGGCGTTCACGGCGACCGGATTCGCCGGAAGGCCGGGTATGCCGAACTCCATCCGGATGAACCGGACGTCCAGTGCCTCTTCGATCTCGTTCACGATCCTGTTCATCTCCCGGATCGACGCCGTACTGAGATCGATCCGCCCGTCCCGGACGATCCGGCCCACGACCTCTCGATCGAAGGGCACCATCACGCTCGTCGTGCCGCTCATCTCGTCACCTCCCGAATGTCGTCCGGGGCTGAAGACCGATGGGAACCGCCGGGGGTCAGGTTAGTTCCAGTTCGAAGATCGCGACCGGGGCGTTGATCCCGAAATTCTCGAGCACCTCGGGGTGGACCTCGCCGGCGGCGCCGATCTCCCGCCCGCCGACCGAAAGAACGGCCCCCCGTCCCTCGAGAAAGAGCGCATCCGTCGACGGGCGGAACTCGAGGGACCAACCGATCTCCCGGGCGAGGGCGACCACCACCGACTTGATGTCCGCGAACCCGGCCGCCTTGTCCTGAATCACCGCGGCGACCCGGAGCTTCTCCTCCGGCTCCTCGCGGTCTTCCACGATCCGGAGCACGTCGTCCGCCTCGAAGAGACGGTGGGCGAGGCCGGCCCCCCGGTTCCTCCCGAGCAGGCGGAGCAGGCCGGGCCCGAGGGCGGTGCGGAGGACGGTCTGGTCCGACGACGCCGGATTCTCGGCGCGCACCGCGTCTCCCGGATCGACGGCGCGCACGTTTTCGTAAAGGTCCTTCTCGCCGGTCAGCATGAGGCTCATGGCCTCCCGGAACCCGAGGCCGATCATGGCCGCCCGGGCCAGGGCCTGAAGCACGCGCTCCGGACGCTCCTTCCCAAGGGTGAAGCTCGGAATGAGGACCCGCGGGATCTCGTCGTACCCGATCGCCATCGCCACGTCCTCGATCAGGTCCACCTCGTGGAGGATGTCGTTCCGGAAGGCGGGGACCCTCACCCTCACCCGGTCGCCCTCCACGGCGCCCCCGTGGCGCATCGCCTCGAGACGCATCACCGCCTCGGCGGCGTTCACCGGCACGCCGACGATCCGGGTCGCCTCGGCGGGGGAGAGGAGGAACTCGGCGGGCGTGAGATCGGGCGTCTCCGTACGGCCCTCGTCCCCCCGCGCGATCGCCACCTTCTCGATCGCGGCGCCGGAGAAGAGTTCGGCGAAGGAGGTGACGAGCACGTTCAGCGCCTTCCGGACCGGCCGCTCCTCGATGCCGGTCACGTCGATGAAGAGGTCCGTCGACTCGGGCCGGAGCGCCGTCTCCTGGCTGTTGATGATGGGAGGCATGGAGAGGACCCGACCCTTCCCGTCGTGGAGGAGCGGGTACCTCGCCATACCGTCCAAGAGGTGCCTGTACCCCATCCCTTTCGGGTGCGTCTCCAGGATCGCCCGGGGGGTTCGGGCCTTTCCGTCGATCGACGCGAGGGGGACGAACTCGATCTCCTCCGGTCCCACAGGACGGTAGCGGAAGGGGCCTTCGAGGGTGCCCAGATCGTAGACACCGATGGAGGCGAATTTCCGGTCCCGGCCGAGGGCCCAGTGGAGGTCTTCCTGGAGTTTCATCACCGCCCGGATCGCGAAGTCGTCGAGCGCGACGCCCCGCACCACGGCGCATTCGATGTAGGGCCGGTACGAATCCGGGTTCCCCATCGCGGGGTCCACGCGCACTTCGTAAACCGCCTCTCGAAGCTCGTACCGGGGGAGGCCGGTCTCGATGCCGAGCAATCCCCGGAGCGCCCGGGCGAGGCCCCCCGCGTCGAAGAGGTCGGGCCGCACCGGAAGGAGGTCCATGCGGATCGCGTTTTCCGTGCCGAGATCCTCCCAAAACCGGTCGATGTCTTCCCCCGCGCCCGTGAGGCACTCGGGACAGGCGCCGGGGAGTTCCCCCTTCTCGGTCCTTTCCACGATGGACCGGCAGGCGGAGCAACGGATGCGGCGGACCGGGGCGAACCCCTCCACGTCGCACCCGAGACCTTCGAGAAGGTCCGAGAGCCTCTGGTCGTCCACGTCGAGACCGACGATTCGGCGGAGCGGCTCGGTGGGGATGGCGATCACAGGCACAGGGGGGTCTCCTCCAGCCAGCGGATGTCGCTCCAGTAGAGCTTGCGGATGTCGCTGATGCCGAACCGTTTCATGGCGAGCCGCTCGAGGCCGAGTCCCCAGGCGAGGACGGGGACGTCGACGCCGAAGGGACGGGTCACCTCGGGGCGGAAGACTCCGGCGCCGCCGAGCTCGAACCAGCCCCCCTTCCCCTCCATGTGCGCGAAAACGCCGACGCTCGGTTCGGTGTAGGGGAAGAAGTCGGGGCGGAATTTGATCTGCTCGAATCCCATCTGCCGGTAGAACTCGGCGAGCGTGCCGAGCAGAGTCGAGAGGCTCGCCTTCTCGTCCACGATGATGCCGTCCACCTGGTGGAACTCGGGGAGATGCTTGTAGTCGATCTTCTCCCTCCGGAAGACGCGGCCCACGAGGAAGACCTTGCGCGGCGGCTTCGGGTTCTCCTTTAGGGCGTAGACCGTCGCCGCCGTCGTGTGGGTGCGGAGGACGACCCGTCTCGCCTCCTCTTCGCTCCACCGGTAGCGCCAGCCGATCGAGCCGGTGTCTCCCCCGTTCTCATGGGTCGCCTTCACCCGCTCCACCAGCTCCTTCTCGGGGAGCTCGAAGCGGCCGGGACGGTCGACGTAGAACGTGTCCTGCATCTCCCGGGCCGGATGGTCCTGGGGTTGGAAGAGGGCGTCAAAGTCCCAGAAGGCGCTTTCCACGTAGGGCCCGCGGATCTCTTCGAATCCCATGTTCAAAAAGGCGCGGCGTGTCTCCTCCAGTATGCGGCGGAGGGGGTGGGGTTTGGTGGGGTGCGCCTCCGCCGCGTCCAACGTGACGTCGTAGGGGCGGAAGACGACCTCCCGCCAGGCGCCGTCGACGAGAAGATCGGGATCGAGCCGGTTCCGCTCCCGCTTCTCCTCGACGCCGGCCTCGACGGCCGCCCGCCCCTCGCCGGTGAGCGCGGCGCTCCGCCGTGTGCGGGGCCGGTTCTTCGCGTAGCCCCGGGCACGGAGCTCGCCGAGGGCGGCGGCGAACTTCTTCGACTCATCGCCGGAGAGTTCGATGGGGACGCCGCCCGATTCCCGGAACCGCTCGAGGAGGGCCAGATCGTCCCCTCCGGACGGTTTCGTTCCTGTCGGTTCGAGAACGCCTCCCGATTTCTTGGCGAGGTTTTTCGAAAAGAGGAAGCGGAGCAGCTTGCCCGCCTCCTTTGGGTCGAGGCCGGCGCGGGCCGCCAGATCGGGGAGGGGGAGGGGACCTTCCGCGGCGAGTATCTCGCCCATCCGGACCTCGGGGAGCTCCTCCCCTGAACCGAGGAACGCCCGGCCCTCGTCCAGGAGCTCGACCTCCTCGAAGGGCTCCTCCTCCACCCGCACCCAGCCCCGCTCCTGGAGTTCCAGGGCCCCGGCGGCGACGAGGGACTGGCCGACGCCGGTCGACGAGGCGATCTCGTCCAGCAGCAGGGCGCCCTCCGCCTTCGCCAGATGGGTCAGGAGAGCGTACTGGTGTGTTGGTAGGGACGTGGTCACTCGGGTGCGCTCCTGCTCAGAAGGGTCCGGGTCCGAACCGCCATCGTAGCACAGGTTGGAGCCCCGAGCATAGTACAGCGCCCTACTTCATGAAGTAGAGAAACCGTCCGCAATGGGGGCAGGTGAGGATCTCCTGGTTCTTGTCCACCTGGGCGAGCTGGGTGGGGAGGCGCTGGAAGCATCCGTAGCAAACGCCGTCGAAGACGGGGGCAATCACCTTGCCGTATTTCTCGCGGATCCGATCGTAGCGCCGGAGGAACGTGGGGTTGCATTTCTCGCGGGTCCGATTCCGGGCGTCCTCGAGCTGCCCTTTCCGGCTGACGTCGAACCCGAGTTCTTTCTCGATCGCGTCGTTTCCCTTGCCGAGGTCGTCGAGCATCAGGTCGATGTCGTTCAGAATGACCAGGAACTCCAGATCTTCCTTCAACGGTTCTCTCCTCTACGCCGTCAGGTCGTCGATCAGGTTCAGAACCTCCGCCTTCGAATCGATCTCGGCGAGCTTCTTCCTGTTCTTCGCAAGCCGAACGAGCTGGACGATCTTCGCCAGGATCGGGTGGTACAGGTTCGAGGGATCGATGGGAGGGGAGGCGACCAGAAAGAAATGGTTCACCTTGCCTCCATCGACGGCGTCGAAGTTGATTCCCTTCTCGGAACGGCCGTAGGCGAGAGTGATGTTCGAAAAGATCGTGGAGCGGACGTGGGGGATGGCGATCCCCTTTCCGATGCCGGTGGAACCGAGCTTCTCCCGGGAGACGACGAGCTCGAGGGCGATGCCCCGGGAGCCCGGGTCGATGGGGAGGAGCCCCACGAGCTCTTCGAGCACCTCGCTCTTGTTCTTGGCCTTCAGGATCAGTTCGATGGAGGATGGATCGAGATAATCGGACAGGTGGATCGGTACCATGCACGACCTCACTCGGGTCAAAAAGCCTCGCACACCAATCGTACCCCTGAGGGTAGCTTCTCCGGAACCGCGGGGCAACCGGAAAATGCCCCCCCTCTTGACCGGAACCGGACGGGTTCGATACATTACCCCGCGGGAGGGAACAGGTTGGAAAAGGCGAAGATGATGACCAAAGGAGAGCGGTCCGCCCTCAGGGCCGGAGCCGCCGAAGCGGTGGCCGGCCTTTCGGCGGAGCAGGGGGACGAGGCCGCGCGCCGTCTCCTGCCCCTGATCCTGCCCGACCCGAAAGCCCCCGTCAGCCGGGGGGGGCTCCGGGTGAGCCGGGATGTGATCCTCGAAGTGGTCGACACCCTGGGCAAGAAGATACGGAGCAAGGAGAAGCTCCGGGCGGTCACCGACGGGCTTTGGGGTCTCGAAGCCGACGAGGCCCGGACCGCCGCCGCCCTCGCCCTGGGCCCCCTCCTCCCCACGGGGGACGACGAATCGGAGGCCCGATCCGTGCAGTGGGTGAAGGAGCTCGCCGCCTCCACCTCGTCGCCGGTGGTGCTCGACGCCCTCGCCGACACGCTCTCGAGGGAGATGGAGAGGGGCGCCACCGACTCGTGGGCCCGGGCTTTCAAGGTGTGGCGGAAGGACCCGGACCGGCGTTTCCGGATCCTCGGTCTCGGCTCGTTCACCCATCTCCTCTCCCGGGGGCGGACCCCGGAGAAGCTCTTCGACGCTTTCATGCTGGGCCGCCGGCTCGCCGGGGACGGTGACGATGAGGTTCGGCACGCCGTGGTCGGCCTTTTCGTCACCGGGGGACGAAAGCAGCCCCGGGCGGCCCGCCGCTTTCTCGATCGGATGGAAGAGGACGGGCGGGAGGAAGTGAAGGGCGTCGTCGAGGAGGCGCGGGCCAAGATCCCCGAACCGGAAGAGGAAGGGGCCGCCATCGCCGGCGGGGAGACGGATACGGACGCGGATACCGACGCCGGGACCGATTCGGACACGGATAGGGAGCGGCCGGCGGCCGCGGAGTTCGGCGACTTGCCGTGACGCCGGGAAGGCGCCGGAAGGCACTTTTTCCCCCCCTCCTCCTTCTCGCGCCCTGCCGGTCCCGGACGCCCCTCCGCCGGCGGACCCGGGGGACGGCCTTGATCCCCCCCCGTCCGACTCCCTCTCCGGGACCGGAACGCCTCCGTGAGCGCCCTTTCTTGACACCCGATCGGACCCCGTGATACGATTCCTTTTCTATAGTAACCGGCATCGGCAGAAGGAGATGCGCCGTGAAAACCTATGAAACCGAAGCGCTCCGCAATCTGGCCCTCATCGGCCACGGGGACTCCGGCAAAACATCCCTGGCGGAGGCCTTTCTCTTTCTCGGGAAGGTAACCAACCGGCTGGGAAAGGTCGATGAGGGGACCTCGCACTTCGATTACGACGAGGAGGAGAAGAGGAGGGGGGTCACGATCCGGGCGAGTCTCGGATTCGTGGAGTGGAAGAAGCGGAAGATCAACTTCATCGACACGCCGGGGTACGACGATTTCGTCGGTGAAGTGGTCGCCGGTGTCCACGTGTCGGACGCCGTGGTGGTGATGATCGATTCCCAGTCGGGCGTCGAGGTCGGCACCCAGCGGGTCTGGACCCACGCGAGAAGCCGGAGCCTTCCCGCGTTCTTCTGCGTGAACAAGATCGACCGGGAGCACTCCGACTACTTCAAGGCTCGCGATGCGGTCCACGACCGGCTCGCGCCGGGGGCCGTGTCCGTGACGATCCCTCTGAACGAAGGGGAAGGCTTCGACGGCGTGATCGACGTTCTCCACATGAAGGCCGTGAAGTATCCGGCCGACGGCTCGGGGGCCGGTGTCGCGGGGGAGATCCCGGCGGACCGGATGGACGCCGCGAAAGCGGCCCGGGAGCGCCTCGTCGAGCAGGTCGCCGAGACGGACGACTCCTTGGTGGAGAAGTACCTCGATCGGGGTGAGCTGTCGGACCAGGAGATTCTCCTCGGACTGAGGAAGGGGATCGCCGCGGGGACGGTTCAACCCGTGTTCGCCGTCGCCACGGGGAAGAACATCGGTATCGACATTCTCCTCGACACGATCGCCGAGTCGGGTCCGTCCCCTCTCGACGCGCCGGAGGTGGAGAGCAAGGATGGGGGCGAGAAGCGCGGACCGAAGACGGGAAAGACGGCGGCGCTCGCCTTCAAGACCACGTCGGAAGCCCACATGGGCGACATGACGATCTTCCGCGTTTACAGCGGCTCCCTCGACTCGGGAACCGATTTCCAGAATCCGCGAAAGGGCAAGACCGAGCGGGTCGGCCAGCTCTACTTCCTGCAGGGGAAGGACCGGGTCGACACGTCCACGCTCCCCGCCGGCGACCTCGGCGCGGCGGTCAAGCTGAAGGAGATCAAGACCGGCGACACCCTCTGCGAGTCGGGTGGATCCTTCATACTCGGCGAGATCCCCTTCCCGGCGCCGGTCATCCGCGCCGCGGTGGTGGCCAAGAAGGAGGGGGAGGAAGACAAGATCGGCAACGGCCTCGCGAGGCTCCAGGAAGAGGACCCGACGCTCAAGGTCCTCCACGACGGAGACGTTCATCAGACCATCATCAACGGCATGGGCGAGCTTCACCTCGACATCGTGGTGAAACGGCTGAAGGAGCGGTTCAACGTCGAGGTGGAGCTGATCAAGCCGCGCATCGCCTACCGGGAAACGATCCGCGGGAAGGCGGAGGTCAACGGCCGGTACAAGAAGCAGACCGGGGGCCGGGGGCAGTTCGGGGACGTCTGGCTCCGCCTGGAGGCGGTGGAGCGGGGGACCGGCTTCGAGTTCGTCAACGGCATCGTCGGCGGCGTCGTGCCGGGCAAGTTCATCCCCGCCGTCGAGAAGGGCGTCATCGCGACCATGGAAGACGGCGTGCTCGCCGGCTACAAAGTGGTGGACGTGAAGGTCACTCTCTACGACGGCTCCCATCACGCGGTGGACTCCTCGGAAAACAGCTTCAAGGTGGCCGGCTCCATGGCGTTCAAGAAGGCGTTCCTCGAGGCGAATCCGGTTCTCCTCGAGCCGATCTACGTGGTGAAGGTGACGGTGCCGGAGGAGTTCATGGGCGACGTGATGGGCGACCTCTCCTCACGCCGGGGCAAGATCCTCGGCATGGAATCGGAGGGACCCTTCCAGATCGTGCGCGCCCTGGTGCCTTTGGCCGAATTGTACAAGTACTCGACGAACCTCCGCTCTCTTACCCAGGGGCGGGGCATCCACGAGCGGGAATTCGACCACTACGAGGAAATGCCCCGGGACCAGGCCGAGAAGGTGGTCGCCGAGGCGCAGGCGGAGAAGGCGGAAGCGTAGGCTGCCCCCGCTCTCGGGGGGTGTGTTAGACTCAGGCCGTCGCAGGGGGCCCAGACGCCCCGTGCGGACGAGGTGGGCCATGTCCGGGCATTCGAAATGGTCGACGATCAAGCGGAAGAAGGGGAAGGCCGACGCCGAGCGGGGTAGAATTTTCACACGCCTCATCCGGGAAAACCCCGTGGCCGCGAGGAACGGGGGGGGGGACGTCACCGCCAACCCGCGTCTTCGCACCGCCGTCGAAGCGGCGAAGCAGAACAACATGCCCGCCGCGAACATCGACAGGGCGATCAAGAAAGGAACGGGCGAGCTTCCGGGCGTGACGTACGAGGAGGTCGTCTACGAAGGGTACGGGCAGGCGGGCGTGGCGATGCTGATCGAGGCGGTGACGGACAACCGGAACCGGACCACCG
>JBDROZ010000015.1:0-4273 GCA_043809585.1 Candidatus Eiseniibacteriota bacterium
CCGCACCTTCGGGTTCTCTCTTTTCGTTTTGGGGTGGTGGGGTCGTCTATGGCCCGGTCGGGGCGCGGGCCTCCCGGCCGCCCCCCGTCTCTTTCGAGGAGGGGAGGCGCGATGATCGCTCGAACCCGATCGTGGGCACCCCTCGCCGCGATCGCCCTTCTTCCGGCGGCGGTCGTCGCCGGCTTCGGTCCCATGGTCTGGTCGCCGAACGGCGAGTTCGTGGTCTCTTGGCACCGGGCGCGGATCGCCTCCATGCCTCTCGCCGAGTCGAAAGCGGTCTGGCTCACCGACTCGCTCCCCCCGCCCCCGGCGATCGCCGTCTCCTGGGAAAACTCGACCCTCTTCGTCCCCGCGGGGGGGGATGGCGGGTCCCCGGCCCGTGTCGACCGGTATTCGCCGGAGGAGAGCGGCGCGGAAGTCTGTCTCGTCGGGTTCAAGACGCTCCCCTCCCTGCTCCTCCTCCGGGAGGGCCGGGCGATGGTCGCCGGCCCGGGCTACTGTGACGTCCGGGACCCGGTGTCGGGGGCTCTTCTCGACTCCCTCCGATGGAGCCCCCCGGTCCCCCCCCGGGGCCTCAGGCCCTGGGAGGGGGGATGCGCCCTTCTTCTCGAGGACCGCCTTGTTGTCATAGACGGGGAGCCCGGCTTTCGCTCCCTGCCCGCCTCGAGTACCGGGATCGCCCTCGCGCCCTTCCAAGAGGGGCCGGCCCTTCTTGTTCTCCGGGAAGGATCGATCATTCTCGCCGGTCCGGGCGATCGAGAACGCCTGGTCGGGAATCTCGAACCAGGGGAAATCGTTATCGGAGCAGATGTTACGCCTGATGGTCATCTGGCGGCCCTCGCGATACGGGTCGATCCGGGCTCGGCAGCCCCATACCCCTCCCGGATCGATGTCCGGGTGACGGACACGGGGGACCTCGCCAAGCGTTTCCGCTCCGCCCGGATTCTCTCTGGGGAGAAGGACTTCGAGGTCCCGGTCGCCGCCGCCTTCGATCCCTCCGGGCGGTTTCTCGCCCTCTCCTGGCCCTCCTCGGGGACCCAGATTTGGGCGGTCGAGGATTGGTCCCTTCATTCCCTCTATTGACAAAGGCCTTTTCCATTTTCCTCTTGGGATCGAACCTCAGATATGCTAGAATCCCAAAGAGATAGGAGGTCTCCTGGACGTGATCGGGGTGACTCGTCCCCGCTCGGGCCCTCCCCCCCCGCCCGATCAGACCGAAACGAAACCGAAGCGAAGACGTGAAGCGCCGTCGTCGCGGATTGCGCACGGCACGGTCTCACGTAGGATGCGACGCCTCCCCACGTCGTCGTGAATCACAACCCGAGAATCCCCCAGTGAAGGAGTTCCCATGGGAATGGCTTTGAGATCGCGACCTTTCGTCGCTCTCTCGGCGGCCCTTTGGCTGATGGCCGGTTCGGCGGCGGCCTTCGTGCCCACGCCGGATCACGACACCTATGAAATCTTCCTGGCTGGTGAGCGGACCGCGATGGAGTGGCGCACCGTTTCCCTGGCGGAGGCGAAGGCGTTTTCCGGCGCCCCGGATTTCGCCGCCCGTTACGGCGGATCTTGGCGGGTGCAGTGGAACGACGCCACCGCCACGGCCCACCAGCTCTTCGGGAGCGGTACCTCGGTGACGAGCGCTCCGGTGACGACCGCCGGAGAGGCGGAGCGGATCGCCCGCCGGTTTCTCGGGGCGAATCCGGGCCTTTTCGGAACCGTCGACGCCGGTCTCGAAACGCGAACTTCGACACGGGCGGCGGGGAAGTGGTCGATCGTCTTCGGCCAGACCCGTGAGGGTATTCCGGTGCGGGGGGGACGGGCCCATGTCGTCATGACCGAAGAGGGCCGCCTCTTCGGGGCCGGCTCCGACCTCCATTCGGACATCTCCGTCTCCACGGTCCCCTCGATCACCGGGGAGGAGGCGACGGCGATCGCCGCTTCCGATCTCGGCTTCAACGACGCCACGGACGCCGCCCAGGGCGCGGCCCTCGAGATCCTTCCGGTCGTGGAGGGCGCGGCGGCCACGTACCGGCTCGTCTACAACGTGCAGCTCCGGATGGAGAATCCCCTCGGTCTCTGGGAGACCCTGGTGGACGCCTCCTCGGGCGAGATCGTCCGGCGGGTGAACTTGATCCGTTTCTTCGACGTGAACGGCAACGTGGACGCCGACCTCTACGATCCCCACTACTGCGGGAATCCCCTGGTCCTCCGGGAGATGCCGAACCATTACGTCACCCTCTCGGGGGTCGGCACCGCGACGACCGGCGACGACGGGAACTTCACCGCCACCGGCGCGTCGGGGACCGTTTCGTGGTCCGCCCTGCTCCAGGGGATCTGGGCGAACGTGCAGAACTACTCCGGCGCCGAGGCGTACGAGTCGGGAAGCGTGACGGAGGGGCAGTTCCTGCAGGTCCATTGGGACAACACGAACTCCCGGGCGGACGAGCGCACCTGCTACTACCACCAGAGCGTCGTTCACGACTACATTAGGGACGTCGATTCCGGTCCGGGGCTCGCCGACATCGACTACCAGATGCTCGTCACCGTGGCGCGGACCGACGGCTACTGCCCCGGCAACGCCTGGTACGACTACTCGGGCATCAACTTCTGCGTGGGCAACGCGAGCTACGGGAACACGGGCGAGATGGCCGACGTGATCTACCACGAGTTCGGCCACGGAATCACGCACCGGATCTACAACGTCACCGGAAATCCCCCCGGCGACCTCCACGAGGGGAACTCGGATGTCATAGCGAACCTGCTCACCGGCGAGTCGATCATCGGCCTCGGGTTCTACCTGAACAACTGCACGTCGGGCATCCGGAACTCGGACAACAATCTGCAGTATCCGGCCGACTGGACGGGCCAGAACCACTACAGCGGGCAGATCATCGCCGGCGTCGTGTGGGACGCGTGGCAGGAGCTGAAGATCAGCCTCGGCGACGCGGCCGCCCTGGACCAGATCGGCAATGTCTGGCACTACGGACGGTCGCTCATGCTGCCGGAGACGCAGCCGGACCAGGTGCTCTCCATGCTGATCGCCGACGACGACGACGGCAACCTCGTGAACGGAACCCCCCACTACGCCGAGATCTGCCAGGGGGCCGCGAACCACGGCTTCGACTGCGCGGGCCTGATCGGGACGTCCCCGGAGATCGCCTACTCGCCGGTCTCCTTCGACGAGACCCTGAGCGCGGGCAGCCAGACCACGGCCGGGCTCTACATCGAGAACATCGGAACCGGCGTTCTCACCTACTCGCTGGCCGGCGTGCAGACCACCCTCGCCAAGGCGACGGCCGCGACCGACGCCGCCCGGGGGGCCGGGAGCCGGGAGATGTCCACGGACAACTCCCGCACCCTCGAGTTCCTCCGCAGGAGCGCGTCCGCGGGCAAGACCGCGGCGGTGATCTTCTCCGACGACATGGAAGGGGGCGTGAACGGCTGGACCACGACGGTCCACGACGGAACGTCCTCGGACCTCTGGCATCAGGTCACCACGAACGCCAACTCGCCGACCCACTCGTGGTGGTGCGGGCTGGACGGGAGCGGTACCTACGACACGGGCGCCCGGATCTCGAACGCCCTCGTCTCGCCGAGCATCGATCTCTCGAGCGGCACCCCCCCCCTCACGCTCGAATTCTACGAGAACTACACCACCGAGTCGGGATGGGACTTCTGCAACGTGGACATTTCCACCAACGGCGGGGGGACCTGGACGAACCTCCGGACCGCGTCCGGATCGAGCGGCGGGTGGACCCTGTCGTCCGTCGATCTCTCCGCCTATGCGGGGGGGACGGTCAATATCCGGTTCCACTTCGACACGACCGACGGCCTCTACAACAGCTATCCCGGCTGGTTCGTCGACGACGTGTCGGTGAACGCCACCGGCGTTTCCTGGCTCGTCTTCGCCCCGATGAACGGCGCGGTGCCGGCGGGAGAGACGGACACGGTGGAGGTCACGTTCGACGCCGGAGCCCTCGCGCCCGGCGACTACGAGGCGAACATCCGGATCACCTCGAACGACCAGTCGAACCCGACCGAGATCGTTCCGGTCGCGCTTCATGTCGGGGGCGGGATCGATCCGTTCTACTCGACGATCGCCGTGAACGACGATCTGATGCTGTCGCCGGATGGCGGCGGCGATTCGACGATGACCATCGTCGTCACCGTCAAGGACGGGAACGACGACCCGATCGTGGGCGTGCCCGCCGGGGACGTGGCCGTCACGCTGAGCGGCACCTCGTACATCGGGGCGAGCGTCCGGTTCTGCCAG
>JBDROZ010000016.1:0-21483 GCA_043809585.1 Candidatus Eiseniibacteriota bacterium
TTGAGCTGGACGTCGAGGAGGTTCGGGATGTCCATGATCGAGGGGATCTTGGAGAAGTTCAACCTCTCAACCGAATGGATAGCCAATCTCTTCTCTCCCCTGGGTACGATGGATACGGCCGCGACCGGATCCGGAAGACCCTCGGGCCCCGGACCCGGTGCGGTTACGAACTCACAACCACGAAAAAGCCGCCGGGCCGCGGGTTATTTCAAATCAGCCTGGCCGCCCGCTTCCTCGATCTTGGCTTTGATGCTCTCGGCCTCTTCCTTGCTCACGCCTTCCTTAATGGCCTTCGGCGAGTTGTCGACGAGATCCTTGGCCTCCTTCAGCCCGAGGCCGGTGATCGCCCGCACCTCCTTGATGACCTGGATCTTCTTGTCGCCGCAGGCGGTCAGGATCACGTCGAACTCGGTCTGCTCTTCCGCCTCGGCCTCGCCGCCGGCCGCCATGCCGCCCATGGGCATCGCCATCGCCTGGGGCGCCGCCGAAACTCCGAACTTGTCTTCCAGGGCCTTCACGAGCTCCGACGCCTCGAGGACGGTGAGCTTTTCGATGGCCGCCACGACCTCCTGAATCTTGGGGGAAACCTCGACGGTCTCCTTGGTGGCCGCTTCGTCAGTCATGGTGTCTTCCTCCCGATCTTCGATCAGGGGACTCCGCCGCCGGGCGGGTCCCGTGGCTGTTTCCGGACTCACTTGCCGATCGCGCCGAGACTTCGCGAGGTCGGCATTTATCGAAAGCTCTCCGCCTATCGCGCCTAGGCCGCCTGGCTTCCGGCTTCCTTCTGCTTACGGATTTCGTCCACGGCGACGGCCAGATAGGTCATCACCGCGTTTACCGCCCCGGCGACGCCTGTGATCGGAGCGTTCAGAAGACCCAGAACCTGCGCCACCAACACAGGCTTCGCGGGAAGTTCCGCGACTCTCTGGATCTGCTCCGCATTCAGTACGGCGCCGTCGATGTAGCCGCCCTTGAGGGCCGGCAGTTTGTGGATCTTGGCGAATTCCGTCAGGACCTTCGCCGGAATGGTCGGATCGCTCGAAGTGACGGCCCAGCCGGTGGGCCCCCCCTCGAAGTACTTCGTCAGACCTTCCATGTCCGTCTCGCGGACCGCGATCCGACCGAGGGTGTTCTTGATCACGTAGAACTCGGCGTCGTTCTTGTAAAACTGGCGCCGGAGCTCGTTGATCCTCTCCACGGTCAGACCGGTGAAGTCGGCGAGAACCACGGCCTGCGCTCCCTCCAGCTTTTTCTTGAGGGTGGCGACGGCCGCTTCCTTCTTCGGTGTCGGCATCGATTCGTCCCCCTCGCTACCGGTTGAGAAGCTCGGCCTGAATGTCCAACCGGACTCCCGGCCCCATGGTCGACGAGAGGGTGACGTTCTTCCAATACGTCCCCTTCGACACCGTCGGCTTCGCCCGGTGCAACTCGTTGATTACGGTGCGAATGTTCTCGGCGAGTTTTTCCTTCTGGAAGGAGGCCTTGCCGACGGGCACGTGGATGTTCCCGGTCTTGTCGGTCCGGTACTGAATCCGGCCCGCCTTGACTTCGCTCACCGCCTTGCCCACGTCGAAGGTCACGCTGCCGCTCTTCGGGTTGGGCATGAGGCCCCGGGGCCCGAGAACCTTCCCGAGCTTTCCGACGTCCCGCATCATGTCCGGTGTGGAGATGACCGCGTCGAAGTCAATCCAGCCGCCCTGGATCTTCTCGACGAACTCGGCGTCGCCGACGTAGTCGGCCCCCGCCTCCTCGGCTTCCTTGACCTTCTCGCCTTTCGCGAACACGAGCACGCGCACCGTCTTCCCCGTTCCATGGGGGAGGACGATGGTTCCGCGCATCTGCTGGTCCGAGTGACGAGGGTCGACGCCGAGGCGGGCGGCCATTTCCACGGTCTCGTCGAACTTCGACTTCGCGCCTTCCTTGATCATGTCGATCGCGACGTCGAGTCCGTACCGCGTCGTGCGATCGATCTTGTCGATCGCCGCGCGATACCGCTTCCCTGGCTTCATGGAATCACCTCTTGATCTCCCGCCTGCGCGAGCCTTGTGGGGGCTTAGCCTTCGACCTCGATCCCCATGCTCCGGGCGGTCCCTTCGATCATCCGCATCGCCATTTCGGTGTCGTGGGCGTTCAGGTCCGCTTTCTTCAATTCCGCGATCTCCTGGACCTGCTTCCGCGTCACCTTGGCCACTTTGTTCCGGTTCGGCTCGCCGGAGGCCTTGGCGATGCCCGCCGCTTTCTTCAGAAGCACCGCCGCGGGCGGCGACTTCGTGATGAAACTGAACGAGCGATCGGCGTACACCGTGATGACCACGGGGATGATGAGCCCCGCGTCCTGCTGGGTGCGCGCGTTGAACGCCTTGCAGAACTCCATGATGTTGACGCCCTGCTGGCCGAGCGCCGGGCCCACGGGAGGGGCGGGCGTGGCGTTGGCGGCGGGAATCTGGAGTTTGATGAACCCGAGTACTCTTTTCTTCGGTGCGCCCATTTTCGTCTTTCCGCGCTTTCCGGACGGGGGCCCCGCGTCCTACAAGCTCTTCACCTGCAAAAAGTCCAGCTCCACGGGCGTGGCCCGGCCGAAGATGGAGACCATCACCTTCAACTTGCCCCGTTCCGGATTCACTTCGTCGACGACGCCCGTGAAATCGGTGAATGGCCCGTCGGTCACCTTCACGTGCTCGCCGACATCATAAGGAATGGTGGGCGTCGGCTTCTCTTTGGTCCCTTCGATCCGCCCCAGGATCCGGTCGATTTCGTCGCCGGAAATTGGCTGGGGCTTGGCGCCGATCCCGACGAACCGCGTCACACCAGGCGTGTTCGACACGACGCGCCACGTCTCGTCGGACATCTCCATCTGGACGAGGACGTAGCTCGGAAAGAACTTCTTGTCCGAGATCGTCTTCTTCCCGTTCTTCATCTCCGCCACGCTCTCGGTCGGAACGAGAACGCGCGGCACCTTTTCCTGAAGGGCGGCCTGCTTGACGGCCCGCTCGATGTTGTTCGCCGCCCGTTCCTCGTGGCCCGAGTACGTGTGCACCACGAACCACTCGAGGTTGTCCTTCTTCTCTTCCGCCTTCGCCTCGACTTCGACGGCCGCGGACCCGGCCGCCGCCCCGTTATCGCCGGCGGGAGCTTCTTCGGTGGGAGTTTCGGCGGCCTCTTCCGTTTCGGCATCGGCGGACTCGTCCGCCTCGTCCGCCCCCGTTTCGGGCGCCGCTTCCTGAGCGACCGACTCCTCCGGGGTTTCCCCGGCCTCGCTCAGGCCCTCCTCTCTCTCTTCACGCACCTCATTCATGAACATCACCCCGAGGGGCTAGCGGAACACGACCGATATGATCCGCGACAGCCCGAAATCCACGATCCCGATGAAAATCGAGATCAGGATCACGGCCACCACGACCACGCCGGTCGATCCCTTGAGTTCTTCCCAGGACGGCCAAGCTACTTTTTGCAGCTCGATCCACACTTCCTTCAGGAACCGGACCAGCCTTTGAACAATTCCGGTGTCACTCATCTCTCGCCATTCTCCGGTGCGGAGAGGAGAGGAACGCAGGTCAGGCAGGGATCGAACCCGCAACCCCCGGTTTTGGAGACCGGTGCTCTACCAGTTGAGCTACTGACCTGTGTACTCTCCTTTATCCTTATTAGACTGAGGGACGCGCCGACCTTTTTCAGCCGGCGCGTTCCCCCGGGCGAATCCAATTCGCTTCCGATCCGGCCCCTATCCGAGAATCTCGGCAATCACGCCGGCACCGACGGTGCGGCCCCCCTCGCGGATCGCGAACCGGAGCGACTTCTCCATGGCGATCGGCGTGTGCAGGTCGACCACGAGCTCCACGTTGTCGCCGGGCATGACCATCTCCCGTCCCTCGGGGAGCTTGGCCGTACCGGTCACGTCCGTGGTCCGGAAGAAGAACTGGGGACGGTAGCCGTCGAAGAACGGCGTATGGCGTCCGCCCTCCTCCTTTTTCAGGATGTAGACTTCGCCCCGGAACTTGGTGTGGGGCGTGACGGAGTTCGGCGCCGCGATGACCATGCCGCGCTCGAGCTCTTCCTTGTCCATTCCCCGGAGGAGGAGGCCGATGTTGTCGCCCGCCTGCGCCTCGTCCATCATCTTCCGGAACATCTCGACGCCGGTGACGACGGTGTCCTTGGTTTCCTTGATGCCGATCCGCTGGACCTTGTCGCCGACCTTCACCACGCCCCGCTCGACCCGGCCGGTGCCCACGGTGCCGCGGCCGGTGATGGAGAAGACGTCCTCCACCGGCATCAGGAACGGCTTCTCCACGTCGCGCGCGGGCTCCGGAATGTGCGTGTCGATCGCTTCCATCAGTTCCTGGATGCACTTGCTCGCTTCCGGATCGTTCGGGTTGTTCATGGCGGCCAGCGCCGCGCCACGGATGACCGGGGTGTCGTCCCCGGGGAAGTCGTAGCTGCTCAGGAGCTCGCGCACTTCCAGCTCCACCAGGTCGAGGAGCTCCGGATCGTCCACGGTGTCGACTTTGTTCAGGAAGACCACGATGTGAGGCACGTTCACCTGGCGGGCCAGAAGGACGTGCTCGCGGGTTTGGGGCATCGGGCCGTCCGCCGCGTCCACCACGAGAATGGCGCCGTCCATCTGGGCCGCGCCGGTCACCATGTTCTTCACGTAGTCGGCGTGCCCGGGGCAGTCGACATGCGCATAGTGACGGTTCTCGGTCTCGTACTCGACGTGCGACGTGGCGATCGTCAGGATCTTGGTCGCGTCACGCCGCCCCTGGGACTCGGACGCCTTTGCCACCTCGTCGTAGGTAATCGACGTGGCGAGACCCTTCGCAGCCTGCACCATGGTGATCGCCGAGGTCAGCGTGGTCTTGCCGTGGTCCACGTGCCCGATGGTGCCCACGTTCACGTGCGGCTTCGTTCGTTGGAACTTTTCTTTCGCCATCTGCTTCGTTCCTCCTAGCCAAAACGGGCGGCGGGGCGCAGGGCCTGATCTCGAGGTGGAGCCCACGACCAGAATCGAACTGGTGACCTATTGCTTACCATGCAATTGCTCTACCATCTGAGCTACGTGGGCCCATTCCTGATGCCGCGGATTCTGTGTCGTTCGCTGCCACTCCTGCAGTCGCCGCCGTTTGCGGCGCCGCCTCTTCGAACTGGAGCGGGAAACGGGATTCGAACCCGCGACCCTCAGCTTGGAAGGCTGATGCTCTAGCCAGCTGAGCTATTCCCGCATGATCACACGTACGCCGGGCGGACATTCCCGGCGCCGCTCAGATCTATGAAAGCCCCTCCGGCATGGAGAAGGCCTTTGCGCGGTCCCCCGAGAAACCGGCCCGCGGACCGTTGACCCCGGGTCTTCACCGCCGCCCCGCACACCCGGCGCGCGGAGACGTGTTTATCGAAAGAGTGGGGAGGGGAGGATTCGAACCTCCGAAGGCTTCGCCGACAGATTTACAGTCTGTTCCCTTTGGCCACTCGGGAACCTCCCCAAAGATGCGCGCCCCTTTATCCGCCGGTCTGTCTCGACCCCCGAAGGGTTCGGATCCACCCACCCCGCCATTTGGAGCTGGCGAGAGGACTTGAACCCCCAACCACCTCATTACAAATGAGATGCTCTACCGTTGAGCTACGCCAGCAGCTAAACCTCGACAGAAGAAGCACCTGCAGAGACAGAACTTGTAAAGTAGCACCGGGTTGGAAATCTGTCAATCAAAAATGCCGAGGAATCAGGCAGGTGCGGCCCTTTTTTGAGAGGTCCCTCGAACTCGCCCGGGGGGCCGGCCCCACCCATGGGGAGAACATGCTAACACCGGCGCCCGAAGCGTGTCCAGGTTCGATCCGAGCCTGCCCCTCCTCGCCTACCCCCTCCCCCCCCTGCCAGATTCCTTCGGTATCAGGTACCGGAGCGGGGATGGTATCTGATAATCTTGACCGTCATGAAAACGCGCCCCGTCCGACTCCTCATCGTCCTCTTCGTCATCGCCATGGCGCCTCGAGTGGCGTATCTTATTGAAGCCAAACAGAATCCGCTCTTCGAGGATCTTTACCTCGACGCAGACTCCTACGATCAGTGGGCTCGGGAGATCGCGGCGGGAGATGGGATGGGGGACCGACCCTTCCACATGGCCCCCCTTTACCCGTACCTTCTCGGCATTCACTACGCGTTCACCGACCACAACCTATTGTTATTACGTCTGTTTCAGCACACGATCGGTGCGGTCTCCGCCGTCTTCCTCTTTTTGGTCGCCCGGCGGCTTTTCGGCGCCCCCGTCGGTGTGGTCGCCTACATCCTCGGCCTCGGCTATGGACCCTTCCTTTATTTCGAGGGCCAAGTGCTCGCCTCATTTCTCGGCGTCTTCTTCGGCCTCCTCTCCCTCCACTTGCTCCTTCGATCCCTCGAACGGGGAGGGACGGGACTGCTCTGGGCCGGACTGGCTCTCGGCGCCGGATCGCTTGCGAGACCGAACTTATTGTTTTTCATGCCATTAGTCGTCCTGTGGATAACTTTTCAAGGGCCCCGTCTTCGCCGGAGAGCAGCGCTTTACGCCGCCGGGTTTCTCGTCGCTCTCGTTCCTCCTCTCGTGCACAACCTCACGGTATCGGGTGAGTGGATCCCCATCTCCACCCATGGCGGCATCAGCTTCTACCTCGGCAACAACGAGTACACGAGCGGCACCTATGTCCCCCCGCCCCAATTCGGCGGAACTCCAGAAGCGATCGATATTTACGATTCCAAGCGACTGGCCGAGGCGGACACGGGCCGTTTCATGTCGGCCACGGAGATCTCGAACTACTGGTATGGGCGGAGCTTCGAGTGGATGAGGGAGCACCCCGGACGCGTTCTGATGCTCCTTGGACGTAAGATCTTGTTGTATTTCAATGCATTCGAGATCCCCCTCGACTACAACTTCGAATTCGACCGGAGCCTCTACCGCGTTCTCCGTCTCGCCCCCGTCTCCTTCGGGGTCCTTCTTGCCCTCGGCCTGGCGGGGATCTTCCGGCTGCCGTCCGACGGCCGGGCCAGGGGTTGGCTCCTCGTTCTCTTCGTTCTCGCCAACGCGGCGTCGGTGATCGCCTTCTTTGTCTGCGCCCGGTACCGGCAAACCGCGGTCCCGGCGGTGGCGATTCTCGCGGCCCTCTTCGTGGTGCGCCTCGCCGAAGACGCCCTGGCCGGGCGTTGGCGGCGGTTCGCCGGGTTCGCCGCCCTCGCGCTCCTCCTCGCGGTCCCGATCCACCTCGAGGTTTACCGGGGGCGGGAGACGAGCGAAGCTCGGTCGGCCTGCATTCTCGGAAAGGCCTACGCCGCGGCGGGGGAGCCGAAGAAGGCGGAAGCGGCGTTTCTTCATGCCCTTTCGGTGGTGCCCGGCCACGAGGAGACCCGGATGAACCTCGGCTCCTTCTACTATGATATTGGGCGCTACCGCGAGGCGGTGGAGGCGTTCCGGGGGGCGACGGAGAACGATCCCGAGTTCGCGGGGGCGTGGAACAACCTCGGCAATGCCCTTCGGGAGGCGGGAGAAAGGGAGCGGGCGATCGAAGCGATTGAGCGGGCGCTCCGCATCGACCCCGCCTACGCCGGCGCATGGAACAATCTCGGCTACACTCTCGCCCTCGCCGGCCGGGAGGACGACGGAGAACGGGCGTACGAGCGGGCGATCGGGCTCGACCCCGAGTCGGTTCACGCCTGGGCGAATCTGACCGATCTTCTAATTCAGGGGGGGCGTCTGGATGACGCCGTCTCCCTGGTCGACCGGGGCGCGGAACGGAATCCCGGCTCCCTCGAGTTCGCCTGGAAGCGGGAGCGAACGGAAAGGGCCGCGGCAGCCTACCGGGTGGCGGTGGATGCGGCGGGCCGGGGCGATCGGGCCGAGGCCGGACGGAATCTCGCCGAAGCGATCAGGCAGGGGGGAGAGCCGGTCCGACGATGGGCCTCCCGGGACCCGGCGCTTGCCCCGCTTCGGAATGACGGCCCCGGCGGAGGATCAGGACCATAATCGTGGAACCCCGATCGGACAGCCCCGTCTCCGTTGTTCTTCCCGTCCGCGACGCGGAGGAGACCATCGAGCGCGCCCTCGAGGCGGTCTTCGCTTCGACATCGCCCCCCCGGGAGGTGGTGGTCGTCGACGACGGATGCACCGACGGAACCATCGACATCGCCCGCCGCTTTCCCGTCAGAATCGAGCGGTCGGGAGACCCCGGGGGCGTCGCGGCCGCACGAAACGCGGGCGCCGCCAAGACGAGCGGGCCGATTCTCTTCTTCCTCGATGCCGACGTGGTGATCGAACGCCGCGCCCTCGAGGCGGCGGAACGGGTCCTCGACGATCCATCCATCTCGGTGGCGATAGGCTTGCAGTCGGCGCGGGCCGCCTTCCCCAACCCCCCGACGGCCTACAAGAACCTGTGGCTCCGCTACACCTACGAGAAGAAGGCCGACCGCATCTCGGTGCTTTACTCGAGCGCCGTCGCGATCCGGCGGGAGGTGTTCGACGAAGTGGGGGGGTTTGACGTCAACTACCGGAAGCCGAACATCGAGGATTCGGAACTCGGCAAGCGGATCACCGACGCGGGCCACCGGATGGCGGTGGTGCCGGAGGTCGGGTTTTTGCACATCAAGAGGTACACCGTGGGGGGAATGGCGCGGACCGATTTTCACAGGACCGCCGGGATGACGAAGGTCCAGCTCCGGGACCGGTTCCGGCGAATCCGAAGGGAGAACTACTCATCCATTCCCACGTCGTTTCTTATCTCCTGCCTCGCCCCCTGGTTCGCCGCGGCCGCCTACGCGGCCGGCGAATCGGACCTCGCCTTCCCCGGCGCGTCGCTCCTCGTGATCCTCCTGAACTTCTTCTGGCTCCGGGCCCTCCGACAACACGAAGGGCGGCGCGCCGCCCTTCTCGGCATCCTCTTCCTTCATCTCGACGTGGCGGCGGTGAACCTCGGCGCCGCGTGGGGGTTCCTCGAGTACCTCGGCGGCGAGCGGTACTAATCCGCGACAACCGCGGTGTAACCCGCGGCGGCGACGGCGGCGAGCAGGGCGCCCTCGATGTCGTCGTGGGTCGAAAGGGCGACCACGGCCCGCGCCTCTTCAAGGCTGACATCGGCCGATACCACGCCCGGCGTCTTCTCGAGAGATGTCTTGATCATGTGCTCGCATCCGCTGCAGTGCATACCGCTCACGTCGAGCACGACGGTGCGCACCGCAGCCGCCGGGGCGCGCTCCTCGGACTCGACTGTTTCGGGCGCCTCCGCATCGCTTCCGAACCAAGACGGCGCGAAGACGACGCCCGCCCCGATCGACAGGATGAGAACGATCAGGATGATACGGATCGAACGATTGCCGCTGCCCATGGCGGGATCCTCCAACCGGAGACGGTGCCGGTCCCTCTTGGGGCCGGCCGCCAACCCTCGCCCAAGGTAGACGAGCCGGCCCCGTTCCATCAAGCACCATCGGAGCCGGACACACGTATCTTATTGGAATTTATCGAGATTCCAGGGGGGAGGCGGCACCAGGCCCTTCGGCGTCCCAAGCTCAGGCCGCCGGCGTCCCTGCGATTTCCGGGCCGGAACCCCGGTCGCCAATGATCTCGTAAACATTAGGCTTAAGCCGTTCTCACCGATCTGCCGATAAAGAAAATGACGGAACGTGAAAGGAGGACGGCATGGAGCGAGAGATACTGACCGCGGATCAAGTGGCCGACTACCTCCGGCTCAGCCGGAAATCGGTCTACCGCCTCGCCCGCGCCGGCGTGATCCCCGCCAAAAAGATCATGAACCAGTGGCGCTTCGAGCGGACACGCCTGAACGAGTGGATTCGGGAAAAAGAGGAAGAGACGATCCAGGTGTAGTGACCGTTCCGGCCGCTCACCCCCGTTCCCGGCGGACCAAATCCCGGATTCTCCCGTCCGACGGCCGGAGATCGAGGTAGCGGTCGAGCATGGCCAGGCCATCGGCCTTCCTCCCCGAGCGGACCATGAGAACCCCGAGGCCGCGGAGACCGTCCGGATCGTTCGGGTCGATCGATAGGGCCCGGCGATACTCCTCCTCCGCAACCCCGGGGTTCCCCATCTTTTCCGCCACATAGGCGAGGCGCACGCGCACCCGTTTCGATTCCTCGAGCGCCACGAGCCGGCGGAAGACCCGGTCCGCTTCCGCGAAGTCGTTCTTCCGTTCGTACGCGCGTCCGAGATTGTAAAGCAACTCCCGGTGGTTCGGGTCGATCTCCACGCCAGCGCGGAACGTGTCGATCGCCTCGCCCGACCGTCCCTTTTGCAAGAGGAGCGCGCCGAGATTATTCCGGAAGTCGGCGTTCATCGGCTCCAGCCGCGCGGCCTCCGCGAGCTCGGTGTAGGCCGAGTCGATCTCTCCTTTCTGGTAGAGGATCCCCGCGAGATTGGCGTGGGCCTTCCCGTGATCCGGCGCGATGCGGAGGGCGTTTTCGTACGCCGACCGGGCCGCCTCCGGATCGCCGAGGGCTTCGCGGGCGAGACCAACGTCGTTCCACACATCGCCGTCCTCGCCATGCTCCGCCAGGGACCGCTCGAAATGTCCCAGCGCGCCCCGGTGGTCCCCCGCGTCGTAAAGACGCTTGCCGAGATGGAGGTCGGTCCGGACGAGACTCCCCCCGCGGGCGATCCCGAGGGGCGTGAAGTTCAGGAGGACGAATAGGGCGGCGAGGATCGCGACCGACCGGTACGGCTTCCTGGGCGACCGGAGGCGGTCGACCAGGTCGACGAGGGCGGCGGCGGCAAAGAGGGTGATCGCCGGAAAGAGGGGCATCCGGTAGCGCGATGCGTAGGGGAAGGCGAGCACGGCGACGAGGTACGAGAGAAGGACGAGAAGGGGGACGTTCACCGCCGGTGAGCGCCGGAGAGCGGCCGCCACGCCGAGCAGGGCGAGCGGGAGGATCAGCGCCGCGGGAAGGACGAGCGCCCGGAGCGCCGCCGACCGCTCCCGAAAGAAACCGAAATCGTGGCTCGTGTCGATCTCCCATCCACCCCAGAAGAGGAGGAAGCGTTTCGCGATCCGGCCCGCGGCGTGGAGCGGTTCCCCCGCCATCTCCGAAAGCGCCCTTTCATAGTAATAGCGGTCCCGGTCCGCTTCCCGTGCCGCCACCTCGGCATCATCGGCGAGTCTCTCGATCGCCTTCCACTCGACGCCGGGCCGGACCGAGGCGAGCCCGTCCGCCCCCGCCCGGTTCGCGATGTAGAAGTTCAGGCCGCCGTTCGCCTGCACGAGAACGGGGTCTCCGACCTGAACGTTGCGGAGAAAGACGGGTCCGACGAAGACGAGGACGCCCGCAGCCAGCGCGGCCGCCCGTTTCCGCGCCGCCTCTCGTGCGCCGGCGCGCCACGCGACGAAGAGGAGAGCCGGAAGGGCGATGAGGATCGTGGGGCGGCTGATCGCCGAGAGCCCGGCGAGGAGCCCGGCGACGACCCATCCGCGCGGAGAGGAGCGCCCCGCCACGAGCCCCGCCGCGACCCGGAGGAGCGCCGTGTCGAGAAAGGTGACAAGCGTCGTCGCGAGAAGCAGCCCTTCGAAGTAGACGAACCTGGGATAGAGGAGGGCGATCGCAGCCGCCGCCAGCCCCACCCTTTTTCCGGCCACGATCCGCCCCGTGTCATAGATCAGAAAGAGCGTCGCGAGGCCGAGGAGATGCTGGAAGAAGTAGAAGCCGCCGAACGTGAATCCCGCCTTCGAGAGGAGAGCGAGGAGATACGGATACGCCGGCCCATGAATGTGGACCCTGCTCCAAAGCCACTCGCCCGCCGCGATCCGGCCCGCCCAGCCGTAGTATTCGGCGGCATCGATGATGGGATAGTCGAAGAACGGATTCCCGCGCAGCCACTGCCAGTAGACGAGACGGACCAGCGCCCCCGCGCCCAGGATCACCCAGAGCAAGACCGGTATCCGGGAATCGTCACGGATCTTCTTCCGCCCCATCGCCGAACCTCCGCCCGGATCTTAACAGAAGGGAGCGGGGATGGGCATGGGCAGCGCTGAGGTTCCCTTTTCACGGTTCCTCCCCTTCGATACGGACCTTCGGTCCTACTCAGGACAGGCTTCGATACACCGCGGCCTCCGGCCGCGGCACTCAGGACGAACGGGGGAGAGTAGCCCGATGTCAGCAATGAAATGGGTGCCTGCCACCATTTCGACCGTGGACATGCCGCCGGGCGGGCGGAGGAAGGGAGTGCAGGTGTCGGAATCGGTCAAGCGGTTTGCGGTAGGATGCCCGGCGGAGGAGGAGCTTGAACGTTCGATGGCGGGCCCACCAACGGCAGCCGGTCCCACGACCCTCACTACCTGGAAAGGCTCCCCGCACCCAGGCTCCCCCTGGCAAGCCGAAGGCGCGGTTTCTCGGCGGCATGCCGCGGCCGGAAATGCCGGGCCGGATCTTTGTAACCCGGTGGCCACCCGTTCGTGGGTCCCGCCCATCGAAACGTCCGTCGCCTGTCGCCGACCCTGCGGGGGTTTCGACCGCCGCGTCGGAACGCCCCCCGTCATGGAGGACAGAAGGTTGGCTTCAAGACGGGTCGGGGCACCGCGCGTCCGGCCCCTATTCCGAACGGTTGGATCACCCCGACCGGTCCATAAAGGAAGGCAAGGGTCGTGCCATCAAGAGCACCAAGTTCTTGAAGCAGTCTATTTAGTTGTGCTTTCATAGATTAGACACTTCAGACGCCGGGATGTGGGGGCTCGTTGGAACGAGCAGAGAGCCGGCCCGGAAGAAACCAAGTTTCTACCCGGCCGGCCCGTACGTGGTTTATCTTTTTCTTTTCAACCGGTCATGTGACTCGAAACCAGGTTCCCATCGGGAACCTCCGGAGCCACAGAGGTTTTGGGTCCCCTCACCGTTGGACCGTCTGCTCTCCCTGCTTCTTGGAGACACCACCGCACCACCAACTCCAGCAGTCGCAAGAGGCTACGAGGGCGACGAGCAGTAACGCGACCGCAATGACTCGGATTATCATGTCTAACCCTCCTCGTTGCCGACCCTACTCCACTCCACCCGGGCCCTGTCAAGAGAATCGCGGCGCCGTCACGGGAAACCCGCGCGCCGGCGAAGGCGAATACATCGTATAATTAACGACAGGACGGCGAGTTCACCCCCTACGGAGAGAGACGCCCGCGTGAAGATCCATCCGATTCAGAGACCATCTTCAAGACGGTACCAGGCGCCGCATTTCCGGGCACTACTCCTGCTGCTCCTCGCTCTGTATTCCAGCTCTCCCTCCGGCGCGGAAGAGGGTCCCCGGTGGCTGATACTGGATGACAACGATGCCCCACCCGGAGGCACGACGGTCCTCGACCGGTTCCCGGGCGGGTGGCTGCTCTGGTCAAGGGGCGGGGCCGGTCTCGAAGTCACCTTGGGAATTCCGGTCACCCCGGGGCGGACAGTCACATTCCTGGCCGGGACCGGCTCGTCTCCCGACCTCCATGACTCAGTCATGGACGGCGTCGACATTCTCGGCCGGGTGGGGGCCTCCTGGATCGTCGAGTCCGACGGCCCTCTCCCGATGACCCCCAAACTCCGGACTTTCGAGCGCCGGGTCCTCCGGACCGATCCGATCCGCCCTCCGCAGCCGGCGACGGTCCCGGCCCTGCCGAGGAACGCCCCCACGGGCATAGACGAGATGGTCGGCCGGGTGAATGAAGTCTCGATCGCCGCGTGGATCGGAAGCCTCGCGGGGGCGAACCCGGTGGAGGTGAGCGGCACCCCCTTCACCTTCGAGACGAGGTTCACGGCGACCGCCTCGTGCGACACGGCGGAGCGATACCTTTACGAGCGCTTCCTCGATCTCGGCTTCGAGGACGTGGTCTTCGATCCGTACTCCTTCGGGTCCGTGAACGCCCGGAACGTGATCGCCACGCTGCCGGGGACGGAGACGCCGGAGCGGATCTACATACTCTGCGGCCACCTCGATTCATTTTCAGGGCAGCCCCTCGCGAACGCACCGGGAGCGAACGACAACGGGAGCGGCGTGGCGGTGATGCTCGCCGCCGCCGAAATCCTGCGGGACTACGAATTCCGTTCGACGATCCGGTTCATCGCCTTCACCGGCGAGGAACAGGGGTTGTACGGGTCGGCCCACTACGCGTCGGAGGCCGCGGCCGCGGGCGACTCGATCCTCGGAGTGATCAACTGCGACATGGTCTCGTACTATCACGCCCAGCGGAAGCTCGTCATCGAAGGGGGACCGGAGTGGGAGTGGCTGATGGCGGTCCTCGCGGAGGCGTGCGCCGACTACACCGATCTCACCGCGGTCTTCGACTACACCAGCTCTTCCTCGGACCACGTCTCATTCCAGAGCGAAGGATACCCCGCGGTGCTCGCCATCATGAACGATTACGCCGCTTACCCGTGCTGGCACGCAACGTGCGACACGGCGGGCCTACAGAAGACCGACTTCGCCGCGGACGTGGCGCGGGCGTGCGTTGCGGCGGTCTCCGGTCTCGCCGAACCGGCGGGGTTGATCGTCGAGCACGTGCCCCTGCCGCGGATCTCCACCGACACGGCGGGGGTGCTCGAGGTTGTCGTGTCGATCGTGTCGGACACGGCCCTTTCGTCCGACTCCCTCGCGGTCCGCTACCGGGAGACGGGGGACTATATCAACGTGCCTCTCGCCCCTGCCGGCGGGCCGGGCGAGTACCACGCGTTTCTCCCGGCGCCCTCCCTCCACGGCTCCCTCGCCTATTTTATCCGAGCCCGGGACGAATCGGGCCGGGTCCGCACCCACCCATGGAACGCGCCGGACTCGCTTCATCTCGTCGTCGCCGGAGCGTGGGAGACGATTGCCTTCGAGGACTTCGAAGCGGGCGGTGCGAACTGGCTCCACGGCGGGATCCTCGACGACTGGGAGATCGGACCGCCCCTCGGGCTCGCCGGCGACCCGGAGGGGGCGTGGTCCGGAACGAACGTCGCCGGGACGGATCTCTCCGGACTCGGCCTCGTCCCGGGGAGCTACGAGAACGGGTGTGAGACCTATCTTCTCTCGCCCCCCGTCGACGCTTCCCCCTTCGACAGCGTTCGCGTCTCCTTCCGGCGGCGCCTCGCGATCGAGGCGGTGGGCGACTCGGCCTGTTTCCTCGTGAACGGATCGCATGCGTGGGCGAGCTCGGGCGCGGGTCCGCCGGTCGACACGGCGTGGGTCTACGTCGAGTACGACATCTCGCCCCTCGCCGCCGGAAGGCCGTCGGTGTTCTTCCAGTGGACGATGAAAGCGGACGGTCAGGAGACATACGGCGGCTGGAACATCGACGACGTCCGCGTCTTCGGCATCCGTTCCGACTTTCTGACCGCCGTGGCCGGTGAGTCGCCGGCCCCGCCTCTCTCCCTCCCCGCCAACCACCCCAACCCCTTCAATCCGGTCACCACGATCCGGTTCGATCTCGCTCGGGAAGGGCCGGTCCGTCTCGCGATCTACGACGGGAGGGGACGATTGATCCGGACCCTCCTCCGCGGTCCGATGACCGCCGGCACTCACGAAGAGGTCTGGAACGGAAAGGACGACCGGGGCCGCGCCGTTTCCTCCGGCCTGTACTTCTATCGACTGGACGGAGCCGGGAGTTCGATGGCGGGAAAGATGACGTTACTTCGTTAGGATCCGTCGAGGCCACGGTACTTCGCGTCGAACTCGATCAAGTGGTCCCGATGGGGCGGGGCGATCTCGGTGATCGTGGACGGGCTTCCGTCCCGGAACATGACCTTCCTCTTGCCCGCGGACACCGTCTCGAGGTCCTCCTCGTCGACGCCGATGGACGCGGTCCCTTCCTGCACGCAGACGCAGGTGACCTCGTAGTTCCGGAAGACGGAGACGAGCGTTCCGGTGAGGACGATCATGCCTTCGCCGGTGCGGATCGTCAGGCTCGTGCCGGGGAAATCGGGGCCGCTGCGTACGGCGGCCTCGCCGATCTCGAGCGCGCATTCGACGGACCGACTGAACCAACGGCCGGGCGCCCCCGGAAGGGTCGCGATCGTCCCCTCCTCGAGCCGCCACACCATGCTTCCGGGGTAGTGCACGTCGAGGACCGCGCCGTCTCGGAGCTCGATACGCGCCCCCGGGCGAAGGGCGGCGGCGAGTTCGTCCCAGCGAACCGTCGGGATCGCGCGCCCGTCGACGGTCACCGTCCCCTCGCCGCTCGTGCCGAGCAGCCGCGGCGCCGGGCCCCGGTTCCCGGCGAGAATGGCGAGGAGAACGACCGCGGCGGCGGCGAGCGGCGCGAACCGGGACCAGCGGAGGGGTCCGCGACCCGAACGGCGAGGCACCGGCTCGGCCCTTTCCGGAATCGCGCCGGCGACGAAGTCCCTCTTCAAGCGCTCCCGGAACGCCGGGTCCGCCTGGGGACGGGTGAGTTCCCGCACCGCCTCCCGGGCGAGCCGCTCTTTCGGCGTCATTGGTTTGTTTTCGCGCCCGCTCATTTCAGCACGTCCTCGAGAAGCTCCCCGAGCCGGGCGAGGGCCCGGGAATAACGTTTGCGCACCGCGGGGCCGCTCGCCCCGACGATCCCGGCGATCGCTTCGTGATCCAATCCTTCGTAGTCGCGAAGAACGACCACCTCCCGAAGCTGCTCCGGCAACCGGTCGATCGCCGCCTGTACCAATCGCTCCCGCTCGGCGGCGACGGCGTTCCCCTCAGGGTTCGCCCGGCCGTTCGCCAGCTTCTCGCCGAGCCCCCCTTCCGGGTCCTGGAAGGAAATCGACTTCGCGGCGACCTTGGCGCCGAAGGAACGCCGGTGGTCGCGGCAGAGATTCGCCGTGATCGTCCGGAGCCACGGCATCGGGTCTCTGTCCGGATCGAGCCGGTCCGCGGACCTGTGGACGCGGAGGAAGACCTCCTGGGTCAGGTCTTCCGCCGCCGTAGGGTCCCCGAGAAGCCGGAGCGCGAGACCGTAGATCCGGTCGAAGGTACGCTCGAAGAACTCGCCGAGCGCCTCCTGGTCCCGCCGGCGCACCCCCTCCAGGACCTCCCACGAAATCTCGGGCCCGTCGGGGCCGCCCCCCTCGCCCGCCCGGTTCTCCCGCTTTTCCCGGGCCGGGGGCCGCTTCTTGTCTTTCGGGGCCTTCATCGGTGGTACGGACCTGCGTAGTGGGATGTGTCTACAAAGAGGAACGGAAACTTTCCGCTCCTCTCCGGTCACAGGCTCCGCCCCCATTCGTAAGTAAGGGTGAGCGGCGGGGGCGGGACCTCGCGGAGCCTCTTCGACCGGCATTGTAACAATCGGAGATTTCGACCGTCAACGGGAGGGAGATGTGATGTTTTCGAGATTTCGCACGATTTTCTTTTTTCTGGTCGCCCTGCTCCTCACGCCTCTGGTGGGATGCGGGGACGACGATGACAACGACCCGATGGGGCCGGGAGGGACGGCCAAGACGTTCACGGTCACCATCGCGAACGTCTCCGAGGCGTTCGACTTTCTAGGGAGCGGCGCCTTCGACACGCCGGCGGGCGGCTCGTCCGCGGCCCCGATCGGGCCGGGCGAAGCGTACGAGTTCCGCATCGCCGCGGCGCCCGGCGGGCGGCTCTCTTTCGCCACCATGTTCGTCCAATCGAACGATCTCTTCTACGCCCCGGACGGCGATGGCATCGCCCTCTTCGACGGCGGCGGCGCTCCGCTCTCCGGCGACGTGACGAGCCAGGTGTTCCTGTGGGACGGGGGGACGGAGATGAACGAGGAGCCCGGCATCGGGGCGAACCAGGCGCCCCGGCAGGGGGGGGGCGATACGGGCCCCGTGGACATGAACGGCGCGGTCCGTCTCGTGGGCGACGGGTATGCGTATCCCGCCGTGTCGGACGTAATCGAGGTGACCGTGACCCACGAGGGGGGGAACGAGTTCACCGTTCGCATCGCAAACGTCTCCACCGTGGGGACCCTGATGACGTCGGACCTCCAGTCCCTCGCGGTGCCCCTCGCGCCCGGCGTTTGGGTGGTCCACTCCGAGGCGGATCCGCTCTTTACGGCCGGATCGGCCGACGGCGGGGACGGACTCGAAGCGCTGGCCGAGGACGGGAACCCGGCCGGTCTTGCGGCGGCCCTCGCGGCGCGGTCGGGCGTAACGACCCCCCTCGCCCCCGGCGTTTTCGCGGTCCACACGGCGGACGGCGTGCTCTTCACGAACGGTCAGGCGAACGGTGGGTACGGCCTCGAGGGCCTCGCCGAGGACGCGTCGCCGGGCGGCCTGGCGGCGTATGTCGCCGGCCTCGCCGGCGTGTCGGCGTCGGGCACGTTCACGGTCCCCGACGGCGGATCCGGGGCGGGTCCGATCTTCCCGGGCGGGAGCTTCTCCTTCACCTTTACCGCCGTCGGGGGGGACCGGCTCTCCTTCGCCACCATGTTCGGCCAGTCGAATGACCTGTTCTACGCCTTCGACGACGGCGGCATCGCCCTCTTCGACGGGAATGGCGACGCCCGGACCGGGGACGTGACGGCTTCCGTCGATCTGTGGGACGCCGGTACCGAGATGAACCAATACCCGGGCGCCGGTCCCGACCAGGCCCCGCGCCAGTCGGCGGCCAACACGGGTGCGGCCGATTCGAACGGCACGGTTCGCAGGGTTGCCGACGGGTACGAATACCCGGCCGACAACGAGGTGATCCGGATCACAATCTCGGCGACCGACTAGAACTCGTTTCAAAACCCCTTCCTGCTGCGGCTGGCTGCAGGGGCGGCGGGGAGCGATCCAGGGCTTTCGGTCGAACATCAGGAGGAGAGAAGCTCCCACCGCCTCCTCCTCTCCCACCCGGCGGCGGATTCCCCCGTGGGACCGCGCCGGGTTCTTTTCATTCACCCGGGTGCTTTGATTGTGGGACAATGCGGGAGATTCGTCGTCACGACACGGTCATAGTCAGATACCCTATTTCGTGGACATTTCGCCGCTCAAATACCCGACCGATCAAGAAACAGGGTATCTGGTTAGAAACCAGGTAGAAATCAGGGAGGAATCCATGAGAAGGCTCCGCGCTTGTCTTCGGTCCGCTCTCTTGTTCCTTGTCGCGTTGTTCGTTCTTTCGTCCTGCGCCCGCGAATCGGCCCCGCCGGAGACGCTCGATCTTCCCCCCCGGTTCGACGACGACGCCCTTGCCGCGGCGACCGGTCTGATCGGCGAGGGATACGAGCTCCTCGACGCGGGCGACATGGTCGGCGCGATCGCCAAGTTCGAGGAGATCGGAAAGATCGTTCCGTCCGGGTTGGTGCGGGAATACAACACGGCCTGCGCCTACGGCAGGAGCGGCGACGGCCCGGCGTCGCTCCGGTGGCTCGAACAAGCCATCGCGAACGGCTACGACAACGCACAGTTTCTCCAAGGGGACCCCGATCTCGATGCGGCAAGGAAGGAGCCGGGATTCGCGGCGCTCGTCGAGAGGGCGAAAGAGAACTACCGGGCCGGCACGGCGGCGTTGGCGGCGGGCCTTCCGGAATACACCGAGCCCCCCGTCACTTTCGCCGACGCGGAGGCGCTCGAAGCGTGGGCGGACGGCGAGCGGAATCGGATTCGCTCCCACCGCACGCACTGGACCGGCGCCGGGTACGTCATCGCCCGGGCCGACAACGGGGCGAAACTGCTCGCGGCGAAGAGGGCCTTTTCCGAGGGGGATCCCGATTTCGACTACGGGCTCGAACGGGTTCGCTCCGCCTTCGGCCTCCAGTCGATGTACGAATCGGGATGGGGGAACGTGTCGCAAGCGGTGAAAAGCGAGGCGGACACCTATCTGAAGTCCCGCCCCGCCGGGCCCGGCGCCAACGAGGTCCGCTACCTCGCGGCGACGGCCCTTTCCCTCGAGCGGGGCGATGACGATCCTCGGCGGATCGACGGCTTCCGGGAAGCGGAAACCTATCTTGCCGGCGTTTCTTCCGGTTCCGACTTCCGCGGCGCGGCACGGACTCTCGAACTGGTGAACCAACTGAAGTCCCCGGGCGCGGACGGGGAAGCCCTCGGGCCGCGCCTCCGCTCGGTCATGGCGGACGCGGGCGGGGACAGGAACGCCTACCGTGTCATCTCGACCCGGCTCGGCCAGGATGCGGTGCAATACGTCTGGCCCCTTACGATCGACTCGCCCGACATCGATGGGGAGAAGGTCACCCTGGACGACTACCGGGGCAAGGTGGTCCTCATCGATTTCTGGGCGACTTGGTGCGCCCCCTGCCGGGCCGAGCTGGCCGAGCTCGTGGAGGCGTACGAGACGTTTCATCCCGAGGGGTTCGAGATCCTATCCATCTCCCTCGACCGGCCGGACGACAAAAGCGTCGACGATTACCGGGCCTGGATCGGCGAGAACGGCATGCACTGGCGCCACATCTACGACGGCGACGCATGGGGGTCGGCCCTCGTGAATCGGTTCTTCGTCGGATCGATTCCGTCCCCCTTCCTGGTCGGAGCGGATGGCTCCCTGTTCTCCTGGGGGGACCAATGCCGGGGTTCGAAACTGGCCGCCACCGTGGAGAAGGCCCTCGCCGCAGCCGGGGGATAAGCCCCTGCGGCTCGGAACCGACCCCTCGGAGCCCATGCCATCGGAACCCGATGCCGACGAATCAGGGCTTCTCTATATGTAATAGCGAGGAGATGGACATGATGATCGACAGGACCGCTCCAAACGACTCGAAGCGGGGCACGCCCGACCACCCCGTCCACGATCTGATCACCGGGCGCTGGAGCCCGTACACGTACGAGGACCACATGGTCTCCCTCGCGGACCTTCGTTCCATCTTCGAGGCGGCCCGGTGGGCGGCTTCCTCGTTCAACGAGCAGCCGTGGCGGTACATCGTGGCCACCAAGGACGATCCGAAGGCGTACGAGAAGCTGCTCTCCCGTCTCGTCGAAGGGAACCAGGGATGGGCGAAGGCCGCGCCGGTCCTCGCCCTCGGCCTCGTCAAGAAGACCTTCACCCGGAACGCCAAACCGAACCGCGTCGCCCTCCACGACCTTGGCGCCGCCTCCGCGACCCTCACCTTCGAGGCTTCGGCCCGGGGCGTCAAGGTTCACCAGATGGGGGGCATCCTCCCCGACAGGGCCCGGGAAATCTACGGCGTGCCGGACGATTTCGAAGTCGTCACCGGCATCGCCCTCGGGTACGAGGCCCCACCGACGCCGACTCCAGCGAGTTCGGCAAACGGGACCTCACCCCCCGCACCCGGAATCCCCTCACCGACTACCTCTTCGGCGGCAGGTTCGGCGAACCGTCGAAGATCGCGGGGTAGGGGAGGAGAAAGACGAGGGCCCGGCCCCCGTCATTCCGCCGGCGCAGGAGGGCGATGTCCCCTCTCTTTCGGCGAGTCTCTCGAACGGACTCCCCGGATCGGGGGTCTTAACCTTGATTCTCCATAAAATCTCGGCTCAAAACGCTGACGCTCGCATGATCGCACGCCATCTGCGACAGGGCGCGGCATTCACCAATGCTCACATATCGTTGGATATGCTCTGCTTGGTGAATGCCGCGCGCTGCCGCATCTGACGCACTCTCACGCGTTTGCTCTCGAGATTTTATGGAGAATCAAGGTTAA
>JBDROZ010000017.1:0-87861 GCA_043809585.1 Candidatus Eiseniibacteriota bacterium
ACCACGCCATCGATTACTACGGGGTCGAGGAGCTTCTCACGGAGGAGGAGATCCTCATCCGGAACGGAATCCGCGATTTCGTCGACAGGCGGGCGATGCCCGTCATCGCGGAGCATTTCGAGAACCACACCTTTCCGACGGAGCTCGTGCCGGAGCTGGCCCGGCTCGGGGTTTTCGGCTGTTTCCTGCCGGAGGAGTACGGCTGCGCCGGCGTGAGTAAGACGGCGTACGGCGTGATCTGCCGGGAGCTGGAGCGTTGCGATTCGGGGCTTCGGAGCTTCGTGTCGGTCCAGGGCTCCCTCGCGATGTACTCGATCTACACGTGCGGAACCGAGGACCAGAAGAAGAAGTGGCTGCCGCCGATGGCGGAAGGAAAGATCATCGGCTGCTTCGGCCTGACCGAGCCGGACTACGGCTCCGATCCCGGCGGGCTCGTGACCCGAGCGGAGAAGACCTCGGCAGGATACGTCCTCCGCGGCGCGAAGATGTGGATCACCAACGGAAGCGTCGCGGACGTGGCGATCGTCTGGGCGAAACTGGACGGCGTGGTCCGGGGCTTCCTCGTCGAGAAGGGGACGCCGGGCTACCGCCCCATCCCACAGCTCGGCAAGTTCTCGCTCCGCGCGTCGGACACGTCGGAACTCGTCTTCGAGGAGTGCGAGATCCCGGAGGGGAACCTGCTCCCCGAATCAAGAGGACTCGCGTCCCCCCTTCGCTGTCTCTCGAGCGCCCGGTACGGGATCGCCTGGGGGGCGTTGGGGGCGGCCATGGACTGCTTCGACCGGGCCCTCCGTTACGGGAAGGAACGGATCCAGTTCGGCAAGCCGATCGCATCGTTCCAGCTCGTGCAGGAGAAGCTCGTCTACATGGCGACGGAGATCACCAAGGGGCAGCTCTTGGCGTGGAGGCTCGGCCGACTGCTCGACGAGGGGAAGGCGAAGCACACGCAAATCTCCATGGCCAAGAGGAACAACGTGGCGGTGGCCCTCGACATCGCCCGGCTCGCGCGGGACATCGTCGCCGCGAACGGCATCATGTCCGAATATCATGTGATCCGGCACATGCTGAACCTGGAGGGCGTGAAGACATACGAGGGGACCCACGACATTCACACCCTCGTGCTCGGCGCGGACATCACCGGCATCGAAGCCTACCGGTAGGCCGGGGCCGCCGGCCGAAATCTACTGCGATTCAGGCTCGCGGACTGCGAGACCTCCCTTCCTTCACCGCTTCCTCGACGGGGCCCGTCGGGCGCTTGGACTTATCGCGACGGCTAGGAGCGATAAGCGTTAGCGCCCGGGGGGAGAATCTAATGAGGCCCCGCCTGCGGGAGCGGTTCGTCCAGGTCGGCCTCTCTTCACGCGATCCTGAACCTCGCGACGATTTCGCCCGGCGGTCCCGGCCTACGAAACCGAAGGAAGGGAACAGGATGAGAGACCCAGGCCGGGCTTGTCACAATCCTTTTGAAACAAACGGGTTGTGGTTCTGATGGCGCCCTGGGGTGCTTCACCGCGGCTAATAGTTTCAGAGATGGAATATCCAGGACCTCGTCCCCCAAGCCGGGGGTGTAACGCGGGAACCGATGGTTCCGCCCGTGCCGGAGGGGTGGGGACCGGCCCGGAGGGTTTTCTGCTTGCCGGGAGATCGTTTCCTCGGTTAATCTTGATCCTCCGGAAGTAACGAGCGGGCCGTCTGGCCCCGTCGTGGGCGCGGCCGGTCCGGGGAGGGTTTTGAATCCCCGGTGCCGCCGTCGCCATGAAGTGTCGGCGGGTCCGGATACGACGGAGCGCTCCGAAATCCTGGCAACGGGGGGATGCGAATGAATCGGAAGATGTGGAACCTGATGGGTGTGGTCGGTCTCTGCTTCTCGGTGCTGTTCCTCTTCGGGCAGCTTTCGGCCGAGGAAGGCAAGGCCGTGGAAGGCAAGGCCGCCTTCACTTACACGGGCGCGGCCAAGTGCAAGACCTGCCATTCGACCGCGAAGAGCGGCGGCCAGTACAAACTCTGGGAAGCGAGTCTTCACGCGGGCGCTTTCAAGACCCTCCAGACGGAAGCGGCGAACAAGATCGCCCAGGAGAAGGGCATCAAGGTTCCGGCCGCCGAGGCGCCCGAGTGCCTCGGGTGCCACGTGACCGCCCACGGCGCGGCCGCCGAGGTTCGAGGTGCCGTGACCAACGAAGAAGGCGTCGGCTGCGAGTCGTGCCACGGTCCGGGCAGCGAGTACTTCAAGATGAGCGTCATGAAGCAGCTGTACGCGGGCGAGATCGAAGGGGCGACCGTGGGCCTGACCGAGGCGAACGAAGCGCTCTGCGTTACCTGCCACAACGAAAAGTCGCCGACCTTCAAGGGTTTCAAGTTCGACGAGTACGCGGCCAAGATCGCGCACCCCATTCCCGCGGCCGCTCCCGCGACGGAGTAGCGCGCCGAGGTCCGAGCGAAGCACGGAATACGGCAGGCGGGGAGATCGCTCCCCGCCGGCTTTTTCGTGGTTCTATTTCACGCGCGCGGTGAGGGCGGGGATCTTCCCTTCCATCTTCTGCAGATCGTCGAAACCGTACTCCCAGACGGCCGTCTTCCCCTTCACCTCCGTGGCGTTCGATTCGACCACGTCTCCGGGGAAGTTCACCGAGAAGCGGATCCTCCGCGTCGCCGTCTCATGCTCGATCTTCGCCTGCTGCTGCTCCATCCGGGCCTGCAGGTTCTCCATGTTCTTCATCATCTCTTCCATCTGGGCCTGCAGCTGGGAGGGGTCGAAGTTCTGGGGATCGATCGCGCCCATGCCGGGGATCTCGACCTTGCCTTCGTCCATCGCGTAGGTCTCCGTCGCGCCGCTCCCTCCCTGTTCCAGGTCTCTCCGGTAGAGCCATCCGCCCCCCGCCAGCTTCTCGAACGTGAAGGGGACTTCGTCGTTCTTCTCGTCGAGGGCGTACCCGATGGCGGCCAGGTCGTCCATGCTCTCGAAGGTGAAGGCGATCTCCCAAACCTTGTCGCCCCCATTCTCCGACTCCGAGAAGCGCTCGATCTTCGCCTTCGATTTCCGCTCCTTCAGCGCCTGCTCGATCCGGCCCCGGTCCATGTCGCCTATGGGCGAGTCCTGGTTGCCGAACTCCTCCCCGATGGACCTCATGGTCTCGTACGATTCCTTGTCGACGGCCATGCGTATTTCAACGCGCCCCGAGCCGTCGCCGCTCAGGGTCAGCCGTTCGTCGTAGTCGACACACCCGAAAAACAGCGCCAGCATCATCACGGCCGGCGCGGCCGCTCGTCGCAGTTTCATGAATCCGTCCTCCTGTTCGCGATGTTTGGTCGTGGATCGAGGCCAAAGGGCCTTCTACTTCAATTTAACCAGGAAAGGGCTCGAGCGCCCGTTCCGCCGCCCGCCGGGCAGCCCCGCGGTCCGGCTTTCCGGAAGGGGTCTCGGGGATCGAGGCGATTCGGGCGAGACGCCTCGGCCGCTTGTGCGGGGCAAGCCGCCCCCGAAGAAACCGGTCCAGGGCCGCCCGGTCGAGATCGCCCCCCCCCTTCGTCGCCACCGCCGCGGCGACGACCACCCCCCACGTGTCATCCTCGACGCCGAAGGCCACGGCGCCGGCGATGCCCGGATAGGCGACGAGGGCCTCCTCCACCTCCCGGAGCGACACGTTCTCCCCCCCCGTCGAAACCACGTCGTCCGCACGCCCCCGAACGGTCACGCGGCCCGCCCCGTCGATCTCTCCGAGGTCTCCCGTGTCGAGCCACCCGTCATCAGTATACGGGCTCGCGCACGAATCCTCGGGGAAGTAAGCGGTCATCGTCATCGGACCCCGAACCTGGATCCGTCCCTCCCGGACCCGCATTTCCACTCCCGGGAGGGGGGGCGCGGCCGCGGTCGCCACGGCCCCGCCGGGCCGGGCCGTCGCCACCTGGGAGCAAGTCTCCGTGAGGCCGTAGGTCGGAAGAAGGGGCAAGCCCCGGTCGTTCCCTTCGGCGAGCAACCGCTCCGAAACGGCCCCTCCCCCGATCAGAATCGCCCGGAGATGGGCCGGCGGCGTCCAGGGCGGGTCGAGGTCGAGCAGCCGCCGCACCATGGCGGGCACCAACGAGAGGAGGGTGATCCGCTCTTCCTGGACGGCGCGGGCGAGGTTCGTCGCGTCGAACGGAGCCGCCCGGACCACGGCGCGGCGTGCGAGAAGGGCGCGGGTGACGACCGAGAGCCCGCCGATGTGGGCGAGGGACATGGTGAGGCCCCACCGGTCGTTCTCCTCCCATCCGAGGTTCGCCTCGCTCGCCCGGGCACTCGCCACGAAGGCGGCGCGCGAAAGCACCACGCCCTTCGGCTTCCCCGTCGAACCGGAGGTGAAGACGATGGCGAGGGGCCGGCCGTCGTCGGGAATCGACTCGGTCTTTCGTACCGGCCCCTCCTCCAGGGGTTCCAGAAGCCGCGGTCTCCGGAGGGTGACGGCGGGCCGGCACGCCCGGGCGATCTCCTCCCGCTCCGTCGGAGTGAGCCGCGGATGGAGCGGCGCGAAGGGGAGGCCGAATTCGACGAGGGCGTGGAGGAACGCGAAAGTCCCCGTCTCCGGCGACCCCGTGAAGAGCGCCGCCGGTCCCGGCCCCGGTCTGCGGACGCGCACGCCGAGCCGGGCGAGCCGGTCCATGGCCCCCCGTACGGCGGGCGCGAAGGACCCGTACGTGTGCACCAGCCCCCGATCGACCAGCGCGACCCGATCGGGGAATTCCTCCGCGGCCCGGAGGAACGACAAACTCATGAGAGCACCTCCGTCGGTTCGATGCCGTGCCCGGGGGGGCCGAAGGGGACGATCGACGCCTCTTCGATCCGGGGAACCCGGGCCGCCGGCCAGGCGCCGAGGCCCGCGTGCCGGTCCAATCCACAGGCGAGAGGTTCCACGGGAAGGCCGAGGGCGAGTTCGGCGGCCGCCGCGAGGGCGACTGGCCCGTCGAAAAGGTGGCTGACGACGACGCCGTAACGCCGGGCCTTCGCGATCTTCATCATCCGGAGGGCGGGGACGAAACCGCCGAGGACCATCGGCTTCACGACGAGCACCCGGCAGGCGGGGACGAGGTTCAGGCGCTCCACGGCGCCGGGGAGGGCCAGGGTCTCGTCCGCCGCCACGGTCACCGGCGAACCGCCGAGCTTGAGGAGGAGGTAGGGCACCACCGGCTGCTCGACGAACTCGAGGCCGAACTCGGCGAGGGCCGCCAGTTTCTTCTCTCCCTCCACGAGGTCCCACGCGCCGTTGCCGTCGAGACGGAGCGCCGGCTCCGGCCCGATCTCCCGGCGGAGGGCGCGGACCGTTTCGAGCTCCTCGTCGAAGCGTCCCGCGCGGCCGATCTTCCATTTCAGCGTCCGAATCCCTCGGCGGAGGGCCCGGCGGGCGCTCTCGATCACGTCCCCCTCTTCCTCGCCCGAGAGCAGCGCCGCGAGGGGCACGGTCCTCTTCACGTCCCGCCCCGCGAGGAGGGAAGCGATCGAAACGCCGGCCCGGCGGCCCTCGAGATCGAGAAGCGCCGTCTCCAGGGCGAACCGAGCGGCCGGCGCGTTCGGATCGAGAAGTCGGGCGGCGGCGGTGAGCCACGCTTCGATCGATTCCCCTTCCGCCCGTTCCTTGATCCTTCCGGCGGGCATGTCCCGGAGCGTCGCTTCGCACCCCTCGATCGTGTCCGGCGAAAATCCGGGCAGGGGGCTCGCCTCGCCGAGGCCGATCTCCCCATCCTCGTTTCGAAGAACGAGGAGAAGGCCTTCCCGTTCTTTCCACGCCCGGCGCGCGTTCATGGCCCCCGCCCCGAGGGGCCCGCCGAACCGCCGCACGTCGACGCTCGCGATGCTCATCGGACGAGGCCGGGCGCGGCGATCCCCGCCGCGAGCAGGGCGCCGTGGAGAAGGAGGAGCTTCGCCGTCCCCTCGAGGGCCCGGTTCAGCTCCGGTCCTCCGGTGCGCGTCAGGAGCACCCGCCCGACTTTCACCGCTAGCGGGAGCGCGAAGAGGGAGACGAGGGCCGGCGCTGGCGCGACCCCCGCCGCGACGAGAAGCACCGGCGCGGCGAAGGCGATCACGAGGAGCGCGGCGTACTCCGCCCGTCCGGCCCCCCGGCCGAACCGGGCCGGGATCGTCCCCTTGCCCGCCCGCCGGTCCGTGTCCGCGTCCCGCACGTTGTTCACCACCAGGATCGCCGTGGCGAGCGCCCCCACCGGGATCGCGGCGCCCCAGGCGAGGGGCGGAATCGAGAGGGCCTGAACGTACACGGTGCCGCAGACGGCGACGAAGCCGAAGAAAACGTAGACGAAGAGATCGCCGAGACCGTGATAGCCGAGCGGGTACGGGCCGCCCGTGTAGAGAATCGCCGACGCGATGGCGAGAATCCCGGCGACGACCACCGGCCACCCCGCGACCGCCGCGAGATAGGCGCCGACGACGAGCGCGAGTCCGAACACCACGGCCATGCCCGCCCCCATGGCCCCTGGCGTGATGAGCCCCGACTGGGTCGCCCGGGTCGGGCCGAGGCGATCGGGCCTGTCCGCCCCCTTCCGGAAGTCGAAGAGATCGTTCGCGAAGTTCGAGCCGATCTGGAGAAGGGTCGCCCCGGCGAGGGCGGCGATGGCCGGGCCGGCGCGGAAAGACCGGACGTGGACCGCGCACGCCGCGCCGACGAGGACCGGCGTGACGGCGGCGGCGAGGGTGGCGGGCCGGGACGCGAGGATCCACGCCCGGGCCGATCCGGGGCGGATCGGAACGCCGGCCATCAGGGGAACCTTTTGAACTTGGAGAAATCGGGAGGCCGCTTCTCGAGAAAGGCGTTCCTTCCCTCTTTCCCCTCTTCGGTCAGGTAGAAAAGGAGCGTGGCGTTCCCGGCCAGTTCCTGCAGCCCCGCCTGCCCGTCGCAGTCGGCGTTCATCGCCGCCTTGAGGCAGCGGATCGCCGTCGGGCTGTTCGCGAGGATCTCCCGGCACCACTGCACCGTCTCCTCCTCGAGACGCTCGTAGGGGACGACGGCGTTCACGAGGCCCATGTCGAGGGCCTGTTTGGCGTCGTACCGGCGGCAGAGAAACCAGATCTCCCGGGCTTTCTTCTGCCCCACGATCCGCGCCAGGTACGATGAACCGTAGCCGCCGTCGAAGCTGCCGACTTTCGGGCCCGTCTGCCCGAACCGGGCGTTGTCCGCGGCGATGGTGAGGTCGCAGATCAGATGGAGCACGTGGCCCCCGCCGATGGCGTAGCCCGCCACCATGGCGATGACCGGTTTCGGAAGCGTGCGGATCTGGCGCTGCAGGTCGAGCACGTTCAGGCGGGGCACGCCGTCGGCCCCCACGTAGCCCCCTTCGCCCCGCGCGCGCTGGTCCCCTCCCGAACAGAAAGCCCTCTCCCCTTCGCCCGTGAGAATCACGACCCCCACCCGTTCGTCGTCCCGGGCGTCCGCGAATGCCCGGCCCATCTCGGTCACCGTGAGGGGACGGAATGCGTTCCGCACTTCCGGCCGGCGGATGGTGATTTTCGCGATCCCCTCCGGCGACTTTTCGTATCCCACGTCCTCGAAATCGAAGCCCTTCACGGCTTCCCAAACGGCGCTGCTCATGGCGTATATCCCTTCCCCCGCCCGCCGGCGGGCGGCCGTCCGCATCGGGGTCCGGCGATAGGGTACCACAGGGGAGGGACGGTCTCCACGGGAGGACGCGCCGGCGGGCTACGAAGAATGGGAGAGGCTCTCGGGAGCAACCGACGGGGTCACGGGCATCCGGGGCTCGCGCTCCTCCCCCTCGGGAAAGGGCCGCGGGGCGGGGATGTCCGTTGCGGGAAGGGTGAAGTGGAACGTGCTCCCCTCGCCGAGGACGCTCTCGGCCCAGATCTCTCCGCCGTAGTGGGAGACGATCTCCCGGCAGATCGGGAGGCCGAGCCCGGTTCCCTTGGGGACATCCGCTTTCGGAGGGCCCGAGGCCTGGCGGAACTTCTCGAAGATCGCTTCGAGGTCCTTTTCGTGGACGCCATCCCCCCGGTCGGCCACGGAGACCCGGATCCGGTCGCCCCCGTCCCCCCTCCGGTTCCCGCGGACCTTCGCCCCCCTCACCGCGATCGCCGTTCCCTCGGGGGAGAACTTGATCGCGTTCCCCACGAGATTCGTGAGGACCTGGTGGATCCGGTCCCTGTCGGCGAGGACCGCGGGCAGGCCCTCTTCGAAATCGACCTCGAACCCTATCGATTTCTTCTCGAGCATCTGGAGCTGACTCTTGCCGACACCCCGGGCAATCTCTTCGAGGGAACAGGGGGTATCGTTCCAGGTCATGCCCCCCGCCTCGATCTTCGAGAGGTCGAGCACGTCGTTGATGAGACGGGTCAGTCGCTCGCTCTCGAGGTTGATGATCTCTGCGAACTCCTTCCTCGTCTCCCGGTTCTCGTCGTAATTCATCAGGTATTCGGAGAAGGAGCGTATCGAGGTCAGGGGCGTGCGGAGTTCGTGGGAAACGGTGGAGAGGAAGCCGTCCTTCATCCGCCCGATGCGCTGCAGTTCGCCGTTCGCTTCTTCCAGCTCGGCGGTCCGCCGCCGCACCCGCTCCTCCAGTTCCTCGTTCAGCTTCTTGATTTTCCGCTCCGCCTCTTTCCGTTCGAGCACCTCGGCCATGAGGAGCCTGTTCGTCTCGCTCAGCTTGGCCGTCCTGTCCTCGACCTCGCCCTCCAGGCGGACCCGGCGGGCCTCGAGCTCCTCCTCGGCCCTCTTCTGGTCCGTGATGTCGACGATGATGCCGTTGACGTGGGTCGCCCGTCCCGAAGAGTCGATGGCGGGGCTCGACTTCACGCGGATCCAGCGAATCTCTCTTCGATCGTGGTGCCGGATTCGGAACTCCTCGGAAGAGACCTCGCCGGTCTCCGCGGCCCGGAGATTCGTCTCGTGAATCCGCGCGCGGTCCTCCTCGTGGATGTTTTCGAACCAGGAGGTGAAACGCTCCGGCTCGGTGATGCCGAGAATATCGCGGATCGACGGGCTCGCGAAGACGACCCGCGCACCGAGGGGGGCCAGGTTGTCCGTTTCGATTCGGTAAACCACGAACCCACGGGCGCTCTCCATGAGGGATCGAAGGTGGGCCTCGCTGCTGCGGAGTTCCTCGGCGGAGCGTTTCCGTTCGAGGGCGTTGCTGAGCATGTCCCCTACGATGCGGAGAATGCCGATCGACTCGTCGGTCCATGTCTTCTCTTCGCGCACCGAATCGAAACCGACAAGACCGATCACCCGGCCCGACGTGGCCAGGGGGACGAGCACGAGGGACTGAATCCCCTCCGCCTCGAACTCCTCCTTCGTCGCGGCGGCCTCGGCGGGGAGATTCGCGACCGACGGTACGTGGAAGACCTCCTGGGAGAAGATCGGGGCGAGGCAGAATTCGAAAACATCCACGGGAAGGTTTTGGAGGCGCTCGATCATCGGTTCGATGCCGCCGGCACACCATTCGTGGGTATTGGATACGAGCTTGTCGTCGTCGTGGAAGAGGAAGAGGTAGCTCCGGTCGACGCCGGCGTATTCGCCGATCTCCCGGAGGGCGCGGTGAATCATGTCGTCCACCGAATCCGGTTCGAGATGGATGAACCCGGTGGAGAGGCCCATGATGAGGTCTTGAAACTTGCGGCACTCGCTGCGATGGCCCGGTCCATTCATGAGTCGATTCCCGTCCCTTTTTTCCAGGTACTCCACGGTTGATTACTTTACTTATCGGAATATCGGCATGAGGCTGAAGGTGAAATCTGGCGGCCGCCGGGGAAGGGGCGGGATTCCGCTCCGGGTGACGGGGGGCTCTTTCTTAACTTCTCTATCAGTTGAACCTTAGGACCGCGATGGGCGGCCTCCGCGGAGAAGAGAAGCGAGGACCGAGGGGGCTTCGAGAGGAATGTTGTGGCCCACCCCCGGCAGCACCGCCATCTCGGAGGCCCGGAGGACGTCCGCCATCTCCCGCGCGAGGGAGAGGAATTTCGTGTCTTTCTCGCCGGCGACGAGCCGGACGGGAACCCTGATCGACGGGAGGGCGGAGCGGTAATCGGGCATGGCCGCGAGGCCGAGGGCGGTCATGGCCCGTGCGAGGGAGGGGGCATCATGACGGAGGCGGATCGCCCGCTGCTCTTCGAGAACCTCTTCGGGGAGGTCCCGCTGGGTTGCGAAGAGAGGGAGGTCCTCCCACCGGGAGGAGAACGCTTCGATTCCCTCGTCCCGGATCCGCCGGGCCCACTCCCCGTCCCACCGGGCCCGCTCCCGGCGCCCCTCGCCGTCGGCGATCCCCGGGTTGACGCCGATCAGTGTCGCCCGCTCCAATATCCCGGGGTGGCGGACGAGAAGCCCGAGGGCGACCCGCGCGCCGAGGGAGTAGCCCGCCGCCTCGATCGGAAGGTCGAATTCTCCCTCGAGAAGCCGGGCGATCGAGTCGACGAGGTCCTCGAAGCCGGCCCCCTCCGGAATCGGACAGGCGGGGTCGTGGCCGGGAAGGGTGAGCGCCGCGGTCTCCCGGGAGTTCGGGAGATGGGCGGCGACTCTTCGCCAGCCCGCCCCGTGACCGGCGAACCCATGAATCAAGAGAAGAGGGGGGCCCTCGCCGCGGGAGAAGAAGTGAAGGGGCGCCCGGATCGTCACCGGGCCGCTCCGGCGATGGCCTCTGCCACGGCGCGGGTCAGCCGGGCGTGCTCTTCCGCCGCGGCGCTCGGCGGGACGACGGCCTCCACGATGGAGCATCCCTTCACGCGATGCGCCTCGGCCAGGGCTTCGCGGAGGTCCGCCTCGGTCAGAACCTTCCGGTAGCCGTGGCCGAAGAGGGCGGCGGCGTGGGAGAAGTCGAGACCGTGGGGCGTGGTCCAGAATTCGAGGAGCCCTCCCTCGACTTCGGAAGAGCCCGCGATCGGAAGCTGTTCGAAGATGCGCCCCCCGTTATTCTGGGCCACGACGATCAGGAAGGGGTGATCGAGATCCCGCGCGGCGGCGAGGCCTTGCAGGTCGTGGAGAAACGCGAGGTCGCCCATGTAGAGAGTGACCGGTCCGCCGCTCACACTGGCCGCGCCGGCGGCGCCGCTGATCAGCCCGTCGATGCCGTTCACCCCCTTCTGGTGCCAGACCCCGGCGTTCATCATCGCGCCGGGGCAGAAGCCGTCCACCTCCCGGATCGCCAGGCTGTTCGCCACGGCGAGGATCGCCTCGCCCCGCAGGGAAGAGACGACGGCCCTGGCGAGGGCCGCCTTCGTGATGGCCCCGCTCTCACTTCGGAGCCACTCGTCGGTGAAACGCCAGACCAGACCGTCCGCGGCGGCGAAGTCCTCGGTCCACCGGGAAGGGCGGGCGTACGGAGGTCCCCCCATCGATTCCTTCAACCGCTCCCCCACCTCGTCGATGACGCCGGTGAGCAAGGCGGTCGCCGTGTTCTGCGGGTCGTTCCAACCGTGGGGGGCGATCACGAACCGGGGGCAGGGAGGATGGGCGCGGAGGTAGCGCTCCCACGCCTTCGAAGTCGGCGGCGCGCCGACCTGGATCACGAGTTCCGGCCGGTGCCCGTCGCGGAACGCCGGGGCGCGGAGGAACGTGTCGAAGCCGTCGCACCGGAGGGGGCGGGCGATGCCGGTGAAGCGGACCTGGCTCGTCCCCTCCGCGAGGAGAGGAAACTGCAGGGTCTCGGCGAGCGCCGCGACCGCCTCCCGGGACCGGCGTCTCGCGAGGGGGGCCGGGCCGCAGACGATGAGCCCCCGGCGAGCGCCGCGGCACGCTTCGGCGAGGGCGTCGACGCCGCCGGGGTCCGGCGCCCATACCGCCGGGTAGGCCGCCGGGAAAGGCTCGCTCCGGATCTCGGCGACGCGCGCCTCGAGTTCCCGGTCCGCTCCGGGAGGGCCCGGCTCGAGGGGCTTCCGGAACCACGCGTTGAGATGGACCGCGCCGGGCGTCGGGTGCCGGGAATCGAACACCGCCTGGGCCGCCTTCCGGCGGAGCGCCCGGAGGGCGTCGGTGTCGCCGTCCGGGAGGCCGAGTTCATGGTAGCGCCTCGCGTAAGACCCGAAGAGACGGATCTGGTCGGTGGTTTGGGGGGCGGCGTTTCCGTGCAGCTCGGGGGGGCGGTCGGCGGTGATCACGACGAGGGGCGTGTATGACCGGTCTGCTTCGATGACGGCCGGGTAGTAATGGGCGCCGGCGGTGCCGGACGTGCAGATCAGGAGGCTCGGCGCGCCGGTCGTCTTCGCCTGGCCCAGGGCGAAGAAGGCGGCCGACCTCTCGTCCACGATCGACCGGACCCGGAGGCCTCGGTGGCGGACCGCCGCGAGGGCGACCGGCGTCGACCGCGACCCCGGGCTGACGACCGCCTCCCGGATCCCCGCCCGGACGAGGGCGTCGATCAGGAGCCCGGCCCACTCGGTTTGCAGATTCCGGTTCAGTTCGAACAATCGCCGATCCCCAACGCCCGAAGCATCGGTTTCTGTTTCGTGCTCGTCTCCTCGTACTCCTTGTCGGGGTCCGAGTCGTGCACGATGCCCGCGCCGGCGTACAGGTGGGCGCGCCGCCCGTCGAGAACGCCGCAGCGGATCGCCACGGCGAAGTCCCCCCGCCCGGCGCCGTCGAACCACCCGATCGGTCCGGCGTACCAGCCGCGCTTGTCCGGCTCGTTCTCGACAATCCACCGCACCGCGTCCGCGGTCGGGACGCCGCCGACCGACGGGGTCGGATGAAGGGCCGCGACCAGCTCGAGGATGTGGGTGTCCCGGGCGAGGACGCCCCGCATCGGAGTGTGGAGGTGCATGACGTTTCGGAGCTCCCGGACCTGAGGACGCGCCGGGACCCGGAGCTCGGGGCAGTGGGAGTCGAGCTTCCGCTGGATCGCGTCGACGACCAGCTCGTGTTCGCCGAGGTCCTTTTGGCTCTCCAGGAGCTCGATCATCCTAAGGTGCTGCATGTCCTCGCTTCCGGCGGTGTCGATCGAACCGGCGAGGGCTTCGGTGGCGATCTCCCGCCCCCGCTGCCAGAGGAGCCGCTCCGGCGTGGCGCCGAGGAACACGCGCCCGCCCCGGCGGAAGAGGAATCGGTAGCAGTCGGGGTAGCTCCGTTCGAGGCGATGGAAGACGAGAATCGGGTCGATGTCGGCCGCGAGGTCGGCCACGGCCCGCCGGGCGGCGACGACTTTGGAAAAGCGCTCCTCCCGGATTCCTTCGCGGATCGACTCGACCATTTCGGTCCAGCGGGCGCGGTCCATCTGCTCGATCCGCGCCTCCACCGACGCCGGCTCCTCCCGTCTCGCCGGGGCCTCCAAGGCGAGGAGCAGATGGGGAAGGTCCTCGAGGTAATCGTCGACCCGGGCCCGGTCCTCTTCGCCGTGAACGGCGAGGGAGAGCCATCCTTCCCCGTCCCTCCTGCCGTAACGCCAGCGGGGGACGACGAAGGACCCGTCGGAGAAGTGGGTCCACGGCTCTTCGTCGCCGTGCCCGCTCTCGAAGGCAAGACCGCCGAAGAGGGCGGCCGGCGGCGCGTCCCCCTCCCGGGGGGCGTATTCGTGAAGCGACCTTTTCAGACGGATCGATTCTTCGAGAAGGTGGGGGATGCGGTTTTCCCCGCGGGTTTCGATCGACCACGCCACGCCGGCGCCGGCGAACCGGGCCCCTTCGGGGGGGTTCCAGACGAATCCGTCTTCCGTGGGGAGGGCCTCGACGAGGGCCTCGGGCCGGCCTCCGGGGAGCGCGACGGTGACCACCACGGTCTCCGCCTTCCGGGGAGCGGCGGCGACACGCTTCCGGATGAAGTCCCGGAGGGCGCTCGCGCGGGTCATCTCCGTGTTGTCGGAAAAGGGGGCCTTCATGGTGATGCCTCGATGTCAGCCGCTCGGGGAACGCGCGCCGGGGCCGAGGGCGTGCGGGATTCTGCCGTCTCTATGGCATTATACGCCCGCCCGGCTTCTATTTCCACAACGCCGGCGTCGCCGGTTCGAGGCTGTCGCCGGCGGGGCCGCCGGCGCCGGTGTCCGGAACGCCCTCCACGCCTGCGCCACCAGGACGAGGGCGAGGAGGAAAAGGACCACGGCGATGGCGCGGACGATGCCGGTCTGCCCTCCTCCGAGGATCAGGATGCCTAGGGCCCAGAGGGTCATGACCACCATGAAGACCATCGGCACGAGAGTGAAGAGCGCCTTCTTGCCGGAGCGGCGGAGCCAGAGGCTCGCGACGAGGAGGGCGAGGCCGGCGAGGAGCTGGTTCGTGGCGCCGAAGACGGGCCAGATGGCGCGCCAGGCGGGGACCGGATTCCCCTCGGCATCGGTCAGTGCCACGAATACGAAGACGAGGGGAAGGGCGAGAGAGAAGGCGGTGCCGAACGCCCGCCCGCCCGCGCCGGGGATCCCGAAGAGCTCCTGGAAGATGTAGCGGGAAATCCGCGTGCAAGTGTCGAGGGTCGTGAGGAGAAACGTCGAGAGGGCGAGGAACCCGAAGTGAGCCCCCATCGATTCGGGGATCCCGATCGCCGAGAGGAACCGGCCCATGCCGCCGGCGAAGACGGCCATCGGGTTCGTGCCGGCGAGGCTCGAACCGGGCGCCAGGATCATCACGGCGCCGAGGGCGATGACGGCGAGCACGCCTTCGACGAGCATCGCGCCGTAGCCGATCCGCTTCGCGTCCCCCTCCCGGGCGAGCTGCTTCGACGATGTGCCGGACGCCACGATCGAATGGAAACCGCTGCAGGCGCCGCACGCCACGGTGATGAAGAGGATGGGGAAGAGGGGCCCGATCTTGGCGTGAAGCCCGGTGAAGGCGGGGTAGGTGACGGGTATGCCCCCGATCAGAATTCCGACGAACCCCCCGACGATCGATCCGTAGAGAAGGAACGACGATAGGTAGTCGCGGGGCTGCAGCAGCGCCCAGACCGGCGTGACCGACGCGACGAAGCAATACGCGAGAAGAAGCAGGTCCCACGTGCGTTTGGGGCTGCCTTGGATCCCGGGGAGGGAGAGGGGGGCTTTCGCGCCGAGGACCAGGGCGCCGAAGAGGAGAACGAGAAAGAGCGCGGTCACCGGACCGAGGCGCGCCCTGAGCCTGTTCAGCGCGAATCCGAGCAGGACGGCGAGGCCGATGAAGGCGAGGGAGGAGGTGGCGACGGCGCCGTCCGCGGCGAAAGTGGTCGACGTCAGATCGAGGAAGACGATCAGCACGTAGACGAGGGCGAGCCATATGAAGATCAGGAAGAGGATGTAGCCGGTGCGGCTCATGTGGAGGCGGGCGATCTCGGCGATGGATCGTGCCCGGTTCCGGATGGAGGCAACCATGGAGGCGAAGTCGTGGACCCCGCCGATAAAGATCGAACCGAGGACGATCCAGAGAAGCGCGGGGACCCATCCGAAGGCGAGGCCGGCGATGATCGGCCCGACGATGGGGCCGGCGCCGGCGATGGAGGAAAAGTGGTGGCCGAAGAGGACGGGGGCCCGCGTGGGGACGTAGTCGACGCCGTCCCCCATGGTGTTCGACGGCGTCGGCCGTGTGTCGTCGAGGTCAAACCGCCGGGAGAGCCATGCGCCGTAGAAGCGGTAGGCGAGGGCGAAGGCGAATACGGCGAGACCGAAGACGACGGGCAGCACGGCGGCACCTCCGGAGAGCGTGGTCTCCCCTGAAGGTATGACGGGCGGGCCGATCAATCAAATGGAGAAGAAGATGGTTAGGTAACCAGATACCATATTTCAGGTCCCCGGCCTTTCGGAACCAGATACCCCTTCGCTTCGCTCCGGGAGGGATAGAGGGGCAGACTTGAACGCTCGTCGCACAGCGGGGGATAATCCTCCCTTTCTCCGGGCTCGCAGAGGAGGCGTCGCGTAAGACGGCAACAACTCCCCGGTTATGCCCCCATCCCTCCCGGAGCCGCTCCCCCGCCTCGCCGTCCTCCTGACGGCTATCGCCCGCGAGCACAACTGTTCCGATGTGCAGAGGAGGGGTTCGAGGAGAATGGAAACTTCGGAGCGACCCCTACTCCGCCAGCCGGAACTCGACGCGGCGGTTGGCGGCGTAGGCCTCCTCGGTCGTGCCGTCGACCAGGGGGAGGGACTCGCCGAAACCGATCGACGTCAGGCGCCCTTCCGCGATGCCGAAATTGCCGACGAGGTAGGCGCGGACCGCGTTCGCCCGGCGCCGGCTGAGACCGAAGTTGTACTCGTCGCTCCCCCGTTCGTCGGCGTGGCCCTCGACCCGGATCGCCCACTCGGGGTGGTTTTTCAGAACCTCTCCGATGGTCCGGAGGGCCGGTTCCGATTCGGGGAGAATGTCGCTTCGGTCGAAGGCGAAGTGAATCCGGGTCGTCCGGAGGACGCCCGAGGTTTCGAGCTCCACCGCCGCTTCCTCGGCCGTTAGGTCAGCCAGGTCCGGGCCGGCGCCGGGGGGAAGGACGCCGACGAAGCTCGTCGGACCTCGTGCCGGGACGGTCCCGGCCGGAGTGATTTCGACCTTGAGGGGGCCGGTTCGGGCGGTGATGAAGCCGGTTCCGGGAGTGGCGGAGCTCTTCTCCGCCGCCAGCAGGCCGAGTTCCTCCAGCAGCAGCCGGTTCATCCGGTCCCGCCACGGCCCAGGGATCGGGGAATCGTCGGGAACCGCCGGCCGCTTCACCGAGCGGATCTTGACGCCCCCGGGGGTTCCGTAGCGGACGTAGAGAATTCCGGGCTCGGGAACGGGAACGACCGCGTCCTTTCCCTCCGGTCCCGGCTCCGACGCACCCGCGCCGGCCGCCGCCAGGAGGATCAAGGCGGCGGTCCGGAGAAAACTCCGGACCGCCCCGCGGGTTCTCCGCTCCGCTCGTCCCCGTGGGGGAGCGGTGTCGCGGATGGTTCTCATTTACATCCCCCAGCCCACGCCGACGATCACCCGGTGGAGGCTGTAGATGTCGATACCCTGGTGCTCGACGAAGGCGTTGTACTTCCCGAAGTCCTTGGTGAAACCGTAACCGAGGTTCAAGACGCCTTCCTGTTTGTCCCGGCCTTCGGCTTTCTTGTTGAAGAAGAGAATGCCGGCGCCGGCGCTGACGTAGGGCTGGATTCCCTGGACGTCGATGTGCTCTCCGAGGTCCCAAACCAGGTTCGCGCCGATCAACGTGGACGTCCCATTGAAGAACCCGAAGGCCACTTCCGGCACGTAGTAGATGGGCCAGGTGCCGCCTTCACGCTTCAGCGGAAGACGCCCGCCGAGAATCCACTGGTCCGGCTTGTCCACGTTCGCGCCCGTGTAGATCTGTCCCCCGTGAAAGACGAGGCCGTTGCCGCCCGCACCCGCCGGCGAGGCGGATTCACTCACGACGACGACGGGGGGCGACGACGTGGTTACGGTCGCCGGTCGGTTCGCGATCTCTTCCTGGACCCGTTTCTCGACCCGGCCGTCGATCTTCTTCATCAGCCGCTCTTCGAGAACGGAGAGGTTCTCGTCATCCATGCCGACGGATTCGGCGGCGCGCATCGAATCGTGGGCCGCCGTCATCTCGTCCCGGAGGACCGCACGAATCGCCTTCCGCATCGCGTCTTCCTCCGTCCGGGAAATGTCGCCGGAAGGGGCGGGGGCCGTCGTTCCGGGGGCTGCCTTCATGGGCGCCGCTTCCGTGTCGGTCTTGGTCTCGATCGTCACCGCCCCCGGTTCGCCGTAGCGGACGTAGATCTCACCGACCGTCGGCACGGGGATGGTCACCACCCGGTCACCCTGGTATGTGCGGACGGGGCTCGCCATCCACTCGGCGGGCTCCTTCACCACTTCCTTCTCCACCACCACCGTCTCGACGACCGCTTTCTCCGGCGCCGCGACGGTCTTCACCTTGGCCGCCGACACCGTTGCCGGGTACGGCTCGACATCGGCGGTTTTCGGAGCCCCCTCCCCTCCGCCGAACGTGAATGTCATGCCGGCGGTGTACATCCAGTTGTGGAAGAGTTCGTCCGGGTTGTCCGTGTCTTCCAGGTTCGAGGGGCCGAATATGTAGTCCCGGGCGTCGACGTTCACGCGCCACCGATCGGCCAGCGTGAAGCTGATACCGCCGCCGGCGATCAGGACCATCTCGTCATCGTGGCGGAGGCTGTCGGGGTCCTTGAACCCGCCCATGAAGTCGAGGTTGCCCACGCCGAGAAGCAGGTGGGGCTCCACGCCGGGGGAGGGGTTCAGGTTGAACTGGGTCTCGAACCCGTAGCTCTGGATCTGCTCGGTCTTGCCGAAGTCGCTCTCCGTGCCCCGCCAGTAGTAGCCGCGGAGATCGACGAAGGGCCCGAAGCCGATGCCGGTCCGAACGCCGACGAGTTCCGTGTTGTCCAGGTTCACGCCGGAGTCGTAGTCGAGCCGGCCGGCGAAGGGCTCGAACTTCCAGGAGGCGCCGGTGATGCCGCCGGAGAATTTGTTTCGCAATTCCCGGTCCGCGGCGGTTTCGCCGGAGTAGCCGCCGAGGAAGAAGTTGAGGCCTCCGCCGATCACGAAGTTGTGCTCGAGGTCGTTGGTGTCGCCCTCTTTCTCGGGGACGAAGCTGGAGCCGGGCCGGATCAGGGCGTCTTCCGCGTAGAACACGGCCTCGACCCGCTCGCTCACCGCGAAACGGAGCCCGGCACCGGCCTTCAGGCCGATCTTCTTGAATCGATCACCCTCGTCCGGATCGAAGCGGTAAATGCCGCCGCCGCCGTAAATGAAGGGAAGCACCGTTCCGCGGGGGAACTGCAGCGCCAGGTCGGCGCCGTAGTTCGCCACGTCCACATTGCCGAGCGTGGACGCATCGACGCCCTCCGGGGCTTCGATCTCGATGTCCGTGTTGCCGAAGTAGAAGCCCCGAAGCGCCACGTACCGGCCGAAGTTGATGCCGAGACGGCCGCCGTACAAGAAATCGTCCTGGAGGTCGATGTCCTTGTTCCACTGCATGTGATCAACGCCGGGCGCCAGCGAGTAGCTGAGGCCCTGGATGCCGCCCGCGAAGGCAGGCGCCGCCGTGAACGCGAGAGCGAAGAACAGGGCCGGGATGAACGCGCCATTGCGGAGCGCTTCCGTTGCGGATCGGGGGAATCTACGAATCATGATATCCGTCCTCCTTGGCTTCCGGGGACCGCCTCGCCTCCCACCCCCTCGGGCCGGGCGTGGCAATCCCCTGCGAAGTTGGACAGCCGAGGGGACGGGGGAGTCACATGGGCGAACAGAAAGATGAAAGTCGTTGATTCTTCTCTGGTTCCGAAGCGGCCCCTCCCCCCGGGGCGTTGACAAGAGGGCGCGAATCGTATTGAATGACAACGAGTAAGCGGAATCGGCCCCGGGCGGAAGGCGGACGGGCATGGCGCGAAGCGCGGCGGAACTGAGAAAGGTGGTGTCGGTCATCCTCGGCGGTGGCCGGGGGACCCGGCTCCTCCCCCTCACCGAACGGCGGGCGAAACCGGCGGTCAGCTTCGGCGGGAAGTACCGTCTCATCGACATCCCCATCTCGAACAGCATCAACTCGGACATCCGCAAGATCTTCGTGCTCACCCAGTTCCTCTCCGCCGGGCTCCACAGCCACATCAACCGCACCTACCGGATGGACGGCTTCTCGGACGGCTTCGTCGAGATCCTTGCCGCCGAGCAGACTCAGACGAGCAAGACCTGGTTTCAGGGGACCGCCGACGCGGTGCGCCACGGCCTCCGCTATCTGCTCCGGACCCCGGCCGAGCACGTCCTGATTCTCGCGGGGGACCAGCTCTACCACATGGATTTCCGCACCATGCTCGAAACCCATCTCGACGCCGGGGCGGACCTCACCCTCGCGGCGACCCTGGTGGCGGAGCCCGAGGTTCCCCGCATGGGCATCCTCCGGGTCGACGGCGGGGGCAGCGTGATCGACCACGTGGAAAAGCCCGAGGCCCGGGACGTGATCGAGAGCCTCCGGGCGCCCGGAGAGCTCCGGGCCCGTCTCGGCGACGGCGACCCGGCCCGCGCCCATCTCGGTTCGATGGGCATCTTCCTCTTCCGGCGGTCGGCGCTTATCGATCTTCTCGAAGAAGACGAGTCCCGAAAGGACCTCTCCCGGGAAGTGATCCCTGCCGCCCTCGGGCGTTACCGGGTCGTGTTCCATCCCTTCGACGGCTACTGGGAGGACGTGGGGACCCTGCGCAGCTTCTTCGAGGCGAATCTCGATCTCACCGGCCTGAACCCCAAGTTCAATCTGTACGATCCGCTGAACCCCCTCTTCTCGCGCACCCGGTTCCTGCCCGCCGCGAAGATCCAGAACACGACGCTCGACCAGGCGCTCGTGGCGGAGGGATCGATCATCGAGGGGGCGCGGATCTCCCGGGTCGTGATCGGTCTCCGGAGCGTGGTCCGCCGCGGATGTGAGATCCGCAATTCGATCCTCATCGGGAACGACTCGTACGAGATCGACTTCGACGGGCCCCGCCGCCGCGCCGAAATCGGCCCGGATACGTTCATCGAGAACGCGGTGATCGACAAGAACGTGGTGATCGGCGCGGGCTCGGAGATCCGGGGCCGCCCGGGCGAACCGGACCGGGACGGCCCGGGATTCGCGGTCCGGGACGGCATTGTCGTGATCCCCGAGGGGACCGTGCTCCCGCCGGGCACGCGGGTGTAGCCCGATCCGCCGGAGGAATATGCGCGTTCTCTATCTGATGGACGACGTGGGCGGAGGGACGGGGAACCACATTCTCGCCCTTCTCCCGCTCCTGAAAGGGGTGGAGCCGGTCTTCGCCACGACGGGGCGCACGGTGCGGAGCCGTCTCGCATCCGCGGGCCCGGAGATCTTTCGCGTTCCTCCGAAGCGATGGTACGAATTCCCCGTCCTTCATCAGATCCGGATGTATTCCGATCTCGTCCGGTTCGCCCGGGACCGGAACGTCGACGTGATCCACACCTATTTCTTCTGGTCCATTTTCTTCGGCCGTCTCTTGAAGCGGCGCCTCGGCGTCCGTCTCCTCGTGGAGAACCGGGAGGACCTCGGCTTCCAGTGGGGCCGGTTCGAGTACGGGCTGCTCCGCTTCCGCGCGGGCGAGCCGGACCGGGTCGTTTGCGTGGCCGACGAAGTCCGGCGGAGGGTGCTCGCCCGTGAACGGGTCGCGCCGGAAAAGTTGACGGTCATTCACAACGGCCTCGCGCCGGCGGCGGCCGGGAAAGAAGGGGGCGACCTGCGGGCCGAGCTCGGCATTCCGCCGGGGGTGCCGGTGATCGGCGCCGTGGCGAACTTCCGGACCGTCAAGCGGCTCGACCGGCTGATCCGGGCATCCCGGAGGATTCGGGAACGCCTGCCCGGCGCCCGGGTCGTTCTCGCCGGGCGGGGGACCGAAGAGGAGGGGCTGCGGAAGCTGACGACCGATCTCGGCCTCGAGGGGACGGTGCTCTTCGCCGGCTACCGGACCGACGTCGATTCCACTTACCGGACCTTCGACGTCACGGTGCTCACGTCCGAATCGGAGGGATGCTCGATCACGATCCTCGAGTCCTTCGACGCCGGCGTCCCCGTGGTCGTGACCGACGTGGGGGGAAACGGCGAGCTGGTCGCCGACGGGGAAAACGGATTTCTCGTGCCCGAGTGGAACGAACCGCTCTTCGTCGACCGCGTGGCGCGGATCTTGGAGGACGGGGATCTACGGCGCCGTCTCGGCGAGGCCGGCAGAACGAGAGTGCGGGATCGTCACGCCATGGGCGAAGTCGCGGAGCGGTACCTCCGCGTGTATCGGGGGGAGTAGACGGTGGGATTCAAAGGGACCCTGCTCGGCGGCGCGTTTGGATGGGTCCTCGGCGGGCCGATCGGCGCGGTGGTCGGCGGGCTGTTCGGCGACCGTGCGGGGGGGGGGAAGAAAGGGGGGGGCGACACGGCGGTCTCGCTGGCCGTCCTTCTCGCGGCGGTGACGAAGGCGGGGGGGGGGGTGGACGAGGGCCCGTCGGGCGTGCGGAGCTTCCTCGCCGGGAGCTTCGGCGCGGAGAACGCCGACGACCTGATGCAGATCTACGGCCGGGCGCTCACAATGGACCTCGACCAGAGCGCGATCACCACCCAGCTCCGCGGCGCCCTCGACGGCCCGAGCCGCCTCGAGCTCCTCCACGCCCTTTTCCGTCTCGTCGCCCCCGAAGGCCCGTCGTCGCCGCGGGCGGCGGTGGTACGCCAGGCCGGCGGCGGGCTCGGCGTCCCGCCGGAAGAGGTGCGGCGCATCGAGGCGTTCTACCGGAGCGACGATGATCGCGCCTACAGCGTGCTCGGCGCGGCGCCGGGCGATCCCCCCGAAGAGATCAGGCGGAAGTACCGGGATCTCGCGAAGAAGTACCACCCCGACCGAGTCGCGCACCTGGGCGACGAGTTCCGTGCCCTCGCGGAAGATCGGTTCAAGACGATCCAGGACGCGTACGAGAAGATCGGGAAAGAATGGCGGGGCGATGCCTAGCCTGGATTCTCCTTAGAATCTCGGCTCCAAACGCGATCACTCCCGCGCCGGCCCGTCATCCGGAACCGTACTCGCCCTCACCATGACTCACGTATTGTGAAATGCGCTCCCCATGGTTCGGCCTACGGGCGGCCCCGTCACCCGAAAGACCTGAATCCCACCACCGACTGATAGATGCCGAGACCGGCGAGAATCAGGGCGGACACCGGCAGGAGGGTCCGCTGGACCTTCGGACCGAGAGACCGGGCGCTGCCGAAGGCGAGAATCGACGCGGCGAGCATGGCGACGATCGTCGCGTAGAAGGCCGCGACGACGGCGACGCCGTTCATCGGCGTTTCCCGCCACGCCGCGACCACGAGGGGGCCGAGGACGAGTGCCCAGCCGAGGTAGGGATTGGGGTTGAGGAGATTGACGAGGGCGGCCTCGAAGATCGTCTTGGGGGTCTTGCCCTCCATCTCCGAGGCAAGGGAAAGAGGGCGCCGCCACTGCCGGAACGTTCTCCAGGCGAGGTAGAGGAGGAGCAGGCCCCCGGCCGCCCGGAGGAAACCCTGCATCGCCGGAGTCAGCCGTCCGAGGACGAGAAGCGCGAGAAGGGCGATCGGACCGTCGCTCAGCAGTGGAGCGAGTGAGGCGGGGAGGGTCCGCCGCCATCCGATCGACGCGACCCGGGAGAGAAGATACGCCTGCAGCGGCCCCGGCTGCACCCCCGCCGAGAACCCGAGCCCCGCGCCGATGAGTATGTACTTCAGCATGGACGATTCCGGGGATTTCTCCTTTCCTCTACTTCTTGATCTGGGCGGCGAGAATACCGAGGGAGATGGAGAAGCCGAGACTGAGCACCGCCACGACCCGGGTTTTGTAGGGGGTCCCCTTCAGAATCACCGCCACGGCGACGATCACGAACGCCCAGAGGAGGGCATTCAAGATATTGGTCTTGCTGTTGTTGTCCATGGCCTTCCTCGGTGTCCCCGAATTTCCGTACTCGCAGTACCCTCGCCGTCCCGGATGAATCGGAGGGGAAGATCGAATTCGCTCAAGGGAGGCGCCGCACGACGACGACCGTGGCGTCGTCGTCCCACCGTTCCCCGCCGTGCCGTTTCGCCGCGTCGAAGATCGCTGCCAGGATCGCCTCGGCCGCCTTCTCCCGGTTTTGCGAGAGCACCGCGGCGACCCGCCCCTCGCCGAACTGATCTCCCGTGCCGTCGTCCCGTTCGATGATGCCGTCGGAGACCGCCGCGAAGACGCCCCCCCGGTCGATGTGGGCGAAGCCCCGTTTGAAACGCGCTTCCGGGAGGGGCCCGAGCACCGAACCGCCCACTTCGAGCCGGAACATCCCCCGGTCGAGCAGCAAAAACGGCGCGATGTGCCCCGCGTTCACGTACATGAGATTGCCGTTCAGCTCCAGTTCGCCGTAGAAAAGGGAGACGAACTTCGTGGAGAGCGTGCTCCGGTGGATCACCTGGTTCAGCTTGCGGATCGTGGGCGTGATCTTCATGTCCTTCTCGACGCCCATCCGGAGACCGGTCACCACGTCCCGGACGAGAAGCGCCGCCGGGAGGCCGTGGCCGCTCGCGTCCCCCGTGGCGATGCCGATCGATTCCCCCTCGATCGGGATGAAATCGTAGAAGTCCCCGCCCACCAGGTCGATCGTGTCGGCCCGCGCCGCCAGCTCGTACCCGGGAAAGTCGGGGAGTCTCTTCGGAAAGAGACTCCGCTGGATCATGCGGGTCTCCTCGAGATCCGCCACGATCCACTCGTGCTCCAGCCGATAGGTCAGGGCGTTCCGGATCGCGTTCAGCGAAAACTCCACGGTCTCCCGTTCCCACCCTTCGCCGAGGCCGAAGGCGAGCACCCACTCCCGCTCCCGGCCGACCACGATCGCCGCCGACGTGGTCCCCCCGACGACCTCTCTCTCGAACTCGGGGTCGATTCCCGGAGTGTGGGCGTCGAAGATGTAGCACCGGTGCTCGAAGAGAAGCCGGATCGGCGGGTAGTCGGTGGAGATCCGGAAGCCGTCCGGGTCGATGAGGGGACTTTTCAAATCGCAGCAGAGGACGAGCTGGTGCCCGGCCACCTCGTACACCCGCCCGTTCACGATCGACAGCTCGGGCCCGAACGAGTCGACCAGCTCCCGGAGCACCGCGGAAATGAGCTCCCCCCTTTCGATGCCCGCCCCGGATTGGATCTTCGAGAGAAGGGCGTCCAGCTTGCGATAGAAGGTTTTCTGATCGTGAGTCGCCATGGCCTTGCTCCCCGTGTCCCCGGTATGATCGTCCAGGGCTCTCCGGGGCGCAAGGCCTTTCCCGGAGGAGGAGGGGAGTTCACGGGGTTCGGACGGGCCGCGGGGGGGCGCCGACCCTTTTTCCCTTGCCGCTCCGCGGGCTTTTGCCTAAACTCATCAATCTTTGGTGAAGGGCCATGGACGGGGAGAAAGATCCGGCCGGGCGGTGGACAAGGGGGCTCAGGACCCTCAAGAACGCCCAGAAAACCGAAGCCACGGTGGGCAGTTACATCCACCTCGGCTTGACGTTGGCCGCTTCGACCCTGCTCTTCTTTTACGCCGGCTACAAGCTCGACCGGTGGATCGGAACACTGCCGATTTTCGCTCTCCTGGGCACGTTCCTCGGGGCTTTCGGCGGTTTCCTCTATCTCTACCGGGTGCTGACCGCCGGCGAGAGGAAAAAGGAGAAGGGGCCGGACCGTGACGGGGTATGACCGGTTCTTCGCGGCCGCCTCCCTGGCGATCACGGCGCTCCTTTTCGCGGGACTCCGGCCGCTCTTTGCCGGCCGGTTCGGGACGAACCCCGGCGGCTCGGTGGCCTACGGCCTGCTCGTCGCCCTCGTCGCGGTGCTGCTGAGCTACGGGCTCCTCCGGAGATCGGTCGGCGCGTCCCACCAAACTTTTCAACTGGTCTTCTTCGGGGGAATCCTCGGACGGTTCGCGGTTTTCGGGGGAGCCGTGGGAGCGGCGTTCCTGATCGAGGGCCTCGACGGCCGGGTGGCGGCCCTGGCGATCCTGGCCGGCTTCCTTCCCCTGAGCGCACTCGAAGTCTTCTGCGTCGTTCGCGGCCAATCGGCCGGGCAACCGGGGAAGAGACGGAATGGCTGATCACGGAGCGGTTCAGGAAGCGGCGCACGAAGCGGCGCTCGAAACGGCCCACGGCGGGCAGGCCGCCGAGCACTTCGACTTCGTCCACATGTTCCACCATCTCGAGGACGGCGTGCTCGTCCACCTGCCGACGATCAAGGCCGGCCCCGTCGCCCTCGATCTCTCGATCACCAAGGTGGTCCTCATGATGTGGATCGCGGGCTTCGTCGCCCTCGTCGCCTTCGGCGCCGTGGCCCGGCGGCTATCGCGGGACGAAAAACCGCGGGGGACGCTGACCAACCTCCTCGAGTCGATCATCCTTTTCATCCGTGACGATATCGTCTACGAGTTGATGGGCAAGAAGGACGGGAAGCGGTACACGCCCTACTTCCTGACCCTCTTCTTCTTCATTCTTTTCTGCAATCTTCTCGGCCTGATCCCGTTCATGTTCACCGCCACGGCGAACATCGCGGTCACCGCCACCCTCGCGATCATGACGTTCGTGCTCACCCAGGGGAGCGGGATCCGCGAGCAGGGCCTGGGCCACTATCTGAAAAACATGGTCCCCCCCGGAATGCCCATATTCCTGCTCCCCATCATGATCCCCATCGAGATCATCGGACACTTCATCAAGCCCTTCGCGCTCACGATCCGGCTCTTCGCCAACATGACCGCGGGCCACGTGGTGATCCTGTCCCTCTTCGGCCTGATCTTCCTGTTCCGGATGATCGCGGTGGCCCTGCCCGCCGTGGCGTTCGTGCTGTTCATCGACATGCTGGAGCTCTTCGTGGCGTTCCTGCAGTCGTACATTTTCGTTTTCTTGTCGGTCCTCTTCGTCAGCTCCGCCATGCATCCGGAGCATTGACGGGAGGCGATTCGATCCCCGGCGCCGCCCCGCCGAGTGCGGGAGTTCGGAGCGGCGCTCGCAACAGAAGGAGGAAGGAGCAGAATGGACCTCGGATTTCTCGCCGCAGGCGTCGGCGCCGGCATCAGCGTGTTCGGTGCTGGTTTCGGAATCGGCAAGCTCGCCGCCGCCGCCCTCGAAAGCATGGGGCGCCAGCCGGAAGCGGCCGGCGACCTCCGGACCTCGATGATCATCGCCGCCGCGCTGATCGAGGGAGTCGCGTTCTTCTCCCTCGTCATCTGCATGCTTCTCGCGACCAAGTCGGCGTAGCACGGACGGCGCGCATTGAGGAAAGAGCATGGATAATCTTCTGAGCATCAACCCGGGGCTCGCCGTCTGGACGGTCGTGAGCTTCCTGCTCTTCTTCCTGCTGCTCCGGAAGTTCGCCTGGGGGCCGATCCTCCAGGCCCTGGACCGGCGGGAGAAGCGGATTCACGACGCGATCGAGTCGGCGGAGCGCTCCCGGAAAGAAGCCGAAAAGATCCTCGAGGTCCAAAGGGCGGAGCTCGCGAAGGCACGGGGAGAGGCGAAGGCGATCGTCGACGAGGCGACATCCGACGCGGGCCACCGGAGCGAGGAGATCCTGGCCGAGACGCGCAAGGAGTCGGAGAGGCTTCTGGAGCGGGCCCGCCGGGAGATCCATCATGAGGAGACCCAGGCGATCGACCATATCCGGCGCGACGCGGTGGACATCGCCCTCGAGGCGGCCACCCGCCTGCTCGGGCGGTCCATGACCGAGGCGGACCACCGGCGGATGGTGGAGCAATTCATCGCCGACGCGACGAAGGCGGCGGGGGAGAAGAACCGGTGACCGAGAAAAGCGGCGGGGCGCTGGCGCGGGTCTACGCGGACGCCCTCTTCGAGTTGGCGGCGGAAAAGCACGCCGTCGACGAGCGCCTGGACGAGGTTCGGACCCTCCTCGCCGTCTTCGCCGGAAGGCCGGGCCTCCGGCCGGTCCTCGAGTCGCCGAAAATAGACGGGGCGAGGAAGGCGGCCATGGTGCGGGACGTCTTCGGCGACCGCTTCTCCCGGGACCTCCTGAACCTGGTTCTGCTGCTGATCGAAAAAAACCGTCCGTCCCTGCTTACGGCGATTCTCGAGTCCTTCGAGGATCGATGCGACGAGGAGAGCGGCCGGCTCCAGGCGCGGGTGACCACCGCGGTGCCCTTGGAGAACGCCGAGGCGGAGCTGCTTTCCCGGGGTCTCTCGGACAAGACGCGGATGGAAATCGTGCTCGACCGCCGGGTGGACCCGGAGGTCCTCGGCGGCGCGGTGCTCCGGTTCGGCGATTTCATCGTGGACGGAAGCCTGAAGCGGCGGCTCGAGCGCCTGAGAGACGACCTCCTCACCCCATCGGAGCAATGAGGGAGCCAGAGTTTCCATGAAGATACGACCGGAAGAGATCACGTCGGTGATCAAACAGAGAATCAAGACGTTCGACGAGGACATGAAGGTCGAAGAGGTCGGCACGGTCCTCGAGGTGGGTGACGGGATCGCACGCGTTTACGGCCTCCGCTCCGCCATGGCGGGTGAGATGCTCGACTTCGGCCATGACGTATACGGCATCGCGCTGAATCTCGAGGAGGACTCGATCGGCGCGGTCATCCTCGGCGATTACCTGCACATCAGCGAGGGGGACGAGGTGCGGCGCACGGGCCGCATCATCGAGGTCCCCGTGGGCCCCGCCGTGGTGGGCCGCGTGGTGAACCCCCTCGGCCAGCCCCTCGACGACAGGGGCCCGATCGAGACGAACGCGTTCCGGCCCCTCGAGTTCAAGGCGCCCGGCGTGATCGACCGCCAGCCGGTGCGGGACCCGCTCCAGACCGGCGTCAAGGCGATCGATTCGATGATCCCGATCGGCCGGGGCCAGCGGGAACTGATCATCGGCGACCGGGGGACGGGGAAGACGGCCATCGCCATCGACACGATCATCAATCAGAAGGGCCAGGGCGTGAAGTGCGTCTACGTCGCGATCGGCCAGAAGGCGTCGACCGTGGCGGGCGTGGTCGAGAAGCTGACGGCCTTCGGCGCGATGGACTACACCACGGTCGTGCTCGCGGGCGCGAGCGATCCGGCGCCCCTCCAGTACATCGCCCCCTACGCGGGCTGCGCCATGGCCGAGCACTTCGTGTACGAGAAGGGGGAGGACACGCTCTGCATCTACGACGATCTGTCGAAACAGGCGCAGGCGTACCGTCAGCTCTCCCTCCTGCTCCGTCGTCCTCCGGGGCGGGAGGCGTATCCGGGCGACGTCTTCTACCTTCACTCGCGCCTTCTCGAGCGGGCCGTGAAGCTCTCTGAAGAAAGAGGGGGCGGCTCACTCACCGCCCTACCGATCATCGAGACCCAGGCCGGCGACGTCTCCGCGTACATCCCGACCAACGTGATCTCCATCACCGACGGGCAGATCTTCCTCGTCACCAACCTCTTCTTCTCCGGCGTGCGGCCGGCGATCAACGTGGGGATCTCGGTCTCCCGGGTGGGGGGCAACGCCCAGATCAAGGCGATGCGCCAGGTGGCCGGCTCACTCCGTCTCGACCTCGCCCAGTACAGGGAGCTCGAGGCGTTCGCCGCCCTCGGTACGGAGCTCGACAAGGCGACCCAGGCCCAGCTCGACCGGGGCGTGCGGATGGTCGAGGTCTTGAAGCAGCCCCAGTACAAGCCGATGCCCGTGGCCGAGCAGGTGGCGATCATCTTCGCCGGCACCAAGGGGCACCTCGACGCCGTGGCGCCCGGCGAGATCCGGGCCTTCGAGGAGCAGTTCCTGAAGTTCATGCGCGACACGCACCCCGAGGTGCTCGGCTCGATCACGAAAGAGAAGAAGATCACCGAGCCGAACGAGAATGCCCTCGCGGCGGCCCTCGGCGAGTTCAAGACCGGCTACTGGAAGAAATAGGCTGGCGAAAGAAGAAGAAGAAGAAGACGAAGCCCATGGCGAAGGCGCGTGACATCAAGAGGCGGATCAACAGCCTCGGCAAGACGAAGCAGATCACGAAGACGATGGAGTTGGTCGCGACGTCCCGGATGAAGAAGACCCAGGAGCGGGTGACGGCGACGCGGCCCTTCGCGGACAAGCTTCGGGAGATCCTGGACGCCGTGGAAGTCGGGCGGTACGCCGCCGCCTTCCCCTTGCTGAAGAAGCGGGACGAGGTGCGCCGGGTCGGACTTCTCGCGATCACGTCGAACCGCGGCCTCTGCGGGGCGTTCAACGCGAACGTGATCCGGATGACCCGGCTCGTCGTGGACGAGTGGAACGGAGCGGGCCTCCCGTCGGAGCTCCATGTCGTGGGGAAGAAAGGGATCAACGCCCTTCGATTCCGCCGGTACGCCATCGAGTCGGCGCGGCGGGACATCACCGACCGCCCGACCTACGCCCAGGCGGCGGAGATCGCCCGGGGATTCATGGAGAAGTTCCTCTCCGGCGAGATCGACGAGTTTCGAATGATCTACGCCCAGTACAAGAGCATCTCCTCCCAGCCCCCGGTCCAGGAGACGGTCCTCCCTCTCGCCCTCGACACCGGGGGTGAAGGAAGCAGGCGCGCCGATTTCATCCTCGAACCCTCGCCGGAGGAGATTCTCGAGGTGCTTTTGCCGCGCATCGTGGAGAACCGCATCTACAAGGCGCTTCTCGAGAGTGCTGCGGGGGAGCAGGCCGCCCGGCGAATCGCCATGAAGAACGCGACGGACAACGCGGACGAGCTGATCCGCATTCTGACGAGAAGTTACAACCGCGCCCGGCAGGCCCAGATCACCCAGGAACTCGCCGAGATCGTGGGCGGCGCCGACGCGCAGGTTTGAGAGGAGAAGGAGCGCCCAGCATGAAAACCGCCGGGAAAGTAGTCCAGGTGATCGGACCGGTCCTGGACGTGCAGTTCGACGAGGGCGAGATCCCCGAGATCTACACGGCCCTCACCATCGACGAGAAGGTGAACGGCACGCCGATCAAGCTGACCTCCGAGGTGCAGCAGCATCTCGGGCGGAACCAGGTGCGGGCCGTGGCCATGTCCTCCACGGACGGCGTGGTCCGGGGGATGACGGTGGTCAACACGGGCGCGCCGATCACGGTGCCCGTGGGCGACATCACCCTCGGCCGGCTCTTCAATCTTCTCGGCGAGACGATCGACGACGGCGAGCCGATCCCGGCGGGCGTGGAGAGACGTCCGATCCACCGCGATGCGCCGCCATTCGACGAGCTCGAGCCGAAGACGGAGATCTTCGAGACGGGCATCAAGGTGGTGGACCTCCTCGCGCCGTACGTGAAGGGGGGGAAGACCGGCCTCTTCGGCGGCGCCGGCGTCGGCAAGACCGTGGTCATCATGGAGCTGATCCACAACATCGCCACCGCCCACGGCGGCTACTCGGTCTTCTGCGGCGTCGGCGAGCGGACCCGGGAGGGGAACGACCTCTACCTCGAGATGAAGGAGTCGGGCGTTCTCTCCAAGACCTGCCTCGTCTACGGGCAGATGAACGAGCCGCCCGGCGCCCGGCTTCGCGTCGGCCTCTCGGGGCTGACGATGGCCGAGCACTTCCGGGACGAGTCGGGCCAGGACGTGCTCCTCTTCATCGACAACATCTTCCGCTTCTCCCAGGCGGGTTCCGAGGTGTCGGCCCTTCTCGGGCGGATGCCCTCCGCCGTGGGGTACCAGCCGACCCTGGGCACCGAGATGGGCGAGCTCCAGGAGCGGATCACGTCGACGAAGCGCGGATCGATCACTTCGGTGCAGGCGATCTACGTCCCCGCCGACGACCTGACCGATCCGGCGCCGGCCGCGGCGTTCACCCACCTCGACGCGACGACCGTGCTCTCCCGGCAGATCGCCGAACTCGGCATCTACCCGGCCGTGGACCCCCTCGACTCGACGTCGCGCATCATGGATCCGAACGTCCTCGGGGCCGAGCACTACGACGTGGCCCAGAAAGTGAAGAAGATCCTCCAGCGCTACAAGGAGCTGCAGGACATCATCGCCATCCTCGGCATGGACGAGCTCTCCGAGGAGGACAAGGCGATCGTGCAGCGGGCGCGGAAGGTGCAGAAGTTCCTCTCCCAGCCATTCCACGTCGCCGAGGTGTTCACCGGGTTCAAGGGGATCTACGTACCCTTGAAGACCACCATCGAGAGCTTCGCCGCCGTCGTCGAGGGGAAGTACGACCACCTGCCCGAAGGGGCGTTCAACTACTGCGGCGGCATCGAGGACGTGATCAAGAAGGCGAAGGAGATGGGGGCGGAGTAGATGGGGGAGAGGACTTTTCGCTGCGAGATCTATTCGCCCGAGGGGACCGTCTACTCGGGGGAGACGACGAAGGTCGTCGCCACGGCGATCGACGGCGAGCTGGGGGTTCTTTTCAACCACGCGCCCCTCGTCACCGCCCTCGGCGAGGGCTCCCTCCGGATCACGGCCGTGGGCGGCGAGGAACTCCGGTACGTCGCCCACGGGGGCTTCCTCGAGGTTTTCAAGAACCACGTCACGATCCTGACCGAGAAGGTGGAGAAGGCGGAGTAGGCTCCGCCCCCTTGATCCCCGCCCACCGAATTCAGGGCCGCGGTCTTTGAAAGATCCAGCTTAACTCACGGGATTTCAGGATCTTCGTTCGTTCTCCCGTACCGGGCCGAATTTTTCGCTCGATTTCCTGCCCCGTAAGTGGTATAGTATCAGTCCGTTGCTGTATCTCTCGATTATTTTGACGGTTCCGGGAAGACCGACCCGCGCCGCCGGGGAAGAGCCGGAGGAGACCCATGAAAGCAGCCTGCACCGTCCTCGCTCTCACACTGTTCACCGTCGGCGCCGCCTACGCCAATCCGCTCCCGGAAGGCTACGCCGGCATGGATCAGAACGGCGACCTCGTCTGCAATCCGGAAGAGATGGGGTTCGAACTGACGGCGGGAGACGCCGGAATGAGCTTCGGCCTGGATCCGTTCTTCGACATGATCGGGGGCGGAGTGCTCTCCTTCGGCTGTGTCTTCTGTGTTCAGGACAAGAACCTCGTCTCCGACGAGTCGTGGACCTTCGCGACTCCGGCCGGCTGGACCAACGGCGTCTTCCGGAACTCGGACGAGCCGGGGTTTCCCTACCCCGTGAGCTCCTGGATCGGGGCGGCCTACCCGAACTACCGGTGCTACGCCGTGGAGGCGACTGACTTCACGTTCTCCTCCCCCCTCGCGAGCCCGTTCCCGCTCGGCACCTTCACCTTCACGTACGCCGCCGCCGAAGAGGGCTGCGTCGGGTTCGTGATCGACGGCGCCAACACGGGCTTCCTCACGACGTCGTTCATCACCGGAACGATGGAACTCGAGGGGCAGACCTGCCCGCCCTACGAGTGCGGCGGGATTTCGTCGACCGAGAAGGAGTCGTGGGGGGGCGTGAAGGCGCTCTTCCGTTAGCCCTGGAATCGAGTTTGATCATTCGATCGGCGGTCCGCTACCTAGGTGGGCCGCCGGTTCTATCTGGCTTTCTGCTGCGACTCCGGCTCGCGGGCTGCGAGGCCTCCTTTCCATCGCCGCTTCCTCAACGGGGCACTTTGGCCCCGCACCTGGCGACCGAGGCCGGGTACCCACCCGAGTGGGAGGCGAGGGTGGGGGGCCGAGGGACGTCCCGGAGGCGCGGGAGCGCCGGAGGGGGAGCGGCTTGTCCAAGTCGGCCTCTCGCCTCGCGATCCGGAGCCTCGCGACGAAACCCAGAAAGAATCGGCGACCCCGGGCCGCCGGTTCTTTTTCATCGGGGAGGGCCAAGAGTACTCCCTTCCCCGGGGCAAGAGTGACTATATTCACCGACATGGGGGGAAGTTCCCCCCCAGAATTGCATTCCCCCCCGAGTGACTTTCGAGGTTCGCGCCCCCTGCGCGAGAAGCCGCGGCGATCCGGATTGCACCGCTCCTCCCCGGGCGCCCGGTCCGGCCCGCCGCCGGAGGTAGCCCCATGCCCCGGTTTCTGTTGTTGACGCTTTTTTTCGCAACTGGATTCGCGATCGTTCCGGCTGCCGATGCCGCGACCTTCGTGGTGACGACTTCGGGAGTGACTTTCGTCCCCGATTCTGTGACGGTCAGCGTCGGAGACACCGTTCAGTGGGTGTGGGGCGGCGCGCCGAACCACACGGTGACGAGCGGCACCGGCTCGGCGGACCCGGACGCGGGCGCGCTCTACGACGCGCCCCTGAACTCTCTGAATCCGACCTTCTCCTACGTCTTCTCCGGCGCGGGGGGGATCTACCCGTACTTCTGCCGTCTCCACGAACTACTGAACATGGACGGGGTGGTGATCGTCGAGGAGCAGGTGGGTGTTCCCGCCCCTTCGGGGTTGGTTTCCTGGTCCCGGATCAAGGAAGTCTTCCGGTAGCCGAACAAAGCCCGGAAAACGAAAGACGGCGGGGCCGGCGCCCCGCCGTTTTTCGTGTCATGCGGTCCGTGGCCTCAGGCGGAGATCGCCGAGGTGCAGTGGGCGCACTTGGTCGCCTTGATCGGAACCGTCGACAGGCAGTGCGGGCACTCCTTGGTCGTCGGCGCGGCCGGAGGGGCCGCCTCTTCCTTCTTCATCTTGTTCATGCTCCGGATCACCATGAAGATCGCGAACGCCACGATCAGGAAATTGATGATCGTGTTGAAGAAGAGACCGTAGTTCAGGGTGACCGCCCCCGCCTCCTGCGCCGCGGTGATGGTCGGGAAGCCCCCCGGGACGGCCCCCTTGAGGACGAGGAAGAGATTGGAGAAGTCCACGTTGCCGAGGAGCATGCCGATGGGGGGCATGATCACGTCGGCGACGAGAGACTTCACGATCGCCCCGAACGCGGTGCCGATGACGATGCCGACGGCCATGTCGATGACATTGCCGCGCATCGCGAACGCTTTGAACTCCTTGAACAAAACCCGCCTCCTTTGCGATGGGTGTGGCGGGGCGCACGGCACCCCGGAGATATCGTTTCGGAGAGATTGTTCGGTTTCTTGAAGCGATCGTCAAGAACAACGGGCATACCCCCCTTCCATCGAGCCCCCGGACCCCGTAGGCGCGACGGCGCATTCCCCCCTCCGCGCCCCGAGTCCCGCCGGGTCTTCCCTCTCGACATTCGGGGCCCGAACCGCCTCCTGACCGGCGAATCAGGAGGGGCGGCTCCGCTAAGGCCCTTTCGTGAATAGCGATAAGGATTCCGTGTCTCGCGGTGTTTTGCGTCTCATGATTCCCCCGACTCGGTCGAACCTCATATGGAGAGCGATCCGGCGAAAACGCCGAAGCCGGCGGTCGTGCCATCCGCGGGTGGGCATGGCCGAAGGGGACAGAAACGACGAGGGGAACGGAACGACGGATCCGCCGCCGGGGTGGGGCGGGGTCCGGGGCGCCGGGATCCCCGGCGGGTGCTATCTCATGAGAATGTGGGTCAACCTACCGATTCGACAGAAGCTCCGGCGGATCGTCGGCGTGCCCATGGTGCTCGCGCTTCTCTTGATGTCCGCCGGCGTTCTGCTCTGGGACCGCCGGGACTTTCGAGAGAAGCAGCGGGGCGAGATCGTCAGCCTGAGCCACATGGTCGCCGCCAACGGGGCCGTGGCCCTGGCCTTCAACGACCCCGCGCTGGCGACCGAGCTGCTCTCCTCGCTTCGCCACATTCCCAAGGTCGACTACGCCTGCCTGTACGATCGGGACGGAACTCCCTTTGCCCACTACGGACACGAGCCCGGCGACGCGTGTGAGCTCAGCCCGTGCGAGCCCGGCTCGCCCGTCGTCGAAGCGAAGGGGATGGTGTACGTCTGCGACGTCGGGTGGGACGGCGATGTCGTCGGTACGTTGATGCTCGAGTTCAGCCTTCACGACCTGTTCGAGCGGACCTCGAAATTCATGGCCCTTCTCGGGACGACGCTCCTCTTCGTCACCGTCGCGGCGCTCCTTTTGGGAGAATGGCTGCAGGGGGGGATCTGCCGCCCTGTCAAGCGGCTCGCGGATGCGGCGGAGGCGGTGAAGGACGACCCCGACTGCCGCCGCCGGGTTCCCGTCGAGGGGAGCGACGAAGTCGGCCGCTTGACATGGGTCTTCAACGAGATGCTCGAGACGATCGAAGCGCGGGACCAGGCCCTCCAGGCGGCGAAAGAGGAGGCGGACCGGGCGAACGACGCCAAGGGGGACTTTCTGGCCAACATGAGCCACGAGATCCGGACGCCCATGAACGGCGTGATCGGCATGACGGAAATCCTCCGCGCAACGGAGCTGACCGCCGAGCAATTGGATTGCGTGCGGACCATCGGCAAGTCCGGGCGGAACCTGCTCTGCATTCTGAACGATATCCTCGACTACTCGAAGATCGAGGCCAAGAAGCTGACTCTCGAGAGCGTCCGGTTCGACTTCGACATGATGGTCGAGGCAGTCGCCCTGCAGGTGGCGTCCGCGAGGGGATCCAAACCGGTCGAACTGATCGAGCAGATCGGCGAGAAAATTCCCCCCCTGGTGGTGGGGGACGAGATCCGGGTCACCCAGATCCTCACGAACCTCGTCGGGAACGCGATGAAGTTCACCTCCGAGGGATTCGTTCGAATCACGGCCGACGCCGAGGAGGACGACGGCCGCACGGTGTGGATCCGGTTCCGCATCGAGGACACGGGAATCGGTATCTCGGAGGATAAGCGGGCGAAGATCTTCGAGAAATTCACCCAGGCGGACGATTCGACGACGCGGAGGTTCGGCGGCACCGGTCTCGGGCTCACCATCTCCCGGGCCCTCGTCGAGATGATGGGGGGTGAAATCGGCGTCGAATCGAGGAGAGGGGGGGGGACGGTCTTCTGGTTCCGAATCCCCCTTTCCCGGGCGGAGAATGACGAAATGGAGCCCGGGACGGGAACCACGGACCGGGATGTGCTCGTGGTGGGAGGACTCCCCGAGTCGGCGGCCGGCCTCCGGAGCCGGATCGCGAGGCTGGGCGGCTCCTCCCGATCCTGCGGCACCGCCGAGGAGGCGCTCGCGATGTTGGAGGGCCCGGCAGAGGAGATCCCGAATCCCGGCGCGGTCCTGGTCGACGAGGATGTCTTCTCCCGATTCGGCGACGATCTCTTCGGCCGGTTTCGGAGCGCGTGCGAAAGCCGGGGGTGCCTGTTCGGCGTCCTGACCTCGATCGATGTCTCCTCTTCCTCCCGTTTCGGCCAGGCATTCGCCGGCGCCCTCTGTTTGATGAAGCCGGTCCGCCGGTCCCGGCTCCGGGAGGTGCTGCGGAGGGCGGGCTCCGGCGCGGGGGGGACGGGGGGGGCGACGTCGCTGGAAGATTCCGGAACCGGGGAAGGCGCCGGAGTTCTCGTGAGCGGCGGGGACGGAGGTCCGCTCCGCGTGCTGGTCGCCGAAGACAATCGGGTGAATCAGAAGGTGGCCCGGCGCTTCCTCGAGAAGCTCGGCTGCGACGTCAAGATCGTCGAAGACGGCGAGGAAGCGGTGGAGGCCGCGCTCGCGGGGGGGCACGACTTGGTGCTGATGGACTGCCAGATGCCCCGGATGGACGGTTACGAGGCCGCGAGGCGAATTCGCGGGGAAGAGCTGGGGGCGCCGATTCCGATCATCGCTCTGACCGCCGACGCCATGCCGGGGGTCCGAGATCGCTGTTTGAAGGCTGGCATGGACGACTACCTCACCAAGCCGTTCAAGCTCGCCGAACTCGGGCAGATTCTCGACCGGTGGGCGGCGATGATTCCCTCCCGATCCGACTCTACTCCGTAAGGGCCGCCCGCCTTCTTCTCCACCGAAAGATCCGGCCGATCGCGACTCCCCAAGACGCCAATCTTCCGAAGAAATCCTCGGACAGGGTCGCGGTCGTGGGAAGGAGAACCGATGTCAGGAACGTCGAGACGAGCAGCCCCCCCATGATCACCAGGGCCATGGAGTAGTAATAGACGCCGGCAAGGGCCGGCCTCTGCACCACGATCGGGACGAGCCCGACGAGGGTGGTGATGGCCGTCATCATGATAGGCCGGAGCCGCTCCCGCCCCCCCCGGAGCATCGCCTCCTGCCGGTTCATGCCCTTCCGGCGGTACTGGTTGATGTGCTCGAGCATGACGATGCCGTTGTTCACCACCACGCCGATGAGGAGCAGAAGTCCGATCGCCGCCGGCTGGTCGAAGTCCGTCTTCGTGAGGTAGAGGGTCCAGACGGCGCCGACGAGGGCGAACGGGAGGGCGACCATGAGTCCGATCGCCTGTCGCACCGACTCGAAGACGCCCGCCATGACGGCGAAGACGAGCATGAGCGCCAGACCGAGATTGACGAGGAACTCCCGTGACTGCTCCCGCCGGCGCTCTTCCCAATCCCGGAAGGTGTACTCGTACCCGTAGGGCCAGGCCATCTGGTCGAGAGAGGCCGTCACCCGAGGGAGGTAGTCGCCGATCACCCCTTCGTCGTAACGGGCACCGACCCAAACGCCCGTGATCCGGTTGTCCCGGTTGATGCGCTCCGGCCCGGGGGCCGCGTTGAAGTTCGCGAGCGAGGCGAGGGGGATCTTCTCGCCGTCCTCCGTCCACAGGGGGAGGTTCCGGAGCTGGGAGAGGCTCTCCTTCTCTTTCTCGTCGAGGGTGAGCCGCATCTCCCTCTCGCCGTCGGGGGTCCGGAACCGCGCGAGGCGGCGCCCCCGGTAGGTGAGGGAGATCACTTCCGCCGGCTGCCCGAGGGGGATGCCGTACCGGGAGGCAAGCTCCCGGTCCAGATCGACCGAGAGCTGGAGCCCGCCCGATTGGGTGCTGCTCCACGCGTCGAAGAGCCCCTCGATTTCTCCGAGGCGCCCCTTTGCCTCCTCGGCGAGGCGGGCGAGCACGCCCGTGTCCTCGCCGATGATCTGGAAACCGACCCGCTTGCTCCCCCCGTGGCGCCACATGGGGCCCTCTTCCATCACCTCGAGCTTCAGCCCCGGGATCTCGGGGAGGAGCTCGCGAAGCCGGCGCCTCGTCTCGGCCATCGCCTTCTCGTTCGCGCGCCCCTCCTCCATGTAGATCCGGGTCAGCGACCACCGCTCGCTCCAAAACGAGTAGATCGCCCGGGCGTGGAGCTCCTCCCGGTGGGGGACGAGCTCCGCCTCCACCCGGCCGACCACCCGCTCCTTCCGGTCCAGGTTCAGCTCCTCGCTGAACTCGTAGTTCACCTGCACGAACGCCTCGGACCGGCTCGTGTCGAAGTTCTTGTCGACGCGGAGGAAGGGATAGATCGCCGAGGCGATCGCCGCGAGGCCGATGAGCGGCGTCAGCCAGCGGTGGCGGAGGTTGAACCGGAGGAGCCCCACGTAGCGATCCTCGAACCCCCGCATGAGACGGCCCGTCCGTCGCGGCCGCGCGTGGATGAATCGGGACGTGGCGAGGGGGATCAAGGTCTGGCTGATGAAGAGGGAAGCGAGAAGGGTCAGGCAGACCGTGATGCCCAGTTCCCGGAGGTAGATGTTCATCTCGCTCGGCTTGTTGAAGATGATCGGAAGAAAGACGATCACCGACGTGAGCGTCGCCGCCACCACCGCCGTGGAGACTTCTCTCGACCCGACGAGGGCCGCCTCCTTCCGCTCCAGCCCCTCCTGCTGGTGGCGGAAGATGTTCTCCATCACCACCACGGCGTTGTCCACGAGCATGCCGATTCCGACGATGAGGCCGAGAAGGGTGAGCGTGTTCAGGCTTCTCCCCTGGGCCCAGATGACGCCGCACGCCACGATGAGGGAGAAGGGGATGCAGAGGACGGAGACGACGGTCATGCTGAAGCGCCGGAGGAAACCGAAGAGAACGACGCTCGCGAGGATCGCTCCGAAGACGCCGGTGAAGGAGAGGTCCCGGAGGGTTTTCCGGATCTCCTCCCCCATGTTGAACCAGATGAGGAAGTTCACGCCCTCCAGCTCGGGGTCGTCCCCCATCGCCTCGACGCGCCGCTGCACCTCGTCGCAGATCGGCACCGCGTTGGCCCCCGCTTCCTTGTTCAGGGTGAGACCGATCGCGAAGTCGCCGTCGAGGTGGCGCCCGTACTCGAGGGGCGGTTCCTCGTAGACCACGTCCGCCAAGTCGGCGAGGCGAAGCCCGTCGGAGCGGAGCGGAAGATCCCGGATCTCGTCGAGGGTGGCGTAGGTGCCGACGGTGCGCACCGTGTAGACCGTGCCCGCCTCCTTCACCTTACCGAGGCTCTGGTCGAAGTTCGAGCCCCGGAGCGCCTGGAGGACCTGCCGGACGTCGATCCCGTGGGCCTCGAGCGCGGCGACGCGGAGATTGATGCGGACCTCCTTCGGATTCACCCCGTCGAGGCGCACCTGGGCGACGCCGGGGATGCGTTCGAGGGGCTTCACGATCTTCCGGTCGAGGAGCTCGTAGCTTTCCGATAGGTCCCGCCTCGACGAGAGGCGCCCTTCGAGGATCGGCTCGTCCGCTTCCCGGGCGTCCCAGTTGCCGCTGATGAAGACTTCCGTCACGTCGTCCGGGAGCTCCCGCCGCACCCGGTCGACTTTCTCCCGGACCTCGACGCGGGCGAGGCTCATCTCATGGCCCCACTCGAAGTTGAGCCGGACCCGTCCGCCGTCGGCGTCGCACATGGCCCACATGTCCTTGAGCCCTTTCACGGAGCCGAGGGTCTCCTCGAGTGGCCTCACGATGAGCCGCTCCACCTGCTCCGGCGTCGAGTTCGGGTAAGGCACGTAGACGAAGAGCTCCGGTTCCTCCGTGTCGGGAAGGAAGCCAAGAGGGAGGCGGAAGAGGGCGACGGTGCCGAGAACCACGATGCTCACCAGGATCATGAGGGTCGTGATGGGACGCCTGATCGCCAGTTCCGGCAGGGTCATGGCGTCGCTCCCTCGGGGGCGGTTCCGGCGCGGGGGGCGAAGTCGGTCTCCTCCTCTTCGGCCCGCAGGCGGCTCGGCACGATCATGTAGATCGCGGGGATCACCACGAGGGTGAGCATCGTGCTGAGAAGCAGACCGAAGCTGACGGTGATGGCCAGGGGCGACCGGAGCTCGGCGCCTTCCCCGAGGGCGAGGGCCATCGGGAGGAGGCCGAGGACCGTGGTGAGCGTGGTCATGAGAATGGGGCGGAGCCGGACCCGGCACGCCCGGACGACGGCCTCCTCCTTCTCCACGCCCGACCGGCGGAGCCGGTTCACCTTGTCGATGAGCACGATCGAGTTGTTCACCACGATGCCGGCGAGCATGACCACGCCGATCAGGACGATCACGCTGATCTCCGTCCCCGTCACGAAAAGGCCGAGCACGACGCCGACGAGGGCGAGGGGAATCGAGAAGAGCACGATGAACGGGTGAACGAGGGACTCGAAGGTGGCCGCCATGACGAGGTAGACCAGGAAGACGGCGAGGGCGAGGGCGAAGCGGAGGCTCGCGAAGGAGACCTCCATTTCCTCGTTCTGGCCGCCGAGCTCGACGGACACGCCCGCCGGGGGCGGGGTCCTCCGCACCGCCTCCCCGATGTCCCGGACCACGGCGCCGAGACTCCGGTCGTGAAGATTGCCCGAGATGACCGCCGCCCGCTGTTGCTGGATTCTGTGGATCTCGGCCGGGCCCCGGTCGAGGCGGACGTCGGCGACCGTGAGCAGCCGGATCGGACTCCCGTCCGGTCCGGGAATGACGAGATTCTTCACGTCATCCGCCGTCGCCCGGTCGAGCTCCCGGTTCCGCACCCGGATGTCGATCTGCCGGTCCTCTTCCTTGAAGCGGGTCGGCACGGCCCCCTGGATCCGGTCCCGGAGCGTTTCGGAGAGGACCCGCATGTCGAGGCCGAGGGAGGCGAGCCGCGGGCGGTCGAAGCGGATCCGCAGCTCCGGGCTCCCCTCCTCGAGGGAGGAACGGATATCGACGAGGCCCCGGACGTCCCGGAACTCCCGCTCGAGATCGAGGGAGTAGTCCCGGAGGAGGTCGAGGTTCTCGCCGAAGAGGACCACCTCGACGGGGGTTTTCAAACTGAAGTAGGTCGGCCGGCCCTGTTTCGCGACAAGGTCGGGGATCGCCTCGAACCGCCGCCGGAGCCGCTCGGCGACGATCGCCTCGCCTGTCTCGTCGGCCCGGTCTTTCATGACCACGTTCAGCTGGCCGTAGTGCTCCGCCTTCGTGTTGAACGACATTCCCCCCGAGACGAGCCGGCTTCCGACCGCCGTGTAATAGCGGTCCACGCCGTGCTCTTCGCCCGCGAAGGCCTCCATGGATTTGAGGACCCGGTCCGTGGCCGCGATCGGCGTCCCTTCAGGCATGCTCGCCTCGAAGAAGAACTCGCCCTCGTTGATCTCCGGAATCAGCTCCGTGTCGATCAGCGGCAGTGCGAGGAGACTGGCGCCGAACGAGAGAAACGCGACGGCGACGGTCAGCACCCGCCGCCGGAGGGCGTGGGCGAGAAACCGGTCGTAGAGCGCGGAGAAGCGGCCGAGGCTGAGTTCGTCTTCCTTGGTCGATCTCGGCGCCCCCCGGGACGATTCCCGGCTTCCCAGGGCGGCGAGCATCGGAATGAGGGTGATGGCCACGAGAAGGGAGGCGAGGAGGCTGAGGGTCACCGTCGCCGCCATGTCGCCGAAGAGCTGCCCCGCGATCCCCTCGACGAAGACGATCGGGAGGAAGACGGCCACCGTGGTGAGGGTCGATGCCGTCACCGCGCCCCCGACCTCGGCCGCGCCCTCGATCGCCGCGGCGGCGGGACCGAGTCCCTCCTGGCGCCGCCGGAAGATCGATTCGAGGACGACGATCGAGTTGTCCACGAGCATGCCGATGCCGAGGGTGAGGCCGCCGAGGGACATGATGTTGAGTGAGACGTCGAGGCGGTACATGGCCACGAAGGCGGCGAGCACCGAGAGGGGGATCGACGTGGCGATGATCGCGGTGCTCCTCCAGTGGCGGAGGAACGCGAAGAGCACCGCCACCGCGAGCAGCCCGCCGATGACGGCGGAGCCCCGCACCTCGTTCACCGCCCGCTCGATGAACCGGGACTGGTCGAAGAGCACGGCGAGTTCCCATCCCTCGGGGAGCGTCTCCCGGAGTTCGGTCATCCGCTCCTTCACGGCCCGCGCCGTGGTGACGATGTTCGCGTCCCCTTCTTTATAGATGGAGATCTCGACACTCTCGGCGCCGTTCACCCGGGTGATCTCCTCCCGATCCTTCGCCCCCCGGCGCACCTCCGCCACGTCCCGGAGACGGACGGCCGCGTCTCCCTGCCACGCCACGATCAGGCCGGCGATCTCCTCGACCGAGCCGTATTCGTTCACGGTGCGGATGAGGTACTGGCTCTCCTCATCCTGAAGGGATCCGCCGGGGATGTTCACGTTCGACACGCCGACCACCTGACGCACCCGGTCGAGGCCGATACCGAGGGCGGCGAGTTTCTCCTGGTCCACATTGACCTGGATCTCCTCCTCCAGGCCCCCCTTCACCGTCGCCGCGGCCACGCCCGGGATCGTCTCGATCGCCTGCTTCAGCTTCCGGTCCGCCACGCGCCGCGTCTCGGTCAGGTCCCCCTCGCCGCCGAGGGCGAGGCGCATGATCGGGTCGAGGGAGGGATCGAACCGGAGCACGATCGGGTCCTCCGCCTCATCGGGAAGAATGAGCCTGTCGAGCTTCTCCCGGACGTCCATGGAGAGGAGGTCCATGTCCGAGCCCCAGTCGAACTCGAGGGTCACCTCCGATGCGCCGGGCCGGGAGATCGAGTGGACCGTGCGGAGGCCCCGGAGCACCCCGACGGTCTCCTCGATGGGGCGGGTGATCAGGTTCTCCACCTCCGCCGGCGCGGTGTCCGGGAAGTCGGTCTGGACCGGGAGGGAGGGGTAGCTGATGTCGGGCAGGAGATCGAGGGTGAGTCGCTGGTAGCCCACGAACCCGAAGGCGGCCACGGCGATGGCGAACATGAACACCGCCACGCGGCGGCGAACGGCCAGGGCGACCAGAGGGCGCATCAGGGCTTGTCCGACGGTTCGAAGGAGAGGGGGTCGAGGATCTTGATGTTCTGGCCGTCCCGGAGGGAGCGCTGTCCCTGGACGACCACGGGCTCGCCCCCCTCGATGCCGGAGAGGATCTCGGCGTTCACGTCGTCCTGGAAGCCGACGCTGACGATGCGCCGCTCCGCGACGCTGTCGGCGGCCACGAAGACGACCTGCTCGTTCCGGTCGGAGACGACGGCGGACTTCGGTACGAGCACCGCGTCCTCACGGATGTCCGTCACGATGTGCACTTCCGCGAAGTCGCCGGGCCGGATGTTGTCCGGGTAGTCGGTGATCTCCACGGTCACCTTGATGGTGCCGCTGTTCGGGTCGATGATCGGGCTCACCAGGATGATGCGTCCCGAGAGGGCTTTTTCGGAAGTGTCGACCGTGAGCTTCACGGTCTGGTCGGTCTTGATGTTGCGGAACTCCTTGGCGGGCACGTGGACCCGGGCGAGGAGGCGGTCGACGTCGGCGATCGAGAAGAGGGGCGTTCCGTCGCTGACCATCACGCCGGGGTCGACGTGGCGCCGGGTGATCCGCCCCGCGAAGGGGGCCCGCACCCGGGTGTACGAAAGCTCGAGCGCCGCGAGCTCCTCGGTCGCCACCGCCGACTGGAGATCGGCGCGGGACGCCTCGAACTCGTCGGCGGAGATGAACTCCTCCCGGAACATGTTCTGGAGCCGGTCGAAGCGCGCCCGTTCCTTCGCCGCCGCCGCGTTCGCCTGGCTTTGACGGTGCCTGTATTCGGCGTCATCGATGCGGAGCAGGGCCGCCCCCTTCGCCACCCGGTCCCCCTCCTCGCAGAGGAGCTCGAGAACTACGCCCGAGACGCGGGCGAGCACCTCCGCTTCCTTGTTCGGGTCGAGGGTGGCGTTGGCCGTGTAGTAGCTCCCGATGGTTCCCCGCCCGGCCGGCCGGGTGGCGACGGTAACGGCCGCCGTTCCCGGACGGCCTCCGTTCCCCCGTCCCCCGGGGGTCGCTTCGCCCCCGGCCCGAGCCTCGTCCCCCTTGCCGCACCCGGGGGCGAAGAGGAGGAGGGAGACCGCGGAAGCGGCGAAGACCCGGCGACGGGCCGCCCGGAGACGCTCTCGAGCACTGTCGGAACTGGTCATCTTCCTATAACCCTTTTCATGATACGGATTTACATGTATGCAAACCCCGGGGGACAACGATCGGAAGGCCCGGACGCTACGGGCTGAATATATGCAATATTAGCACGATCTCCGACGGGAAATCCCCCTCTCGCTCTTCTCCGCGTGAGCCGCCGGGGCGTGACGGGGGAAAGGAAAAGGGGCGGACCTCGGCCAGTGAGCCGTTCGGCGCGAGGGCGCCCCGTGCACGAAAGTGAACGGCCGGACACGGGTGGATCGTCCCTCCTCCTGGTCCGCCCCACGGAAGAGCGGGGCGCGGAGGACGCCGCCCTCGGGGGGAGCGATCGGCGTTCTCGTGCATTAGGACGGCGCGAGTGGGCGCTTTGTCGAAGAAAAAGGGGCTATTCCTACCGGAACATCCAGGCTACCGGAACATCTTCTTCACGGTGGTCCAGCTGGCGGCCTCGACCCGGGTCGAGCCGCCGCACCCCTCGCCGAAGGCGCCGACGACGTCGCAGTTCTCCCCCTGCGGGTGGTTGCCCGGCAGGCAGGGGGAATCGGCCCGGAGGGTGAAGTCCTCCGCGGCGTCGTCGCAGTAGAGCGGGTCGGCGGAGAAGTTCCCCGCCACGCCGAGCTGGCCGGCGATCGGGCCGACCCAGTCTCCCCCCTCGTTGCCGAAGATGTCGCAGCAGGAGAAGTCCGCGCTCCCCGACCCGTCCCACGAGACCCCGGCTCCGAGAAGACCGAAGGAGACGATGGTGTTCTCCAGCGTGACTTCCGACTCGAATATCACGGCGATTCCCGAGCCGACGGGCGAACGGTTCCCGTTCATGGTGCAGTCATAGAGGTTGTAGACGGAGTTGACCGAGGCGAAGAGGGCGCCCCCGGAGTCATTGGCGGCGTTGGCGGAGAAGACGCACTCCCGGAACTCGAGGGTCGAGATCTCGGAGTACACGCCGCCGCCGTTCAGGGTCGCCGAGTTCCCCTCGAACCGGCATCGCAGGAAATCGGCGGGGCCGTTGACCGAGACGCCCGCGGCGTACGTGGCGGTATTCTCCCGAAAGATGCATTCCTCCAGGGAGGCGCTCCACTCGGAGATCGCCATCCCCCCCGCGGCGAGGCTCCCGTGGTTGCCCACGAACTCGCACCGGAGCAAATTGGCATAGGAGGGGTGGTAGGGCCCGGCGTACGAGTACATTCCCCCGCACGCGAAGTTCCCGCGGTTCCCCTTGAAGAGACAATCGGTGAGGTCCGCTTCGGTGGAGTAGCTGAAGATCCCCCCGGCGTATCCCCCCTCGTTCCGATCGAAGAGGACGTCGCCCAGGCGGACCGTCGACTCCCACATCCCGAGGGCGCCCCCGAGGTCCGACTCGGAGGGGGCCACATTCCCGGCGAACACGGTCGACACGATCTCCGCCGTCGACGATTCGATCCACGCCCCCCCTCCGAACTTGGCGTGGTTGTCCTCGATACCGGAGTCCTCGATCCGGGCGTCGGGAGAGCCGATCACGTAAAGGGCGCCGCCGTTCTCCCCGGCGCCGTTGTTCCGGAGGGCCATGTTCCTGATCACGATCCCCGAGTTCGAGCACCGGATCGCGCCCCCCTCGTTCGCCCCGTACCCGTTCCGGATGGTGAAGGCCTCGAAGGTGACGGGGTCTCCGGCGGCCGCGGAGACCAGGAATCCCCGGTGGGGCGATCCAACAGATCCCTCGCAGTCGAGGACGCACGAGCCCGGGGAGAGGCTCGTGGAATGAACGACGATCCCGCCCGCCCCGATCGCGACGTCCCGGTTGCCGTCGCCGCTGAAGGTGCCGTCGCCGAGGAGGACCGTGTCCCCCGGCGCCGAGGCGTCGACCGCCGCCTGGATGGTCGGGAAGTCGCCGGTGCCGCCGGGAAGGACGAGCCGGGAGGCGGGCCATCCGGCGGCCGGAAGCAGGAGGAACGAGAACAGGAGAAGAAGGAACGGGCGCATGGGGGGCCTCCTCTGGCGCGGGGGTCGGTTGAACCGAGCTCGCAACCATTATATCACGAAAATTGTGAAATCGAAAAACGACCCGGAGGGGGTCCCCCCGGGCCGCGGTCTCGCTTCGATGTGATCCGGATTAGGGCTAACTCTTCTTCAGTTCCCGGAGCATGGTGCTCATCTGCCGGAGCGTCTCGCCGTAGCGGTCCATCACGGTCCGGATCACGGCCGGGTCGGTCATGTCCACGCCCGCCGTCCCGAGCGCCTCGAGGGGGTAGACGCTGCCGCCGAGCTTCAGCATGGCGAGGTAGTCGCCCACGGCGGTCGTCTCGCCCTCCCGAACGCGCGCGGCGATCGCCTCGCCGGCGGCGAAGCTCGTGGCGTAGACCCAGACGTAGTAGGTCCGGTAGAAGTGGGGGATCCGCGCCCAGCCGGCGTGGAACTCTTCGTCCAGCACGAGATCGGGGCCGTAGTATTGCTTCCACATCTCGGCGTACACCTCGCCGAGGGACTCCTTGGTGAGCGCCTCCCCCGCCTCGGCCATGGTGTGGGCCTTCAACTCGAACTCGTGGAAGAAGATCTGGCGGAGGAAGGTGCCGGTGATGTTCCCCATGTAGATGTCGAGAAGGTTCAGCCTCTCCACGTCCGTCTCGACCCGGTTCATCATGTAGTCGAGGAAGAGCGCCTCGCTCGCGACGGACGCGACCTCGGCCACGAAGAGGGAGTATTCGGCGTTGGGGAAGTCCTGGTTCCTGTTCGCCAGGTAGGTGTGAATGGAGTGCCCCATCTCGTGGACGAGGGTGAAGACATCCTCGAGGGTGCCGCCCCAGTTGAGGAGCAGGTACGGATGGGAGTCGTAGGAGCCCCACGAGTAGGCGCCCCCCCGCTTCCCCTCGCCGGCGTACACGTCGACCCATCGCTTGTCGTAGGCGTCCTTCGCGACCTGGTAGTACTCGTCACCGTAGGTCGTCTTCCAGAAGTCGAGGGCGATGTCGTACGCCTCGTCGTAGCCGTACTTCGTGTCCGCCTCGGAAACGAGGCCCACGTACAGGTCGTAGACGTGGAACTCGTCGAGATCGAGGAGCTCCTTCCGGAGCGCGGCGTACTCGTGGATCAGCTCCAGGTTCTCGTGGACCGTGCTGACGAGCGTCTCGATCACCTCGGTCGGAACGTTCACCTCGAACATCTTCGCGTCGATGGCGGTGTCGAAGTTGCGGGTTCTCGCCATGAAGACGTCCTTCTGCACGCTGCCGCCGTAGGTGGCGGCGAAGGTGTTCGCGAAGTCCGTGTAGGTCTGGAAGAGGGCGAGGGCCGCCTCCTTGCGGACGCTCCGATCCTGATCGGAAACGAAGCTGTAGTAGAGGGCGGGAGAAACGGTCTTCTCTTCGCCCTTCACCATGATCTTCGGCCACTGGATGTCGGCGGAGGTCAGGTTCGAGTACGCCTCGTAGGGCGCCCGGGCGACCAGAGACATGGAGGCGAGCAGCTCCTCCACCTCGCCGGAGCGGATGTGCGGCTTCTGGCGGATCAGGTTGTCCAGGTAGTGGCCGTAGGTCTTCAGCCGCTCGTTCTTACGGAACTTCTCGAGCTTCTTCTCGTCGATCTGGGTGATCTCGGGATCCACGAACGCGATCGCCTGGCTCACGCGGGAGCTCAGGCCGTTCATGCGGGCGTACAACTCGTTCGCCTCGGCGTTCTTGGTGTCCTGGTCGCGGTACTGGCCGGCGTAAACCTGGAGCTCGCCCTGCACCCGGAGGAGATCGAACATGGCGGCGATTCCCTCGGCGAGGGTAAGGGCCGACTCGCCGAGGCGGCCCCGGTACTTCTCCATCTCCGGAATGCGGTTCTCCACGCGCTCATAGGCCTGGTTCCACATCTCCACGGAGGGGAAAATGTCGTCGAGGTTCCATCGGTACTGCAGGGGGATCTCGTCCCTGGTCCCGTAGTACATCACTTCGTCCGCTTCCTCGCCGGCGGCGACGGGAATGGCGAAGAGGAGGGCGAGGAAGGGCACGATCGCGGACTTCACGAGGATCTTCATGCGTTTCTCCATGCACGGGTTGGGTGTATTGGAAACGGGCCAATCATGGAATAGTAATCGATCATCTCCGGGGCATCAAGCGCGGGAACGGGGCGAAAGGAAGCGCCGGACACCCCGGGGGGGGCATCCGGCGCCCTTCTTCGGTCACACGGTGCGGCCGTCACCGGCGTTTCATCGGATCAAGACGAGCTTTCTGGTCTCCGTAAAGGGCCCCGCATCGAGGCGGTAGAAGTAGACGCCCGACCCGACCTCCCGGTTCCTCTCGTCCCGCCCCCGCCAGAGCGCGGTGTGTCGTCCCTCCGTCCGCACTTCGCCGTCGACAAGGACCCTTACGAGCCGTCCCGAGACGTCGTAGACCCGGAGCGTTACGGGGGAGGGGCAGGGAAGGTCGTAGCGAATCGTAGTCGCCGGGTTGAACGGGTTCGGCGAGTTCGGGTGGAGCGCGAAGGGAAGGCCGGGAACGCCCGCCCCGCCGCCGTCCGCTACGTCCGTGACGATCTCTTCGATCACGATCTTCTGGTTGGCCGTCACGGCCGTCCGGATCGAGACGTTGCCGGAAGGCCAGAGAACGATGATCGAGTCGACGATTCCGGCCGTCCCAAGGCCGAACTCGGCGGTCAGCGAGTTCATGGGCGCCAGGTAACCGCCCCCCGCCTCGACCTCCCGGATCTGGGCGCGCCGCCCGCCCGTCCCCGCGCCGGTGATCACCTCGATGCGGGCGCCGATGCCGCGGCTGTTCGAGACCGCCCCGGCCAGGTCGACGTGGAGCCAGGGCCAAGCCGAAGCGCCGTCGTTCCGGTAGAGCTTGTTCGCGAGGGAGTAGTGCGAATTGTAGATGTCGAGGTCCCCGTCACCGTCGTAATCGCCGAGGGCGGCGCAAATGCCCCCGCGGGAGTCGCACGGCGGATCGAGAAGGTAATCGGCGAACACGCCGCTTCCCTGGTTCATATAGAGGCGGTTCGCGACGCCGTAGTTGGCGATGTAGAGATCGAGATGTCCGTTGTGGTCCAAGTCGGCCCACTGGGCGGCGTAGGTCGGATTGGTCTCGGCCAGGAGCGAGGGCGTCACGTCGGTGAACACGCCTCCCCCCTGGTTTTGTAACAGCCGGTTCGGATAGGCGGCCGTTCCGTTGGCGAGGTACATGTCCAAATCGCCGTCGTTGTCGTAATCCCCCCACGCCGCGACGGCGCTGGTTCCGACGCTTCCGAGAGGGCCGCTCGTGGCGTTCACGAAGACCTCGTTCCCCTCGTTCCGGTACAATCGGTTCGGGCCGGTGTAGTTCGCCACGTAGATGTCGAGGTCGCCGTCGTCGTCGTAGTCGGACCAGGAAACGCCGGCGCTGCTTCCCGTGTCGTCCAGCGGCGGCGCGGTGACGTCGACCAGCTGGCCGCCATCGTTCCGGTAGAGCCGGTTCTTGCTGCTCCCCCCCGCCCCCTGCATGTTCCCCACGTACATGTCGATGTCGCCGTCGTTGTCGTAGTCCCCCCACGCCCCGGTCTGGGTGTTCCCCGTGTCGGAGGCGGCGAAGGAGGAGACATCCGTGAAGACATCGCCCCCGTCGTTCCGGAGCAGGGCGTTCAGCTGGGCCGCGCCGCGAAGGACGAAGATGTCGAGATCCCCGTCGTCGTCGTAGTCCCCCCAGAGTCCGCTGATGTCCCGCTCCCCACCGAGAATGGGTCCGGCCGCCACGTCGACCCACGCCCCGCCGTCGTTCCGGCAGAGCCGGTTCGGGTAGGTCGACGCCCGGGCGATGAAGAGATCGAGATCGCCGTCGCCGTCGTAGTCCCCCCAGGCGATCCCGGTGCTCTGGTCCGTGGGGTCGAGAGGCGAAACCGTGGCGTCGACCCACTGGACGCCGAGAAGGGCGAAGGCGGCGAGAAGGTCCGGCCGGGGCCCGATGTTCCCGGGCGGCCCGAAGACCTGGGGCGTGCCCGTGGTCTTCAAGAGATTCCTGATGTAGGAGGGCGACGGGGGCGTCGTCGAGATCGTCGCCTTCCAATGTCCCACGACGCACGCCACCGCCCCCGCTACGATCGGCGAAGCGCTCGACGTGCCGCTGAACATGTGGGTGAAGAGGCTGTCGTAGCCGCCCTGGTTGTAGAGGTGCCCGTAGCCGGTGGTCGCCACGTCCTCGCCCCACCCCTGGAGATCGAAGCGGGGGCCGTAGCTCGAGTAGCCGCACCGTTCGAGGTCGGTCTCCACCCACGTGCCTCCCGGCCAGGCACCGCCCCCCCCGACGATGATGGCCCCCGAGTCGCCGTACCACGAGAGGAGTCCCGTGTTCACGCCCGTGCCGGCGGCGTTCCCCCCGTTGCCTCCGGCCTCGACGACGCTGATGCCGTTGCCGACGGCGGCGGCGATCGCCGCGTAGACGCCGTTGTACGTCTGCGCCCCCGGCCACCAGTTCGTCCACCACTCGATCGGGATGAAGTCGGTGTGGGCCGTCGTGGTGTCGTCGTAATCCCACTGCTGTTCGAGCAGGATCACGTCCCCCGCCTGGAGGGCGGCCGCGGCCATGGCGATGGCCGCCGGCACGTCCCACGTCGTGTCGGGGGGAGTGCCCGGGACGATGAAGTTGGTGCCGCAGGTCCGTAGGTTCGACCCGTAGCAGATGCCGCTCGTGCCCCAGCCGTTCCGGTCCGACACGAGTTCGCCGAGCACCGCCGTTCCGTGATGATCGTCGCTGAAGGGATCGACGAGGGTGTTCGTGTTGATCTCACACCAGGGGTAGGCGGCCTTCGAGATGTCCGCGTGGTTCCTGTTCCAGCTGTACTCGAGATCACAGACCGTCGCCCCCGCGCCGTTTCCCCAGGTTTGGGTCCAGGCGTACTCGGCGTCGATGCCGGTCGGGTAGGGGGAATTGTTCGCCGGATCGAGGTAGTACTGCATGTACTCGTAGTCGTAGACGGGCGGCGGCGCCGGCAGCGGCATGGGACGGGCGGTCAAGACCCCGGGCAGGGCTTCGAGATCCTCGCAGATCTTCCACACGTCGTGCCCCTTCGGAATCTCGAGCCGGTAGATGTTGTTCAGATTGTAGACCGGATCGCCCCCCTTGGCCGCGGCCGCTCGTTCCCAGGCGTCGAAGGTCGATTCCGGAACATCGCAAAGACGGCGCCACTCGTGCCACGAGAGGGCGGCCAGCCTCTCCTCGACCCCCGCCATCGCGCCCGTGGCGGGGTCGGCCGGGATTCCGTCCCGGAGACGGACTTTCGCGTCCCACGCGAACATCACTTCGATGAGATCGTCGCGGCAGGCAAGGGTCGAAGGTTCGCCGGCGGAAGCCGCGGGCGAAAGGAAAAGCACTGTCGAAGCGAGAATAAGAAGGGCTCGGAAAGGGGGAACCGGACAGATCATGACACACCTCCTGGAGAAGGTGCCGTCCCCCCGCCCGCCGGCCGGGGGGTGGCCGTTCGGGTCGTTTCGCGGGGTGTTCGGAATCACCCGGCTCGAAGCTGCGCACCCCAATTATAGCACACAGGAGATTCACACAGGAAGGGGTGGCCGGGGGGTGTGAGGGGTCGGAGCCACGGGGGCCGGCCGGGATCGGGCGAGAAGGCCCGGCCGGGAGGCACGCCCCCGGCGGGGGCGCCCGCTGTCCTCTTTCGGTACAGGGGCGGAACCTCATCCTCCGCGCCGGTTTGGCGGACCGGCGCCCCCTCGCGGCCCCTTCCCTACTCCTTTGACTTTCAAAGCGTTATGCAGTATAATCACGGCGTATCCGAGATGGAAAGGGGTGCCCTACTCTCCCTCGTCATGCCCCTCCGAGACGACTCTCCGCCGAGAGCGGTTTTTTCATCCCCAAATGGCGCCGCGTCGCGGCGAAATCGGGAGGATTCTATGCCGAAGCAGACGCGGTTCTTCATCGCATTCGCCGCACTCTTGGTTGGTATGGGAACGGCCGGGGCTTCCGACGCGCCGACCTACTTCTACTATCAAGGAGAGCGGGTCGAACTGGAGCTGGATCCGGGGCGTCTCTACGTCCGTGTGGTCGAAGGAACGCCGGCGGCCGCGGTGGAGGGGAACGCCCCCTTCGTCTTCATGGCGGGCGCCGAACTCGAGCGTACGTCCCTCGACGAGTGGCGCTTCCTCGTCTTCGAATCGGCGGCGGACAAGGCCGCCGACGCGAGGGACCGCGTCGAAGCCGCCATCGCGACGGACCAGTTCGACTTCGTGTCCCCCGTGTTCCGGGGCGTCCACTTCGGCCGGGTCGCGATCACGCCGGATCTGCTCGTCCGCTTCGCGCCGGGCTACCGGAACCGGGCGGGGTCGATTCTCGCCGGTCTCGAACCATCGCTGGCGACCCTGGACCCGACTTTCGGCGGGATGGAGGGGGCGCTGAAGCTCCGGACGAAGACGAAGGACGGCTTCGAGGTGCTCGCGATCGCGAACCGTCTCGCCGAGGACCCGCGCATCGCCTGGGCCGAACCGGACTTCATGATCACCGGAAGGAACGAACTCACCCCGAACGATCCCGGCTTCTCGGATCTCTGGGGGATCAAGAACACGGGGCAGTTCGGCGGGACGCCGGACATGGACATGGACGGCGACACGGCGTGGGATATCACCACCGGCGACTCGACGATCATCGTTCTCATTCTCGACACGGGCGTGCAGCAGGACCACCCGGACCTGAATCAGGTCCCGGGGAGGGACTTCACCACCCAGAACTACTTCGGCGGGCCGGGGAATGAATGCGACAACCACGGCACGACCGTGGCCGGGTGCGTTTCGGCGGTCATCAACAACAGCCTCGGCACGGTCGGAATCGCCCCGGACTGCCGGATCGCTTCCGCCCGCATCGGCATCTCCACCGTTCCTTGCGAAGGAACGTGGTCGGGTCAATACAGTTGGTCCGTGGACGCCTTGGACTGGGCGATGACGAACGGCTTCCGGGTGACGAACAACAGCAACTCCTACGGCAACATTTCGAACGCGCTCAACGACAAGTACGCCGAGACCCGGGCGTGGGGCATGGTCCACTTCGCCTCGGCCGGGAACAACAACGTCGACCTCATCAGCTATCCGTCGAGCCTGCCCACGGTCATGTCGATCATGGCCCTCACGCCGACCGGCGCCCGGGCGTCCTTCAGCAGCTGGGGGAACGGTCTCGCCTTCGGCGCCCCCGGGACCGATGTGTACACCACGGACCGGACCGGCTCCCTCGGGTACTCGTCGGGCGACTACGCCTTCGTCCAGGGGACGAGCTTTTCCTCTCCCTACTCGGCCGGCGTGGCGGCCCTTCTCCTCTCCCGTCGGCCCGAGCTCTCGGCGCCCAACGTGGAAGGCATCCTGAAGTACACCTGCGTCGATCTCGGAGCGGAAGGATACGATCTCACCTTCGGGTGGGGCTTCGTGAACGCGGAAGCGGCCCTCGGGTTCGGTGGGTGGTACGACGCCTCCGAGAGCCCCGTGGACGACGACGGGAACGGCGCGGGCGTGGTCTGGCTAGACTTCGACGGGGGCGCCGATCTGGATCTCTACATCGTGAACAACGGAACGGGGAACCGGCTCGTCCGGCAGGGACCGAACGGGTGGCTCAATTTCACGAGCGGTCCCGTGGGGGACGCGGGGAACGGTGCCGGCGCCGCGGCGGCGGATTACGACAACGACGGCGACGAGGACATCTACCTCGCCAACGACGGGGCGAACAGGCTATTCCGGAATGACGACGAGACATTCGTCGACGCCACGAGCGGGCCCCTCGGGGACGCCGGCACCGGGCGGAGCGTGGCGTGGGCGGACATCGAGAACGACGGCGATCTCGACCTCTACCTCGCCAACAACGGGGCGAACAAGCTCTTCCGGAACGACGGCGGGACCTTCGTGGACGCCACGGCCGGACCGCTCGGCGACGGGGACGACGGACGGGGAGCGGTCTTCGGCGATTACGACGGCGACGGCGATCTCGATCTCTACCTCGTCGACAACGGCGCGAACAATCTGCTGGAGAACGACGGGAGCGGCTCCTTCACCGACGTGACTCCCGCCCTGCTCGCCGATGCCGGCGACGGATACGGCGGGGAGTGGGGGGACGTGGACAACGATGGCGACCTCGACCTCTACCTATCGAACGACGGCGCGAACAAGTTGTTCGTCAATCTCGGGGGCGGCTCCTTCTCGGACGGGACGGGCGGCGTTCTCGGCGACGCCGGAAACGGCCGGAGCGTGGGCTTCGCGGACGCGGACAACGACGGCGATCTCGATTTGTACCTCGTGAACTCCGGGAGCGCGAACAGGCTGCTCCGGAACGACGGGGGCCTCGTCTTCGCGGACGTCACCGTCGAACCCCTCGACGACGCCGGAACGGCGGCGGGCATGGCGTGGGGCGATTACAGTGGCAGCGGCATGTCCGACATCTACCTCGCCAAGTCGGGCGCGAACGAACTCTACCGAAACGTCTCGTACCCGGCGAACTCGTGGGTGGGGCTCCGGCTGATCGGCGTCGCTTCCAACCGCTCCTCCGTCGGCGCCCGGGCGCGGGTCGTGGCGAACGGCGCGGCCCAGATCCGGGAGGTCACGGCCGGCTCGGGCTACCTCTCCCAGAGGTCGCTCCATCTCGATTTCGGTCTCGGGAGCGCGACGGTGATCGACACGATCCACGTCGAGTGGCCTTCGGGATTGACGAAGACCTTCACGAACCTCCCCGTCGACTCGCTCTACACGATTCGGGAGTTGACGCCGCCCGTCGTGAGGGTGACCTCGCCGAACGGAGGCGAGGAGTGGGGCCAGGGGGCAACGGAGACGATCACCTGGACCAGCACGGGGGGAGTGCCCGATTGGTTCTTCATCGAGTATTCGACCAGCGGCGGCGCCGCCTGGGACTCGGTCCACTACGAGGCGGGGCCCGGGAGCGGCAGTTACGACTGGCTCGTGCCGACCACCCCGTCGACCCAGGCCCTCGTGCGGATCACCATGGAGAACGGCGACGGGACGTCGATCGACACGAGCGACGGCTTCTTCTCGATCAAGGCGATCCCGGTGGTGACCGTGACGGCGCCGAACGGAGGCGAGCTGTTCGAGGTGGGTACGGTAGAGAACGTGACCTGGACGAACACGGGGGAGGCCGCCACGGCCCACACCGTGGAGTACAGCGCCGACGCCGGAGCCGGGTGGACCGTGCTCGCCGACTCCCTTCCCGGCGACGGCGGCAGCTTGCCGTGGACCGTCTCCGACACGCCGTCCCTGGAGGCCCTCGTCCGGGTGACCCTGTTCAACGCCGAAGGGTCGGCTTCGGACGAGAGCGACGCCTTCTTCAGCATCGCCCCCGAGGCGAACGTATCGACGGAGTTCGCCGACGGAACGGTTTCGCCCCTGGACGATGCCGGCGCGGGCCGGGGGGCGGCGTGGGGCGACTTCGACGGGGACACGGACCCGGACCTCTACCTCGTAAACAGCGACGGGCCGAACCGGCTCTTCGAGAACCAGGGCGGCGTTTTCGTGGACGTGACGGGCGCTCAACTCGGCGACGTGGGGGATGGATACGGCGCGGCGTGGGGGGACTACGACAACGACGGCGATCCCGATCTCTACCTCGCCAATTCCGACTCGGGCAACAAGCTTTTCCGGAACGATGCGGGAACCTTCGTGAACGTCACCGCCTCGCCGGTGGGCGACCTCGGCAAGGGACGGACGACCATGTGGATCGACGCCGAGAACGACGGCGACCTCGACCTCTACCTGATCAACGTGGCCGGCGGGAACAAGCTGTTCGAGAACGACGGCGGCGGGACCTTCACCGACGGGACGTCGGCGCCGATCAACTCGGGCGGCACCAAGTGGGGCGGGGCGTGGGCGGACTACGACAATGACGGCGATCTCGACCTCTACGTGGCGCGCCTCGGGACCAACCAGCTCTTCCGGAACGAGGGGTACGGCAACTTCACGAACGTGACGAGCGGTCCCGCGGGGGACGGCGGGCTGGGCTTCGGCGCGGCCTGGGGCGACTACGACAACGACGGCGACTTCGACCTGTACGTGACGAACCAGGGCCCGAACGTGCTCCTCCGGAACGACGGCGGGACGTTCGTCGACGCCACGAGCGGGCCCCTCGGCGACGTCGGAAAGGGGTGCGGCGCGTCGTGGGCCGATTACGACAACGACGGCGACCTCGATCTTTATCTCGCGAACGACGGGTACAACCGCCTCTTCCGGAACGACGGAGCGGGGGTCTTCGCCGACGCGGCGAACACGCCCCTTCTCGACGCCGGTTCCGGGCAATCGGTGACGTGGGCCGACGCCGACCGGGACGGGGACCTCGACCTGTACGTGACGAACCTCGGCGCGAACAAGTACTTCCGGAACGATCTCTCGAGCGGCGCCCACTGGATCCACGTCACCCCCGTCGGAACCGTTTCGAACCGGATGGCCATCGGCGCCCGGGTGCGGGTCGTGGCGGGCGGCCTGTCGCGAATCCGGGAGATCAGCGGCGGCGGCGGCTACCTCGGCCAGGACTCGCCGGAGGCGGAGTTCGGTCTCGGTGCGGCGGCGACGGTCGACACAATCGAGATCTCCTGGCCTTCGGGCGCGGTGCAGACGCTGGCCGGGTTCGCGGCGGACCAGTTCGTGCAGATCGTCGAGCCCGCGGCGCGGTGGGTCGACGCGACGACCGGCCCTCTCGGCGACACCGGCTTCGGGCAGGGGGCGGCATGGGGGGATTACGACGGCGACGGCGATCACGATCTGTACGTTTCGAATTCGGGCGGCGCGAACGTGATGCTCCGGAACGAAGGGGCGGGGGCGTTCAGCGACGTGACGGGCGGTCCCCTGGGCGACGGGGCCGCCGGCGCGGGTGTCGCGTGGGCGGACATGGACGACGACGGCGATCTGGACCTCTCCCTGGTGAACGCGGGATCGGCGAACAAGTTCTTCCGTAACGACGGCGGGGGGACGATGATCGACGGGACATCCGGCCCCCTCGGCGACTCCGGGTTCGGCTTCGGCACGTCATGGAGCGACTACGACGGCGACGGCGATGCGGACCTCTACGTGGTGAACGCGGGGTCGTCGAACAAGCTCTTCCGGAACGACGGCGGGGGCGCATTCGTCGACGCCACGACCGCCGTGGTGGGGGACGCCATCGGGTTCGGCTTCACGGCAGCGTGGGGCGACTACGACAACGACGGTGACGGCGACCTCTACATCGGAAACGGGTTCGGTCCGAACAAGCTGATCCGGAACGACGGCGCGGGCGTCTTCACCGATATCACCGCCGGTCCCCTCGCCGACGGGAACAGCACCTACGGCGTGGCGTGGGGGGACTACGACAACGACGGCGATCTCGATCTCTATCTCGCGAACGAGTTGGCGGCCAACCGGCTTCTCCGGAATGACGGGGGCACGTTCGTCGACGCGACGAGCGCTCCCCTCGGCGACACGGGGGCGGGCTACGGCTGCTCCTTCGTCGACTTCGACAACGACGGCGACCTCGACGTCTTCGTGGCCCAGTCGGGGGCGAACCGGCTCTTCGAGAACCTCGGGGGCGGGAGCTTCGCCGACGCGGCGGAGACTCCCGTTCGGGACGCCGCTTCCAGCGCCGGCGCGGCGTGGGCCGACTACGACGGAGACGGCGATCTCGATCTCTACCTGCCGAACGCGGGGGGGGCGAACAAGCTCTTCCGGAACGACGATCCGGGGACGAACCGTTGGATCCAGGTGGACCTCGTGGGGAGCGCCTCGAACAGGTCCGGGATCGGCGCGCGCGTGCGGGTCGTGGCGGGGGGCGGGGCGCAAATCCGGGAGGTCGCGAGCGGCTCCGGGTTCCTCAGCCAGGACGCGCTGACCGCCGGGTTCGGTCTCGGGGCTTCGGCGACGATCGACTCGATCATCGTCCGGTGGCCGAGTGGTACCGTGACGGACACGGCGAACGTGGCCGCCGACCAGCGGATCACGCTCTTCGAAGAGACGGTCCAGACCGGCGTGGCGGGGGGCCCGCCCCTTCCTGTCCGCTACGAACTCTTCGGCAACGCGCCGAACCCGTTCAACCCGGTGACGACGGTCCGCTTCGCTCTTCCCGAGCGGAGCCGGGTGAGTCTGTCGGTCTACGACATTTCGGGGCGGCTCGTGAGGGCCCTGAAGACCGGAGAAGAGGACGCCGGCTGGTTCTCGGTCACCTGGAACGGCCGGGACGGGGCGGGACGGGAGGTCGGCTCGGGCATCTACTTCGTGCGGATGGCGACGCCGAAGCACTCGGACACGAAGAAGATGGTCCTGATCAGATAACGAGCGACATAACAACGAATTACGATGGGGCCCGGGACTTCGCCGTTCCGGGCCTTTTCATCGGTCGGCCTTGGGGGGGACATCTTCGAAAAAGAGATCAAGATCTTCTCCGATCGCGCCGATCTTTGGTTCGAGGAGGAGAAGATGCGACGGGTTGCCCTTCTGTTGTGGGCGGCGATGCTCGCCCTTTCGTGCGGGTCGGACCGGGGAGCGAATGTGGCCCGCTCGATTCCCCCCCGTCTCGAGGACCCCGACGAGTTTTTGGGGCGCGTCGCCGCGGCGTACACCGCCATGGACACGGCGGCCTACTTCCTGGAGCTCGACCCGGCGTACGTCTTCGAGATGAGGGTGGACGAGTGGTCCGCCGCCGGTCTCTCCGCGCGGGCGTGGGACCGGGCGGGAGAGAGGGCGGTCACCCGGCGGCTCTTCACGGGCGGACGAAACGACGAGGCCGAATGGGTCGACGAGATCCGGATGGGCCTCCTCGTGAGGAGCGTGGCCGAAGACCGGACCGACTATCCGGGGCGCCCGCCGGGGGAGACCTGGTACCGGGTCGCGGCGCTCGTCGAGATCGACGCGGTGATCGTCAATCCCGTGGAGATGGCGATCACGACCTACCATGTCCTGTCGCCGCAATCCTTCGTGGTCCGCCCCGATCCGCGGGGGACGGGCCGGTATCTGGTGGCGCGGCAATCCGACGAGCCTCCGGCCGCCGTTGATGACACCGGCTCCGCGACCTCCCTCTCCTGGGGTCTCCTCAAAGCCCGCTTCTACCAGTAGCTGGTGTCAGGCACCATCTTCCCCCGTTTTCCCTTGGTGACACCCACCGCCTGAAGTGGTATCCTTCTAAACAAGCCGATCGATCATCGGACCTCCAACCAGGAGCACAGCCATGCGCCGTCTTCTCCCGTTTGCGGCAGCGTTCTTGGCACTGGCCCTCGCCGTTTCCTGCGGCGATGACGACAACCCCGCGGACACGGGCGATCCGGAACCGGAACTGCCCAAGACCCCGGCGGAGCTGATCACTCAGTTCTTCCGCGCCGCCTACGCGTCGATGGACAGCGCCGCCTACGCCGCCCTTCTCGATTCGGCGTACGTCTTCGTGCTTTACGCGGCGGGAGTCGATCCAGACGACCCGAACCCGTGGTGGGACCTGGGCGAGGAGATGAAGATCGCGGGGCACATGTTCGGCGGGTGGTACAACGATGACGGGCAGAAAGTCGAACGGATCGTTCTGCAGATGACGGAGCGCTTGAACGTCGTCGACAACACCCCCTACCCGGACAAACCGGAAGGCGAGGAGTGGCGGAAGGTGACGGCTCTGATCGATCTCCTCGTCGTCGTCAACGATCCGGACGACGTGGATGGATTCATCAACTTTGTGGTTGCTTCCGACCAGCTCTTCACCGTCCGCCCGAGCCGGACCGATTCGACGACCTGGACCGTCTACAAGCAGGTCGACCAGGAGCCGATCAACAAGGGAACGGGGACCGAGAACGCGTCGTGGGGAGCGGTGAAGGAGATGTTCCGATGATGGGCGGGGGCTTCCTCACCGGCCGGGCAGGGGCATTCGCCATGATCCTCGCCGCCGCCCTCTTTCTCGCCTGCGGCGACGACGACAACCCCGCGGACGCGGGCGATCCGGGACCGGAACTGCCCAAGACCCCGGCGGAGTTGATCACCGAGTTCTTCCCCGCTGCCTACGCGTCGATGGACAGCGCCGCCTACGCTGCGATCCTGGACGAGGACTATCGGTTCGAGCTGATCCCGGGGGAGGTCGATCCCGACGACCCGAACCCGTGGTGGAATCTCGAAGAAGAGATGAAGATCGCAGGAAACATGTTCAACGCGCGGTACAACGAAGAAGGCCAGCGGGTCGACCGCATCAAGCTCCAGATGACGGAGCGCTCGAACGTCGTCGACAACACTCCCTACCCGAACAAACCGTCCGGCGAGGAGTGGCGGGAGGTGACGGCCCTCGTCGATCTCCTTGTGGTCATCGACGACCCCGATGATCCGGAGGGGGTCACCATCTTCGTCATCGGCTCCGACCAGCTCTTCACGGTCCGCCCGAGCCGGACCGATTCGACCGCCTGGACCGTCTACAAGCAGATCGACCAGGAGCCGATCAACAAGACCGGCTCCACCGCTGACGCCTCCTGGTCCGGCGTCAAATCCCTCTTCCGCTGACCCTCCCCAGGGCAGGGGACACCGATGAATTCCGAGGGGATCCAAGATGGCCGGGCGGACCGGGACATCACCCGGACCACCCCGGCTCCCGCTCACCGAATTCAGGGCCGCGGCCCTGTGGAATCAAGGCTGGTCGCGGGACGGTCCCGCCGGGCCTTTCGATGACCGATCGACAGGGAGAATGGGGACGATGACCATTCGGACGGAGAGGGGCCTCGCCGCGCTCCTCCTCCTCGCGTTTCTCGTGCAGGGGCTCGTCGCGATCCGCCGCGACTCGGTCACGGTGGACGAGTTCATCCATCTCCCCGTCGGCCTTCACATGCTCCGCACCGGCGACCTCTCGAAGGATCCGGTGAACCCGCCTTTTCCGCCGATGATCGCCGCCCTCCCCCTTCTTCTCCGGAATCCGGCGCTCGAAGTCGGCGAGATGAAGCACCACTTCCGGCTCGGCTACGAGTTCGAGACGCAAAACCGGGAGGAGTACCAGAGCCTCTTCGAGTCCTCCCGGGGGATGATCCTCCTCCTGTCGCTCTTTCTCGGTCTGCTCGTTCGCCGCTGGGCGACCCGTCTCTATGGCGCGAAGTCGGGCCTAACCGCCCTCTTCTTCTTCGCCTTCTCGCCGAATCTGCTCGCCCACGGTCATCTCGTCACCCTCGACGCCGCCGGCGCCCTCGGATTCCTTCTCGCGACCTACTCCTTCTGGCGCCTGCTGGAAAGGCCCTCCTTTCCGAGGGCCTCTCTCGCGGGCGCCGCGTTCGGGCTCGCGAATCTCATGAAGCTCTCGGGCGTCGTTCTCGCCGGATCGATCGCGACGCTCGTCCTCTTCGAGGCGACGAGGGGTCTCCGGGCGAGGGGAGAACGGGGGGTCTCCGCCGCCCGGTGGGCACTCCTCCTCCTGATCGCGGCGGTCATCGCCCTCGTGGTGCTGAACGCCGGCTACGGTTTCGACGGAACGTTCCGCTCCCTCGGCGAATACCGGTTCTACCCGGACGGCCTCTTGAAGAGAGCCCAGAACGCCCTCCCGGCTCTTCCCGTTCCCCTGCCGAGGCCCTTCGTCCGGGGCCTCGACATCGCCATGAACGCCGGGAAAGCGGACAAGCCGAGCTACTTCCTCGCCGGCGAACTCTCGAAGGAGGGGTGGTGGCAGTACCATCTCGTCGCGTTCGCCGTGAAGACGCCGCTCCCGGTCCTTCTTCTCGCCCTCTTCGCGACCGCGGCGTGGGCCGCGGGGCGGAGCCGGGGCGCCCGGGATTTCTGTCTCTTCGTGCCGGTCCTCCTTCTCTTCCTCGCCAACTCGGCGTTCAACTCCCTGGACATCGGGGTGCGGCACCTGCTCCCCGTCTACCCTCTGCTCTGGATCGGCATCGCGCCCCATGTTGCCGATCGACTGCGCGGCCCCGTACGTGCCGGGACCCTTCTCGCTGCCGCGGCCTTCCTCTGGACCGCCGTCGCCTGCCTCTCCGTCGCCCCCCGATACCTGCAGTTCTTCAATCTTCCCTCGGGCGGTCCCTCCCGGGGATACCGTCTCCTGATCGATTCGAACTACGACTGGGGCCAGGACCTGATCCGTCTCCGGGAGCAGATGGACGAGAACGGGATCGACGGCATCGCCCTCGCGTATTTCGGCCGCGTCGATCCGGCGACCTACGGCATCCGTTACGAGCCTCTCGACGCCGAGACGTCCCATGGCGTTGCGGCCGTCTCCGCCACGTTCCTCATGGGGCGCCCCTACGTCTGGTACGGGAAGGAGGGGCTCGAGTGGACCGAGCCCCGGCAGTTCTCGTGGTTGTCGGAAAGGGAACCGATCGACCGGGTGGGCGCGATGTTCCTTTACGCGTTGCCTTGAGACAGGAAGATGAAGACGGGCCGGCCCCCTCCGCCGGCCCCGATCGTTTGCGCGGGTGCTCGGGCGCCTACCCGTGCAGGTTCTTCGCCGCCAAGACCGGCACGCCCGCTTTCAGCAAAGCCACGGCGGTCCGGTTCAGGGAGACGTGCTTCTGGATGTAGTTCTCCTCGAAGGCGTCCATCAGCCCGTTCTCGAGGATCTCTTCCTTCGGCACGAAGTAGTCGAGGATGCTCGACGGGTGGTCCAAGGTCTCCTCGATGTCGGGGTCGCCCCCCTCGTGTTTGGCGCTGATGTTCGGCACCTTCGGCGCGACCTCGACCAGCTCGTCCCGGCGGTTGTACGGCTGCCGCACGATCGCCTTGAAGGTCTCGGTGATGTGGTGCTCGAAGCGGACCACCTCGTCGAAGCCGAGCGCCTTCCGCGACTCGGCGGAGAGCTCGATGGTCTCGTTGTTCACGGAGTTCGAGTAGTTGAAGCCGATGAGCGACGTGGTGCCGTCGTCCCGGGAGAGGAGCTTCGCCGCGAGCAGGGTCCAGAGCACGGCGAAGGGATTGTCGTTCCCCATGAACACGCTGATCTTGAACTCGATGTCCACGCCCACCTTGTGAAGCATGTAGCCGAGGAAGACGGTGCCCGGGTTGATGTTCAGCACCTGGCCGGTCCCGTAGTTGGTGTGGTAGTAGAGGAACTCGTCGAGCCACTTCAAGGGGTAGTCGTTCGGCTGGCCGACGCCGCCGAAGTAGCCGGTGATCGTGTCCGGCCCCCCGAGATGGACGTTCGACCCGTCGGTCCCCTTCGTGTCGAGGGTCTCCACGTAACTCGCGCCGACGATGCGCATGGCCGCCGCCATGGCGAGCAGGTCGCCATCGTCCTCTTCCGCCTCCTTCATGAAGCGGACGCGGATGAACCGGCCCGGCATCAACTCCCTCTTCTCGATCGCCCGTTTCGCCTCGGTGATCATCCAGGGGAAGAAATTCATGGCGCTGATCTCGAGGGTGACGGCGAACTTGTCGGACACGACCTTCGGCTTCGCGCCGCCGAGCGCCGCCGCCCGGTAGTCGCTCATGGAGACGAACGCCTTCTTGTCCCGCTGTTCGGCGAGCCAATCGAGGTCCCTCCGGTAGGGGGACTTGATTTCGTCGAGCCGGCGAAGCAGGTACTCGAGCTTGCCCGACTCCCGCGCCTTCCGGTTGATCTCGTCCACGCCGCCATGTTTCTCGATGACGGCGAGGAAGCGCTCGACCAGGGTGTTGTCCGGGCTCGTCAGGTACCGGTTGATCGATTCGAGCCGGTCGGCCGGAATGGACAGTTTTTCGCGGAGATGATCGCTCACGGGGGGTGCCTCCCTTCCGGGGTGTCGCTTGTCGAGATCGAGTGGCTGGTTGATCGATCTCAGGATACCGTCCGGCGGGCTCTTCTGTCAGCACCGAACTCGGGGGGCCGGAGTCGTCGATTCGTCCCGAGCCGTCGCTCCGTCCGCGGGCGGTCTGGTAGTATATCGTTCGAGATGCATCGGAACGGGGCGCCCCGAAAGGTCCGGAAGAAGACGTCGCGATTCCCGCAAAGAAAAGGTCGGGATTGGCACGGGGTCCCCGCCGCCTTGGGATATTGTGGATATGTGGGTAAGTTCCGCGAAGCGCCTTGCGCTCGATCAAGGGAGACAACGCTATTCCCGGCAACAACTTTTCACGAGGAACCTTGTGAAGGACTTCAGGGGTTATCCACAAAGACACGCGCGGGGACCAGTTAGGAAAGTATGAAGACAGCAGGAGTTACGGGTCCCCGGGGCGCCATTCCCCTTCGGCCCGGAGTCAGTACAACATGATGTGGTTCGCTCTTCTCGCCTCCATTTTCTTGTGGTCCCCCGCCCTCGGTCAAGGGACGGTGGTCCACTCACGGGACGATCTTCTGCGCGGCGTCCACGTCGACCGGTTCTGGGACTTCGAGCGGACCGTCCCGGAATTGACCGGCGGCGGCGAGATTTCGGGCGGTGTGCTCCGGGTCGACGCGCCGTGGGGTGGTGACTGGGTATCCGCCGCGCCGACCTGGCGGGGAGATATCCCGTTCGTCGTCGAATGGGAAGCGCGGCGCGGCGCGGGCCCCCCCGAAGGGGAACACGGTCTGCTTCTCCGGAGCATCGACGATGAGGAGGAGGTGCTCGTCCGGTTCTCGTGGGAGGGCCGAGTTTCGGTGGAGGGGAAGAGCGCGGGCCGGCCAAAGCCGATCGCGGGACCCGCATCGACCGGGATGATTCACACCGGCGGATGGGACCGGTACGCGGTCCGAGTCGAACGGCGCCGGGTGATCGTGCTCGCCGGCGGCGAAGAGGTGCTCGTCGCGGGATTGCCACGGGAAGCGGGAGCCGGCATCGCGTTCACCTGCGGGCCGGGCGCCTCTCTGGATGTGGACCACGTGGCCCTCTACCGGCCCGGAAGACGGCCGCCGGCGCGCCGGAACGCCGCCCCCGGCGAGATCGCCCCCTTCGACACGGCCGCCGCCCGCTCCTTGTGGAAAGAGATCGAGACGCTTCGGGGGAACGGCGAGCCCGGCCCGGCGGCGGACCGGATTCATGACTTGTTCCTGATGGCGCCCGGCCTGCCGGGGGCGCTCGATCTGTATTTTCGGGAGGCGGTCCGGGCAGGGGACTTGGACGGCGCCCTGGCCGCCGCGGAAGGGATGCGGATCGGTGGGGAAGATGGGAGCGAGGAGGAGAAGATCCGGATCCTCGCGCTTCTTCTCGCCCGGCGGTGGGACGAGGCCCACGGCGCCCTCGCCCGCTTCCGCGCTTTTCGTCCGGACGATCCCTTCGCCCTCGAGAACACGCTGCTCCTTCTTGACCGGAGCGGGCAATACGAACGGGTGATCCGGGAGTACGACGGGGCGCGGGCGGGCGCCGAGCCGGTCCGGGCGGCGGGGCACGGCGTGGCGTCCTGGGCCTATCTTCGGACGGCGACTCCGGAGCGGGCGGGGGAAGCCCTCCGGAGCGCGGCGAGACAGGGGCCGGGGCGGTCGGACCTTGCCCTCGCCGAGGGGGACCTCATGCGGGCCCGGGGGGACATGGCCGGCGCCCTCGGCCGATACGAAACGGTCCTCGCCGCCGGGGCGGTCCCCGTTCCCGAGGAAGACATCCGGCTTCGAATCGCCCTGCTCCGTTTCGAGATGGGGGATTACGAGAGGGCGGCCCGGGAGATCGGCGCGCTCCCGGAGAGCGGCGATTCCGAAGTCGATCGGGCGAGGGAGCTCGTGCGCGCGGCGGCGCTCTTCCAGTCGGGCCGTGTGAAGGACGGGGCGGGGCGGGGCGATCTGCTCGAGGCGAAGGGGATCGCCGAGGCCCGGCTCGGCGACCCGCCCGGGCGGCGGGACGCGGTGATCTTCGATCTGCTCGGGCGGATCGAGGCGGCCCTCGCCGAGCTCGACCTCAGGGACGGCGTTTCCTACGAGTCGTACCGGGGGCGGAGGAGGCTCGCCCTCGGCAACTTCGACTACGCGGCCCGCTTCGACCCCTCCTACCGGTCGACGTCGCTGGCCGAGGGGGAGGTCCCCGATCTCGATCCGGGGCGCTTTCGTTTTCTCGTCCGCATCGCCCTTCCCGACGACCACCCGGTGGGGGGGTTCATCGAGAACCGGGCGCGCTGGTCCGCTTGGTCGATCGTCGACCGGCGGGCGGATTTGGCGGAGACCGAGATCGGCCGGATTCTCGGCGAGGGGGGACCGCGATGACCCGGGGCCTTCTCGTGTTCGACCTGGACGGCACCCTCTTCTACGGAGGGGACGTGACGTCGGCGGCGGTGTGGGAGACGGCGGACCGGGCCCGCTTCCCCCGGCCGGAGGCGGAGGAGATCCACAAGTACTTCGGCCGTCCCTTCCACGAGTTCCGTGCGTGGCTCCGTGCTTTCGCGCCCGGCCGGGACATCGAAGCGGCCCTGGACGACATCGACCGGCGGGAGGTCGAGCTGGTTCCCGAGAAGGGGCGGCTCTTCGACGGTGTGCCGGAGATGCTGGGCGAGCTGGAGGGGGCGGGCTACCGTCTCGCCATCTGCTCGAACGGCCGGCACCCGTACGTCGGCGCCGTGCTCCGGTCCATGGGAATCGAGCACTTCTTCGATCCCGTGAGGATCCGGGAGACGGAAGAGGAGTACAAGACCCTCATGGCCCGGGACGTGATCGCGTCGGTGGGCGTGAAACCCGTGGTCGTCATCGGCGACCGGAAGGACGACGTGGCGGCGGCGAAGGGGAACGGCGCGTTCTCCATCGGCTGCGCCTACGGCTTCGGCGGCATGGACGAGATCGGGGAGGCGGACCTGATCGTGAACGGGCCCTCGGAGATTCCGGGGGCGGTGGAAGTGTTGATGGGACGGTGAAATCCCGGGAACTGCAATGAGCGGGGGACAGGTTCCGCCCGAGCCTCCGGCTCGGAAGACATGAGGCTCGCCTCGGCGGACCCTGTCCAACGAATGAGGTTTCCCGACCCCGCCGGCCATCGCGGGCCCTCCAGAGTGCAGAGGAGGAATCCGCGGAATACATCATCTCCCCTACGACACCCTCTTCCTCGGGAACTGCTCGCGCAGTCGCTTGAACCGCGCGCCGTACACCCAATCAAACAGGTGAATGCGATCCGGCATCAGCTCCTCGCATCGCCTGCGCAGGGCGGCGATGGCGATGTCGAGGTCCACGTCGGGGAGGTCGCTGAAGAGGATCATGCTCGTCACCCGGTCGGCGTGGCGCTGGAGCTCGTCCCCCGCCGAGTCGTCCGGATAGGGGAGGGAGATGTCGGGCCAGCCGTCCCGGCCGACCGGATTGCCGCACTCGCACAAGATGACCCGGTCGAACGCGAACACGAGCGTGTCGTACTTCTTGTCGCAGCGGCTGCAGCTGAGGGCCATGATGCGCCTCCTCCCGGGGAGCTCGTCCTTCCAGAACTCGTTTCAAAACCCCTTCCCGCTGCGGCCGGCTGCAGGGCCGCCTCCGGGCATTCTCGCCCTCGATCCTCGCCGTCCGTCCCTTCGCTCACCCTCGCGGCGAAAGGGGTCTTGAAGCGGGTTTTGCCTATATGTACTCAAAGAAGGGGGGGGCGTGACAGGGGGGATGCCTCTATTTTTGCGGGGGGCGCGAAACGGGATCGATTTACTTTCGCTTGAGGACCGCCCTCCAGCCGGTCCGGGGTGTGTGGAAGGGACGTATCGTCTTGCCGACGCCCCCGGCCTGCTCGGTCATGTAGAAGGCGTCCGGGTCGAGGGTTGTCACGAGGGGGAGGATCTTCCGAAGGTCCCGGCGGCGGCAGACCACATAGAGGAGCGTGACGGGGCCGGTCCGCCCCTCCCCCTCGAAAGTGGTCACCGGGAATCCGTGCTCGCGGAGGGAGGCGGCCGTCTCGGCCCCCTGCCCGCGGGTGATCACCCGGAGCACCGTCTGCCCGAAGGCGAGCTTCCGCTCCAGCTTGATGCCGACCACGCTCCCCGTCGAGAAGCCGAGGGCGTAGAAGATCCCGAGGATCGGCTGTTCCATCACTCGGGTGACGACGGTGGCGACCACCCAGAGCCAGAGAGAGACTTCGACGAGGCCGAGGAAGAAGGCGACGCGGGTGCGCCCCTGCACGATGGCGATCGTGCGGATCGTTCCGAGGGATACGTCCGTCACCCGCGCGGCGAAGACGAGGACTCCGGTGACGAGAATGTTCCAGTCCATCGCAAAGGCCTCACACAAAGCCGGGTCTGGTCTCCACCGTGATTAAATAGGGACAGTCACCTGGTTCCGCCAGTTAATTCGAACGAATCCCTAGCAAGACAGGTGACTGTCCCTGGTCAATGGAGCGACGGGCTACCGGACGCCGTGGCGTTTCATCACCGCCCGCCACGCCTCCTCGTCCATCACTTCCGATTCCTCGATCAGCATGATCGGGATCTCGTCCTTGATCGGATAGCGCCGGCGGGTCTTCGCGTCGGTGGAAACGAGCCACCCCTCGTCTTCGACGACGGGCGCCTTCGTCTCCGGACAGGCGAGGATCTCGAGAAAATCTTTCGGAAGGGGCATGTCCTATTCCCTCTCTTCCTAATCTTCCGACCAATCCCGTTTTCCGCATTTCCGCGCGGTTCCGACGGGATCGCGCGGAACGTCAATACGCTCTGGCGAAATAGACCCGCTGCTCTGACGGCTTGCCGGTGCGGACGCACTTCCCCTCTTCCGGGTTCTCCTCGAAGGGGATGCAGCGGATCGTCGCCTTCGTCTCGGTCTTGACGAGTTCTTCGGTCTCCCTCGTGCCGTCCCAGTGGGCGTAGGCGAAGCCCCCCTTCTCGACGATCTCCTTGAGGCGGTCGTAGTCGTCGACCCTGTGGGTGTTCTCCTCGCGGTAGGCGAGGGCCCGGTCGTAGAGGGCCTGCTGCATCGCCTCGAGACGGTCCGGCATGGTCGCCGCCTCGGAGAGGGGGAGGAACTCCTTCTCCCGCGTGTCCCGCCGGACGAGCACCATCTGCCCCTTCGCCACGTCCTTCGGGCCGATCTCGATCCGCGTGGGGACGCCCTTCAGCTCCCACTCGGCGTACTTCCATCCCGGCTTGTACTGATCCCGGTCGTCGACCTTCACGCGCACGCCCGCCTCGGCGAGCCTCAGCCGGAGGTTTTCGGCCGACTCGAGCACGGCCGCCCGATCTTCGTCGGACGAGTAGATCGGCACCACCACCGTTTGGATCGGCGCGATGCGCGGCGGCAGGATGAGGCCGTTGTCGTCGCCGTGCACCATGATGACGGCGCCGACCATGCGCGTCGAGACACCCCAACTCGTGTTCCAGGCGAAATGCTGCTGGCCGTCCTTGTCCTGGAACTGGAGGTCGAAGGCCTTCGCGAAGTTCTGGCCGAGGTTGTGGCTCGTGCCCGCCTGGAGCGCCTTGCCGTCCCGCATCATCGCCTCGATGCAGTAGGTGCGGAGGGCGCCCGCGAACCGCTCCGAGTCGGTCTTCAGGCCCGGGATGACCGGAATGGCGAGGATTTCCTCGGCGTAGGTCCGGTACATCTCGAGCATCTTCATCGTCTCTTCCTCGGCTTCCTCGTAAGTGGCGTGGGCGGTGTGGCCCTCCTGCCAGAGGAACTCGAGGGTGCGGAGGAAGAGGCGCGGGCGCAGCTCCCACCGGAACACGTTCGCCCACTGGTTGATGAGGATCGGGAGGTCCCGGTACGACATCACCCATTTGGCGTACATGTGGTAGATGATGGTCTCCGACGTCGGCCGGAGGACGAGGGGCTCCTCGAGCTTCTTGCCGCCGCCGTGGGTGACGACGGCGCACTCCGGTGCGAACCCCTCCACGTGTTCCGCCTCCTTCTTTAGGAAGCTCTCGGGGATCAGGGTCGGGAAGTAGGCGTTGACGTGCCCCGTCTCCTTGATCATCCGGTCGAGGTGATCCCGCATGTGCTCCCAGAGGGCGAATCCGTAGGGACGGATGACCATGCACCCCTTGACCGGCGCGTGGTCGGCGAGTTCGGCCATCTGGACCACGTCGTTGTACCAGCGCGAGTAGTCCTGGCTCATGGGGGTCACTTTTTGCGCCATGGGGTCATCCTCCGTGAGTGTGAAGGGATGATTGTATCCCCGGGAGGGCGGCGACGCAACCGTTGGACCGGGGGCGGGGGTTCTCTTATAGTGAAGGGGATTCCGGAGAGCTTCATCCCGGGGAGGGTGCCCGTTGCGCGACCGGCTCATTCGATTCTTGCCGATCTACGGGCTGATCGTGGCGGTGTCGGTGCTTCACTACACGACCGGCGTTCACAATCACCAACTCCACGACGTCTACCGCCGCCTCTACTACCTGCCGATCATCCTCGCCGCCTTCGCGGGGGGCGTCCGGGGCGGGCTGGTGGCAGCGCTCGTCGTGAGCGTCCTCTATTACCCCCACGCCTTCGGGCACCTCACCCACGACCCCGGCCGCTCCCTGGAGAAGATCCTCGAGATGGTCCTCTACTTCGTGGTCGCCGCGACGACGGGCTACCTGGTCAGTCGGGGGGCGAAGACGCGGGAGCAGCTCAGGGAGACGGCGGAGGACCTTTCCGAGACCCTCCGGGAAAAGGAGAGAATGGAGCTGGAACTGCTCCGGGCGGCCCGGCTGGCGGCGGTGGGGAAGCTGTCGGCCGGCCTCGCCCACGAGATCCGGAACCCGCTCACTTCGATCAAGGGGTCCGCGGAACTCCTCCAAGACGACTTCCCGGACGGGCACGCGAAGCGGGAACTGCTCGAAACTCTGATCGGCGAGGCGGACCGGCTGAACAACGTGTTGACCCGGTTTCTCTCCTTTGCCCGACCCCTTCCCGTCTCGGTCCGGGAATTCGAGGTGCGGGAGGTCGTGGAGGAGGTGACCGCTCTCCTTGGCGCGAGGAGAGGGGCGGAGGAGACACCGATCCGTCTCCACGAGGGGGATGAAATTCCCACAATGCTGGGAGACCCGGAGCAGATCCGCCAGGTGCTGTTGAATATTCTACTAAACGCGGTGCAGGCCTCTTCGCCTGGATCGGGTATCGACATACGAATCAGACGATTGGACGATTCCGGGAAGGTCGAGATCCTGGTCGAGGATCGGGGGCCGGGGTTTGATCCGAAGGCGCTCGACCAGCTCTTCACCCCCTTCTTCACGACCAAGCATGAGGGGACCGGACTCGGCCTGGCGATTTCCCATCGGATCATCGAGTCCCATGGCGGCCGGATCGCCGCATCCAACCGCCCTGGCGGCGGCGCCCGCGTCTCGATCACCTTGCCGGTGTAGAATACTCTTGAATTCCGGGTGTCACGGAGTGTATCTCCAAGACAGAGCACGACAGCGACAGTCGCCGGTGACTGTCACCGGTGATGCCCTGAGTTCTCGAGATTCCCGGGGTACGTGATGAGTCGGATTCTGTTGGTCGATGATGATCGGAGTTTGCGAGGGGTGCTTGCGTTCGCGCTCCGGGAGGATGGGCACCATGTAGTGGAGGCGGAGGATGGGGAGTTGGGGCTCGAGCGCTTCCGCCACGAGCATCCCGAACTGGTGATCACCGACCTCAAAATGCCGCGGAAGGACGGCATGGGACTCCTCGCGGCGATCCGCGCGGAAGACCCCGAGACGCCGGTTCTCATGCTGACCGCTTTCGGCACCATCGAGCAGGCGGTGGAGGCGATGAAACGCGGCGCCTTCCATTACCTCACCAAGCCTTACAACCGGGAGGAGCTCCGGCTCGTGGTCGCCAACGCCCTCGAGAGGGGGCGCCTCATCGCCGAGAACCGGGACCTGCGCCGCCGGCTCGAGGGAGAGGGCGAGCAACCCCGGATCATCTACGCTTCCGAAGAGATGGCCGCTCTCCTCGAGATGATCCGTCGCGTGGCGCCGAGCGACGCGACCGTTCTCGTGACCGGCGAGAGCGGCACCGGCAAAGAGCTGGTGGCGAATTATCTACACCGGCTCTCCGACCGGGCGTCGGGCCCCATGGTCGCCGTCAATTGTGGCGCCCTCCCGAGGGACCTGATCGAGTCCGAACTCTTCGGCCACAAGAAGGGGGCCTTCACCGGCGCGATCAAGGACAAGCCCGGGAAGTTCCAGACCGCCTCCGGAGGTACGCTCCTTCTTGACGAAATCGGAGAGCTTCCCCTCGATCTCCAGACCAAGCTGCTCCGGGTTCTCGAGACGGGAAGGGTCGACGTGGTCGGCGGCGGTCCGGTGTCCGTCGACGTCCGCCTCGTCGCCGCGACCAACCGGGACCTGGCGCGGGCGGTCTCCGAGGGGGCCTTCCGGGCAGATCTCTTTTACCGGCTGAACGTCATCCCGCTCCACGTCCCGCCCCTCCGGGAGCGCCGGGAGGATATTCCCGCCCTCTGGCGCCACTTCGTCGGGCAATACGCCGAAGGTGCTCCGGTCGAGACGGCACCGGCCCTCGCCGATCACCTTCACGGCCTCCCATGGAAGGGCAATGTCCGGGAGCTCGCGAACCTCTGCCAGCGCATGGTGCTTCTCCGGAAGTCCGACATCCTCGGGTTGGATGACTTTCCCACCCTCGAGCCGGCCGCGGCCGACTCACCGGCATCGCCGGAAGAATGGCTCGCCGACCTTCCCCGGGACCGGCTGCCCCTCCGGGAAGTGGAACGGGAAATCATCCGGCGGGCACTGGAGAGGTTCTCCGGCAACAAGACCCGGGCAGCCAAGTACCTGGAGATTCCCCGCCACGTGCTTCTCTACCGGATCGAGAAATACGGCATCGAGGCGGATTTCTAGAACACTCCAAGAATGGAGAATATTCTGTATTCTTCGCCCGCCTCTCCTCGAACCTCACCCTCAAGACCGCAACCCTGGCGGTTCAATGACCCGGGTTTCAGGGGGTTAACGATTCTTCCCGTTTCTTGGTACGATCCGTGCTAGTGGTGACATGGATGATGAGAGTCACGTGTCGAGGTTCCGGAATTCCCCTTGCTCACGAAGGAATGAAAGCGCGATGAATCGCAGACTATTCAACGCCGCAGCTTGCGTCTGGGTCATTGCCGTCTCAGGAAGCGCTTCGGCCTCCAAGGGCGAACCGCAGGAAGTTCTAGAGAATATTCTCCGGCAGGCTCTCCGTGAGAACCCCGCGGTCCTGGCCGCACGGCTCGAGATGGAGGGTGCGGACGCACGGGCGGGGTCGGCGGACCGGCTCCCGGATCCCACTCTTGGTGTCGGTTACTCCCCAGTGGCGCTCGAGACTCGGGGCGGGCCCCAACGGGCCCGTGCCTCGATCGAGCAGGCGTTCCCCTTCTTCGGCAAGCGCGGGCTCCGGCGGGAGGTCGCCGAGGCGGAGGCGGGGATCGCGGGCCGCCGGGTCGACATCACGGCATCGGAGGTGATCGGGAGCGTGAAGGACTCGTTCTGGGAGATCTACCGGGTCGATCGCGCCATCGAGACGGCGGAGAAAGAAGCCTTCCTTCTCGCCGAGATCGTCGAGGCGGCGGACGCCAAGTACGCCACGGGGAGCGGCCAGCAGTCGAACCTTCTTCAGGCGCAGCTCATGAGCACGGTCGTCTCGAACCGTCTGATTCTCCTGCGGGGCGACCGGCAGGCGGCCGTGGAGCGGCTTGCCGGGTGGGTCGGCGCCCCCACCGAGGTGCCCCCCCTCCCCGAAACCGACGTCCTTCCCCTCCTCCTCGATCGGGAAGAGATCCTCGCCCGCGCCCGGGACGCCTCGCCGGAGGCCGCCGCCCGGCGGGCCGAGGTGCGGCGCGCCCGGCTCGCCGCCGCGCTCGTCCGGAAAGATTTCTATCCCGACTTCGCCCTCTCTCTCGGTTGGAGCGAGGTGGGGGAGAACGACATGCCGGGCGAATGGAACGGCCGGGACGCGTGGAGCGTCGGCGCCATGGTCAAGATTCCCCTCTACCGGGGGGATCTCCGGGACCGGGAAATGGGGGAGGAGAAATCCCTCGAGGCCGCCGAGCGCCGCCTCGATGACGCGCTCCTTCTCGTGGAAGCGAACGTGGACGATCTGCTCCGCCGCCTCCGGGCGGCCGCGGAGTCGATCGACCTCTACCGCACCGGCCTGATTCCCCAGGCGATGAGTACCTACGAATCCGCCATGGCCGCCTACTCCACGGGAGAGCTCGGTTTCGCCGACCTTCTCGTGGCGGAGCGGTCCCTCCTCGAAGTGGAACTCGGCCGCCACGAGACGATCGCCCGGTATGAGAAGATGCTCTCGCGCCTCGAACGCGTGCTCGGAGCCCGGGATTCGGAAACGCTGTTTCCCCTCCGGATCGGCGGCTGATCCGCCGCCGGGGGTTCGCCAAGAAAGGACCGAAAGAGATGAACGACGCGGGAAAAAGCAGGATCATCGCACTCCTCGGGGCGGGCATGATCCTCTTCGTCCTCGGCCTCGTCCTGGGCCAGCAGCTCATGAAGGGAGGGGGCGCTCCGGCCGTCTCCGGAGCCGCGGAAGAGGGACCGGGCCTCTACACGTGCGGGATGCATCCGAACGTCATCCAGGAAGGGCCGGGAATCTGCCCGATCTGCAACATGGACCTGACCCCTCTGAAGAAGTCGACCTCAGGGAGCGGCACCAAGGAGAAGAAGATCAAGTATTGGGTCGCGCCGATGGACCCCTCCTTCATTTCCGACAAACCGGGCAAGTCGCCGATGGGCATGGACCTCGTGCCGGTGTACGAGGAGGGAGCCGAGTCGGACCGGGCCGTCGTGATCGACCCGGCGGTGGTGCAGAACATCGGGGTTCGAACGGGGGAAGTGACGCGAGGATCCTTGGCGAAGACGATCCGGGCGACCGGCGAGATCGTGGAGGACGAGACGCGTGTGGGCATCGTGAATCTGAAGATCGCCGGCTGGATCGAGAATGTGTTCGTCGACGAAACGGGGCAGGCCGTCCGGAAGGGAGACCCGCTTCTCGAGATCTACTCGCCCCAGCTCGTGACGACTCAGGAGGAGTATCTGATCGCCCTCGAGAATCTCCGGCGCGTCGAAGACGCCCCCGGGGAAGTCGTCGCGGCGGCGCGGCGCACGCTCGAGTCGACGAGGCGCCGCCTCCTCTACTGGGACGTCACGGAAGGGCAGATCGCCGACCTCGAGCGGGCCGGCGAGGTGCGGAAGACTCTCGCCATCCGCTCTCCCTTCACCGGCGTGGTGACCATGAAGAGCGCCCTCCCCGGCCAGAAGGTGGCGCCCGGCACCGATCTCTATCACGTCGCCGACCTCTCGGGGATCTGGGTGAAGGCGTCGGTGTTCGACTCGGACCTCCCCTACGTCCGTCTGCACCAAGAGGCGGCCATGACCCTCTCCTTCCTCCCCGGCAAGACCTTCACGGGCACGGTGACTTTCATCTCGCCGGTCCTGAATCCGAAGACCCGGGATCTCTCGATCCGCCTCGAGTTCCCGAACGACGGGGGTCTCCTCAAGCCCGGCATGTACGCGGACGTCGCGATCCGCTCGGTGCTGGACGAGAGCGCGGTCCTCATCCCGGAAGAAGCGGTCATCCGCTCGGGCAAGCGAAATGTGGTCTTCATCGCCCGCGGCGAGGGGCGGTTCGTCCCGACGGAGGTCAAGCTCGGCCCCCGGGGGGAGGAGAACACCATTCAGGTGATCGCGGGAGTTCTCCCGGGCGAGCGGGTCGTGACGAGCGCCCAGTTCCTTCTCGATTCCGAGTCCTCCTTCCAGGAAGCGCTCCGGAAGATGATGGGGGAGCAGCGGAGTGACAAGGCCCCCGTGGAGACGACGAACGAAGCGATGACCGCGGGCACCGAGGGGCGCGGGAAGCATGCCCCTCCGCCGCGCGAAGATTACGCGCCCCACCTGAACGCGCTCTTCGAGGGCGAGCCGGTCGCGAACGCGGTGGCCGTCGACGAGAAGGGCGCGGTCACCATCGTCTGCCCGATCATGAAGGGGGAGAAAGTGGTGGAGGCGGGCGACCCCTACACGATGCACGACGGGATGCGCGTTTACTATTGCTGCCCCGGTTGCCAATCGACCTTCGAGGAAGACCCCGAAGGCCATCTCTCGGAACTCGCCGCTTTCATCCGCGAGAAGTACGCCGGGGCGCCCGGCTTCGTCCCCCACGTGAAGGCCTCCTTCGAGGGTGCGCCCGTGGCGAACGCCCTTTCCATCGAACCGGACGGCGGGGTGACGATCCTCTGCCCGGTCATGAAGGGGCCCCGGACGATCGAGCCCGGCGACGTCTACACCGTGTACCGGGGCATGCGTGTCTATTACTGCTGCCCCGCGTGCCAGGAAACTTTCGAAAGCGATCCGGAGCGTTATCTCGCCGAGCTGGGCGAGGCGCTGAAGAGCCGGTCATAGAAGGAGCCCGATATGCTCGAGAGGATCATCCGATTCAGCATCGACAACCGGGCGATGGTCTTCCTGCTGACCCTCTTTCTCGTCGTGGGGGGCGTCTACTCGATCTACAAGATCAAGTTGGACGCGATCCCCGACCTCTCCGACGTGCAGGTCATCATCCAGGTGGACTACGCGGGCCAATCACCGAACGTGGTGGAAGACCAGGTGACCTACCCGCTCACGACGGCCATGCTCAATGTCCCCAAGGCGAAGGTCGTGCGGGGCTACTCCTTCTTCGGGTTCGGCTTCGTCTATATCCTCTTCGAGGACGGGACGGACATCTACTGGGCCCGGAGCCGGGTGCTCGAGTATCTGAACCAGGTCGAACTGCCCGAGATGGCGACCCTCCGGCTCGGCCCGGACGCGACCGGCCTCGGGTGGGTCTACGAATACGTGCTCACCGACACGACGGGAGCCCACGATCTCTCCGAACTCCGATCGCTCCAGGACTTCTTCCTCAAGTACGAGCTGACCGCCGTGCCCGGAGTCTCCGAGGTCGCCTCCATCGGCGGGTTCGTCAAGCAGTACCAGGTGGAGGTGGATCCCCGGGCCCTTCAGGCGTACGGAATCCCCATCCAAAAAGTGCGCGCCGCCATCCGGAACTCGAACCAGGACGTGGGGGGGCGGCTGATCGAGATGGGCGAGACCGAGTACATGGTTCGAGGCAGGGGATATCTTTCCGGGATCGAAGACATCGAGAATGTCGTGCTCGGCGTCGGTGAGCAGGGGGCGCCGGTCCTTCTCGGCGACGTGGCCCACGTTTCGATCGGTCCCGAGCTCCGCCGGGGGATCGCCGAGTGGAACGGCGAAGGGGAGGTGGTGGGCGGCATCGTGGTCATGCGCTACGGGGAGAACGCCCTCGATGTGATCGACCGGGTGAAGGAGAAGCTCGAGTCCCTCCGGTCCGGCCTGCCGCCGGGGGTGGAGATCCACACGGGCTACGACCGGAGCGTGCTGATCCGCGAGGCGATCCACACACTGAAGATGAAGCTCACGGAGGAGCTCGTCGTCGTCGCCATCATCTGCGCGGTCTTTCTTCTCCACCTCCCGTCCGCCTTCGTCGCGATCGTCACCCTTCCGGTCGGCGTGCTCGCGTCGATCATGATGATGAACATCCTCGGCATCAACGCCAACATCATGTCCCTCGGCGGAATCGCCATCGCCATCGGAGTCATGGTGGACGCCTCGCTCGTCCTCGTCGAAAACGCGCACAAGCACGCCGAGCGAGAGGCGGATGTCCCGCACAAGGAGAGGATCTTCCACGCCTCGAAGGAGGTGGGGCCCTCTCTCTTCTTCGCCCTCCTGATCATCACGGTCTCCTTCATGCCGGTTTTCGCCCTCGGCGAGCAATCGGGACGCCTTTTCAAGCCGCTGGCCTTCACGAAGACCTTCGCCATGGCGGCCTCGTCGATCCTGGCGATCACGCTGATCCCCGCGCTGATGACCGTCTTCGTCCGCGGAAGGATGCGGAAGGAAAGTGCCAACCCGATCAGCCGCGGCATCATCGCCGTTTACCGCCCCCTGATCCGGTGGGTGCTCGGGCACCGGGTCGTGACGATCTTGATCGCGGCCGCCGTTCTCGCCCTGACGCTCATCCCCATTTCGAGGATCGGCTCCGAGTTCATGCCCCCGCTCTACGAGGGGGATCTTCTCTACATGCCGACCACGCCCCCGGGCCTCTCGATCACGAAGGCGAAGGAGATCCTCCAGCAGACGGACAAGATCATCGGGAGCTTTCCCGAGGTGCACCATGTGCTCGGCAAAATCGGGCGCGCGAGGACCGCGACCGATCCGGCCCCGCTTTCCATGATCGAGACGACGATCATGCTCGAGAAGGACCACTCGAAATGGCGCGAGGGGGTGACGGTCGACTCGCTCATCAAGGAACTCGACGCGGCGATCCAGTTCCCCGGTCTCACGAACGCCCGGACCATGCCGATCAAGACGAGGATCGACATGCTCTCCACGGGCATCAAGACCCCCGTCGGGATCAAGATCCTCGGGGACGACCTGGGCGAGCTCTCCGCCATCGGCGAGCGGATCGAGGCGCTCGTGAAGGGATTGCCCGGAACGCTGTCGGCCTATTCCCAGCGCGCCGTGGGGGGCAACTTCGTCGATTTCCGCATCGACCGGGAGGCGACTTCGCGGTACGGCCTGAACGTCGGGGACGTGCAGGACGTGATCATGAGCGCCATCGGCGGGATGAACGTGACCTACACGGTGGAGGGGCTCGAGCGATACCCCGTGAATGTCCGATACCCCCGGGAACTCCGGAGCAACCTGGAAGACCTCCGGGCGGTGCTCGTCCCGACGCCGGGGGGCGCGCAGGTCCCGATCGGGCAGCTCGCCGAGATCGAAGTGGTGAAGGGCCCGCCCCTCATCCAGACCGAGAACGCCCGCCGGACGGTGTGGGTCTTCGTGGACATTCAGGGGGTGGACATAGGAACGTACGTGAAGAACGCCCAGCGGGCGGTTCGGGAGGGAATCGATCTCCCCCCGGGCTACTCGATCATCTGGTCGGGCCAGTTCGAATACATGCAGGCCGCCGCGGCCCGATTCAAGATACTGATCCCGCTCACCGTCTTCATCGTCTTTCTTCTCCTCTATATGCACTTCAAGTCGATGGCCGAGTGCTTTGTCCGGCTCTTGCCCCTTCCCTTCGCCGTGGTCGGCGGGTTTTGGCTGATGTGGATCCTCGGCTACAACACGTCCGTCGCGGTCTGGGTCGGATTCATCGCCGTGGCGGGGCTCGCCACGGAGACGGGAATCGTCATGCAGGTTTACCTCGACGAGGCGACGAACCGTTACCGCCGGGAAGGACGGCTCCGGACGCGGGACGACCTGCACGCCGCCATCGCCGAGGGCGCCGTCGACCGGGTGCGCCCGAAGATGATGACCGTGGCGACGACGCTGGTCGGTCTCCTGCCGATCATGTTGGGCGGCGAGATGGAGATCGGCGCGTCGGTGATGAAGCGGATCGCCGCGCCGATGGTCGGCGGACTCGTCACCTCCACCATCGAGACCCTTCTCGTGATCCCCGTGATCTACTCGATCTGGAAGGGGAGGGGATTGGGGAAGTGAGTAGGGAGTGCGCGGCCGAGAACCTAACCAGATACCCTATTTCCTGTTTCTGGAGGCGCGGGCTGCCGGATACCCCGTTTCTCCGCCGGTCGGTGTCCGGACCGCGGGTTCGCCCCGCGAAATAGGGTATCTGGTTGGCTGAAGCACGGAGATTATTCTTCAGCCCCGGAGAAAGTCCTGCAGAGAAAGGCGATCCGCTGGCACCGAACATCAACAAAATCAACGCGGTGAGGTTTGGCATCGAGTTTGCTATTGGAAGGGGTCGGACCCTCCCCCGGAAGAGGGCCACGAGCGAGTGAAGCCCGGCGTCCAATGAGGACGTCGGGCCCCTGCGAACCCATCCCCGAGGAGTCGAATAGAAAATGAAACGGATCATGCTTGCTTCGATGGCGGTCGCTTTTCTGATCGCCGGACCGGCGTTCGCGAATTGCGGAAGCTGCGGCGCCGGCAACGCCGCCGCCGAGGAGAAAGGCCACGTCCACCACGAGGAGGCGATGGCCTGTCCCGTGGACGGCGCCAAGGTCGAGAACATGAACTTCCACGCGAGCTACGAGGGCTCGGAGTATTACTTCCACGCCGACGCATGCCGCGCCGCCTTCGAGAAGAACCCGGCCGAGTTCGCCACGGCGGTCTGCCCCGTCATGGGCCACCCGATCAAGATCAAGGACGCGGCGGCGAAGAGCGAGTTCGACGGCAAGACCTGGTACTTCTGCTCGGTGGACATGAAGAAGCAGTTCGACGCGAATCCCGAGAAGTACGCCACCTTCACCTGCCCCGTCTCGGGAGAGATCCTGACCTACGCGGAAACGGGAGCGACGACCGAGTACAAGGGAGAAACCGTGCGTTTCTGCTGCGGGGGCTGTGTCGCGCCCTTCAAGGAAAACCCCGAGAAGTTCATGACGGAGGCGGAAGCGGAGCCGAAGCACGAAGAGCACGTGCACAAGAAATAGTCCGGACTGGGGTCCGGACGGAGCCCGCCATGCAAGGAATTCCCTTCCTCCGGCGGGGAGGCCCGGTTCGGGGCGCAAGCCCCGGCCGGGCTCTCTTTTTGCCCGCGATTCGGGGAGCGGTTCTGCTGCGGACCCGGCATGGGGGCTGCGGCCTCGCTCTTCCTTCAGGCGCTTCCTCGACGGGGCTAAGGCCCCGCCTCCGGGAGCGCCCTCGTCCAGAGCGGGCCTCGCTCCCCATCCCGACCCCTCGCGACGAACCGCTCCCCGAACCGCGGGCAAGGCCGGGCGGAGATACGGGGGACATGAACTCGTTTCGTGTCCCCCGTCTTTCCAGCGGACCCTGCCCCCTTTCGAGAGATTCGGCACGATACTTATCACCGGCATTCGGTCCCTGGGATTGTTCTTCCGTTGCCTGCAATAAGTACCGTGTCCTCGAATTTCCCCCGACCCGCGGGCAGGGCCGGGCGGAGATACGGGGGACATGAACTCGTTTCGTGTCCCCGTATTTCCCGACCCGCGGGCAAGGCCAGGGGAAAGCCGGGGGACATGAACTCGTTTCGTGTCCCCGTATTTCCCGACCCGCGGGCAGGGCCGGGCGGAGATACGGGGGACATGAACTCGTTTCGTGTCCCCCGTCTTTCCAGCGGACCCCGCTCCCCTCCGAGAGATTCGGCACGATACTTATTACCGGCATTCGGTCCCCGGGATTGTTCTTCCGTTGCCTGCAATGAGTTTCGTGTCCCCCGGCTTTCCCCCCGAATTTCCGGGGAAGCCGCCCCCTTCGGCAATGAGCGTATTCTGTTGACATCCCCCCCCTCGAGTTGTCATCAAATACCCGGGCGGGCTTCCGCCCGGAGAGGGGGTTTCCATGAGAGGGAAGTTTTGGCTTTCGGTCGTGGTTCTCTTCGTGGTCTGGAGCGCGCTGGACTGGTTCTTTCACGGCGTGGTGATGACCGGGTACTACGAGGCTTCGAAGGATCTCTGGCGGTCCGAGGAAGCCATGAACGCCATGATGCCGTTGATGTGGCTCGTCACCCTCATCGCGTCCTTCTTCTTCGTTCTGGTTTTCAGCAAGGGTTACGAGGGAAAAGGGATCGGCGAGGGCGTCCGCTTCGGGCTCTACATCGGTCTCTGGTTCGGGAGCTCCATGGGGCTTGGCTCGTACACGGCCATGCCGATCACCGGCGCGGTCGCCTTGGGGTGGTTCCTGATCACCGTGATCGAGTGCGTCACCGGCGGCGCCGTCGTGGCGGCCCTCCACGGCCGGGGGAAGGAAATCACTTCTTAACCAGATACCCTATTGTTCGTCGGGGGATATTTCCGGGCAACAGGATGGTGCCCGGAAATAGGGTATCTGGTTAAGACCGGCCCGATCGATTACTCTTCGGGGCATGGAGACACCGCGATGAGTGACCTGCCCCGCATCGAAACGAAGCGTTTGGTCCTCCGCGTGCCGGAGTCTTCGGACGGGGCGGCGATGGCCCGGTTCGTCACGGAGAACCGGGAGCACTTCGCCCCCTGGGAGCCTCACCACCCGCCCGAATATTTCACCGAAGCCCATTGGGAGGAGACCCTCGAGAAGAGCGTCGAAGAGGCGCGGCGGGGCAGGTCGCTCCGGCTGGTCTTCTTCGCCGCCGGGGATGCCGGCGGGGAGATCCTCGGCCAGTGCGCGTTCAGCCGCATCGTGCGGGGACCCTTCCAGGCCGCCCTCCTCGGATATGGGCTCCATCACCGGGTGGTCGGGAAGGGTTTCATGGAAGAAGGGCTCCGGGGGGCCATCGATTACGCGTTCACCGACCTCCGGCTCCACCGGGTCATGGCGAACTACATGCCGGCGAACGAGCGGAGCGCCCGGCTTCTCCGGAAGCTCGGCTTCACCCACGAAGGTTACGCCCGGGACTACCTGAACATCGCGGGGGCGTGGGAGGACCACATTCTTATGTCTCTCGTGAACCGGGCATGGAAGGTCGAAGGATGAAGGCCGGAAGGATGAACCCGATCCGAATGCGATTTGTTCGGTGCCTGTCGCTCACCCTCTTCCTGCTCCCCCTCGCCTGCGGGGGAAGGGAAGAGGTCCCGCCGCCGGAGACGCGCCCTTTCCCCGTCTTCCGGGTGAGCACCGGCCAGGGGGAGGGGAAGAGGGAGATCGTCGCCTTTCTCTCGCCCGTGGAGATCGACGCCGCGGGCGGGCTCTCGGGCCGGGCCGCCGTGGGCGCCCTCCGGGGGTCCGGCACGGAACTCACCCCCGAGAACTTCCAGGCGAACCAGCTCTTCGTCGAGTTCTTCCACGAGATCGTCCGCACCAAGGTCCCCATGATGTCGATCTACATCGACGAGGCGGAGAGGGTCGGCGACGGTTGGCTCCACGTGCGCGATCTCCGGGCCGCGGGGGCGGACGCCGAGCTCGAGAAGATCGACGTGATCGGCAGCTTCCAGGTGGCGGGGGGGCGCATCCTGCCGGATTCGTACGTCCCGAACGGCAGTTACCGTGTCCTCGGGCCCCACGGTTTTCCCCTTCTCCCCGCGGAGCTGCAGGGGGCGGTCCTGAGGGCCATGCGAAAGCTCACCGTCGGCGAATGACGAGGGAGAGAGACGTGACTGGCGCGATCCCCTCCCGCCTACCCCATCATCGCCGTCCCGACCTGGTAGACCACGAGGGCGCCGATGTAGGCGAGCACGGTCATATAAAGGAAAGTGAACGAGGTCCATCGCCACGAGTTGGTCTCGCGCTTGATGGCGGCGAGCGTCGCGCCGCACTGGCAGCAGAGGGCGAAGAAGACCATGATCGATAGGGCGACGGGGATCGTGAAGACCGGTTGCCCGTTCTCCCGCCGCGCCGCCGCGAGCTTCCCGATCAGCGCCTCCCGTTCGTCCCCGTCCCCCGACTCCTCGCCGAGATCGTAGATGATGTTCAGCGTGGAGACGATGATCTCCCGGGCCGGGAAGGAGGCGACGGTGGCCATCCCGATCTTCCAATCCCATCCGAGGGGCACGACCGCCGGCTCGAGGAAGTGCCCCGCCCGCCCGAGGAAACTCGCCCGCACGTAGGCCCCCGCCTCTTCCTTGTGGATCCGGTGGAGCACCTCCGCCCGCTCCGCTCCGATCATGGTTCTCTCCGCGTGCCCCCGTTCCTCGTCGAAGCGCGCGCCGATCTCCGCCGGCCTCGGGAAATACCCGAGGGCCCACACCACGACGGACATGGCGAAGATGATCGTCCCGGCCTGCCGGAGGAAGGTGCGGCTCCGTTCGAGGATGCGGATGCCCACGGACCGCGGGTTCGGCACCTTGTAGGCGGGCATCTCCATGACGAAGGTCGACCGGGGCCCCTTGACCAGGAAACGCTTCAGCAGAACCGCCGCCGGGATCGCGGCGAAGATCCCCACGAAGTACATGGCCCCGAAGATCAACCCCTGGAGGGGAAGAAAGCCGGCGATCATCCGGGCGGGGAGGAACGCGGCGATCATGAGCGAGTAGACCGGCATCCGGGCCGAACAGCTCATGAAGGGGGCGATCAGGACCGTCACCATCCGGTCCCGGGCGTTCCCGATGGTGCGGGTCGCCATGATCCCGGGCACGGCGCAGGCGAACGAGCTGAGCAGGGGAATGAAGCTCGACCCGCTCAGACGGAACACGCGGAAGAGGCGGTCCATGAGAAACGCCGCCCGGGCCATGTAGCCGCAGTCCTCGAGAATGGCGATGAAGAGGAAGAGGAACACGATCTGGGGCAGGAAGGCGAGGATCCCGCCGACGCCGGCGATCATCCCCTCCACGACCATGCTCTCGAGGGCGCCCCCCGCGAAGGGCGTTCCGGCGAGGAGCTCCACCACCGTCGTCCCGAGCCCGTCGAAAAAGCCGATGATCATGTCCATGAAGGGGGCCGCCCACGCGAAGATCGAGATGAAGACGGCGCCCATGACGAGGATGAAGATCGGCAGTCCGAAGATCCGGTGGATGAGGACGTCGTCGATCCGTTCCGTCCGCCGCCGCCCCTTCGCCGTCCGCTGGACGTAGGGGGCCGTCGCTTCGCCGATCCACCGGTGGCGCATCTCCGCTTCGAGGGCCGCCGCGGACGGTGCGTGTTCCCGAATCCTCGCCCTCGCCCCCTCCAGGGCGCCGCGCATGTCGCCCCCGACGCGGGAGGCGAGAAGCGCCTCCGCCGGGCCGTTCTCGTCGATCAGCGCGCGCCTGAGGAGGAAGCCGTCGGTGCCGAACTTGCTCTCGAGCTCCTTCATCTCCCGCGCGATCGGCTCGGGCCATGTCCAACCGGGCAGGGGCGCCGGCAGGTCGAGGCCGCCCAGGATCGCCTCCCGAAGCTCTTCCACGCCGAGCCGGCGGTTGGCGATGGTGGCGATCACCGGAACGCCGAGCGCCTTCGAGAGTCCCCGGGTGTTGACGCTGATGCCCCGGGAATCGGCGACGTCGATCATGTTGAGGGCGATGATGGTCGGCAGGCCGATCTCGATCACCTGGGTCGCGAGGTAGAGATTGCGCTGCAGGGTGGTGGCGTCGGCGATGACGACGACCAGGTCCGGCGCCGGCTCCCCCTCGTGGTCTCCGAGAAGGACCCGGACGGCGAGCATCTCGTCGGGGCTGTGGGCGGCGAGACTGTAGGTGCCGGGCAGGTCGATCAGCTCGATGCCCGGCGTGAGCACGCCGGTCTTCTTCTCCACCGTGACGCCCGGATAGTTTCCCACCTTCTGGGAGAGTCCGGTGAGGGCGTTGAATATGCTCGATTTTCCGGTGTTCGGGTTGCCGATGATCGCCACCCGGCGGGTCGCGGTGGGCGTGATCAAATCTCGACCTCGACGGCGTCCGCCTCCGACCGGCGGAGGGAAAGGAAGTAGTCGTGCAGTTCCACTTCCATCGGATCCCCGAGGGGGGCGAGCCGGAGGACCCGGATCCTCGTTCCGGCGACGAGGCCCATCTCCATCAGCCTCTGGACCAGGGGGCCGTTGCCGAGGATTCCGGTGATGACGCCGGCCTGGCCGGGACGGCACTCACTGAGAAGCATGGCGCACCCCCGGCGCGCCGCCGTCGCCACCGCTGCCGCGGGCTCCGTCCCGGCCGGAGGCGCCGGCCTCGATGGACCGTAGCATCCGGTCCGTCGCCTCTTTCGCCGCGGGGCACCCGGCGCTTCCACAACCGCACCGGCTCTTCCCCCGCCAGGCCCGGGCGAAGAAACGGACGCTCCACGCGGCGGCAACCGCGACGACCAGAACGACGATCGCCTTCTCGATCCACACGACTACTGATCCTCCCCGCGGCCGCCGCCGTTTCCGCCCGGCATCCGGGCGGCGTCCTGGGCGAGGCAATCGTCGTCGCAGACGGAGCACTCGATCGGATTGCCGTCGCACGCCTCCTCGAAGGCGGCGAAAGCCTCCCGGAAGCGGCCCGCCTCGGGGCATCCGGAGTCGACGAAGCGAAGGAGGCGCGTCACCCGCTCCGCCGTCATCCCGCTGATCAGGTGCTCGATCTTGCAGGCGTCGATGTTCGCCTGCTCCTCGCCGACGCCGAGGAGGTCGGTGAAGAGCTTCTTGATCACCGACTTCTTCGCCTGCACGCCCCGGACGATCTTCATGCCGTCGTCGGAAAGGCGGAGGAATCCCCGCGAATCGGACCGGACGAACCCCCGGGTCTTGAGATTCCGGATGGTGATCGACGCGCTCCCCCGGGTGATCGAGAGGCGCTTGGCCACGTCCGTGACCCGGGCGTAGCCGTACTCCCCGATCAGGCCCTCGATGGCGACCAGATGATGGGCGGCGGAATGGGTGACCGGGTTTTGACCGAACTCTTTCCAGGGTTCCATGACCCTCTCCTTCTGGGGCTTCCTCTCTCCCCACTCTTCGGCAGGAGCGCCAGTATGTATAGCATATATTACAAGAGGTCGCCAGGCCAATCAACCGGGAAAAGACCACGACAGAACTGGCAATAGTTATTATTAGCAAAGGAGATAGAAGTCCTCAAGAGCGGTTGGGGGATATGGAACTCGGGCCAGAAGTTTCCGGGAAGGGCAGGTGGGGGAGCAGAGATCGGAGACCCGGGGGCCGGTGTCGAGGAGGGTTCCGAGAATGAGTTTCTCCTCGGTCGTTTCGCAGGCGTTCGAGAGCCGGTGGGCGTCCTCCGCTCGGAGGCGTTCCCTGGCGTACTGGTAAGGCGTCGGACACCCGTCGAGGTTCGTACCTAGCCCAGGATTACGAACAGAGTTCGTTTTCCTACAGACGGAAGTCACCAGAGGCGTTTAGGTGTGAAAAGCTCTTCTTGCGGGCCCGGCGGCCTGTTCAAGGAGGAAACCGGCCAGGAGGCCCGGAATGGCGGGGCTCGTGTTTCTATGCGGAAGGCGAACTGGGGGGAAGGGAGGGGATTGGGGGTAGAGGACCAGCGGTCAGCCATCAATCTCGGGCTTGCAGATCTCCAACTCCTTCCCCTAGGGGAGTGAGGTCGGGGGCGCGGTCTGCTTAAGCGGCCTGTTAGGTGGCTCCTTCTTCTTCCCCAGACTGGTCGTCAGGGTCGCCCGCGGACAGGATTTCGCAGAGGCGAACCCCAAGATCCGTCAGCCTGAAGTGCCGTGTACGCCTGAAGCCGCTGCGATCGCTAAGCGTACGCTCAGTAATCAACTTCTTCTCCATTAGCCCGGTCTCGTAGAATTCAACAAGCCCCATGAGCTGAATAGGCGAAGTTGAGGCGATTTCCCGACTCCAGCTATCAACGTTGGACCCCACACGCGCTACGATCTCGTCGCTCTTGCTCTTTTCGTAGGACACCGAGAGGACGAAGATCTCGCCTGAACTCAGTCCGCGGGCGATGCGCATGATGAGTTGTGGTGTTGGGTCGTCACGCGAGGTGACTCTTTCCGATGCAACGGCCAGGAAGAGACGCTTCAGCATTTGGAACTTCGTCTCATCAACCGGAGCATTGTCTAAGGCTGCGAGGAGCTCTTGTAGGCACGAAATCCCCTGCTCGGTCTTTTGGTAGTCTGGCCTAATTCGCCCCTTCTCGACTAGCGAGTCGTATTCAGCAGCAAATTGCTGCAGGAAGGTGCGATTTCGCGCCGCCTGGATGAGGCGACCCGGGATCATCATCAGCGTCGCACGGTCAGAGCCGACCATGCCCGTGAAGGCGGCATCCAGCAACGCCAGGGCTTCCTTGAGCCCGGCAACGGGGCCCTCCCTCTGTATGACCTCTACCAGCTCGCGTTCCTCCAAGACGTCACCTCATCATAATGTTCCTGGCCACCCAACTAACGTGGCCATCACCGGCGGGAATGGAGCGCAGCGGAATTCCCGTCCGTGTGCATGGCATGGTTAGGCTCTATGTGTCAGATCCTGTTTCAGAGTAGACCGGATTGTAGCCCAGCAGCCAATTTGTCGCCCTGTGCCGTTCCATGGCCATGCTCAAACACGCGCGAACCAGGTTCGGATCAGCCGAAGACAATCCTTCACCGCAAAGCGCCAGATCGCTATTCACGAATTC
>JBDROZ010000018.1:0-55387 GCA_043809585.1 Candidatus Eiseniibacteriota bacterium
CCCACCGGAGCCGTAGGCGGAGGTGGGTGGGCGAGGAAGCATCCGGAGCGCGGTAGCGCGGAGGATGATGCCTACAGCCCTCCGGGCGCGCGCAATCTGCGGTGCGCAGATCTTCCATGAGCTGCCCGGTTATGCCCCGGCCCCTCCCGATGCCGGCCCGCCGACCCGCCGTAAGCGAAAGACCGGTGGATGTCCCTGGTTTCCACTCGCAATTTCGGGGGACACGAAACAAGTTCATGTCCCCCGAATACGCTCGTCGTGCTGCGGACGCAAGCCCTCCCATTCTCCGGGCTCGCGGAGGTTGCGTTGCGCAGGCCATTGACGGCTCCCCGTCTATGCCCCGGTCCCTCCCGATGCCGGTCCGCCCCCCGCCGCGCGCAGAAGATCATGGCTGTCCTGGTTACCTTCCCCCCTGTTCATCCTTCGATACGATCCTCCCTCCGGTCGGATCACTCAGGACGAACGGGGGGGGGGGAACTACGGAATTGGGTTTCCTGGATCCTCGCCCCCCCGTCGCGCACAGAAGATTGTGGCTGTCCCTGGTACTTCCCCCGATTCATCCTTCGATACACCGCGGCCTCCGGCCGCGGCACTCAGGACGAACGGGGGAGGAACTACGGAATTGGGTTCCCTGGATCCCCTGCGCGGGGATGACAATTGGATCCTGCGCGGGGGCAGGCTACGCGGGGATGACAATGACGAGGCCCCGTACGCCCTCTCCCCTCGGCAGTCCTTGTTGAACACTCGGCACCACGGGCGGGTGGCCGGGGCAGGGGCGTCAGGCGAGGAGCGCAGGCACCAAGCGCCAGATCCCGACATTCAGTTTATCAGCGAGAACAGAAGGTGCGGTTCATGTCCGACGGAGGGAGGATATCGGGTGCGCGACTGCCGAGCACTGCAGCGGACAGCCCCGGACAGGACCTGCCCGTGCGAGGGTCTTTTCGGTACCAGATATCCCGTCGCTTCGCTCCGGGAGAATCAGGTACCGAAAAGGGCGGTCGTTTACTCGAACCTCTTCGTGAGCTCGTACAGACTCTCGACCAGCAGATCCGGCCCTGCCTCTTCGATCATCTCCCTCGACCCGAATCCCCCGAGCACGGCGACGGTGAAGACGCCGGCCGCGCGGCCGGTCTCGACATCCACCGGCATGTCGCCGATCAGGATCCCCTCATCCGGAGCGAGGTTCATCCTCTTCAAGGCCATCCGGACCATGAGGGGGGAGGGCTTCCTCTCCTCCACCGTGTCCCCGCCGAAGACCACCGAGAACCGGTCCGCGATCCCGAGGCCATCGAGAATCCGACGGACGTATAATTCCGGTTTGTTGGATACCACGCCGAGCCCCCGGTCCCGGAAAAAGTCGAGGCACTCCATCGCCCCCGGCAGAAGGGAGGAGTTGTCGAGACAGTGCCCGTCGTAATGGGCCCGGAAGAGATCGAGGACCGCCTCCCCGAGATCCCGATGGTCCTCTCCCGCCGCCCGCTCCACCAGCACCTCCACCCCCCGGCCGACGAAAGTGCGCACTTCTTCGAGCGAGTGGGGGGGAAGCCCGAGGGCGATGAGCGCGTGGTTCACGGAGCAGGCAATGTCCGTCAACGTCTCCACGAGGGTGCCGTCCAGATCGAAGAGGAGGAAGCGGGGCTTCTTCGGCATGGCCATCACGAGTTCAGTCCTTCTCGTCCGGACGGTAAGGCCCGGAGACGGTCCATGAATCGAGTGCCGTCCAGATCGAAGAGGAGGAAGCGGGGCTCCTTCGGCATCGGCGTCACGAGTTCAGATCTCCCCTCGGAGGCGAGGCGCGGAGCCCCTCCAGGAACTTCCGGTCCCCCTCGAGAAAGGGCATCGACCCCGTCTCGACCGGACCGACCCATCGGATCTCCGCCACGCCGATCGCCGACGGCTCCCCCCCGAGATCCACGATCTCCAGGAAGTGCAGTTCCACGATCTTCTCCGGGTACTCGTGCGTGTACGACGCGATCTCGCTCCCCACCGCGGCCTCCACGCCGAGCTCCTCCCGGAACTCCCGCCGGAGCGCCTCGGCGTCCGACTCCCCCTCCTCCACCTTGCCGCCGGGGAACTCCCAGAAGCCCGGGTACGGCTTCCCCTCCGGCCGGAGGGCGGCGAGCACGCGCCGTCCCCGCCGAGCCACGCCGGCGACCACACGGATCGATGGTTTCCGGATTCTAGGTCGCATTTCTCACACGCTTTCGTCGCGAGGGCTCGGAGGTCGTGGCGAGACGCCGCCTTGGACGAGGAGCCGCCGGAGGCGCAGCCCTGGCTGCGGTGAGTCGGCGATGACGGAAAGGCGGTGTCGCAGCCCGAGATGCGGGCACACAGCAGGAAGGGGGTGAGAAATGCGGCCTAGAATCCGAGGTCATCCGGTGAAGAGGGCGCGGGAGGCGGCGGTGAGGGCGTCCAGAATCCCGAAGCGGAACCCGAAGAGCGTGGTCGGGATCACCAGGAGGGCGATGATCAAGAGGTGCAGAAGCGAGAAGTTCGGGAGCGGCCGCGGATCCGACTCGTCCGGCGTGTCGATGAACATGGTCTTCATGATGCGGGCGTAGTAATAGAGCGAGACCACGCTGTTCAGCGCGCCGACGATGGCGAGCCAGTAGATCTGCTTCTCGATCACCGCCTTGAAGATGTACAACTTGCCCACGAAGCCCGCCGTCGGCGGGATCCCCGTGAGAGAGAGGAGGAAGACCACCATGGCCGCGCCGAGGAAGGGCGCCTTCCAGCCGAGGCCCCGGATGTCCGCGAAGGTCTCCCGCCGCCCGTCGACGGAGAGGGCGATCACCACCAGGAACGCCCCGAGATTCATGATCGCGTAGACCGCGAGGTAGAAGAGGATCGCCTGGTTGCCCGATTCGTTCATCACCACGGCGCCCATCAGCATGTAGCCGGCGTGGGCGATAGACGAGTAGGCGAAGAGCCTCTTCAAGTTATCCTGCCAGATGGCGGCCAGATTCCCGAGGGTCATGGTCACCGCCGACAAGATGCCGAGGAGGAAGGGCCAATCCATCGGCCCGACGGAGACGAACCCGGACCCGACCCTTTCGGAGAGGGCGGACTGGAAGAAGCGGATCAGCACGGCGAGCCCCGCCGCCTTCGGCGCCACCGAGAAGAAGGCGGTCACCGGCGTCGCGCTCCCCTCGTAGACGTCGGGCGCCCACATGTGGAACGGAACGGCGGCGATCTTGTAGCCGAAGCCGGCGACCACGAAGACCACCGGCACGAGAAGATGGACCTTCGAAAGCTCCAAGGTGAGAAGCGTCTCCCGGATCACCGAGAGGTCGATGGAGCCGGTCATGCCGTAGAGGAACGAGAACCCGTAGAGCATCGCCCCCGACGCCGCGGCGCCGTACACCGCGTATTTCAAAGCCGCCTCGCTCGCCATCCGGTCCCGCCGGAGGAATCCGGCCAGGAGGTACGAGGGGAGGGAGACCATCTCGAGGGCGAGGTAGATCATGATCAGGTTCGACGCCGAGGCGAGGAGGATCATGCCGAGCGCCGTGGTCAGGACGAGGGTGACGAACTCGGCGTATCGGGGGCCCCGGAGTTCCCTGTATGGATGGGCGACGAGAAGAACCGCCGCCGTCACGACCAGGAAGAACCAGCGGAAGAAGACCGAGAACGGGTCCCACGCGATGGCGCCCCGAAGAGGAGGAGCCTGTATCCGCCGCTGCCGATGGCCACGAGGACGAGGAGCGCCGCGCCGAGACCGGCGAGCGCCGTGATCAGCGTGCCGAGAGAGGCCCCGCCCCCCTCTTCCCCCTTACCCCGCCTGCCGGCGATCAGGTCGAAGAGGATCACGAGCAGGATCGTGCCGATCAGCACGATCTCGGGCAGAAAGTACAGGATGCTTCTGCCGTTCCCGAGGATCACGTCCGTCCCCTCCTAGCCCCAGACCACCTTGACGAGGTAGTTCATCGAAGTTTGCATCATTCCCAGGATCGGGTGCGGGTAGAAACCGAGGATCAGCACGATCACGCCGAGGGGAGCGAGGGTGAAGATCTCCCGGCCGCTGATCTCCGGAAGGGCGGCGTACTTCTCGTTCAGGGGACCGAGGAAGATCCGCTGGAACGTCCAGAGCATGTAGGCCGCGCCGAGGACGATTCCCGTGGAGCAGAGAATGGTGATCGTCTGGAACGTCTTGAATCCGCCGATCAGCACCAGCGCCTCCGAGATGAACCCGGAGAGGCCGGGTAGGCCGATGGCGGCGAAGAAGGCCAGCGACGTGATCGTCCCGTAGATCGGCATGCGGGAGAGGAGGCCGCCGAAGCCCTCGATCTCCCGGTGGTGGGCCCGGTCGTAGAGGACCCCCACGAGGAGGAAGAGCATGGCCGTGATCGTCCCGTGGTTGAACATCTGGAGGACCGCGCCGTTCATCCCCTGCTCCGTGCCGGACGCCATGCCGAGCAGGACGAATCCCATGTGGCTGATCGACGAGTAGGCGATCAGCTTCTTGAGGTCCTTCTGGGCCATCGCGCAGAGCGCGCCGTAGACGATGTTGATGAGAGCGAACACGGCCAGCGCCGGGGCGAACCAGTGGGACGCCTCGGGCAGGATCGGATAGCTGATGCGGAGAATGCCGTAGGTCCCCATCTTCAATAGGATGCCGGCCAGGATCACCGAGATCGGCGTCGGCGCCTCCACGTGCGCGTCGGGGAGCCACGTGTGGAACGGGAAGATCGGCACCTTGATGGCGAAGCCGATGAAGAGGCCGATGAAGATCACCTTCCCGAAGTCGAGGGCGGAGCCGAAGAGGCCGATCGTGCCGCCGTCCACCCCCGAGTTCATGAGCTGCACCATGTTGAACGTGTGCCCCCCCTTGAAGTAGAGGGCCAGGATGCAGAGCAGCATCAGCACCGAGCCGAACAGCGTGTAGAGGAAGAACTTGATCGCCGCGTACACCTTCCGGGGGCCGCCCCAGACCCCGATGAGGAAGTACATCGGCAGGAGCATGATCTCCCAGAACAGATAGAAGAGGAAGAAGTCGAGGGAGAGGAAGACCCCCATCATGCCCACCTGGAGGAGGAGGAACATGGAGAAGTATCCCCGGAGCCCCTTGTCGATGCCGAAGGAGGCGAACATGCAGAGGAACCCGAGGAGCGCCGTCAGGAGCACCATGGTGACCGACAGCCCGTCGACCCCCATGTAGTACTGGATGTGGAACGACGGGATCCACGCCTTCATGACGACGAACTGGAACGACTCGGGGTCGTTGATTCCCGCCATCCCTCGGTCGAACGCGCCGAACAGGTAGACCGACAGGGCGAGAGGGATGATGGTTCCCGCTACCGCCGTCCACCGGATCGCGTTTTTGCGATCCCCGGGGATCAGCAGGATCACGGGAATGAACAACAGGGGCGAAAAGGTGATCCAGGTGAGCAGGTCCATCGGTTTACGATCCTTCCCGATCCGGTCTTGCGGGTCCCCTGCGGCTCGCCGCCGCGACTATTTCCTTAGAACCGCCACGCGAGGAAGATCAGGATGATAATCCCCCCGAAAGCGGCCATGACGTAACTCTGGATGGTTCCGGTCTGAACGCGCCGGACCCGATCGCCCAGCTCGGTCGTGGCGTCGGCCATGAGATTGACCAGGCCGTCCACGAACAGGTTGTCGAACCATCCGCTGATCCTCGAAACCAGCCGGGCGGCCCAGCCGGTCAGATTCACGAAACCGTCGATGACGACATTGTCGAAACCCCCGAGGAACCGGGAGAGCTTCATGAGCCCTCCGATCACCGTGGCCCCGTAGATCTCGTCCACGAAGTACTTGTTCTCCACCGTCCGGTGCAGGCCCCGAATCCCGCCGCGAATCCTCTCCGGAAGCTCGGGGCGCCGCATGTAGAAGTGGTGGGCGAGGCCGATGCCGCCGAGGGCGACCGCCACGGAGAGGATCATGAGGAGGTACTCGGTCGCCGCCGAGTGGCCGCCGTGGGCCGACGGGGCGCCATGAGAGGAAACCGCGGCTCCGTGGGCGTCGTGGACCGGGGCCTCGCCGTGGGCTTCGGCGGCGACTTTGCCTTCGCCGGTCGTCGCGTGCGCCCGGGCACCGAGCTCTTCGGAGAGATCCCAGTCGAGCAGGGTCTTCCCGTGGGCGTTCCCGGGGTCGACGACGGGGGCGAGGTAGTGGTGGAATTGGTTCCCCCCCTTCAGGGCCTCGGGGATGCCGACCCACCCCCCCCCGATCGAGAGGGCGGCGAGAATCACGAGGGGGATCGTCATGGTCTTCGGCGACTCGTGGAGATGGTGCTTCGTCTTTTCGTCCGCCCGGCACTCGCCGAAAAAGGTCATGAAGATCAGGCGGAACATGTAAAAGGCGGTGATCCCCGCGGCGAGGAAGCCGACGATCCAGAGGCCGATGTTGCCCCGGTCGCTCGAGAACGCCTTCCAGAGGATCTCGTCCTTCGAGAAGAAGCCCGAGAGCCCCGGGATCCCGGAGATGGCGAGGGTCGCGATGAACATGGTCGCGAACGTGACCGGCATGTGCTTCCGGAGCCCGCCCATCTTCCGCATGTCCTGCTCGCCCCCCATGGCGTGGATCACCGAGCCGGAGCAGAGGAAGAGGCACGCCTTGAAGAAGGCGTGGGTCATGAGATGGAAGATGCCCGCCGCGTAGGCGCCGACGCCGACGCCGAGCACCATGTAGCCGAGCTGGCTCACCGTCGAGTAGGCGAGGACCTTCTTGATATCCGTCTGGGCGATGCCGATGGTCGCCGCGAAGAGAGCCGTCGCGGCGCCGACCACGGCGACGACTCCGAGGGCCGCCGGCGCGAGTGTATAGAGGAAGTTCATCCGGGCGATCATGTAGACGCCCGCGGTCACCATGGTCGCCGCGTGGATGAGGGCGGAGACCGGCGTCGGGCCCGCCATGGCGTCGGGAAGCCAGACGTACAGCGGGATCTGGGCCGACTTGCCCGCGGCCCCCACGAAGAGGGCGATCCCGACGAACGTGAGCAGGCCGACCCCGAAGATCGTGTCCCCCTGGAGCAGGTGGACCGACTGGGCCATGGCGTAGAAGTTGACCGAGTGGACGCCGTGGCCGGCGAAATACCACCAGAGGGCGAAGACGCCGACGATGAAGCCGAGGTCGCCGATCCGGTTCGTGATGAACGCCTTCATCCCCGCGATCGCCTTGTCCATGTCCGTGAACCAGAAGCCGATCAGGAGGTACGAGCAGAGCCCGACCCCCTCCCAGCCGACGAAGAGGAGAAGGAGGTTGTCCCCCGTGACCAGGGTGAGCATCGCGAAGGTGAAGAGGTTCAGGAAGGCGAAGTAGCGGTAGTAGCCCCTGTCGCCGTGCATGTAGCCGACCGAGTAAAGGTGGATCAGCCCGCCCACGCCGGTCACGACGAGGATCATCACCGCCGAGAGATGGTCGAGGAGGAAGTTGACCGAGATCCGCATGTCGCCGACGGAGAACCAGGTGTAGACCCGGTCCGTGACGACCCCGCCCTCGACGCCGCGGAGCGACAGGACCGAGACGAGGGCCATGACGAAGGAGGCCGCCACGGTCCCGACGGCGACGAAGGCGATCGCCTTCTCGCCGAGCTTCTCCTGGATCTTCTTGCCGAAGAACCCGTTCCACGCCGCCCCGATCAGGGGGAGCAGCACGATCCACTTGAGCAGGTCGTACTCGGGAATGAGTGTGGCCCCGAATGCTCCGTGCACGGTCTACCCCCGAAGCTGTCTCAGCCGGTCGGCGTCGATCGACTCGACCTGCCGGTAAATGGCGATGATCACGGCCAGGATGATGACCGCCTCGGCGGCGGCCAGCACGATGATGAAGATCGCGAAGACCTGCCCGTCCAGGAGGGAGGCCCCCGCGGCGCTCTTCACGAACCGTCCGAAGGCGACGAAGTTGAGCGCCGCCGCGTTCAGCAGGAGCTCGATGCCCATCAGGATCGCCACGGCGTTCCTCCGCGTGGCGATGGTGATCACGCCGAGGGCGGCGAGGATCGAACTGATCAGCAGGTACGACTCCAGCCGGTTCATTCCAGCTCCTTCCGCGCGAGGGCCACGGCGCCGATGAGAACCGCCAGGAGAAGCACCGACGCCGCCTCGAAGGGGAGGAGGTGCCGGCTGAGCAGGAGGTCGCCGAGCCCCTGAATCGTCGGTTCCGCGGCCCGCCCGCCGGCGAGGTTCCACCCGAAGCCGATGCCGAGGGGGAGGAAGAGAATCAGGAAGACGAGGGCGCCGATGAGCGTCGCCGCCGGGACCCGGGCGCTCCCCGATTCGATCGAGCCGCCCTGGATCCGCTGGGTGAAGACCACCCCGAAGAGGATGAGCACCAGAATCCCGCCGACGTAGACGAGGACCTGGAGGACGGCGATGAAATCGGCGGCCAGGAAGCCGTAGAGGCCCGCCGCCCCTCCGAGGGTGAACAGGAGGGCGAAGGCGGAGTACACCAGGTTCCGCGAGAAGGCGACGATGAACGCGGGGGCCACCGTCACGATCGCCAGAAAAACGAAAAGGACGTCCGAGAGGGTCACGCTTGTTCCTCGGTCTTTCCCTCCCCGGGGTCATCGGGGGGATTCGCTCCGGTCTTCGGTTCCTCGGCCGGGGGGGGCGCCTCTTCGGCCTTCGCTTCCGGGGGCCCCTTCGCTTCTTCGTCGGCCTTCTTCTTCGCCGCGGCGGCCTCCGCCTTCAGCCGCGCCTTCTCCTCCTGCTCCTTCTCGTAGAGCGCGTTCTTCTCCATCACCTTCGCCTTCCGGTCCTCCGAGACGAAGCGGAGGTGGAGCTTGGAGAGGTCGCTCGTGGCCCCTTCGAACTCCTTGGTGAAGCGGATCGCGCCGGTCGGGCACGGCTCCACGCAGAGGCCGCAGTACATGCACTTGTAGAGGACGATGTCGAAACGGGTCGCTTCCTTGACCCGGGGCGACTCCTTGCCGGAGACGCCCATCACCGTGTCCTTCGGGATCTTCACGTCGTCGATGACGATGCACTCGATCGGGCAGTCCCGCTCGCAGGCGCGGCAGCTGATGCAGATGTCCATGTCCACTTCGAGGTGGCCCCGGTAACGCTCGGGCAGGGTCTTCACGACCGGCTCCGGCGTTTTGTCCGGGTACTGCACCGTGATCGGCGTTCGGAAGAGGTGGGAGAACGTCACCGCCATGCCGTCGAAGATCGTGGTGCAGGCGTCCTTGATGTTCTCGATGTATCCGATCACGGCTCTTTCCCTATATGAACGGGTTGAGGTCCAGTTTCTCGATGCCCGCGTCCTTCAGGTTCTTCCGCACCCGGAGCCCGAACAGCAGGAGCAGCCCGAGGCCGAGGAGGAAGAGTGCCCACGAGACGAGGCGCGCGAGGGCGTTTCCGTCGGGGAGCGCCATGAGCCAAACGGCCGTCCCGAACATGTTCAGGAACGAGAGCGGCACGAGGTACTTCCAGCAGACGGTCATCATCTGGTCGACCCGCACCCGCGGCACGGTCCAGCGGACCCAGATGATGACGAAGACCAGGACCCACGACTTCGCCGTGAAGACGGCGACCTGGAAGAGGGTCTGGAGAAGGCCGGAGAAGACCGCCGGCACGTTCCACCCGCCGAGAAAGAGCACGTTCACGAGGGAGGCGATCACCCACAGGTTGGCCCATTCGGCCAGCATGAAGAGGGCGAAGCGGATCCCCGAATACTCGGTCGTGTATCCGGCGACGAGCTCCGACTCCGCCTCGGGCAGGTCGAAGGGCGTCCGGTTCCCCTCCGCCAGGGAGGAGACGAAGAAGAGGAAGAACGCGGCGAAGAGGAAGGGGTTCCGGAAGACGTACCAGTCCACCGGGCTCCACCCCTGGCTCTTGATGATCCCCTGAAGGCTGAGCGTCCCCGCGGCGAGAAGCACGGTGAGGAGGCCGAGACCCGAGGGGATTTCATACGAGACGATCTGGGCCGCCGAGCGCATCCCCCCGAGGAGGGACCATTTGTTGTTCGACGCCCACCCGGCCATGATGATCCCCACCGGGACGAGGGAGGTGATCGCCATGACGTAAAAAACGCCGAGATTCAGGTCGGCGATGACGAGGTGCTCCGAGAAGGGGATGACGGCGAAGGCGCCGAACATGCCGCAGAAGACGAGGTACGGGGCCATCCGGAAGAGGATCCGGTCCGCGCCGTCCGGGATCAGGTCCTCCTTGAGGATGCACTTCACGCCGTCGGCGACCCACTGGAGGAGGCCCTGGGGGCCGACCCGGTTCGGGCCGACCCGCGACTGCATGCGGGCCGCCACGCGCCGCTCCACCCACGTCACTACTCCTGAGAAGGGGGCGACGAAAAGGAAGAGGAGGAGGACCGAGAAGAAGAGCATGCCGGCGAAGTAGACGAGGGAGACGGTCCCCTCGCCGCCCCAGCCCTGGCTCCGGATGATCCGATCGAGCAGTTCCTGCACCGTCCGTCTCTCCTACCGGTCGATTTCGGGGGCCACCACGTCGATGCTGGCGATGAGCGCCACCAGGTCGGCCAACATCAGTCCGGGCGCGACCTTCTCCACCACGGACATGGCGGAGAAGCTGCCGGTCCGGATGCGCATCCGCTCCGCCTTGTCGGTCCCGTTGGAGACGATGAAGTAGCCCATCTCCCCCCGGGGGGCCTCGGAGGCGACGTAGACGCTCGCCCCCTTCTCGGGCTTCACCTTCTTCAGTTTCGCCCGGACCTCCTCCTCCCCGTGGGGGAAGCGGTCGAGGCACTGGCGGACGATCTTCACCGACTCTTCCATCTCTTTCACGCGGACCACGAAGCGGTCGAGGCCGTCGCCGGTCACGCCGATCTTGTCCGAGCCGAGGGGCACGTCGAACTCCAGCTCCGGGTAGAGGCCGTACGGCTCGTCCCGCCGGATGTCCCGCTTCACCCCCGAGGCGCGGAGGTTCGGACCGGCGAGCCCGTAGTCGACGGCCGTCTCCCGGGGGATCACGGCGACGCCCGCGAGGCGCTCCACGAAGATTTTGTTCCCGGTGATGAGGCGGTCGAACTCGGGGATCAACTTCTCGAAGGAGTCGATGAACTTGCGGACCTTGTCGAGCCAGCCGGCGGGCGCGTCGAAGGAGACGCCGCCGATCCAGATGTAATTGTGGGTGAGCCGCGCCCCGCAGATCTCTTCGAAGAGATCGTTGACGCGCTCCCGCTCCCGGAGGGTCCAGGGGAAGGGGGTGATGGCGCCGAGGTCCATCGCCATGCAACCCACGGCGATCAAGTGGCTCGAGATCCGGTTCAGCTCGCCCACGATCGTCCGGAGGTACTCCGCCCGGATCGGGACCTCGATGCCGGCGAGTTTCTCCACGGCGAGGCAGTACGCCCAGTTGGCGTTCATGGCGCAGACGTAGTCGACCCGGTCCGTGTACGGCGTGAAGCCGACGTAAGTCATCTTCTCGCCGATCTTCTCGATCGAGCGGTGCAGGAAGCCGACGTCCGGCCTGCAGGTGTGCACCACTTCGCCGTCGGAGGTGAGAATGAACCGGAGGACCCCGTGGGTGGAGGGGTGATGGGGCCCCATGTTCAGCGTCATCTCTTCGGTCTTGAAAATCGTCATCACTCGAGTCCGATGCCGTAGTCGCGGGTGTTGTCGATCTCGCCGTACCGCATGGGATCCACGTAGTCCTTCCGGAGAGGGTGGCCTTCCCAGTCGTCGGGGAGCATGATCCGCCGGAGATCGGGGTGCCCTAAGAATCGGATGCCGAAGAGATCGAAGGCCTCTCGTTCGAACCATCCCGCCCCTTCCCACACCGGGAAGAGCGATTCGATCTCCGGGTTCTCCCGGGGGACCGAAGCCCGGAGGGCGAGTTTGCCGCCGTGATGGGTGGAGCGGAGGTGAAGGGCGACGGTGAGGCTCTCCCCCTCGTCCAGGCCGCCGAGATTGGTCAGGTAGTCGAAGCGGAAAGCCCCGTCCTCCTTGAGAAAGCGCCCGACCTCGCGGATCCGCGCGGCATCCACGACGAGATAAGGCTCGCCGATCGCCTCGGGCGTTTCCAAGAGCGCCCCCGGAAGGGCTTCCCGGATTCTCGCTTCCCCTTCTCCGAATTCCATGGCTAGTTCGCCTTCGAGTTCTTCTCGCCCGCCAGGTACTTGTCCGTGCGGATCTTCTTCTGAATCTCGATGAGCGCCTCGGTGAGCGCCTCCGGCCGGGGGGGACAACCGGGGATGTAAATGTCCACGGGGATCATCTTGTCGATGCCCCGGAGGACCGAGTAACCGTAGTCGAAGAGGCCGCCCGAGTTCGAGCAGCTTCCCATGGAAATGACGTATTTCGGGTCCGGCATCTGGTCGTAGAGCCGCTTGACCCGGGACGCCATCTTCAGGGTCACCGTGCCGGCGACGATGATGAGGTCCGCCTGCCTCGGCGTGGCCCGAGGGACCGCGCCGAACCGGTCCAGATCCGCCCGGGGACCGCCGGTCTGCATCAGCTCGATGGCGCAGCAGGCGAGCCCGAACAGGAGGTACCAGAGGGAAGAGAGACGGGTCCAGTTGAGCAGTTTGTCGACGCTCGTCACGAGGATCCCGTCACCGAGGGACTGGTTGAACCCGAATTCCTCTTTCATGCCTCGGCCGAACCTTCCTCGGGGGGAATCTCTTTCTTCCAATCGATGTCCCCCTTCCGCCAGACATAGACCAGCCCGAGGAAGAGGATGCCCACGAAGACGAAGATCTCCCCGAAGGCGATCATGCCCCGGCCTTCCTGGGTCCAGCGGCGGAAGACCGCGGCCACGGGAAAGACGAAGGCGATCTCCACGTCGAAAATCAGGAAGATCAGGGCGACCAGATAGAAACGAAAATTGAAGCGGATGCGGCCGCCCCCGAGGGGGACCTCGGCGCATTCGTAGACTTGGTCTTTTTCGGGGGTCGGGTGCCGCGGCTGGATCAGACGGCTCGCGAACAACATCGCCCACGTGAAGAGGACGCCGACGATCAGGAAGATGATGATGTTGGCCAGGTTGAAGTACATGGGACCCAGTAGATTTGGAAACGCGTTCTCCGCCTACGATGATTGATTAACCGGGCTCACGATCCGAAGTGTGATCCCGATGGGAATCCAGTTCAAGGGGAAAAAGGCACTTGCTGCGGCCCACCGGCATTAAGAGTCGTGAAGGTAGTATGAGCGGCCTTGAACGGGAGGGGCCGGGTGGTCGCGGGGCCCTCCCCCCGGGAGGAGAGGAGGGTCCCCGCGGTCTACTCCCCGGATTCGAGCCAGCGCTCCGCGTCGAGGGCGGCTGCGCAGCCGCTTCCGGCGGCGGTCACGGCCTGGCGGTAGACGTGGTCCTGCACGTCCCCCGCGGCGAAAACCCCTTCCACGCTCGTGCGGGTGCCGTCGTGGACCAGGATGTAGCCGTTCTCGTCGGTGTCGACCTTCCCCTCGAAGATCTTCGTGTTCGGCGTGTGGCCGATGCCGAGGAAGAAGCCGTCCAGCGGGAGGTCGCGCACCTCGCCGGTCTTCGCGTTTTTCAGGCGGGCGCCCGTGACGGTCTTGTCGCCGACGACCTCCTCGACCAGCGTGTCCCAGAGGATCTCGATCTTGGCGTTCTCCGTGGCCCGCTTCTGCATGATCTTCGACGCCCGGAGCTCGTCCCGGCGGTGAATCAGGTAGACCTTGGAGGCGAACTTGGTGAGGAACGTCGCCTCCTCCACGGCCGAGTCGCCGCCGCCGACCACGCAGACCACCTTGTCCCGGTAAAAGAAGCCGTCGCAGGTGGCGCAGGCCGAGACGCCGTGCCCGATGAGCCGGAGCTCCGATTCGAGGCCGAGGTAGCGGGCGCTCGCGCCGGTGGAGATGATCACCGCGTCGACGAGCACCGTCTCCTTCTCCTCCACGACGACCTGGAAGGGCCGCTCCGAGAAGTCGACGGCCGTCACCTCCTTGGCCACGCACTCGGCGCCGAACCGAGCCGCCTGCTTCCGGAAGATGTCCATCATCTCGGGCCCCATGATGCCGTCCGGGAAACCGGGATAATTCTCCACGTCCGTGGTTGTCGTCAGCTGCCCGCCGGGCTGCATTCCCTCGAGCACGAGGGGGGCGAGATCCGCCCGGGCGGCGTAGATCGCCGCGGTGAGGCCTGCCGGGCCGGAGCCGATGATCACCACGGGGTACCGGTCTTTCATCGTCCTGTCCTCTCTTCCTTTCGACGGGGGGCCGCGGGGCGGCCCGGCCCGGTGGTTTCCTGCTTCTAGGAGCCGGCCCGGTCGATCAGGTAGGCGAGGAGGATCGCCGCGCCGAATCCGGTGGGCCCCCCCGGGCCGAGATCGTGATCCGACGGCGACCACGCCACCCCGGCGATGTCGATATGAGCCCACTTCGTGCGGTCCACGAAGCGCTCGAGGAATTTGGCCGCCACCACCGCGCCCCCGCCCACGGCGGAGGAGCGGGCGATGTTCCTCATGTCCGCCAAGTCGCTCTTCAGCTCCTTATCATAGGCCGGCCATAGGGGCATGCGCCACACCCGCTGGCCCGACGCGTCCCCCGCGTCGGCGAGGGCACCGGCGAGCCCGTCGTCGTTCGAGAAGAGGCCGGCCCCGTGGCGGCCGAGGGCGATCTTGCACGCGCCGGTCAGGGTCGCCACGTCGATCATCGCCTCCGGTTTTATGTTCTTCTCGGTCCAGGCGAGGCCGTCCGCGAGGATCAGCCGCCCCTCGGCGTCCGTGTTGTCCACCTCCACGGTGAGGCCCTTGTACGTGTCGATCACGTCCCCCGGCCGGTAGGAGCGGGGCCCGGGGAGGTTTTCGGCGGTGGGGACCACCGTCACGAGCCGGATCGGGAGCCGGAGGGCGAGGGCGGCCCGTGTCGCGGCGAGGACCGCCGCGGCACCGCTCATGTCGTACTTCATCTGCATCATCCGGTCCGGCGCCTTGAGGGAGAGACCGCCCGAGTCGAAGACGATCCCTTTCCCGACGAGGGCGACTACGGGGCCCTTGCCGCCGGTCCCGTCGTATTCGATCCGGATGAACCGGGGAGGCCGATCGCTCCCCCTGCCGACGGCGAGAAGGGAGTGGAGGCCTTCTCCTTCGATCTTCTTCTCATCCCAGATCGTGACGGACGCGCCCCCTTCCAGGGCGAGCCGCTCCGCCTCGGCGGCCAGTTCCGAAGGACCGAGCCGGTTCGCCGGCTCCATGGCGAGCCGTCGGGCGAAGAGAACCGCCGCCGCGAGGGCGGCGCCGGTCTCCGCCGCTCTCGCCCCCTCCGATTCGGGGGCGTCGCCGAAGAGGACGATCTCCTCCACCGGGGGCGCGTCCTCTTCCTTCCAGGGGAAGCGGGAGCCGAGAACCGCCCCCACCGCGCACGCCCGGATCCGGTCGGCGCCGGTCCCGGTCCCTTCCGGCACCAGGACAGCGAACCGGATCACCCGGACCCGGCGGGCCTCCCGGGCGACGCGGGCCGACCACCGGCGGAGCAGATCCGGGTCCACGCGGTCCCCGTCGCCGAGGCCGGCGGCGAGCAGGCGGCCCGGACCATCGCCCTCCCGGTCGGAATACAGGAGAGCCGTTTCGAACGGATCGCCGCGAAAGTCGCCGCTCTCCCGGAGAGGTCCGAGCGACGCGAGAGCGGGATCCGGGGCGCCGCCGTTTCGAGTAACCCCCGCCGCGACGAGATCGTACTCCGCCGTGCCCGGGCGTCCCCGCCGGTAGGTCAGTTTCGGGATCGGTCCGAGTTTGATCAACGTGTTCACTCCGGGTCTTTCGCCCCGAGGGGCGGATGGACGGTCGACTCAATCCAAGACCCGTAGTCTAGCAGACCGGTGCGCCCGGCGGAAAGGGGAGAGGGGGGCGCGTTGACACGCCGCGGCCCCGGTGGTAGTTTGGGCCATTCGGCGCCCGGTGTACGGGCCCGGCGGAGGAATCTCATGGCCCTTCCCATAATCGACTGGGGACCGGTGCGCCGTCCCCTGGAAGAGAACCGGAGCTTCCTCGTCACGAGTCACGTGAACCCCGAGGCGGACGCGATCGGTTCCGAGATGGCCCTCGCCCGGTTCCTCCGGGAGCGGGGGGCCGCGGTGCGCATCGTGAATCCCACTCCGACTCCGGTGAACTGCCGGTTCCTCGACCCGGAAGGGGAGATCATCATCTTCGACAAGGGGCGGGCGAACGCCGTGCTGGACGACGTTTGCGCCGTCGTCATCCTGGACCTCTCGAGCTGGGTCCAGCTCGGGGCTTTCGGCGACGCCATCCGGGAGCGGGATCCCTTCCGGATCTGTATCGACCACCACCTCGAGCCGGACCCGGGGATCGCCCCCGTCTCGGTGATCGACCCGACCGCCGCCGCCACCGGGATCCTGATCCACGAGCTGATCGGGGAGATGGGAGGAACCTCGACGCCCGCGATCGCCGAGGCCCTCTACGCGGCGCTCATCGTCGATACGGGTTGTTTCCGATTCTCCAACACCGACGAGCGCGCCCTCCGGACCGCGGCCGAGCTCGTCCGGGCAGGCGTCCGGCCGGAGCGGGCCTACCGGGAGGCGTTCGAGAACCGCCGTCTCGCTTCGGTCAAACTGCTCCCTCTCGTCTTCGCGGCTCTCGAGCGGGGGAGCGGCGGCAAGGTCCTGGCGGTCCGAGTCACCAAGGAGATGCTCTCCGAAGCCGGTGCGCGGCATGAAGATACGGAAGGATTCATCGAACTGCTCCGGGCCGTGAAGGGTGTCGAAGTGTGTGCCGTCTTCAAGGAGCAGAAGCCGGAGCGAATCCGGGTCTCCCTCCGTTCGACGGGGGATGTAGACGTGAGCCGTTTCGCCCGGTCCTTTGGAGGGGGGGGGCACGCGAAGGCGGCCGGCCTCACCGTGGAAAAATCGATGGAAGAAGCGGTGGGCCTGGTTCTCTCGGGGCTCGACGCCCTCCTGGCGGGCTGAGGGCTGGTCTTCTTCCCCCGTATTTGCGACCTTTCCCCCCCCAAGTTGGTATATACTGATTAACGGATCGAAACGGAGTGAGACCATGAGCAAGAGAAAGCACGGTAAGTTCTTGATCGGCATCGCCTTGGTTCTCGGTACCGTGGCTTGGCTCGCCTTCACGGGATTCGAGGAGAGCAAGGCGTACTACCGCACCGTCGAGGAGGTCCAGGAACTGGGCGAAGCGGTGGCGGACCAGCGCCTGAAGGTGGGGGGGGATGTCCAGGACGGCAGCATCGAGTGGAAGGGGAAGGAACTGCACTTCCGGCTCGCCCAGGAGGAGCACGTGATCCCCGTGATCTACGTCGGCACGGACCCGGTTCCCGACACGTTCAAGGACGGGTCCCAGGCGGTCGTCGAGGGGAAGATGCGGCCGGACGGCACCCTCGAAGCGGTGAAGATCCAGGCGAAGTGCGCCTCCAAGTACGAGGCGGACTACAGTGAATACGGCGAAGATGAGAACGCGGGAGCGTGAGTCCCCCGCGATTTCCATAGGATGCCCGGACATTGAATGATTTCGGCAATATCGCCCTGATCGTCGTCTACCCCGTCACCCTCTTCGGAACAGTCGTCTCCTTTCTCGGCGGCTGGCGGCGCCGGGAAGGCTTCGTACGGGCCGGCGAGCGGAGCCTCATCCTCTCGTTCGTTCTCGTCACCGCCGCCATCCTCGCCCTGGTCGGCCTCTTCGTCACCAACGACTTCGGCAACACCTACGTGGCGGGTCATTCGAACGAAGAGCTGCCTCTCGCCTACAAGGTCACGGCGCTCTGGGCGGGGCAGGAGGGGTCGCTTCTCTTCTGGCACTGGCTCCTGACGGCGTACGGCATGGCGGTGATCTTCGCCAACCGGAACCGGAACCGGGACCTGATGCCCTACGTGACGTCGATCCTCCTCGTGTCGGGCTTCTTCTTCGCCAATCTGAACCTGTTCGTCGCCAATCCCTTCGGGCAACTGGTCCAGGAGCACGCGGGCGGGATCGTCCCCTTCGCGGCGGCCGACGGGCGGGGTCTCAATCCGCTGCTGCAACATCCCGTGATGGTGATCCACCCGCCCCTGCTCTACCTCGGCTACGTCGGATTCGTGGTCCCGTTCGCCTTCGCCGTGGCGGCGCTATGGACGAAGTCGCCCGGCGTGCGGTGGCTGCTCGTCGCGAGGCGATGGTCCCTCTTCGCCTGGCTCTTCCTGACCGCCGGGGTCATCCTCGGCGCCCGTTGGGCGTACGTGGAACTCGGCTGGGGAGGCTACTGGGCCTGGGACCCGGTGGAGAACGCGTCCCTCATGCCCTGGCTGACGGGGACCGCCTTCCTCCACTCGGTCATCATCCAAGAGAAGCGGGGGATGCTGAAGGTCTGGAACATCTCCCTCATCATCGCGACGTACATGCTCTGCGTGTTCGGCACGTTCCTCACGAGGAGCGGGATCGTCAGCTCGGTCCATGCCTTCGCCCAGAGCCCGGTCGGCTTCTACTTCATCACGTTCATCGGATTCGGGCTTCTCGTATCGGTCGGCCTCGTCCTCTCCCGCAAGGAGTACCTGAAGAGCGAGCAGACCCTCGACTCGATGCTCTCGCGGGAGTCGAGCTTTCTCTTCAATAATCTGCTCTTTCTCGTCGCCTGCTTCGCCGTTCTCTGGGGGACCATGTTCCCGGTCATCTCCGAGGCGGTGCGGGGCGAGAAGATCTCCGTGGGGCCCCCCTTCTTCAACCGGATCAACATCCCGGTCGGGCTTTTCATGCTCTTCCTCTCCGGGCTGGCCCCCCTGCTCGCGTGGCGGAGGACCTCCTGGTCGAGCCTCCGGCGCTCCTTCGCGCTCCCCGTGACCGGCATGGTCGTCACCGGCGCGGTGCTCTTCCTGATGGCCGTGCGCAGCATGTACTCCCTGATCTGCTTCAGCCTCGCCGTCTTCGTGGTGGTCACCATCGTCTCCGAGTTCTACCGGGGCGCCCGGGTGCGCCGCCGGCAGCTCGGCGAGCCGATCCTGAAGGCCCTCGGCAATCTGATGCTCCGGAATCCGCGGCGCTACGGCGGTTACATCGTCCACTTCGGCGTGGTGCTCGTCTTCATCGGAATCGCGGGCTCCGCGTACAACCGGAACGTGGTGCAGGAGCTCCAGGTGGGCGGCGAAATGGAGCTGGGCAAGTACAAGGTGCGGGTGGAGAACCTCGAAGAGGGGGTCACCCCGAATTACGAGTATGCCCGGGCGGCGCTGGCGCTCTTCGACGGCGACCGGCCGATCGGGAGGTACACGCCCGAGCGCCGCTACTATAACGCGAGCGAGCAGCCCAGCTCGGAGGTGGAGATCCACTCCACCTTCGTGGAGGACCTTTACCTGGTTTACGCCGCATCCGGGGCCCACGGCGGCGCCGTGATCCAGGTCTACCGGAATCCGCTCGTGCGCTGGGTCTGGATCGGGGGCATCGTCATGGTGGCCGGGACGCTCGTCTGCCTCGTTCCCTCCCGCCGGCCTCGGAATTCGTAACGACATTTTCCCTTGGGCGAATCGGCGGCGAATTGTAGTGTAAGGGGCTGCGGGTTCCGTCGCTTTCCGGGGAGGTTCGATTCGTGACCTGGCTCATCGTCGTCATGCCCTTGATCGCGGTGGCCCTGCTGCTGCCGCCCCTCTTCCGCCCCGGCCGGGACAAGGCCGCGGACCGGGAGAGCGAGCTCGACATGCTCCTCTTGAAGAAGCGCGCCCTCATCGCCGCCATCCGGGAACTCGATTTCGACCGCGAGATGGGCAAGCTGTCCGCCGAGGACCACGAGACGCAGCGGCGAATCATGAAGGGGGAGGCGGCGAAGACGATCCGGCAGATCGAGAGCCGGGGGGGGAAGAAGCGTGTCTAGTGAGCGCCTCGTCCTCTCGGTCCTGGCCATGCTTCTCCCCGCCTCGGCATCCGTGTCGACGGCCGCGACCCTGCGGGGCGAGATCGTCAACGGCACCGGGACCGGGTTCTCGGCGGCCGTGGAAGTGCATCTCGTCGGATTCGGAGAGGCCGGGGGCGAATGGAAAACCGAGGACGCCCGGGGTGGTTTTCTCTTCGAAGACGTGCCCGGCGGTCCCGACAATCCGCTCCTCCTCCAGACCTCCTACCTGGGCGTAAGCTACAACGAGCAGTTCACCGTGGGGATCGCGGTGGACACGCTCCTCACGGTCCGCGTCTACGAGACGACCACAGGGCCCGTCGCCCTGGAGGTGGAGGAGATGGAGATCGATCTCCGCCGCACCGGCCCCGACCGCCTCCGGGTCGACCAGGTTCACCGGGTGATGAACGTGTCCGACCCGCCGCGCACGCTTCTGGACGGCGGTTCGGGCACCTTCCGGACCCGGCTGCCCCTTCCCGCGTCCGAGCTGGAGGGGCTCGGCATCGCCGTCTCCCGGGGCATCGTCCCGGTGCGCCGCGACCCGATTCCGACGGGAGACCCGCGGGAGGTCGCCATCGACTATCCGATCCGCCCCGGCTTCACGGCGGTGGCCGTGAGCTACGACATCCCCTACGCAGGCGCCGTCGACTTTCGCCTGGCCACGCCCCTCGAGGTGCCCCAGGTGATTCTCATCGCCCCATCGGACATGACCATCGAAGGCCCGAACGTGACGGCCGCCCACACGGGGGGGGGCGGGGGGGGCGTCTACACGATCAGCGGGACGCCCGCGGGCGGCGAGATCGCGTTCCGCGCCTCTGGAGGCTCCGTCGCCGCGCCCTCCCCTCCGCCGGAGACGGAGCGTCCCCGGGGGCGGGTCTTTTCCGGGCCGGCCCCCTTCGAGGACGTACGGACCATGGTCATCGTCCTCGTCCTCGCCGTCCTCTTCGCCGGGCTCCTGATCGCCGGCCGCTTCTTCACCGGGGGCACCCGTTGAGCGGGGAAGCCGCCGTCCGCGCTTCCGGGCTCGTCCGCCGATTCGGCTACTTCTACGCCCTGAAGGGGCTCGACTTCGAAGCCCGGGCCGGGGAGATCGTCCTCGTCCTCGGCCCGAACGGCGCCGGGAAGACGACGCTTCTCCGCATCGCCGGCGGGCTCCTCCTCCCGAGCGAAGGGGAGATCACCGTGCTCGGCGAGGCGCCCCGCGCCGCCGGCGGCGCCGCCCGCGCCCGCATCGGGTTCCTCTCCCACAATCTCGCGCTCTACCCGGATCTGACGGCGGCCGAGAACCTCCGCTTTTTCGCGCGGCTCTACCGGCGCCCCTCCGACCGGAAGAGCATCGACGAGGGTCTCGCCGAGGTGGACCTCGCCGCCTGGGGGGACGAGTCGGTGCGGAACTTCTCCCGGGGCATGAAACAGCGTCTCGCCCTCGCCCGGGTCTTTCTCCACGAGCCGGACGTCTTTCTCCTCGACGAGCCGTTCACGGGGCTCGACCTGACGTCCTCCCTCTCCCTCGCCGCCCGTCTCGAGGCCCGCCGGGCCGCGGGGGCGGCGATTCTGCTCGCGAGCCACCGCCTCGAATCGGCGGCGCCCCTCGGGAGTAGGGCCGTTGTCATCAAGAGGGGGAAGATCGCCGAGACCTCCGACTTCACCGGTCTCTCCACGCCGGACCGGATCGAGACGATGGGGCGGCTCTTGCGGGAGGCGGCGTCGTGATCGATTCTCTCTCCCGCATCGGCGCCATTCTGGCAAAGGACCTGCTCGTCGAGCTCAGGACCCGGCAGGGCATCTTCACCATGACCCTCTTCTCGGTCCTCTCCGTGCTGCTTCTCGCCTTCGCCTTCGAGCCGACCCGGGAGGAGACGATGTTCATCGGGCCCGGCCTCCTCTGGATCGCCTTCGCCTTCTCCGGCACGATCGGTCTCGAACACACCCTCGCCCTGGAACGGGACATGGGCGGCATGGAGGGGCTCCTCCTCGCGCCGATGGACCGGGGCGTGATCTACATCGCCAAGCTCGCGGCGAACGTGCTGTTCATGTACATCGCCGAGATCCTGACGCTCCCCTTCTTCGTGCTCTTCTTCAACGTGGACATCCTCCCGCTCCTCCCGTCCATGCTCCTCCTGAACCTGCTCGGGACGGTGGGGTTCTGCTCCGTGGGGACGCTGCTCGTGGCGGTGACCGCTCAGACCCGCCTCAAGGGGGTGATCCTCCCGGTGCTCCTCTTCCCCGTCATCGTGCCGGTGCTGCTCGCGGCGGTGGAGGGGACGGGGGCGATCTTCCGGGGGGACCCGGCGGGGACGCCGATCAAGATCCTGATCGCTTTCGACATCATTTTCGTGACCACGTCGTTCCTGACGTTCGGTTACGCCCTGGAGGACTAGACCATGCGGAACGAACGGGGTGGGGTCGACCTCCTGATGATCCTGATCCTCGGCGCGGCGATGACGGTCAATCTCTTCTTGATCTTCTTCTACGCTCCGGTGGAACGGACCATGGGGCCGATCCAAAAGGTCTTCTACTTCCACGTGCCGTCGGCGTGGGTGGCGTTCTTCGCCTTCTTCGTCGTCTTCGTCTCGTCCATCGGCTACCTGGCCTCGAGGAAGGACTCGTGGGACCGTCTCGCCGAGGCGTCGGCGGTGGTGGGCGTGCTCTTCTGCACGCTCGTGCTGATCACCGGGCCGATCTGGGCGAAGCCGGTCTGGGGGGTGTGGTGGACGTGGGACTCGCGGCTCACGTCGACCCTCGTCCTCTGGTTTCTCTACGTCGGGTACATGCTCCTCCGCTCCTACGTGCCGGACTCGTCCCGGCGGGCGACCATGTCCGCGATCCTCGGCATCGTCGGTTTCCTCGACGTGCCGGTGGTCTACTTCTCCATCCGGTGGTGGCGGAACCAGCATCCGTCGCCCGTCTTCCAGGGGAGCGAAGGCTCCGGGCTCGACCCGAAGATGCGGCTCGCCTTCTTCTTCTCCCTGGCCGTCTTCACGCTGCTCTTCTACGTGCTTCTCCGCCTTCGTCTTCGCTACTCGTCCATGACGAAGCGGGCGGAAGTGATCTTCGACGAAAGGAGGCGATCCGTATGATTCGCCGCGCGGGCGCGATCCTGATTCTCCTCGGCGCGCTCTCCCTCGCCGGCCCCGTACCGAACGCGGCCGCCCAGAACTATCCGAACCGCCCCCCGTCGGAGGAGCGCCGTTCCGAGCGGAGGCCGGCGAACGTGTCCTTTCTCTTCGCCGCGTTCCTGATCACCTGGGTGGCGATCTGGGGCTATCTGATCGCGATCCACCGGGGCCAGAGGCGGCTCGAGAAGACCCTGGAGCGGATGGAAAAAAGCCGGGAGTAGGGGATTCGACGATGAGCCCTAACCGGGACCGGCCGACCCGAGGAGATCCTCCGCGAGGGGGACCCCTCCGTACGCCGGTCCTTTTCGTTCTCGCCTGTCTGGTCCTCTCCCTCGCCCTCCCCCCGTCGAGCGTGAACTGCCAGTGGCCCCCGTGGCTCGCGAAGGACGCCCCCGAGCCGGTCTACCCGGAGATTCTGATCGATGCGCCGCTCTTCGAGGAGACGGCCTTCCGGGAGGACGACCCTCGGCCCCTGGTCGTCGACGCGAGAGAAGCGGGAGCGTACCGAGCGGGACATCTTCGAGGTGCGGTTTCCCTCCCCGCCGATTCGATCGACTTCGGCCCCGGTCTCCTCCCGTTCCTCCATCGACACGGTTTCCCTGTTGGGCGCCCCCTCTTTCTCTACGGAGGGAGCGATCCGCGGGAGGCGGCAACGGTGTGGTGGGGTCTCGTGATCGGCGGGCAGGGATTGCCGCTCCTTCTCGACGGGGGGCTCCCCGCATGGCTGCGTGAATTCGGAGAGTCCCGTTTGCAGAAGATAGGGTCTGCCGCGGAGCAGCCGAGAGGCGGGTCGTCGGCGTCTTTCGATACGACAACCGTGGCGAACGCCCCGTGGGTGCGGGAGCACTTCGGAACCGAGGGCGTCGAGATCCTGGACGTTCGCGATTCGACGGCGTGGGAGGCGGGCCACGTTCCCCATGCCCTCCCCTTCGATCCGCGAATCGTCACCGGCTCGGACGGGACCTTCATGGAGGGGGAGGAGATCAGGGCGATCCTGGCCCGGCTCGGCCCCAGGCCTTCGACGACGGTCGATCTCGGAGCGGAGTTCGTGGTCTACGATGAAGGGACCGGGCGGGAGGCCGCCCTCGCGGCGCTCGTCCTCCGGCTCGGGGGGATCGAGAAGGTCCGCGTTTTCCCGGGCGGGTGGGGCGAGTGGAGCGCGGACTCGACCGCGCCGGTCGTGAGAATCGCCACCGCCGACGAGGTGGACGATCGGGTCGGAGGGACCGACGAGGAGAACCGGCGGCGAAACGTGCTTCTCGTCGACGTGCGGAACCGTCGGGACCACGAGATCCGCTACATCCCCGGATCCGTCTGCATCCGGTCCGATCAGTTCGTCGACTCCCTCGGCGCCGTCGTCGAGAGGGCGTGTCCGGGAGTCGATCCGGGGGCCCTGACCCTCGTCCTCTACTGCTACGGTCCGGACTGCATCCGCTCCCGCCAGTGCGCCACGTGGGCCGCCCGGCAGGGATTCCGGGACCTCTGGTGGTTCCTCGGAGGGCTCCCGGAGTGGTGGGGGGCGGGAAAGGAGACCCGGACCGCCCGGTAGGCGTCGGAAAGGGAACCGCCCGGCCTCCCCAGGAGACCGGGCGGAGCGAAATCCTGGCGTTACCGTTCGTCGAATCAGTCGGTCAGTTTGCGGAACCGGGCCTTCACGTCGCCCCAGCTCGTTTCATCGGTGGAGGTCGAGCCGCCCGGCTCCACGATGATATTGAGTCCGATGTCCACGATGTGACACCAGACCCCGCCGATCATGACCAGATCGCAGACGCTAACGACGCCGTCGCCGTTGTCCTGCCACCCTTCGACGGGCGAGCTGGCGCAGAAGTTCGGGTACACCTCGTGCCAGATCTCCCCCGTCGGGTCACCGCCGGTGCCGGGTTCGGTCGGTTCGTATCCGAACGGCGGTTCGCCGGGGAAGCACTCGATCCAGTAGGTGGGACCGACCCAGACGACGTGCCATTCCTCTCCCGTGTCGAGGGTGATCACGTCGCAGGGGGAGATCAGGCTGTCGCCGTTGTCCTCGTAACCCGCCTGGTGGTGGTTGAGGCAGTAGGCCGGCCAGATCTCGTGCCAGGTCGAGCAGTTGCCGGGGATCCCGCCATTCAAGGTCTTCCCCGGCTCCGGGACGAGTTCGAGATGCTTCTGGATCGGTGGTTGGGCCTTCGTCTGTCCGCCGCCCACGACGAAGAAGAGCACGAGGGCGATGACGGAGACGACAACGAGAGTGATGTTCCGATAGCCCATGCGAAACATAGCTACCTCCCCGCAGGGCTCGGCTCCCCGCGCGCGGGATCTCTTGGTTTACGGGCCCTTCCGCGGGAAGACGGACGAGATGCGGAAAGGCGACCCTGCCGGGGGATTCGGAGACCTTCCGGTGCCCGCCCGAGCCGGGTTTCGCCTCTCACGGGCGTCGGGGGCATTCGGAAGATCTCTCGGCCCTTGGATCACCGGAGAGAATCAACCCGGTCGGTCATCCCCTTGACGGACCGCCCCGGCTTCTTCAAGAGGCCCGAGAGGCCTACCGTGGGGAGGGAGTCCCACGGCGGGATCGGGCTCGAGAGAAAGCCACGGGTCTCTCTGGGAACCCATAACGACAACTCACTTCAAATGAAGCAGTTATCTGACTAGGACCCAACGGGAGTTCCCCGAGGAACACATTGCCGCATGGCAACTGTTGCATATAGTAAAACAATATTACCGCCGGGTCAAGTGGAACCGGCTCGCCCTTCTGGGGGATCGGGGAGCGATCGACGGAGATAACGGGATAGGGAGATGGGAGGGAAGAGATCCTCCGCCCTTTTCAAGTCTCTCGAGCGGTCGCCCCGAGCGACGCAAGTTCATGATGGGAATGTCGTCCATCGCGAATCCGGCCCCCGCCACCCCGTCCGGCGGACCGCACGATGTCCCGCTTGCGCCGCAGCTCTCTTTTTGACAAGTTCATGGAGAATATGGATCGGATGAGGAGAACTACATGAACCTCGGCGCCCACATGTCGATCGCCGGCGGGGTCGACACCGCCCTGGAACGGGCGAAGTCGATCGGGTGCCGGGCGGCGCAGCTCTTCACCAAGAACAACAACCGGTGGACGGGGAAGGCGATCGCCCCGGAGGAGGCGGACCGCTTTCACGACCTCGCGAAGGAGTTCCGCCCCGAGTTCCTCATCTCCCACACGGCCTACCTGATCAATCTCGCCTCGCCCGGAGGGGATGTCCGGAAGAAGTCCCTGGACGCCATGAGGGACGAGCTCGAGCGGGCGGAGCTTCTCCGCCTCGCCGGGGTCGTCATCCACCCCGGAAGCCACGTCGGCCAGGGGGAGGAGGAGGGGATCGGGAAGATCGTCGAAGCCCTCGACCTGGTCCACAAAGAGACGAATGGCTTTCGGACCTTCACCCTCCTCGAGACCACCGCCGGCCAGGGGAGCAATCTCGGCTACCGGTTCGAGCAGCTCGCCGCGATCCGGGAGGGCGCGAAGGAGCCGGAGCGGATCGGCGTCTGCCTCGACACCTGCCATGTCTTCGCCGCCGGCTACCCGGTCCACGAGCGGAAGGGGTTCTTGAAGACCTTCCGCGACTTCGACCGGATCCTCGGCCTCGATACGCTGAAGGCGATTCACTTGAACGACTCTATGAGACCCTTCGAGAGCCGCCGGGACCGGCACGAGCACATAGGAAAGGGGGAGATCGGTCTCGAGTGTTTCTCGTTCTTCGTCAACGACCGTCGCTTCCGAAAGATCCCGATGATCCTCGAAACGCCCAAGTCCGAAGACCTCCACGAGGATGTGGAGAATCTGGCGGTGCTGCGGGGGCTCCGGAAGAAAAAGTAGGAGAGGAGGTCTGGCGGGGCGAGGGGACCGGCCTCGGGAGGGAGGGGGGCATCACCGGGGAGCTGTTGCCGCTTTCCGCGCCGCCGCCCGTCCCTCGCGAGCGCTTGGCCAGCGGAAGCGGCCTTCCTCAGCGAGCGACGGGACGGGCAAGCCCCGTCGCCGGATCCGAGCATCCGGCGATGATTCAATGATGAGCGCCGCCCCTTGCCTAACCTGAGGCCCGGCCGATCGCCGGCTACACCCCCGCCGGCATCTCCCCATGCTCGGCGACGACCGTGGTGCCGATGCCGCCCCGGACGTTGAACTCCCCCACGACCCGCATCCACCGCGGCTCCGCCGCCCTCACCAGATCCTCCAGAATCCGGTTCGTCGCCGTCTCGTGGAAGATCCCCTCGTCCCGGTACGACCAGAGGTAGAGCTTCAGCGATTTCAGCTCCAGGCACTTCTCCGCGGGCACGTACTCGATCCGAAGTTCCCCGAAGTCGGGCTGCCCCGTCATGGGGCAGAGGCAGGTGAACTCCGGACAGTCGTGGACGATCCGGTAGATCCGGTCCGGGTACTCGTTCTTCCAGGTCGCGATCTCTTTGCTCGGTTTCGTCGACATTGCGGTTTCCTCCGGGGGGATTGTATTTCATCGGGGCCGCCCGTGCATCCCGATCGTAATCCCATGGAAGACGTGGACGCGGTAAGGCCGGTGAGGAGCAGCGGCGGGACGGTGGTCCGGCTTCGGGAGGGATGGGGGCATTACCGGGGAGCTGTCACCGCCTTCCGCACCGCCTCCTCTACGAGCCCGGAGAATGGGAGGGCTCCTTCCCGCCGTGCGACGAGCGTTCAAGCCTGCCCCTTCATCCCTCCCTCGGCCGGTCCGCCGCCCCGCCGCTGATCGGAGCCGGGCGGAGGAGAGAGCGGCACGAATCGAACGCGCGACCGGGCTTGTCCGCCGAAGCCGCAGGCGAAGGCGGATGGGCGGACGCCTCTCTTCCCCCTCCTCACGGCCCTTCGATATGCCGCTCACTTCGTTCGCGAGCTACTCAGGACACACGGTGTTATTCCATTCTGAATCGGAGTCCTTGCTGATCTCCGGTTCGGCCTTCGGTACACCGCCCGGAGGCCTGTCCCGAGTAGAACCGAAGGTCCGTTTCGAAGGGATCTCGCGGCACTGAGGGGGAACTGGGGAGGAATAGCGGTGCTTCCGAAACTCCGTCGCCGGTGCTTGGTGGCAGGGGCGCCGCCCGTCTCTCGCGAGCGCTTGGCCAGCGGAGGCGGCCTTCCCTCGCGAGCGACGGGACGGGCAAGCCCCGTTGCCGGACCCGAGCATCCGGCGACTCTATGACAGAACGCGCCGGCTCGCCCTTCGATACACCGCGGCCTCCGGCCGCGGCACTCAGGGCGACCGGCTTAGCAGAGACCCGCTCGTACTCCCACTCCCACTCACAGTCTCCGTCGCTATTTTGTGCCGTGCTCTTTCTTGTACTGTAGCCAGTTCTTCTTGAGGTTCACGAACGATGCGAAATCCGGCTGGACGAGGAACGGGTTCGTTTTCCGTTCCTCGCCGATCGTCGAAGAGGGCCTCACGCCGTAGTCGTGGCCCGGCCAAACCGCGACGTGGTCGGGCAGCCTCATCAGCTTGTCATGCAGGCTGTCGAACTCCTCTTTCGCGTCCGTCCCGTAGCCCGTGCCCCCCACCTTCCCCACGAAGAGCGTGTCCCCCGAGACCAGATGGTCCCCCACCAGATAGCAGACCGAGTCGGGCGTGTGCCCGGGCGTGTGGATCACCTTCACCGCGAGGCTGCCGACGTCGATCGTCTCCCCGTCCTTCACCGCCCGGTCCCCGTTCCCCGCCGCCCTCGCGTGCAGCCACACCTCCGCCCCGGTCAGTTCGACGAGTTCCTGGTTTCCGTTCGTGTGGTCCGGGTGGTCGTGGGTGATCGCGATCGCCCGGATCGTGAGCCCCATCTCGTCCGCGAGCGAAAAGACCGCCCGGGGGTTGTACGAAGGATCGAAACGACGGCCGCCCCCCCCGCCTTGTCGCCGGCGAGGTACGCGAAGTTCCGGTCGCCGCCGACGAGAATCTGCTCGAATATCATGATCTCTCCCGCTCCGGTCGATCGAGTTCAAAGCGGCCCGCGTGGGCATGGAGCTTCTTCTTCGCGATCCACTTGACCACGTGGCCCGCGTTCTTTTTCATGTCCGACCGGGCCGTGCAGACCATCCAGCATTTCAATTGGCACGCCCGCACCTCGTCCCGGATCGTGTCGGCGGCCGCCCCGTTCCAGATCTCGTCCCACGGCTTCTCCCGCACGTTGCCGAGGACCCGCTCCATCACGTTGCACGGGTAGATGTCCCCGTTCGGCGCGACGAAGAAGAAATCCTGCGCCGCGTTGCAGACGAATGGCCGCCCCGCGCCGGCGGCGTAGCGGAAGATCCCGTGGGCGAAGAACGCCCGGAGCCAGTTCTTCGGGTGGCTCGACCGGAGGAGGTCCTCCACCAGGGGGCCGAGATTCTCCCGCAGCTTCTCGACCAGGCTGAAGTGGTTCTCCTCGGTCATGAAATAGTGGGACGAGTTCTGGGCCACCGCCATCGTGAACTGGATGCCCATCTCCTTGGTCAGCCGGTACACCTCGGGCAGGTCGTCCACGTTTTCGTCCACCACCGTGAAGGCGAGGCGGAGATTCGTCATGCCGAGCCCCTTCAGCCTCCCCACCGTGTCCATGCACTTGTCGAATCCCTTCGGGATCCCGCGCACGTGATCGTGGAGCGCCCCGGCGCCGTCGATCGAGATGCCGACGCCGACGGCCGGGTCGATCTTCAGCACCTCCCGCATCGAGTCCTCGACCTTCTCCGGCATGAAGCCGTTGCTCGAGATGATGATCTCTGAATCGGGCGCCCGCTCCTTCACGACCGCCACGATCTCGGGGATGTCGCTTCGGAGGAATGGTTCACCGCCGGAGATGTTGACGTAACGGATCGACTCGGGCAGGAACCGGTACTCCTCCGGTTCGAGGTCGTTCTTGGACGGGTTCTTCCAGATATTGCACATGATGCAGCGGGCATTGCATCGGTACGTGGTGGCGAGGACGACATCGATGGGGCGATAGGTCACGGCTTCGTCCTTCCGCGCGCTTTTCAGGGTCGGCCCCGATCCAGGGCCGGGCGATTCACGGTACGTCACGGGGGGGCGATTCGTCAACCGACGCCGTTCCGGGGGGTTCGATCGGTTCCGCCTCGGGAACCGGGCGGGCGGGAAAGGGCCGCGGCGCGTTGACTTCGGCCCCCCCCGCGGACTAAGATATAACAACAAGCAACTGACGGCGCTATTAGCGTTTCCCCCGATTCCGGCCCTCCGGGCGCTTCGCCATGAACTTCGTGACGGTCACTGGGGCCACCGGTGACGGTCGCCGTTCCGAGGATCGACGAGAAAGCGGGTTCCCATGAGAGAAGGCTCGTCCAGGGGTTACGACGGGGAGGGGCTCCTCCGGGCCGAGAGGACCTACTCGGGGACGGGGCGCCGGTCCGGCGAGCTCTCGGTGGCCCTCGCCTTTCCGAACCGCTACTCCCTCGGCATGGCGAACCTCGGCTTCCAGGAGATCCTCGAGAGGTCCCGGCGGGTCCCGTCGGTCGACGCGGAACGGGTCTTCCTCCCCGAGGGCGAAGAGGGCCCGCTCCGCACTTTCGAGAGCGGCCGCCCCGCCGGCGGCGCGGACGTCATCGCCTTCTCGATCTCCTTCGAGAACGACTACGTGAACTTCCTCCGGATGCTCGCCGCGGCGAAGGTCCCCCTTCGCCGGGAGGAGCGGGAGGACCGGCATCCGATCGTGCTCGCCGGCGGCGCTTCGACCTTTCTCAATCCGGAGCCGCTCCGGCCGTTCGTCGACGTCTTCCTCCTCGGCGAGGGGGAGGAGGTGATCGGCGAATACCTCGAGCTCCGCCTCGCCGATCTCGGACGGCCCCGGGAGGAGCACCTCGCCCGCGCCGCCCGCCTCGACGGGGCGTACGTGCCCGCCTGTCACGGAAGCGCCTCCGGCATCGCCCGGCGGCGTTACGACGGGATGAGAGAGGCTCCGGCGATCGGCCGTCTCGTGACGCCCCACGCCGAGTTCGCCGACACGCTGCTCGTCGAGATCTCGAGAGGGTGCCCCCGGCGCTGCCGGTTCTGCACCGTAGGCACCGTCTTCCCCAAGTTCCGCATGGTCCCCTCGGAGACCGTGATCGAAACGGCCCTCCGCTGCCGTGCCGAGGACGAGCGCCTCGGCCGGCCGCCGCTCCGCAAGGTCGGCCTCGTCACGGCCGCCTTCTTCGATCACGTGGAGGCGGAGGAGATCGCGGGGGGCCTCTTCCGCCGGGGCTTCGAGATCGGCGCCTCGTCGGTGCGGGTCGACCAGTTGACGGACTCGGTGCTCCACTATCTCCGGGAGAGCGGGCTCCGCACCCTCACCATCGCCCCGGAGGCGGGTACGGCCTCCCTCAGGGAGCGCATCCGCAAGAAGGCGTCGGACGGGAAGATCCTCGAGGGCGTGGAGCGGGCGGCGAAGGCGGGGTTCCCGTCGCTCCGCATCTACTACATGGTCGGGCTCCCCTTCGAGACCGACGAGGACCGGGCGGGGATCGTCCGCCTCTCCGAGGAGATCCGCGGGCGATTCCGGGGCGCCGGAGGCCGGAGGGGGAAGGTGACCGTCTCGCTCCATCCCTTCGTGCCGAAGCCGCGAACGCCCTTCCAATGGGCCGCCATGACGAGACCCGCGGAAATGCGCCGCGTACTGACCGGGCTCCGGGCGAAACTCCGGGGTTTCACGGTGAAGGCGACCGACCTTCGGGAAGCGTACACCGAGGCCGTGCTCGCCCAGGGGGGCGAGGAACTCGCCCCTTTCCTCGAGCGCATCGCCGGGGGGGAGCGTTGGGACAGGGCGGCGAAGGAGTCAGGCCTCGATCTCGACCGGCTCCTCTTCGAGGACCGGGTCCCCGGGGAGTCCCCGTGGGAGTCGGGGGAGAAGGACCACGTGGACGAAGTGAACCGGCGCGAATGGAAACGCGCCATCGCGATATAGAACGGAGGAGATCTTGAGCGCTTGGAAAGACGTCATCTTCGATCTGCTTCCTCACGTCTCGAAGCCGAGCCGCTACCTTCCCCCCGTGAAAAACGGGCGGGGGGGGGCGCCGGCCGGCGCGGAGGTCCGGTGGGCCCTCCTCTTTCCCGACGTCGCCGAGTCCGGCTATTCTCATCACGGTCTCGAGATCCTCTACCACCTCGTTCACGGCCTCGAGGGGGCGGCCGCGGAGCGGGCCTTCTTCCCCTGGACCGACATGGAAGAGCGCATGAGGGAGCGGGGCGTGCCCCTCTTCTCCTCCGAATCGTACCGGCCGCTCAGGGAGTTTGACCTCCTCGGAATCACGCTGCAATTCGAACTCTCCTGCACGAACGTGGTCGCCTCTCTCGATCTCGCCGGTCTCCCGCGCCGCGCCGCCGCGCGGAAAGACCCGTTCCCCCTCGTCGCCGGAGGGGGGCCGTGCGCCATGAACCCCGAACCCCTCGCCCCCTTCTTCGATCTCTTCCTGCTCGGCGACGGAGAGGAGGGGGTGATCGCCATCACCTCCGCCGTGGGCCTGTGGAAACGGGAGGGGGACGGCAAGAAGGAGAGCCTCCTCGCGGCGCTCGCCGGGGTGCCGGGCGTCTACGTCCCCTCCCTCTACAAGATGAAGTACGGGCCCGACGGAAGACTCGCCGGGGCCGAGGGCCCTCCGGTCCGGCGGCTCGCCCTGGCGGACGTGACCCGCTTCCCCGCGCCCGAGGCGCCCGTGGTCCCCGCGGTTCAGCCGATCCACGACCGGGTGTACGCGGAGATCGCTCGGGGATGCGGCGTCGGATGCCGATTCTGCCAGGCGGGGATGATCTACCGACCCCTTCGGGAGCGGCCGAAGGAGGAAGTGGTGGCCGCCGCGGCGGCGGCGGTTCGGAGCACGGGGCACGAAGACGTCTCCCTCGCCTCTCTCTCCACGGGGGACCACGCCGAGATCCTGCCGATGATGCGTCTCCTGAACGACGAGCTTAAAGGAGAACGGGTCGGCATCTCGCTCCCTTCGCTCCGGGCCTCGACGCTGACCGATCCGATGATCGCCGAGGTGGCGCGGCACCGGAAGACGGGGTTCACCATCGCCCCCGAGGCGGGCTCGGAGCGGATGCTCCGTCTCATCAACAAAGGGATCGCACGGGAAGACGTGATCCGCACGGCCGAGCGGGCGGCCGCTCGGGGGTGGGACATATTGAAGCTCTACTTCCTGATCGGTTTGCCGACGGAGGAGGACGAAGACCTCGAAGGGATCGCCTCGCTCTCCGAAGAGGTGTGGCGCGCCGGGAAGCGGGCGGGGAGGCGGGGGCTCCGGCTGAACGTCAGTGTGTCGAGCCTCGTGCCGAAGCCCCACACCCCGTTCCAGTGGGAGCGGCAGGACGGCATCGCGGAGATCGAGAGGAAGCAGCGGGTGATCCGGGAGCGGATGCCCCGCACCCGCGATATCGCCCTGAAGTGTCACAACCCGTACCAGACCCACATCGAGGGGGTGCTCTCCCGGGGGGACCGGAAGGTGGCGGACGCGATCGAGGCGGCGGTCGATCTCGGCGCCCGCTTCGACGAGTGGAGCGAGATGTTCTCCCACGACCGCTGGATGCAGGCGTTCGAGCGTGCCGGGGTCGACCCGGAGGAGTATCTCAGGGAGCGCCACGACTACGAGGTTCTTCCCTGGGACCACATCGACAGCGGGATCGCGAAGCGGTTTCTGCTCCGGGAGCGGGGCCGGGCGCGTACGGGGCGATTCACCCCGTTCTGCCGGGAGGAGTGCCGCGTCTGCCGGACCTGCGGCGACGACCTCTTCGTGATCCGCGGGAAGGACGCCGGCGGGAACGGAGCCGGCGGCGGAGGGGAAGAGACCGCGGCGCCGGAGCCCGAGCCCCCCCGGGAGGCGAAGCTCCGGCTCCGGTTCCGCTACGCGAAGGAGGGGGACTTCCGCTTTCTCTCCCACCTGGAACTCGGGAGGCTCTTCCGCATGGCCCTCCGGCGCACGGGCCTCCCGATCGCCTACAGCCGCGGTTTCCACCCCCACGTTCGCGTCGCCTTCGGTCCGGCCCTTCCCGTCGGGTATGCCGGCGCCGAAGAACCGATCGAGTTCCTCTTCCACGCCCCGGTCCTGCCGGAGGAGGCGGAGCGCAGCCTGAACGAAGAGCTCCCGCCGCCGGTCCGCGTGTTCGGCGGGGAGGCGGTCCCCCTCCGCGGTACGGCCCTCGACGCCCTTCCGATGGAGATGGAGTACGAGGTGATCGCGCCGGAGGCGCTCGACTACGACCGGATCGCCGCGGAGGCGGAGCGTTTCGCCGACGCGACCGAAGTGTGGGGCGAGAAGACGTCGAAGAAGGGGAAGACCCGGCGCATCAACCTCCGGGAAGCGGTCGTCGATCTCCGTGCGGACCGTGCGCACCGCCGGATCTCGATCACCATGGGGAGCGGCGGGCGCGTCACCGACGTGCTCCGCATTCTCGCGGGAGGCGGAGAGGAGGCGAGGAGCCTCCGGGTCCGGCGCGCACGAGCCGCGATCCTCGAGGAGGCGCCGGCCCAAAAGGATTGATCCGGGAGCGGTTCTGGGGTAGTCTCGCGGTCGATAATTCCGCATGCCGAAGGAGTTTCCTCTTGATCGTCGCGTTCATCTCCGACATCCACGGCAACCTCGAGGCGCTCGAGACGGCGGTCCGCCACATCGACACGGCCGGGGTGGACGAGGTCATCTGTCTCGGCGACGTGGTCGGTTACGGCGCGAGCCCGAACGAGTGCGTCGACCTGGTTCGCTCCCGGTGTTCCCACGCGCTTCTCGGCAATCACGACGCGGCCGCCGTCGGCATGACGTCGGTGGAGTACTTCAACGCCCACGCCCGGAAGGCGGCGAATTGGACGCGGGAGAAGCTGACCGACGAGAACACGGCGTACATCGAGTCCCTTCCCATGGACTACCGGGCGGACGACTTCTACGCCGTGCACGCCTCGCCCCACGAACTGGAGGAGTGGCACTACGTCACCAACCAGGGGGTGGCGGACGAGGCCTTCGCCCACTTCAACGACACGATCTGCTTCCTCGGCCACTCCCACGTGCCCGTCCTCTTCGAGGAGAACGGCGACCGGGGGGAACGGCTGAAGGAAGGCGTGATCGCGTTCGAGAAGGGACGGCGGTTCATCGTGAACGTCGGTTCCGTGGGGCAGCCGAGGGACAACGATCCGCGGCTCTCCTTCGGAATCTACGACACGGAGAAGCGGGAACTCACGCTCCGCCGGGAGGAGTACGACGTGGCGATGGCGTCGGACAAGATCCTGAAGGCCGGGCTGCCGGAGATGCTGGCCAGCCGCCTTCATATGGGTGTCTGACCCGCCGCGCCTCTCCCGGCAGAGGAGCGACGGAACGAGAGAATCGGTTTCAACGGACCTTGCGGTCCGGTCCCCGGCGTCCATCATCGACGACGAACCATGCGTAGGGAGAGGCGGGATCTCATGGACCTGACCCAAGAACAACTGTCGATCCAGAAGATGGTCCGGGACTTCGCCCGAAAGGAGATCGCGCCGCGCTCGGCGGAGTACGATCAAAAGGGCGAATTCCCTTACGACCTGATTCGCAAGGCGGCCGACCTCGGGCTTCTCGGCGTCCCCTTCCCGGAGGAGTACGACGGAGCGGGACTGGACTACATGAGCTATGCCCTGGTGATCGAGGAGATTTCCAAGGTGGACTCCTCCGTGGGGATCACGATCCTCACCCACACATCGAACAGCATGAACCCGATATGGGAGTTCGGCACGGAGGAGCAGAGGAAGAAGTACATCCCCCCCCTCGCCCGGGGGGAGAAGATCGCCGCCTACTGCCTGACCGAGCCGAACGCCGGCTCCGACGCCCGCGCCCTCGAGACGACGGCGATTGAAGAGGGCGACCACTTCGTCATGAACGGATCGAAGGTCTTCATCACGAACGGATCCGTGGCGGAAACTTACGTGGTGGTGGCCCGCACCGATCCCGAGCTCGGCACGAAGGGGATCAGCATGTTCATCCTCGAGAAGGGGATGGAGGGTCTCCGCCCCGGCAAGAAAGAGGACAAGATGGGGTGGCGCGCCTCGGACACGACCGAGGTGATCTTCGAGAACGTGAAGGTGCCGAAGGAGAACCTCTTGGGCGCGAGGGGCAGAGGCTTCTACCAGGCGATGAAGCAGCTCGCCGCGGGCCGTTTCTCCGTGGCCGCCCTCTCCCTCGGGATCGCCGAGGGAGCCTTCGAGGAGGCGCTCAAGTACTCGAAGCAGCGGGAGCAGTTCGGGAAGCCGATCTGCGAGTTCCAGGCGGTGCAGGCGAAACTGGCGGACATGGCGGTCGGTATCGCATGCGGGAAGCACCTGACCTACCGGGCGGCGAGGCTCCGGGACCGGGGGGAGGACGTCACCACCGCCGCCGCGATGGCGAAGCTCTACTGCAGCGAACTCGCCATGGAGAACACGACCGAAGCGGTGCAGATTCACGGCGCCTACGGCATCACGAAGGATTACCCCGTGGAGCGTTTCATGCGGGACGCGAAGGCGTGCACCATCGGCGAGGGAACGAGCGAGATCCAGCGCATCATCATCGCCAAGCAGATGGTGAAGGGCGCCTTCGACTGGACCTAACCCGGCCCGCGGTTCGGAGTCGGTTCCTACTGCGTGTGAGAATCGCGGCCTGCGACTGTGTTTCTCCGTCGCCCGCATCCTCGACATAGCTAGGGCTATGCCTCCGGGTGCGGGCTCGTCCGAAACACGTCTCGGCGGCGCGATTCTGACCCTCGCTACGGAACCGACTCCGAACCGCGGGCCGAAGGGCAGTCTCGTTACGAGCTCCTTCGTGATCCGTGAGCCACGCCCACGATCTCGAATCTTCGGGGCCTCGCTACGAATCCGGTTCCGAACCGCGGGCCGAAGGGCACCCGAATTTCTCAGGGTGCAGAAGAGGAGTCCGAGAAGAATGGTCACTTTGGAGTGAGTGGGGGACTGGTTCCGCCCGAGCCTCCGGAAATCCGGGGACATGATACTTATTACAGGCAACGGAAGAACAATCCCGGGAACCGAACACCGGTAATAAGTATCATGTCCCCGGATTTCCGGATTTCTCGAACCTGTCCCACCATACTGTTTGGCCTGCATTCCGTCTCTTTTCGAGCAAGTTCTGATCAGCCAGGGTTCCGCGATCGGTTCGTCGCGAGGGGGCGGGATGTGGTGCGAGAGGACGTTCTGGACGAGTCCCCTCCCGGAGGCATGGCCGAAGCCATGTCGAGGAAGGGGACGACGGAAGAACCCCTCGTAGCCCGCAGACCGCCTCCGCAGCAGAACCGATCGCGGAATCCGGGCTAGGCTACAGCATTCCTCTCGCCTTCATTCTCTCCAGTGTCATCGCCGCCCGTTCTTGGAGGAACGGACCCGGCTCGCCGGGGTTCATCTTCAGGGGGCTCGGAATCGCCGAGGCGAGGAGGGCGGCCTGGCGGGGGGTGAGGTCGCCCGCGCCGACGCCGAAATAGCGGTGGGAGGCCGCGTCGGCGCCGTAAACGCCGGGCCCCCACTCGATCACGTTCAAGTAGATCTCGAGAATCCGCTTCTTCGAGAGGTTTCGCTCGATCCGCCACGCCGTGAACGCCTCGAGGAACTTCCGCCGGAGACTCCTCTCGGCGCCGAAGTAGAGGTTCTTCGCGAGTTGCTGGGTGATGGTCGACGCCCCCCGGGCGTAGCGGCGCTCTTTCCAGTTCTTGTTGATCGATTCCCGGATTTCGTGAAAATCGAAGCCCGAGTGGGTCCAGAACGTGGCGTCCTCGCTGACGATCACGGCATTGACCAGGTGGGGGCTGATCCGTTCATAGGGGACCCACTGCTGCTCCTTCCGGAACGGCCTCCCCGACTCGATCGCCGCCTCGGACCGCTCCCTCTGGAGCGCGGTGAGGAGCGGGATCCCATCCCGGAGCCCCCGGACGTCCGGGCCGAAGAGGGTGACGTAGCCGATGGGGGAGAGGAAGGTCGCCGCCACGGCGAGGCCCACGGCGGCGAGAAAGACCCTTCGCCGGGACCGGCGCTCCTCGCCGCGGGCGCCCCGTTTCTTCCTCCTCTTCGGTCGGCTCACCGCCGTGCTCCTTCGAAAGCGGCGAGAATCCCGCGGGCTCCTTCTTCCGGGTCCTTCGCCGAAGCGATCGCCCTGATCGAGGCAACGCCGTCGAAACCGGCGGCGGCCGCCTCCCCGGCGTTCGACGAATCCACGCCCCCGACGGCGATGACGGGGATCGATAGCCCCTCCCGGATGGCGGCCGCCTTCGCGGGACCGAGAGCGCGGTGCTCCTTGCCCGGCGTCCGGAAGAGCGGTCCGAGCAGGAGGTAGTCCGCGCCGCCCCTCTCCGCCTCGATGGCCCCCTCGCGGTCGTGCACGCTCTTGCCCACGATCCGGCCGGGGGGGAGGAGGCCCCGTGCCTCTTCCGGCGAGAACGAGCGCTCCGGAAGGTGGACGCCGTCCGCGTCCGCCGCGATCGCCACGTCGATCCGGTCCGACACCAGCAGAAGGGCTCCCGCATGCCGGGTCCGCCTCCGCGCCTCCGCCGCCCACCGGAGGAGGGGCGCGCCGCCGAGGTCCTTCTCCCGGAGGAGGAATGCCGCGGCCCCCCCCCGGAGCGCGCCGTCCAGGGCGTCGAGGAACCGTTCCTCGCCGCTCACGGCGCGGCTTCCGATGAAGAGAAGGGGCAGGGGAAGTCGGATCTCGCTCACGTCGTCCTCCAGGCCGGGCGTCCCGATCATAGCGCCCGCCCCCGGGAAAAGACAAAGTCGATTGCCATCGGCGCGGAGCCCGCTAGAATGGTCGGCATGGAAGATCGCTGGTCCGTCTACATCGTCGAATGCGCCGACGCGACACTCTACACGGGCGTCGCCCGGTCGGTCCGGGCTCGTCTCATCGCCCACAACCGGGGCAAGGGGGCGCGGTACACGAAGGGCCGTCTCCCCGTGGAGCTGCGTTACCGGGAGGACGACCTGACGCGCACCGAGGCCCAGCGCCGGGAGGCGGCGATCAAACGGCTCCCCCGAGGGGAGAAGCTCAGGCTCATCGGGCGCGCGGGGCGCGGGCGGCCGCCGTACTGTCTTGCCTAGCCTTGATCTTTCATGCGAGCGTCAGCGTTTTGAGCCGAGATTTTATGAAGGATCAAGGCTAACGTCACGGACTCGAAAAGGTTCCACCGTTTGACACCCCCCCGGACCGGTACCTATACTCGGAAGAGGAGACCGGTCGATCGGCGGCACCCTCTCCCCCTCCCCGTGGGCACGGAATCGTACATGGAAAGGAATCGCACGTGACCGAACGGCACGATCCTCTCGTGATCGCGGGCCGGGAGTTCCGTTCCCGGCTCCTCATCGGCACCGGGAAGTTCGCTTCCCTCGAGATCATGGCGGCGGCGATCCTCGCGGGCGGTTCGGAGATCGTGACCGTCTCTCTCCGGCGGGCGGAGAAGGGGGCGAAGACCGGGAACATCATGGATCATCTCGACCCGGACCGGTACCTGATCCTCCCGAACACTTCCGGCGCCCGGGACGCGGAGGAGGCGGTTCGTCTCGCCCGGCTTGCGAGGGCCGGGGGCATCTCGGACTGGATCAAGCTCGAGGTGACACCCCATCCGATGCATCTTCTTCCCGATCCGGTGGAGACCCTGAAAGCGGCGGTGATCCTCGTGAAGGAGGGTTTCCGCGTGCTCCCCTACATCAACGCCGATCCGGTGCTCGCCCGGCGTCTCGCGGAAGCGGGGACGGTGACGGTCATGCCCCTCGGCGCTCCGATCGGAACGAACCGGGGACTGAGAACCGCCGACGCCCTCCGCCTCATCATCGACGAAGCGACGGTGCCGGTGGTGGTCGACGCGGGGCTCGGCGCCCCGTCCCACGCGGCGGAGGCCCTCGAGATGGGCGCCGACGCGGTGCTCGTGAACACGGCGATCGCCACCGCCGAGGACCCGGCGGCGATGGCGGACGCCTTCCGGCTCGGCGTCCTGGCGGGCCGTCTCGCCTTTCTCGCCGGCGCCCCCGCTGCGCGGACGGAGGCGGATGCTTCCTCGCCCCTCACGGGATTTCTGGGAGAGTCATGAGCGACCTCGTCTCCGTGATCGACCGGTTGCCGGTGAAAGACCTCCTCACCCGGGGGGACCGGGCGACGGCGGCCGACGTGCGGGCCGTCTTGAGGAAGGATCACCGGGAGATCCGGGACCTGGCGGTGCTGCTCTCTCCCGCGGGGGACCGCCTTCTCGAGGAGATCGCCCGGGCTTCGTCCCTGCTGACGGCCAAGCGATTCGGGCGAACCATCCTTCTCTACGCGCCCCTCTATCTCTCGAACGAGTGTGTCAACGTCTGCACCTACTGCGGATTCCGCCGGGACCTCGATGTGAGGCGGACCACCCTCGGCGCGGAGGAGATCGACCGGGAACTCCGCTTCCTCGCGGGGGAGGGATTCCGGCACGTCCTGCTCGTGACGGGGGAGCACCCGAAGGAGATCCCCCTCTCCTATGTGGAGGGGGCCGTGCGGGCGGCGCGGAAGTACTTCCCGTCCGTCTCGGTGGAGATCGATCCGCTCCACACGGTCCAGTACCGGCGTCTCGTGGATGCGGGGGTGGACGGCGTGACGCTTTACCAGGAGACGTACGACCGGAAGCGGTACGGCGAGTATCACATCGCGGGGCCGAAGAAGATCTACGACTTTCGTCTCGAAGCCCTCTCCCACGCGGCGGAGGCGGGGGTGCGGCGGGTGAATCTCGGCGCCCTCCTCGGGTTGGCCGATTGGCGGGAGGAGGCGCTCCGGGCGACGGCGCACGCACGGTGGCTGATAAGGCAGTTCTGGAAGGCCCACGTCTCGATCAGCTTCCCGCGGATTCGGGACGCGGCGGCCCACTTCGTCCCTCCATTCCCGGTTTCCGACCGGGAGCTGACGCGGATGCTGACGGCCCTCCGTCTCGTCCTGCCCGACGCCGGGATGGTCATGTCGACCCGGGAGTGCGCGAAGCTCCGGGACGGTCTCGCCCGGCTCGGCGTGACGCAGATGAGCGCGGGCTCCCGCACCGAACCGGGCGGCTATCACGATCCGGACGACGCGGAGAAGCAGTTCGAGGTGGAGGACTCGCGCTCACCGGCGGAGGTGGCGGCGCGGCTCGTGGAGCTCGGTCTCGATCCGGTCTGGAAGGACTGGGAGGAGGCGCTTCATGGGTGAGATCGTCGTGAACGGAGAGGCGCGCGAACTCGACGGACCGGCGCCGCTGCTGGAGGTCCTCCAGTTTCTCGGCTTTCCGACGAAGTGGATCGTGGTCGAGAGGAACGGGGAGCCGGTGCCGCGGGAAGCGCTCGGCGATACGACGGTCGGGCCGGGGGACCGGCTGGAAATCGCCACCCCGATGGCCGGGGGGTGAGGGCCCGGGAGTCCTCGCTGATCATTCAATTCCACGGGTGGGTGGCTGCGGCAGGGGCGTCAGGCGAGGAGCGCAGCCACCAAGCGCCGGATCCCGAAAGCCATTACATCATAGAGGCCGAAAGGTGCGGGGCACCCGAGGCGGACCGACGAAGCCACGGCGCGACTGGCGAGCACTGCAGCGGACAGCCGCAGACAGGACCCACCCGTACTACGACTCCGACTTCGTATCCTGCCCCCTCCCCCGATCCTTCCTCTTTCTCTCCGCGATGATCACCCCCGCCAAGACCAGTGCGCCGCCGATCGCGGTCCAACCCCCGAACGGGTCGCCGAGATAGGGAACGGCGATGGCGGTGGTGGCGAGGGGGAGGAGATAGAGGAAGTACCCCGCCCGCGCGGCGCCGAGCCGCGCCACCCCTTCCTGCCAGAACCAGAGGGCGAGGAACGTGCTTCCGATCGCGAGGAAGAGGAGGGCGGCGTACCCCTCGCCGGTGAGCCGGAGGAGGACGCCGGCGCGGCCGGTGGCGATCATGTAGACCGCCGGCGGGGTCCCGCAGAGGGCGAGGATGATCGCCGTGACGCCGATCGGCGGGTGCCGGCGCGAGACATCCCGGGCGAGGGCCGTGTAGACCCCCCAAAGCACGATCGACGCGAGCACGAACCAGTCCCCCCGGTTCGAGAGCCAGTCGAGGTTGCCGAGGGCCCCGTGGGAGACGAGCAGCACGAGACCGCCCGTCGCGACCGCCATGCCCGCCATCTGAATCCCCGTGATCCGCTCCCGGAGAAAGAGCCCCGCGAAGAACGAGATCGAGAGAGGGGCCGCCGCCACGATCCAACCCGAGTTGGTCGCCGTGGTCCACTGGATCCCGGTGAACTGGACGGTCCAGTGGACGAGAAGCACCAGGGAGGCGGGAAGGATCGCGTGAAGGTCGGCGGCGGCGAGTTTTCGGGGCCAGCCCCTCGTGAACTGGGCGGTGAGGGCCATGGGAATGACGCCGAGGATGATGCGCCACGCCACGATCGACGAGACCGGCATCTGATCCACGAGGATCTTGGTCGCCACGAACGACCCGCCCCAGAAGACCACGGGGAAGAGGAGGAGAATGTAGGCGGTCCGGTTTCCGGCGGGCGTCATGGTCGCTCTCCCTCGCGGAAAGAGTACCCCGTCCGTGAACGGCGGGACACCGCAAAGAGGAGAATCCCCCGTCCCTCGGGCCCTGCGATTTGTTATGCTCCAATCCCGATCGACATCGCGGAGGATCGTTCATGCGTCCCCGGCCCCCGGTCATCGCTTCCCTGCTCTTCCTCTCCGGCGCCTCGGCCCTTGTCTATCAGACGGTCTGGTTCCGGGAGCTGCGCCTCGTCTTCGGCACCTCCACGCCCGCCTCGTCGACGGTGCTCGCCATCTTCATGGCGGGGCTCGGATTCGGCGGGCTCGTTCTCGGCGGGCGGGTCGATCGATCACGGAACCCCCTGAAGTTCTACGGTCGTCTCGAGGCGGGCATCGCGATCCTCGCCGTTCTCACCCCGCTTCTTCTCTGGGCCGTGTCGTGGGTCTACTGGCGGGCCGGCGGATCCGCCCTCCTCGGGGCGCCCGCGGCCACGTCGATCCGCGTGGTCCTCTCGTTCCTGGTTCTCGGCCTCCCGACCTTCCTCATGGGGGGAACCCTGCCGGCCGCCGCCCGGTCCGTGGAGGTGAGGGAGGACCGGCGAAGGCGACGGACGGCCCTCCTGTACGGCGCCAACACCCTCGGCGGCGTCGCGGGCGTCCTGCTCCCGACCTTCTGGCTCTTCGAGTGGATCGGCATCCGCGGGACGCTCTGGTCGGCGGGACTCCTGAACGGTCTCGTCGCGCTCGCCGCCCTCCGCTACGCCTCTCTCATGGCCCCGGCCCCCGCCGGAGAGAAAGTCGTGGAGGAAGGATGTCCCGCCGCGGTGGAAGGGGAGGGGGAGGACGTTCTCCCGCCGGCCGGGCTCGTCCTCATCGCGGCGGCCGTGGTGGGGTTCGCTTTCCTGTCGATGGAACTCGTCTGGTACCGCATGCTCGTTCCCCTGCTCGGCGGCACGACATACACCTTCGGCCTCGTCCTCGCGGTGGTCCTCCTCGGAATCGGCGCCGGAGGGGCGTCGTATTCCCTTGCCGGACGCCGCCGGCCGGCCACGCTGGCGGCCCTCGCCGTCACCGCCGGTCTCGAAGCGCTCTGCGTATCGATCCCCTTCGCCCTCGGCGACCGGACGGCGATCGTGGCCGCCCTTTTCGGGACCTCCGGCGAGGCCGGATTCGGTCTCCGGGTCGTCCTGTGGGGCGCGATCGCGTCGTGGGTCATCCTCCCCGCCGCCCTCGTGTCGGGCTTCCAGTTTCCCCTTCTCATCGGGCTCCTCGGCCGCGGCCGCGAACGGGTCGGCCGCCACGTCGGCCTGGGTTACGCGTGGAACACGATGGGCGCCATCGCCGGCGCCCTCGGGACGGGCTTCCTTCTCCTCCCGCGGCTCACGGCGCCGGGGGTATGGCGCATGGTAGTGCTCCTGCTCGCCCTTCTCGCCTTCGGTGCGGCGTGGGCAAGCCTCCGCGGGCGCCGCCGCCCGGTCATCCCCGTCCTCATCGCCGTCCTCTTCGCGGCAACGGCCCTGGCCGGGATCGCCCGGACCGGACCGACCGCCGCCTGGCGCCAAGCCCCGATCGGCGCGGGCCGGGCGTCCATCTCGGATCCCTCGCCGAACGGCGTCGAGCGCTGGGTCCGGGCGCACCGTCGGGGGGTGATCTGGGAGGCCGAAGGGAGGGAGAGCAACGTGGCGATGGAGTCGTCCAACGGCCTCGCGTTTCTATTGAACGGGAAGACGGACGGAAACGCCCGGCTCGACGCGGCGACCCAGGTGATGTACGGCATGGTCGGCGCCATCCTGCATCCGGAACCGAGGCGGGCCCTCGTCATCGGGCTCGGCACGGGGAGCACCGCGGGGTGGCTCGCCTCGATCCCCTCCATGGAACGGGTGGATGTGGCGGAGATCGAACCGGCCATCCTGGAGGTGGCCCGGGCGTGCGGGCCGGTCAACCGGAACGCCATGGACAACCCGAGAGTCCGGATCTTCACCGGCGACGCCCGGGAAATGGTGCTCGTTTCCCGGGAGCGGTACGACCTGATCGCCTCGGAGCCGTCCAATCCGTACCGGGCGGGGATCGCGAGCCTCTTCACACGGGAGTTCTACAGGGCCGCGGCGGACCGGCTGGATGAGGACGGGCTCTTTCTCCAGTGGGTCCAGGCGTACGAGGTGGACGCCGCGACGATCCGCACCATCATGGCCACCCTCTCCTCGGCTTTTCCCCACGTGGAGACCTGGCGCACGAATGTGACCGACCTCCTCTTCGTCTGCGGGAAGAAGCCCGTCGAATACGATACGGCCGCCCTCCGCCGCCGGGTCGCCGCGGACCCCTTCGCCTCCGCCCTCGCCGCCGCCTGGCGGGTCGACGATCTGGAGGGGTTCCTGGCCCGGTTCGTCGCATCCTCGGACCTCACCCGCACCGTGGCGCACTGGGAGGGAGGGCGGGTCAACACCGACGACCGGCCCCTCGTCGAGTTCGGGTTCGCGCGCACCGTCGGCCGGAGCGGCCTCTTCCGGATCGACGAGCTCCGGGAGACGGCGGTCCGGCGCCGCAACGACCGCCCCGAGAGGCTGGCGGGGACCGTGCGCTGGGACCGGATGGAGGACGAGAGGGCGGCCCTCTACACGCAGCAGGATTTCTATCCGCCCATGCCCCCTTCTCCCGACGAGGAGCGGCGCCGGAGAATCTCCGCGGAGACTTCCTATCTCTCGGGGGACGGGGGCGCGGCCCTCGCCGCCTGGCCCTTCGGCGGAAGGCCTCCGGAAGGGATGACGGAAATCGCGGTGGTGGCCGATCTTCTCGCGGAGGCGGGTTCGGAAGAGGCTCTCCCCCTGATCGGCCGGGTCGGAACCTGGAGCGCCGCCGAGGCCGAGCTGATCCGGGCGCGCCTTCTCCTGGCCCGCGGGGACGCGGCGCGGGCGGCCGCGGCTCTGGAAGGGGCGTTCCGGGAGTGCCGGAAGGACCCGTGGCCGTGGCCCCGGCTCGTGCGCGGCGGTCTCGATCTCGTGGCGGAGATCGCCGCCCGGGATCCCCGGGGAGGGGTGCGCCTCTATGAGGCTCTGAGCGAGCCCTTCGCGGTTTATCTGCTCGACGAGGCGAGACTCGCCGCCCTGGTCGCCGCGGGGAGGGTCCTGGGAGGAGAGCCTCACGCCCGGGCGATCGAGCGGTGGGAGCCCGATGTTCCTTGGGACGGTCCCTTCCTTGTCGAACGGGCCGAAGCGTACGGGCGGGTCGGTCACCGGCTCGCCTCGCGGGCGGCGCGGGAGCGGGACGAGTACTACCGGCGGGAACCGCTCCCCTTCGATACGGAAGTCGGGGGGCAGGGGGCCGGGGTCAGGGGCGCTCTCCGCTCCGGAAGTCCTCCTTCCGAAGGCCGAGAGCGCGCATCTTCGCGTGGAGCGCGCGGGGGGTGATGCCCGCCCGCTTCGCCGTGAGCCCGATCCGCCCCTCGGCGCGCCGGAGGAGATCGGTCAGGTACGCCCTCTCGAACTCGACGGTCACTTCCCGCTTGGCATCCCGAAGCGTGTGCCCCTCCCAATCGACGCTCCCCGCGGCCGGGCCCGGCGGCGCGTGGGCCGGCCGTCCGGTGGACCCGCCCGGCGGGGAAGGGCCGGCGATCGCTTCGGGTAGATCGGAAAGAGCGATCCGGTCGGCCGGGCAGAGAAGCACGGCCCGCTCGATCACGTTGATCAGCTCTCGAACGTTGCCCGGCCAGTCGTAGGCGACGAGCGCGTCCATCGCCTCCGCGGCGATGCCGCTGATCTCCCGTCCCAGCTTGATTTCGTAGATGTCCATGTAGCCCCGGACGAGGTCCGGGATGTCCTCGCGCCGCTGCCGGAGGGGAGGGAGGGTGAGGGTGACCACGCCGAGGCGATAGAAGAGGTCCTTCCGGAACCGTTCCGCTTCGATCTCCTCGTCGATGTTCCGGTTCGTCGCCGCCATGACCCGCACGTCGATGCCGATCTCCCTCTCGCTGCCGATCCGCTGGATCCTCTTCTCCTGCAGCACCCGGAGGAGTTTGACCTGCACGTGGGAGGGCATCTCACCGATCTCGTCGAGGAAGAGCGTCCCCTCGTGGGCCATCTCGAAGTGGCCCCGGCGCGCCTTGTGGGCTCCCGTGAACGCCCCCTCCTCGTGGCCGAAGAGTTCGCTCTCGAGCAGGGTCTCCGGTATGGCGCCGCAGTTGACCGCCACGAAAGGACCCATCGCCCGGGGACCTTCCTCGTGGATCGCCCGGGCCAGCCACTCCTTGCCGACGCCCGTCTCGCCGAGGAGGAGGAGCGACGTGTCCGTGGAGGAGACGCGGCGGGCGATCTCCATCAGTCTCAGCATGGCGGGGCTGGCGCTGACGAAGTCGGTCAGCCGGTTGCGGCGGGGGAGGGGAGAGTCGGCGCCGAAGCGCCGGTGCCCCTCTTCCCGGCGCCGCCTCACGATGGACGTGATCACCTCCCGGAGGGCGGAATCGGGCAGGGAGGGGGAGAGGACGGCGAGGCTGCCGGCGCCGAGCAGGTGGGCCGTCTCTTCCGCGTCCCGCTCTTCGCCGACGATCACGACCTCCGGCCGCTCCGGCAGCTCCCGGATCGCCGCCACCGATTCGGTCTCGGGATCGGGGAGGAGTTCCCGTTCGATCACCACCAGGTCGTACGGCTCCGCCGCCAGGTGATCCCAGATCGGCTTGGTCGTCGGCGGGACGGAGACGAGCGCTTCCGCGCGGCGGGCGATCCGGGAGAACCGGCGCCGCTCCTCTTGGTCCCGAATCGCGAGCATGAGTCGAATCAACATCGGAACATGTACCTCCGATCTGATCAGAATTATATCCTCCGATTCTGTCGGAAGTCAAGATTCCGATTGTGGGGTCCCTTGATGGCCGGCGTGAAGATCTAGATCATAACCTATTGTTTATAAGTATGTTGCCTCCTTCCATTTTTTGAGAATGTTGTGGCACGGCGGGTGCTAATGATCGGATCGCCAGGAATCGCGGTGATCACCATACCGGAAAGTCCGCGCCCGTTCGGCGCGGACCCGGGGGAGAAAGAGGATGGAAGATCGGTACGAGGAGTGGCAGGACGTAGGCACGAAGCCGGGGAAGAGCCGCCGGCGTAAGGGGCGGGTCCCGGCGCCAGCGCGAAAACCACGGGAGTCCGGCATCGAGTGGCTTCCGGAAGACGTTTTGGACTCCTACGTGGGGGACGACCTCGATCTCGACGAAGATTGGGACAAGTACTTCCAGGGGGAGGACGACTCCGAATGAAACCGAAGGGGGAAACGCCGGCCGGGCCCAAGCGGAATCCCGAACCCCCTCCGCCCCCGCGGAAGCCGGCCGAGGAGACCCCCGAGAAGGCGGTTTCCGAGGGACGCGCGGTGAGGCGGATGCCCTCGCCCCGTCGCTAGGCGAGGATCGGATCGAATCGGATTGCGAGTGCGGGACCCGGTCCCTCCCGATCATCCACCGGAATGCCGAGCCCGTGGAATGCGGTTCGCGGCGTGGTGGAACTCGGCCTCGGGGGAGGGCCGGGCCCCTTTCGTGGAAATGTAGGAACGAAACCCCTTGCGGGGGGGAAACCCATGGTCGCGGCGAGACTCTTCGGAATCTGGATCGACGAGCGCCAGGCGGTCCTGGTCGGCTTCCACGGCGACGGACCGGTGACGCTCCGCCTCATCGATTCCGGCATCGACGAGGTGTCGCCTCCCGCCGGCCTCGAACCGGGCCGATCCCCGAAAGCGGAAGACCCGGACGCGGAGTATCGCCGGAGCCGGGCGTTCCTCCGCTATTACCGCCGCGTGATCGGCGCCGTAGCCGAGGCGGACCGGATCGCGATCTTCGGTCCCGGCGAGGCGCGCCGATCCCTCGATCGGGAGATGCGGCGGGTCCCCGGGTTCCTCTCCCGCATCGTCGGCGTGGAGGCGGCGGACGCCATGCCCCGGAAGCGGTTCATCGCCAAGGTCCGCGCATTCTATCACCTTCCCGCGGAAGGCGCCGGCGTCTCTCACCGGGAGCCGACCGCCGCCTGACCGGCCCCCCCTTCTTTCACTCTTCTCTTCTTCGCGGTCTCCGTTCCCTTTCGGTCGTTCCTCCCTTTCTCCGCCCGGCCCGCCGGGTCGGTCCTCTTTGTTCCGGAAGGGAAACCACGATGGCCACGAAGGAACTGGGAGAGGACCGGCGGCGGGAAGCGATCCCGACTACTTCAAGGGGAAGAAGAGGGGGACGAGGAGGACGATGGCGGCGAGGAGAATGATCGTCAGCGGCGTGCCGACCCTGAGGTAGTCGGTCACCTTGTATCCGCCGGCGCCCATGACGAGGAGGTTCGCCTTGTGGCTGAAGGGGGTCATGAATGCCGCCGACGCCGCGAGGCTGACGCCCATCATCATCGCGTAGGGGGAGAGGCCGAGTAGGTCCGCCGCCTGGAGCACCACCGGCGTCAACAGGACCACGGCCGGCGCGCCGTCGAGGCATTGACTGAGCAGGCTCGCCAGGAAGACGAGACCGGCGAGCACCGCGTAGGGCCCCAATGGCCCCGCCACGCTCGTGACCGACGTCGAGAGAACCATGGCGGCGCCGGTCCGCTCCATGGCGATGCCCACGGGGAGAATGGCGGCGACCAGGAAGACGGCCCGCCATTCCACGGCCCGGTACGCCTCCTCCATCGTGATCGCCCGGGTGAGGACCACGAAGATCGCCGCCGCGAAGGCGGCCACGTGGATCGGCTGGTAGCCGGTCACGACGAAACCGATGAGAAGGAGGAGGGCCGCGAACGCGAGGGGGGCCTTGTGGGTTCGCTTCGGTTCCTGGGCGCGGGTCGAGAGGGTGACGAAGTCCGGATCGGTGCCGAATAGACGGATCTTCCGCCACGGCCCCTGGATGAGGAGGGCGTCGCCGAACCGGAGGGGCATCTTCGCGAGGTTGGTGTGAATCGCCTTCCCCTCCCGCCAGAGGGCGAGCACCTGGAGGCCGTACTTCTCCCGGAAGCGCATCTTCGCGAGCGTGTTCCCCGCCGCCCGGGACCGGGGGGCGACGGTCGCCTCCACGACCCCCACGTCCTCCGACTCGAGGCCGGCGCCCTGGACGTTCTGGCTGAGCTGCACGTCGCCGAGGGAGAGGATGCTCCGGATGCGGCCCGACTCGCCCGCCACGAGCAGTTCGTCCTCCGCCTCCAGCACCAGGTCGGGGCTCGCGGCGAGGAACGTCTCCCGGCCCCGGCAGATCCCGGCCACAGTGATCCCCACCAACTCCCCGATCCGGCTCCCGCCGATGGAGGCGCCGATCAGCGCGGACCCTTCGTGCACGCGGAGAACGAACATGTGTCCCTGCATGTCCTGGAAGAGCGCCTCCCCGACCCGGGAGATCTCCATCCCCCGCTGCTGGGCGAGGAGCTCGAGCTGGGACTGGGTGCCGAGGGCGAGGATCTCGTCATCCTCTCGGAGCCGCTCGAGGCCGAGGTCCCGGTCGAGGATCTCCCCCTCCCGCCGGATGCCGACGGCGATGACCCCGTAATGCTCCCGGAAACGCACCCCCCGCAGGGTTCGCCCGAGGAGCGGAGACCCCGTCACGATGCGGGCGTTGATCCCCGTCATCCGCCCCGACGCCTTCGCGAAATCGCCCGGCCGGGCCTCGCCGATCTCGACCCCCTGGATGCGGAAAAGCTCCTGCAGGTCGTCGAAGCGTCCTTTGACGAGGAGCACGTCGCCGCCGAGAAGCACCGTGTTCGCCTCGGGCGCGAGCTGCTTCCGCCCCTCGCTCAAGATGCCGACGACCTGCACGCCGAGGGCGGTGCCGAGCTTCGTCTGCTGCAGCGTGAGGCCGTCGAGGCGGGATCCGTAGGGGATCTTGATGGAGAAGAGCGATTCGTGAAGCTGGTATACCTCCGCCAGGTCCCGGGCGCCGGCCGACCCGTCGGCGAGGGTCGTTTCCGGAAGCAGGCGGCGCCCGACGGTGGCCATGAAGAGGATGCCCCCGAGGAGAAGGACGGCGCCGATCGGCGTGAAGTCGAAGAGGGAGAACGGCTCGTAGCCCCTCTGCCGGAGCATGTCGGAGGCGAGGATGTTCGGCGGGGTGCCGACCAGGGTCGTGGTTCCTCCGAGGATCGCTCCGAAGGCGAGGGGCATGAAGAAACGGGAGGGGGAGACGCCGGTCTTCCGGGCGATGCTCGCCACCGCGGGCATGAGGACCGCCGTGGCGGCGATGTTGTTCATGAACGCCGAGAGCACGCCCCCCACGAGCATGATGGCGATGAGCAGGGGGATCTCCCGGGGGCCGATCAGCTTGGTCACCCGGGCGCCGACCAGATCGGCGAGGCCCGTGTGGAGCATGGCGGCGCTCACGAAGAAGATCGAGAGCATGGTGATGACCGCGGGCGAGGAGAAGCCGGTGAACGCCTCGGCGGGCGTGACGAAGCCGCCGAGGGTGAAGACGAGCAGCCCGAGAAAGGCGGTGAGATCGACGGGCAGCTTCTCGGTGAAGAAGAAGTACGCCATCGCGAGAAGAATGGCGAAGAGGATTCCGATTTCCACCGTCATGGGCGGATTGTAGCCGTCCGGGGCCCGATTCTCACGCCTCTTTTTTGCATAATCCAGGCTAGCGGACGAGGACCATGCGGGCGGTGCGGGTTTCTCCGCCCGCCCGGAGGAGAGCGAAATAGACGCCCGACGGGGCGGCGCGGCCCCCGTCGGACGTTCCGTTCCAGACCACCCGTTGTTCCCCCGCCCCGAAGGGGCGATCGGCGAGGGTGCGGACCCGCCGGCCGCCGGCGTCGAAGACGGCGAGCCGGACTCCGGCGGGCCCGTCGAGGTGGAAGAGGATCGTGGCGGCGGGATTGAAGGGATTCGGCATGCTGGTGATCCGCATTCCGGTCGGGGGGGGGGCGGGTCCCGGTGACGCGACGCCGGTCGTCCAACTCCGGTTCATCATGAGGGTGACCCCGCCGCCGGGGACATTCAGGTAGTACCCGGGGCCGACCAGGGCGATGTCGGGGGCGCCCGCCCCGTCGAAGTTCCCGAGCGCCGCGCCGCATACCCAGTCCTCCGCCGCGTACCGCAACGGATCGGAGAAGGTCCCGTCCCCCGAGCCTTCGTATCCGTTGCCGAGGAGGATCGCGGCCGCTCCGGAGAGAGAATCGACCGCGACCAGATCGAGGATGCCGTCGCCGTTCATGTCGGCCGACAGCAGGCGGACCGGGCATCCGCCGGTCTTCGCGAATCCGGCGGGGGTGAACGTGCCGTCGCCCGAGCCGTCCTCCCCGTTTCCGAAGAAGAGAGTGGCGCCGCTGTCCAGTGCCGCGGCGACGGCGAGGTCCGAGATGCCGTCGTCGTTCCAGTCCCCGACGACCACGTCCCGGGGTCTACGTCCCGTCGCGTACGTGACGGGCGCCGCGAATCCGCCGCTGCCGTCTCCGAGGAGTATCGCCACTTCGTTTTCACCCCACAAAGCCACGGCCCCGTCCGCGGTCCCGTCGTCGTCGAAATCGCCGATCGCCGCCCCGGCGGGGTCCAGCCCCACGGCGAACGGGGAGGGGGGTCCGAAGGTGCCGTCGCCGACCCCGGATGTCCCGTTCCCGAGAAGGACCTCCACCCGGTCGCCGGCCCGTTCGGAAACGAGCATGTCGAGGATGCCGTCGCCGTCGAGATCGGCGATCTCCACCGCCGAGGGGGCGTCGGTGAGAGAACAGGCCGAGAAGTTCTCGAACGTTCCATCCCCCGTTCCCCCGGTGCCGCCGCCTCGGAGGATCGAAAGCGTGGCGTCCGTCCGGTTCGCCGTGACCAAATCGAGGATGCCGTCCTCGTCAAAATCGGCGGACGCCGCGTCGATCGGCCCGGCCCCGATGGAGCATACCGAGGCGGCGGTGAACCCCTCCCCTTCCTCTCCGAGGAGGATCCGCACGATCCAGCCGGTCGAATCGGTCCGGCAGGGGACGGCGAGATCGAGGGCGCCGTCCTCGTTCCAGTCGCCGGGGACGAGCGTGCGGGACGAGTCCCCCACCTCCGCCCGGAGGGAAACCCGGACGGTTCCGTCCCCGTTCCCCCGGTGAAGACCGACCCCGCCCGTGTGGGGACTCGCGACGAGAAGGTCGGGCCGGTCGTCCCCGTCGAAGTCTCCCGCCACCAGGGACCACGCGGCGCCGCCGGCCGGGTAGCTCCGGGCCTGGGAGAACCGCCCGTTCCCGACGCCGCCCGTTCCGTTCCCGGTCAAGATCGACAGGCTCCGTCCGTAATACTCGCAGGTCGCGAGATCGAGAATGCCGTCGCCGTCGAAATCCGCCGACACCAGCCTCCTCGGCGCGTCCCCCACCAGGTAGTTGCGGAGATCCCCGAAGGTGCCGTCCCCCACGCCGGCGGAACCGTTCCCGATCAGAACGGAGACGTTGTCCGAATTCCAGCCGCACGAGGCCAGGTCGGCGATCCCGTCCTCGTTGAAGTCCTCCACCACCAGCGCGTGGGTACCGCTCCCCACGGTGTAGTCGACCCGGGGCTCGAACGTGCCGTCCCCCACCCCGCCCGTCCCCCGGCCGATCATCACCGACACGCTGTAGCCGTGGGCGTTGCAGACGACCAGGTCGAGGATTCCGTCCTCGTTGAAGTCGTGGGCGAGGATCATCTGGGGGGTGTGCCCCACATCGTAGCCGACCGGGTCCGCGTAGCCCCCGTCCCAAACGCCGTTCGCGCCGGTCCCGAAGAGCACCGAGACGCTGTCTCCCGAATTGGTGCCCAGGCAGTCGTTGGCCACGGCCAGATCGACGATGCCGTCCTCGTCGAAGTCCCCCGCCGCGGCGCCGTAGGCCCCGTAGCCCGAGTAGAAGAAGGAGGCGGCGGAAAAGGTGCTGTCCCAGACTCCGCCCGCTCCGCCGCCCACCGCCACGTCCACTCCGTCCTGCAGGCGCAGTCCGGTGACGACATCGAGAATGCCGTCCCCGTTCAGGTCGGCGGTCGTGCAGAGATACGGATAGTGGTGGGTCGGGATCGACACGATTTCCGTGAACGTGCCGTCCGGGACGCCGCCGTCGCCCCCGCCGAGAAGGACCCGGAGGCGGCAACCGAGCCAGTCCGAAACCAGGAGGTCGGGGAGGGCGTCCCCGTTGAAGTCCGCGGTCTCCAGAAAGTGCGGGTAGCGGCCCGCATTCATGTAGACGGGCGCCTCGAGATCGACCGGCTTCGCCGCGGTCACCGAGAAGGCGGAAGCCGCCGTGAGAAGCGGGACCAGGCGCCGCGCCCACGCGAAGCCGCCCGGGCGCCTCGCCCGCCTCGGAGCGGATCCGGTCGGCTGGCACACCTTTCACCTCCTCCCCCGACCGCGGCGCGAGGAGGGGGCCCGGTCGACGGGAGAGCATAGGGAATTCGCACGCGGGGGGGGATGCCCGCGCTCGGGCCGCCCTGCGGAAAAACCCGGGCGGGTCCCGCGAATCGAACACTCATGATCCGGTTAAATCATGACATATCTGAGGCTTGCGGTCAAGGAGCAGATCCCGCGGCGCTCTCGATGGCCGGGGCACGCGCCGGCGCTCCGCCTACACGTGCTTCGGGGGCTCGATCTTGGGCGCCTCCCCCTTCGCGGCGAGGGCGAGGTACTCCTTCCACGTCACCCGGGGAAGCCCCGAGTCCCGCTCCACCATGGTGATGCAGCCGGAGACGGGACAGACGAGAGAGCAGAGGTTGCAGCCGACGCAGGTCTCCTGGTTCACTTCGACCACGTTGACGTAGCCCCCGCCGAGACCGGCCATGAACGGGACGCCGCCGGAGATACCGGAGCGCTCCATCACTTTGCCCGTGTAGCGGGCGCCGAACTCCTCGAAGCCCACCTTCGTGATCTCGATCGACTGGTGGGCGCCGTCCTCGCAGGCGATGTAGCAGAGCCCGCAGTGGACGCACTCCTCCTGGTCGATCTCGGCGACCACTTTGTAACCGATGTCGAGCTCCTCCCAGTTTCCGACGGCGGGGGCGCAGCGCCCGACCACGTCGCCGAGGGAGGAAAAGCCGTGTTCCATCATCCACATTTCGAGACCCGACCGGAGGTGCTCCACCAGGCGGAAGCCGTAGTGCATCGCCGCCGTGCAGACCTGGACGCCGCTCGCCCCGAGGAGGAGGAACTCCGCCGCGTCCTGCCACTCCTGAATGCCGCCGATCCCCGACACGGGAATGCCGATCTCCGGGTCCGACGCGATCTGGTGCACCATGTGGAGGGCGATCGGTTTCACCGCGGGCCCGCAGTAGCCGCCGTGGGAGCCGCGCCCCGCGACGTGAGGCTTCGGCCGGAGTGTGTGGAGATCGACGCCCATGATCGAGTTGATCGTGTTGATGAGCGAGATGCCGTCGGCCCCCCCCCTCTTCGCCGCCCGGCCGACGGCGCGAACGCTCGTCACGTTCGGCGTCAGCTTCACGATCACCGGCGTCCGGGCCGCCTCCTTCACCCACGCCGTGATCCGCTCCGTGTACTCCGGCACCTGGCCGACCGCCGATCCCATCCCCCGCTCGCTCATGCCATGGGGGCAGCCGAAGTTCAGTTCCAGTCCGTCGCAGCCGGTCTCCTCCACCTTCTTCACGATGTCGTGCCACGCCTCGCGGCTGCTCTCCACCATGAGGGAGACCACCACGGCGCGGTCCGGCCACCGCTTCTTCACCTCCCGGATCTCCCGGAGGTTGTCCTCGAGGGTCCGGTCGGTGATGAGCTCGATATTGTTGAATCCCATGATTTTGCGGCCGTCGTAATCCACCGCCCCGTACCGGGACGAGACGTTCACGATCGGCTCGTGGCTGAGGGTCTTCCAGACGACGCCCCCCCAGCCCGCCTCGAAGGCGCGATCCACTTGGTAGGCGGAATTGGTGGGGGGACCGCTCGCGAGCCAGAAGGGGTTCGGGGAGCGGACGCCGCAGATCGTCGATTCCAGGTTCGGCTTCTTCATGACGGGCGCCCCCTCCATCCCCGGTCCATAGCGCGGGCGGCGACCTTCCCCTCCTGGACCGCGTTCACGATTTCCGCCCCCTTGCTGACGCAATCCCCGCCGGCGAAGAGCCCGGGAAGACCGGTTCCCCCCGTTTTCGGGTCGACGAGGATACGTCCCTTCTCGATGCGGACGCCCCGCACGCCCGACAGGAGATCGAGCGCGGAACTCTGGCCGAGGGCTTTCACCGCCATGTCGCAGGGGATCGTGAAGTCCCCCCCCGGGACCGGAACGAGCTCGGCGGTGCGG
>JBDROZ010000019.1:0-44628 GCA_043809585.1 Candidatus Eiseniibacteriota bacterium
ATCTCAGGGCTGGCCTCGCGTCGATCCTGCCGGTCGGAGCTTCGCAGAGGCGAGAATCAAACGACCAGGCTACGCACGTAGACTCCTTCGTCGAACCGTTCTCGGACGCGGGTTCGATTCCCGCCGCCTCCACCAGCCTTCGCCAAGGCTTCGGCTGGCAAGCCAGCATCGCAAGGGGAAGGACTCGGCCCCGAAGCCGAGGCGAAGGCTGTCCGCCGAAGCTCTCCGAAGGAGAGCGAAGGCAGACTCCCCGACCACGGGTCCGTCCCGCCTCCGAACAAGGCTTCGGCTGGCAAGCCAGCATCGCAAGGGGAAGGACTCGGCCCCGAAGCCGAGGCGAAGGCTGTCCGCCGAAGCTCTCCGAAGGAGAGCGAAGGCGGACTCCCCGACCACGGCATCTCCCACTATCCGAACAGCCATCTCTTTCCGGAATCATCTATCATGAGATTTGTATACCTGATCCAGAGCATTCCGTACCCCGATCGGCGTTACATCGGCCTGACGTCCGACCTTCGAAAACGCCTACAGGCTCACGACAGAGGGTGTTCACCGCACACATCGAGATTCCGTCCGTGGAAACTGATAGCCTACATAGCCTTCGAGAGGGACGACAAGGCTGCAAATTTCGAGCGCTATCTGAAATCCGGATCGGGCCGGGCTTTCGCAAGACGGCGGATTTGGTAAGGGCCTCTGCAATTCCGGCAATTCCGGGGACGCCGTGCTTGATTCCGCCCCGCCTCTCTTCGGCCTGCCACAGGACCCCATACATCATGTCTTCGCGTTTCGATCCGTGGAGCAGCGCCCGAGCCCATCTTCTCCGCAAGGACGATTCCCTCGTACTGGTGCAGCCCCTGCTCGAGATGACTCCGGATGGGAAGGCGTTTCTCGAGGATCCCCTCACCCACTGCGACATGGAAAGAATCCGGATCCATCAGCGCACGGGCAGACCACTGGGCGACATGAGTTTCATCCTTCCGCTCGAATCGCATCTCCATCGCGTACTTCGGAAAGGAAAACCCGGCCCGAAACCACGAGAAGAGCCGAAATAAGTATGGCGTCCCCGGAACTCTCGTCCCCGGAACTCCCCGGAACTCGCGCCGGCCGCTACCTCAAGAGAACCACGCGCCTCGACTCCTGCTGACTTCCCGCGTGGAGCGTAACGAAGTAGACGCCGGATGATACGGCCTTCCCATCATCGTCGAGCCCATCCCATTCGATGGAATGGACCCCTCCGGCCATCGCCGCTCCCTCGATCAGTCTCCGGATCACCTGTCCCTTCACATTGTGCACGAGCAGATTCACCACGGCACGATCGGGCAGGTTCAACCGGATCTCGGTCGAAGGATTGAACGGATTCGGGACGTTCGGAGAGAGGTACATCCTCACCGGCAACGGTTCGAACGCGGGGACGCTCGTCGCCGTGGTTCCCGAGGCGTACAGGAGACTCCCTGAGGTCGCGTCCCGGTAGCTCACGTGGGGATCGCCGTTCGCATCGAGGCGAAGGGAGCTGTACCGGCCGACATCGTTGGCCGAGCTGTCCGCCGCCTGAATGTGCCATGTTCCTCCGATCCGGCGGGCATATTTGAGATTCCCGAGAGTGTTGTCGGCGTAGGTGACGTGGGGGTTTCCGCTCGAGTCGAGCTCGAGGGATGTGTCCCGTCCGTCGTTCGAGGAGCCCCCGTCGGCGATCTCGAGATGCCACGAGCCGCCCGACTTGTAGGCATACTTCAGATCCTGGTTCGTCTCCCCGCGATAGCTGATGCAGGGATCGCCCGAAGCGCCCACCTCGATCGAACTGTGGGAACCGACGTTTCCGGATTCGTCCACGACCTCGATGATCCACGTAACGCCGTCCCTCTTCGCATACTTGAGATTGTCCCCGGTGGCGTCGTAGTAGCTGAAATGCTCGGTGCCGTCACCTTGTAAAGCGATGGACGGCCACGTACCGACATCGGCTCCCGTATCGACCACCTCGATCGACCAAACGCCTTCTACCTTCGTGGCGAGCATGAGTGAGCCCGCTCCCCCACTCCCTCGATAGTACGCAATATGAGGAGTATCAGCCGAATCAAGCGCGATCGACGTATAGAAGCCGGTGTTGGGCGCCGTGTCCACGACCTCGACCTGCCAGACTCCCGACTCGAGGCGGGCGTACTTCAGGTAGTAATTCGACTCATCGGTGTAGCTGATGTGCGGGTCGTCCTGGGCATCGAGGGCGAGGGAATTCCAGCCCCCGACCGTCCCCGTGGAATCGACTTTGGTGTGGCTCCAGCTCCTCCCGGACTTGACCGCATACCGGAGATCGCCGTTCGTCTCGTCGTAGTAACTGATGTGGGGCCTCGTTTGGGAATCGAGATCGAGCGAAGTGTAAGGGCCTACATCACCCGATCCGTCCACGATCTCGATGGTAAAGACGATCTCCGACGAACCGGGATCGTACGGCACGATCCGGAAGTCGGCGTCCGACTCGTCGGAGCCTTCGTTCAACTCCGCGTCGCTGCAGACCACCCGGATCCGGCAGTCAGGCTCGTCGATGTCCGGGACGGTCCACACGTAGCTCGTCTCCGCGGCGAGCGATGCCAGGGTGTCCGGGTAGCTCGCCCCGCCGTCGATCGAGAGCAGCACGTAGGTCGCCGTGACGCCCACGTCGTCGGTCGACGTCCAGAGGACCGTGTAGTCGGTCAGTCCGTCGATCTCTTCCCCGCCGTTGGGGGCGATCATGTTGACATCCGGCCCGTCCCCTTGGTACTCGCACTCGTCGGGGATCCCGTTGTCGTTCAGATCGAGGGAAGTGGTGCTGTCGATGTCCTCGTCGTCGGGTATGCCGTTGCCGTTGCAATCGAAGCGGAGGGAGCTGAGGTACTCGAGCAACTCCAAGGTGTAACCGTCGACAGAATCCGGGAATTCCGGAGGTGGGAAAGTGTCCGCCATCGCCTTGCTTCGCGGGGCGGGCGCAGGTAGATAGAACAGGTTGGCCCAGTCATCATACCCGTTGAGATACTCCCCCGGAGTAGGATTCTGTCTATTGTCGACGAAGTTCGCGTCCGCCTGTACGGTGCCGAACCAGAACAGGTTGCGATTCCAGTCTACCGGAGAGGCCATGTTTACGATTTGAGGACCGGTTCCTCCGGGCGGAGGTCCTACAGGCACCCAGCGGAGTAGGAAAGCCGGATCCGCCGAAATACTGAAGAGCTCGTTGAGCTGCGCTTCATCCAAGCCCGGCATGGCTGCCCGCGAATAGTCGAGTTTCCAGCTCTGCCTGAATAGCCACAGGGGTAGGGCGCCGGTTCCCGCCAGCCGTACTCGGTTCGGAGCTGTCCAGGTGTAGTTCATGACGCTGAAGTAGTTCGGCTTGTGGTTTACATTCCACGATCCGATATCAGGTCCTCCACCGTGATCGAGCCCGAGCGAATGTCCTAATTCGTGCATGAACGTGGCTGCATATTCGTCTCTGGAAGTGCCGACCCAAAGTCCCAATGTCACTGCAAAGTGTTTTGCGCGAATCCCGGCGATACCGCTGTCATCGCGCAGGACTGGTGGACTTCCCGTGTCGGCGAGAGCGTTGGCGTAGATGCAGTACCGGTAGGCTTTCCATTTGGCCAGGCGGACCTGCGGTTTTGTCAGCTCGTTGGCGGTTCCGAAGTACTGATTCATCACTGCTTGGAACTTCTGATTGACGTTCCCTCCCACTCCTACTGTCCACGGAGAGTCGAATGGAACGTTCGTGTGATCCACATGGGGGTCTACGATGATGCCGTCTACCAATCCTGGAATGTGGAGTTCAATGCCGTCCTCCCCATCCCCCCCGGGTGGATCGTTAGGGACGGGTGAATCATGAAAGGCATCGACCACGTCTTGGAGGGCGTCCTGGAGGACTGCCGGAGCAAGACCTACCATTGCATCGATCTCGACGTAAATGTCCTTGTGCTTCGGGTTAGCATTATGCAGCTTGTAGTTTTGGATCTGGGTCTTTACGGGGATGCCGTTCTTCTCCCAGGTATCAGGCAGTCCATCCCCGTCTTTGTCCCCGCACGATTTGTCGAACGTCGCGTCCATCAAGATGTTCACCGAGGCGAGGGCATCGGAAATAGCCTGCGGTGGGCAGTACTGGGTGCCCGAGTTTCCGAAGTAGACGCTTCGAACCGGCCGACCGATAAGGGTGTCCGGGCACGCTGACGACGTATCGATGGCCACGTTGTCCTCGCTCACGAGGGAGGGAAGCGTGCCGCCGTCCCATTTGGCGATAATGGCGACGCGCGACGATGGGCCGGAGCAGCCAAGGCCCGAGAGGAAATTCCATCCTTCGACCGGATCGATTCCCGAGAGGCTTCCGAGCGAGGTTCCCACCTTGCATCCGGCACTATCCACCTCGTAAAGATCGTAGGACATTGTGAACCCGTAGGAAGGCTGGACCGACCTCCAGTACCACCAGAATCCGGTGTTGCAGGTGTTCGTGTCAGGAAGATCGAAGATCACCCCGACCTCATCGTCTTGGGCCCAGCCGGACCATGTCAATACTTGATCTGAACAGAGGTTGTAGTAGACGATCGAGCAGGTCCCCGTAGCCGCGCCGTATCTTTCATGTCGCGAAATCTCTTCATGGAGGGGCTGGCGTTCCAGATTCGCCAGATCTCCCCACGCGCCTGCGACCAGTGCTGCGATGAGCAAGAGTACAAGAGTAAGGTTTCTCACAATGCCCTCCTTGTCAACTTGCCTCCAGGCGTTTCTGCCCATCTCTGCCGGCGATGGCGCCGTGCCAGACGGCAGTGAGCCCTCTGCGGATACCGGCTATCGGGCGTGGAAGTTCAGACGAGCGTGTGGATTCGGCGTCAAACGCCCGATTTCGAATGTTCAAGAGAAGCAGTGAGGGCCTTCACGGTGTGCTTTGGCATTCATGGTTCAATGGTCCGGCTGCCGAGTATACATGCTCCAGATACCCTTGTCCAGGTTCCGGTGTCCCGGCCATCCGGAGCGGATTCCGGCGACACGCCTCACACCCGAACCGGATCCGGTATCCGGTGCATCCCCCGCGCATGGAGCGGTTTGCGATTCGACTCCCGCCGCCTCCACCAGAAAAATGCGGCCCCGGCGATCGCCGGTGCCGTTCCCTCCTCTCGAATTCAAATCGCCCTAGCGTGACCGCCGGTGGGGTTCCAGGAGCCTGAGGAGTTCCGGGTCCGCCTTCTGGCCGAGTTCCGCGGCCCGGTCGGAGTGGGCGATCGCCTGCCCGTGCTCCCCCCGGGAGAGGTACAGTTCGGCGAGCTTGATGTGGGCCGGGGCGAAGTTCGGCTGGATCGCGAGGGCCCGGTTGAAGTGGGAGACGGCTTCGTCCGGCCTCCCCGCGCCCTGGCAGGCCACGCCCAGATTGTAGTGCGTCCCCATCTGGTTCGGATCGATGGCGAGGGACCGTTCATAGGCGGTGAGGGCCCGCGCCGGATCGCCTTTTCTCAGGTAGGTGTTTCCCAGCTCGTTGAGCGCTTCTACGTAGACGGGGTTGGCGGCGATCGCCCTTTCGAACTCGGCCGCGGCCTCGTCCAGCCGGCCTCCATCCCTGTGGACCAGTCCGAGGTTGTAATGGGCGACGGCGAGATCGGGCTTGATCGCGATCGCCCGCCGGTACGCCTCCGCCGCCTGGTCCAGCGCCCCCTTCCCATGATGGGCGACGCCGAGGACGAGGTAGGTCTCCCCGTGATTCGGCTCGAGGTCCAGCGCCTTCTCGCACTCGCCGATCGCCTTGTCGTACATTCTCTTCTTTCCGTAGGCGTCTCCGAGATTGCGATGGGCGACGGCGAACCCCGGTCTCACGGCCACGGCCGCCTCGAGGGAAGTGATGGCCCCGTCCACGTCGCCCCGCCGGAGATGGTAGAGGCCGAGATTCACGTGGGCCTCCGCGAACCCGGGATCGATCTCCAGGGTTTTCCGGAAGAGCCGCGCCCCCTCTTCGGACCTTCCCTGCTTGGCCAGGACCTTTCCCAGGTTGTTGTACGCGAGCCAGGCGTGGGGGTTTCTTGTGATCGTGTCGCTCCAGAGCGTCTGTTCGTCGCGGTAGATCCGGCACTCACGAAACGTCATGATCCCGCATCCGATGAGCACCGCGGCGCCCAGAAACCAGCCCGCCTTCGCATGGAGCGTCACCCCGGCGATTCTCTTCACGACCTCCTCGCCCGCCAGAGCAATCAGGATCATGATGCCCAGACCGGCGAGATACTGGAAGTGGTTTTGGACGAAGGAGTACCGGAGGAAGTAGAAGTTGACCAATCCGGAGGCCGGGAGCAGCGTAACGACATAGTGCCCGAGGCCGAACCAGGCCAGGGTCGGGATCCTCTTTCTCTGCCACCAGAGAAGCGCCAGAAGCCCTGCCCACAGGGCCGCCGGCCAGTAGCTCAGGGGAAGGGCGGGATCGATCTTCCATTGAGGGTAGATGAAGCTCATGTTGACGGGAAGGATGATCTTCGAGGCATAAAACAGCAGCACCCGGGGAACCACGATGATCCGCTGCGCCAGAGGATGGCTCCACTCCTCGCTGAGGGAGCCGAACCTGTGGGTCTCGAGAAAAGCAGTCATCACCGCCGGTGCGCTCCCGAGGGCAAAGAAAACGGAAACGCGGAGCAGGGATTTGACACGAATCGACCCGGCGCGCACGGTTTCCCAGACGAGCAGGGTCATGGCCAGGGTAAGGGTCACGGTCTTGCTGAGAAGCGCGCCGGTGAACGTCAACAGGCTCAGCCCGTAATCCCTGGCCTTCCTCGTTTCCAGGAACTTCAGGTAGAGGAGGAAAGAAGAGAAGTAGAAGCAGCCGGAGAGCAGGTTCTTCCTCTCCGTGGACCAGGCCACGGACTCGGCCTGGATGGGGTGCACGGCGAAGAGCGACGCGGTGAACAGCGCCAGCGGCCAGCGCAGCCCGAGCCTCTGGAGAAGAAGGAGAACGAGGATGGCGTTGACCGCGTGGAGAAGGACGTTGGTGACGTGATATCCGGAGGGGCTCATCCCCCAGAGCTTGTGCTCCAGGTAAAAAGAAGTGAACGTGAGCGGGTAATACTGGTACAGGTCGAACGAGCCCCAGATGCGGGAGAGGCCCCCCGGTTGCGTCAGGGCCGGATTCTCGTAGATGTTCCCGGCATCATCCCATATGAAGCCGTTGAAGACGCAGGGGAAGTAGACGAGGCACACCATCAGGGCGATCAGGATCGCCCCGAGCCGGCTCCGAGTCCACGTTTTCGACGCAGGCGATTTCCGGGAGCGGTTCTTTTTCTTGCCTTTTTTCATATGGACTCACGAATGGAGTCGGACCTTAGAACCGGTTTCACAACCTCCATTCTACTGCGATCGGCTGCAAGGCCCGGCGGCTGCGTACTCGGGCAAAAACGTCCTCAATGGCCTTCTTAGGCCACCTCCGGGCGTTTTCCCCCTCGATCCTTGCCGCCGAACCTTTCGCTCGATCTCGCGACGAAGGAGGTTGTGAAACCGATTCTAACCTACCCCTCGCATTGTACCACTTTCAGAGTGAGCCTCTCGAGACTCGTTTCCTCCGCGCCTGGAGATCGACTCCTCTCGCCCGCCGTCGGCAACGGGGAGACGTCTTGAACCGGCAAGAGAGCGGGCAATGAGAATCGGAATCGCCATGGCGGCGGCGCCCGGAAACGATTACATGTAATGAATAGGGTAAGTCCGCCCGCGGGCGTCCGAGTAGGGAGGAGTTGGCAGATGTCCTTCGATGACTCGATTCCGACATCCGACGGTGGAGAGCTTCGTTCCGATTCCGGACGGATCGGCCCCTACGTGCTCCGGCGTGTCATCGCTTCGGGGGCCATGGGCACCGTCTACGAGGCGATGCAGGAACATCCCCGGCGGCCCGTGGCGATCAAGGTGATGAAGAGGGGGGTGACCTCCGCCTCGGCCCTCAGGAGGTTCGAGTTCGAGGCGCAGTTCCTGGCCCGTCTTCGCCACCCCGGAGTCGCCGAGGTCTACGAGGCCGGCACGTACGACGACGGTTCGGGCCCGGTGCCGTACTTCGCCATGGAGTACGTGCCGAACGCGCGCTCGATCACCGCCTTCGCCGATTCCAAGAAGCTCGACAAACGGGAGCGCCTGCTCCTCTTCGCCCAGGTTTGCGACGCGGTCCACCACGGCCACCAGAAGGGGATCGTCCACCGCGATCTGAAGCCGGACAACATCATCGTGGGACCCGACGGCCAGCCGAAAGTGATCGACTTCGGTGTGGCCCGGGCGACCGATTCCGATCTCGTTCTCGCCACCCAGCAGACCCAGGTCGGCCAGCTCGTCGGGACGCTCCAGTTCATGAGCCCGGAGCAGGTCGACGCCGACCCGCACGACATCGACATCCGATCCGACGTCTACTCCCTCGGCGTCATTCTCTACCAACTGCTGGTCGGCCGGCTCCCCTACGATCTCGTCGACATTCCCACGCTGGAGGCGGTCCGCCGGATTCGCGAAGAACCGCCGGCCCGGCTCGGAAGCGCCGACCGCGGTCTCGTGGGGGACCTCGAGACGATCGTCCACAAGGCATTGGAGAAGGACCGGGAGAGGCGCTACCAGTCGGCGGGAGAGCTGGCGGCCGACATCCGGCGCTATCTCGACCGACAACCGATCATGGCGCGTCCCCCGACCCTCATCTACACACTGCAGGTCTTCGCGAGGCGGAATCGCGCCCTCGTCGGCTCCCTGGCCGCCGTGTTCGCCGTGCTCGTTCTGGGGGTCGTGGCGAGCACCACGCTCTATCTCCGCGCCGAGTCCCAGCGTGTCGAAGCGGAGCGACAAACGGGCCGCGCCATGAACGCCATCGGGTTCGTCAATGACATGGTTCAGTCCGCCAATCCCCAATGCGTGGGGGAGCAGGTGTTGATTTCGGATCTCTTGGACACATACGGCGAACAGGTCGGGAAGGCGTTTCCCGACGATCCGGCGATCGAGGCGACGATCCGGACATCGATCGGCGAATGTTACACTTTTCTCGATCTGTTCGAGAAAGGGGGCAAAGCCGAGAACTACAAGAAAGCCGCCCGCCTCCACCTGGAAAAGGCGGTCGATCTCCGCCGCCGCCTGCTCGGCCCGGAACACCCGGAAGTTCTGAAGTCCCAAGAGGCGCTGGCCGACCTCCTGATCCGGCAGGACGACCCCCGGAAGGCCGAAGAGATCTCCCGCGAGATTCTGGCGATACGGCAGCGCACGCTCGGGGAGGATGATCCGGAGACGATCGACGCGACGGAGAACGTCGCCTGGTGCCTCGAGGAAGAGGGCCGCTACGACGAGGCGGAGCGCATTTACAGAGAGGTGCTCGAGAAACGCCGGAAAGTCCTCGGGGAGGAAGATATCGTAACGATCAATGCCATGGTTAATCTCGCGGACGTTCTCCATGCGCGCGGCGAACTGACGGCGGCGGAGGATCTCACGAGGGGGGCCTACACGATCCTCGTCCGGGTCTCGGGAGAGGATCACGGGCGGACGAAATACGCCCGCCGCAAACTGGCCGGGTTCCTCCTCGCCCTCGGGAAGACCGAGGAGGCCCGTGATCTCTATTCCCACCGGCCGCTTCCGGACGGGATCGGGGTGGATCGCTGGATTCAGGGGGAGCCCCCCTCGGGGACGGAACCGATCCGGATGATCGTCGCCCTCGAGTCCTGGTGCCCCTACTCGGCCCGGGCCATGCCCGAACTGGAGAGGATTCACGAAGCGTACGGGGGGAAGGGCCTCGAGTTGATCGGTTTGACGGAGATGAACAACGGCACCACGGAGGAGAAGTTCCTGGCATTCCTTCGGGAGTACGGCGTGACCTTCCCGATCGCCATGGTGAACGACGATGCTCCCGACGATCTCTACCCGGGGGGAGTGCCGCATGTGGTGATCGCCCAGGGCCCGTCCATCCTGTGGGAGGGGAACCCCTCGATATTGAACCGCGATGTCCTCGACGGCCTGCTGGCCACGAAGTAGGTGGTTTCGGGGCCTCCCGGGAGCCTGCATGACCGGGGTCTATCGCTCCCGAAGTTCTGGGGATGCAATACCGATTTCCGGCCGGTAGAATCCGCGGCTCTCTTCTCCGAAGACTGTTGGAGCAAGCCGGTCCCGACCCCCTGGCTCCCGCCCACCGAAACCTAGGCTAGTGAAGGGTATACCCCTCGAGAACCTCCGTGGTCGTTTCGATCGCCCCCCCGGCGGAATCCTGCGAGGTCTCCTCGCTCTTCACGAGGCCGACGCCGTCCATCACCCAGATGACCCTCTCGCCCGTCATGGAGTCGACCCCTGCGGGGGTCGAGATGACGACCAGCTGCCGGATCTCGCCCTCGTAGGCATTCGTGTAGCTTCCGGCCGGGACGGTGACGGCCGTCCTCCCGCGGCTCGCTCCGCGGAAAGAGATTTCCACGTCTGCCTCGAACGATCCGGTGCCCTGAACGACGACGAAGGTGGTCTCCGCGTCGACCAGGGTCCAACTCGTGCCGCTCGGGACGGCGAAGTCGGCGAACTGCCAGGGGAGGCTCGCCTCCAAGACCCTCCGGAAGTAGGCGCCGATCGGGTCGTCATCCTTCCCTGACCCCTCCTCCGCAAAGGGGGGCACCACGAAGAGCCTCTGACCCTCCTGCCGCACGAAGGTCGTTTCGGCATCCACTCGGTCCACGAAGAGATGCCAGGTCTCTCCGTAGCGGGTCTCGGTTCCGATGATCGTCGTCGTATCGCTCTCCGTGGAGGCTTCCTTCGAGGAGGTCGTCACCGAGTAGATCCACGTGTTGCCGACCGCGATCGGGACCGTGATCGAGCCGGCTCCGTTCGGACCGGTGCCGCCGTCATCTCCGCAGCCCGCGGGGAGCAAGAGGAGGGAGAGCAAGAGAGGGGTCATCCCGAGAATTCGAATCCGTCTCATGGGCGCGTCACCTCCTTGGGGCTCCGCCGTGAACGGCATCCCGCCCCTGGCCTGGATTCTATGCCCGGAAGGGGGGGGACACAATCGGGATCGCGCGGCGGGGGTGGTTCCTTTCGGCCGGACCGGTTCGGGCCATCGGGGATCGAAGCCGGGATCGGGACGGCGAGTGTGGTAAGATGGTCCAAGTCTCCGGGACCGGCCGACTCGGATCGAAAGCTCCGAGACTCGTAGGGGTAGAGAGCCGTGGGAAAGAGAACGAGACTCCTCGGGACGGCGGCCCTCCTTTTCGGGGCATCGCTGATCCTCGTCACGGGCCGCACGGGAGCGGGTCCGCCGGCCCGGCATCTGCTTGTCGTCACGCTCGACACGACGCGGGCGGACCGGCTCGGGTTCTACGGGTACGACCGGCCGACCAGCCCGAACCTCGACGCCCTTGCCGCCGAGTCGGTGGTCTTCGAGATGGCCATCGCCTCGGCGGCGGTGACGCCGGTCTCACACGCCTCGATCCTGACCGGCCTCTGGCCATACCACCACGGGCTTCGCGTGATGCACGGCCTCGTGGCCAACCGCCTCGAATCCGGGACGACGACTCTCGCCGAGGTCTGGCGGAAAGCCGGTGGAAGGACCGCGGCCTTCGTGAGCGCTTACCCTGTCGGTTCGGCGTTCGGCTTTCAGGAGGGATTCGACAGGTTCGACGAGGCATTCGCGCACGCCGACGGGGCGGGCGTAGTGAACGACCGGGGCACGGTCGACACCGGCAAGAGCCAGCGGCGGGCGGACGAGACCACGAGAGCCGCGATCGAGTGGCTCCGTGGGGCGGCGTCGGACGCCCGGCCGCTCTTCCTCTGGGTTCACTACTTCGATCCCCACGACCCGCAGGTGAAGCTCCCGGATGAGGAACTCATGTCGCTGCTCCAAGGGGAACTCCCGCCCGCATCCCAGGACCGGGCCGACCTCATGCGCGCCGTCTACGATTGCGAGGTCCGTTACATGGACCGCCACCTCGGCGGCCTCTTCGACGAGTATCGCCGCCTGGGCCTGTGGGAGAATACGATAGTCGCCGTGGTCGCGGATCACGGCGAGGGGCTCGGAGACCACGACTGGTGGACCCACGGCATCTTGTATCAGGAACAGATCCGGGTTCCCATGCTCATTCACGTTCCGGGAGGGGAGAGAGGCGTCCGCGTCCCTTCCCTCGTCCGCACGATCGACTTCATGCCCACGCTCCTCGAGGCGGCCGGCCTGGCCCGGTCATCTTGGCCCGACATGGACGGCGAGTCCCTCGGCGAGGCGATGAGGAACGGGCGCACCCTGAAGCCGCTCGGCGCCTACAGCGAGTCGGTGAACATACTGCGCTACGGGCGGGAGGACACGCCGGTCAGGAAGGACGAGAAGAACGACAAACTCTACTGCCTGATCGAGGCGGACCAGAAGCTGATCTACCACCAGCTCCATCCGGAGCGGAGCGAGTTCTACGACCTCCGGAGCGATCCCCGGGAGCAGTTCAACCTCGCCGTCCTCGGACGATCCCCGGTGATGGAGACCCTCCTCGCCCGCCTCGAGGGGATGGATGTCTTCTCCGTCATCCTGCCGGGCATGACGCCGACCGAGGCGGAACGGATGGAGCGCCTGAAGAGCCTCGGCTACCTGGAATAGGCGCTCCCTCGGGCACTCGCCCGAGGGACTTGCCCACCGGGGACTCGAGCCTCCCCCCCACCTACACCTCCCCACCCCCTAAGAACAACAAAAGGGGAAGAGAACCCATGAAGAGCCCACTCCCCCGTCTGAGGAAAACCTTCATGTTCTGATGATACTACCGGACGAGGACGACTTTCGCGGACTGGTCGATCTCCCCGGCACGCAGCCGGACCAGGTAGACGCCGGAGGGCGCCCTGCTTCCCGGCGACCAGACGACGGAGTTCCGTCCCCCGTCCCGGGGCCCGTCGACGAGCCTCTCGACGAGGCGTCCGCCCGTGTCGAAGACGTCGAGCGTGACGGGGCCCGGCTCGGGGAGCGTGAACCGGAGGGTCGTCGTTGGATTGAACGGGTTCGGCGAACCGGAGAGCCGTGTCTCCGGGATCACGGGGACCGGGTTCTCGACGGCCGTGTCGCCCGTCCCCGCCGCGAAGTCCATGACGTGGGGGGCGTGATCGGAGGCGACGATCGAGTCGTCGGCGTTCAGCCCCGCCGCGGCCAAGACCGCCGGCGGCAAGAGCGGTGTGTGGAGGACGAAGCTCTTGTCGATGTTCAGTACGCTCCCCGTGACGGTGATCCGGTCGATGTGGGACGGGCCGTAGCTGCTCCCCTCGTTGTAGTACGTGTACGCCTGCCGGACCGACGGCTGCCGCGACACCACCGCGTCCAGTTCCGACCCGTCCCAATCGGGGGCGAAGTCGGGGCCGTAAGCGCCGTTGTCCGAGATGTCCCCGGTGAGCAGGGTCGTCACCTGCCGGGCGTCGCCGTACATGTTCGTGTCGCCGAGAATGATGATCGGCGTGTCCTGGGCCAAGGTGATCGCTCCGCCCGGCGAGAGGGCGTCCCGGACGAAGGACATGACGTCGTCGATCTGATCCTGGCGCTGGGCGTCGCCGTCGGAGCAACATTTGAGGTGAACGGCGATCACGAGGAGGTCGTGCTCGAAGGGGAGCGGCAGGTCGATCAGCGCCGCCCGCGCCTGCCCTTCGCCCGTGTCCCACCCCTGCAGGATCGGGTGACGGGAGAGGATCTGCAATTCCCAGTCCCAATCGAGGTACCAGGTCCCCGGAAGAACGTTCTGGACCCATGTCTTGGTCTGGTTTCCGTTGTGATTGTAGATCTCTTCGTAGGCGATGATGTCCGGGTCGATCGCCTGGAGAAGCCGGGAGAACTCATTCGGCCGGCTCCAGAGACCGTCGTTCAGCACATTGTGCGTCATGATGCGGACGTGGTCCGGATCGGACTTCCCGAGTTCGATGAGCGGCGGATCGAGGGGATCCGAGTCGTCGAAGGTGTACGAGACGTTCGAGGAGCTTCCCGGCACCCAGTCGCCGCCGCCGGCCCCGTCACGGAAGGCGATCCGAACCGTGGTCGACGGGAAGAGGGCGTATCCGTTCGGCGCCGCGTCTCTCCGAAGGGAGAACTCGAGGTCGTTCGTCGTGTAGGGGGGCGAGGCAACCACTCCGATGTCGTCCCAGTAGATCGAGGAGCCCCGGTAACTTCCGCTCCGGCTCCCGAACACCCACGTCAGGTCCGCCCCCATTCCCGCGACCGCGGTCCCCGTGGACGAGTTGTCGTCCGTGTCGATGTAGAGGGTCAGGCTGTTCGACTCGGCGATCAGGACGTCCCCCCCGGTCTCGACCCGGAGATAGAGTCTCCCGCCGTCGTTCGCGACCCAGAGCTTTCCGAAGTCGATCCCCGAGCCCCCCCCGTCGCCCGAGGCATCCTGGTAGGCGTAAGGGACAGGGTCCCAATCGGAGAGATCACAGTCGATGGTGATCGGGGCAGCGTCGGCCGAGGCTTCGCCCACCCCGCCCGGCAGGGCCGAAAAGAGAAGGGCGAAAGAGACGCATCGAACGGCATGCCGGAGATTCACTGCCATCCTCCCATGGTAAGGGAACTCGGGTCTTGGTTCGGGAGAGTGCGTAAATCATATCATGAAGCGCGCTTCCGCGTCACGGCCAAAGCCATCCCGCATCGGGCCTTCGGGTCCGGCTTCATCATCCTCACGGGAACGGCCCGTTCTTGCCCATATTCTGTGGGGAGGCCTCCCCCCCCCGGGGGCTTCCCTCGAAATCTCCTCACCTGAAAGGAAGGACTCCGCCATGATCCGACCGTTCCGCCCGGCGTTTCGCCGATGGGCCCTCTCCGCCGGTCTCGCGGCGGTTCTGCTCGCGACGGCCGTCCCGGCCCCCGCACAGGAACATCCCGAACATCCGCAGGCGATTCTAGGCTTCGGTCCCCGGACCGGCATCCGAACCTTCCCCTGAATCACTCGGCGATTCGGGGACCCTACCGGGTGAATCCCCGCGAAGGGACTCGCGCAGGCGGGCGCAGTGCCGGAGCTCGATGTGAACCTCGATCTGATAGTGAAGATAGACGCCCAGGATGGAAGGGAGGAAGTTCACGAAGAGCACGCCGTCCCCGAAGGTGAGAATCGAAAAGAGGACGGTCAGCGGGGCCATCACGAGCAACGAGATCAGCATGCTGAACGCCGGGCCGAATCGGGCGAGAACAAAACCGGCCACTACGCCGAGGAGGAACTCCAGCAGGAAAGAGATCGACGCGAGGGGCTCCCGGAGGGCGTCATGCCGGATCCAGGAGGCGATCGCCTCGGCCCAAACATAGATCCCCGGCATGTCTCCCACGACGGTGGGTTGGATGTCGCGCCCGGCGTGGTGGGTACCGCCCAGAAGCACGATGCGGTCGGTGAGCAGGGAACGCGCCCCCTCGACGGCGGGCGCGGAGACCAATGACGTCACGTCCGTGTGGTACGGCGTGATCCCCGGACTCTCTCTCAGGAACTGTCCCGAAAAGCGGATCCGCCAAGGCGTCGTCGGAAGCTGCTCTTCCCGGCGGATCCACCAAGGCGTGTCCCGGTGGGGAACGAGATGGAAGGCGCTCACCGCGGCTCCGAGAATCGTGGGGAGCGCACGAGCTTCCCCGTCATCTCCGTCGTAGCGTCGCGGCACGGCGCGCACGAAGCCCCCCGAACGCTCGATCGTGGGATCGGCGAAGTGGAACTCCGCTCTTCCGGTCAGCTCTTCCCACGCAGACCATGGCGGGTCGCCGGGAGTGAATTCAATCTCCTCCGCCCGGGACTCCCGGACCAGGACGATCGGTGCACCGCCGGCCTCGGCCGCGTCCTCCAGCATCCGAAAGAGCCGCAGCCTCGATTCCGATCGCTCGGGAGATTCGTGGCGGGCGGGGTGAATCTGGATGTCGAGAACTACGCCCCTCGGGCGGTGATCGAGGATGCGCTCCAGGATTCGGGCCACAACCCCCGGATCGAGCGGTGACGTGCCTCCAAACAGGGCCGGGTCGTAGTAATCCGCGTCGGTGATCGCGACGACCGTGATCGGAGCATCGAAGCCGGGCCGATCGGCGACCGCCATCTTGTCGAGCCACCAGGTCTCGGCCCCATCGAGCAGGTGTTGCGAGCGGGCTCCGTGGACGAGGAGGGTCACCGCGAGCGAGGTCATGATCAGGCGACCCCAGACCTCGATCCGTTTCTCGGTGGTCCCGAGCAGACGGGCCAACCCCCGGACGAACCGGGAACGTCCGGCGGCTCGGTCGCTCACCATAAGTAGGCGCGATCGGCCGCCGCGAGCACGGCGGCGGCGAGGTCCGGCGGCATCACCCCGATGGCCTCGGCGGCGTCGTGGAACCGCTGCCGCTCCCCCTCGGCCTCTTGGGCGGTGAGGATCGCGAACTCACCGCCACCCAGGGGATCCCCGTCGCCGTCGATCAGAGACCAGGATACGGTCCCGGAGAGAGCCGGGCCCGCGGATTGCCACGCGAATGCGCCGGAGCCGGGCTTCTCCTGCATCACTTTCAGATCGGTCACTTCTCCCCCCGCCTCGATGCGGAGCGTGGCGGGCGCCGGGCGCACACGCCACCATTCGAACACGATCGGCACGTCGGGGGCGAAACGGCCGCCGTCCGGCCAGAACGCCGCCTGCCCGCGTCGTACGGAACCGCCCAATCGCTTTCGCTCGGGCTCGGTCAGTCCCCGCACGACCTGGTCTTCGAGCCGCTCCCACCAACTCGGCTGCGCCGGGTCGATGACGCTCGGGATCTTCAGACGCGTTCCCTTGCCGAAGATCGAACTCTGGCCGTTACGGAAATCGAGAAACGTGATGGTCCCGGCCTCGACAATGAGACTGTCCCCTTCCACGAGCGGACTGAGCGTCCCGATGGGGATCTTAAGACCTTCCTTCGCCATTTCATCCGTATAGGTTATGATATAACCTGTTCCGTTCACCGGGTAGCAAACCCCGTCCGGCGTGGGGGGCCCATCCCCATCGCCCGAAGTCGAATGGGGCGCCGCGGCGATGATCAGAAACAGGGCGACGGACGACGGCCGGGAGAGCCGCCGACGGTACCAGGTCCAGGGCATTCCAGGCATGGAGTCCCCCCTCTCGATTTGGATGGGAAGGCGTGCCGGGCGGACACGAGAGCCGCGCCCCGGCCGGCACCTGATTGATGGTAGCACCACGGAACGGGCATGACAATGACGACGAGGGACGACGATTTGGACCGAGACACTTCGTGGTTCAATCCTCCCTCGGGCGGGCGGACCCGCCCCTGCAGCCGGGAGATCGAATCTTGCCTCCATTCATGAGCGATCTCTTGCGCCCGGCATGCGGCGATCGGCCCGGCGCCCCCCGCCGGTTCCGCTCCTCCGGCCGTGTCCGGACCGCCCTTCTCGCCTTCGCCGCGGCGGCGGTGCTGGCCGCGCCCGCGGGCGGCGACGAGGGGGGAGATCATTCCGTACGGGGTCTTCAGGACCTGCTTCAGCGGGGGAGACTGCAGGAGGCGGAAGCGGGCGCCGCCCGATTCCTCGAGGCCTCCCGGCCCGGGAGCCGGGCCGACTCGCTCGACGTGTTCGACGCGGCGCGGGTTCTCGTCGAAGCTCGAATGCGCCTCGGCCGGTTCGAGGACCCCTCGTTGCCCGAACTCGTCGAATCGCTCCTTTCCATGGGCTCGTCGCTGCTCGATCCCGATGCGGTCGCCCTCGCCCATGCCCACCAGTTCGCCGGTTACCTGGCCCGTTCGCGCGGCGATAGGGAAGGCGAACTCGGGCACCTGCAGGCCGCCCTCGACATCGTCGAGAGGAGCGACCCGCCCGATCACGCCGAAAGGGTGAAAGCCCTCGGGAACATGGCGGGCGCCCGTTTCCGGGCGGGGGATCCGTCGGGGGCCCGGGAATTGCTTCAGGGGGCGCTGGGGGTTCTGGAGGAGCATCTCTCCCCGGAACATTTCGACGTCGCCGCGACGCTGATCAACCTCAGCGAGGCGAGGATCGCCCTCGGCGACACGGCCGGGATCGGAGAGGCGTACGCACGGGCGGTCACGGTATACGAGCGGTACGAGGGCGCCGAGGGGTTGCGGGTGGCCGACGCGCTCCAGCGGCTGGGCGCCTGGCGGTTTCGGACCGGCGACACGGCCGGTGCGGCCCGGACCCTCGATCGAGCGCTCGCCATCCTGGGGCTCCGCGATCCGGGGGGGGAGCGGCTCGCGGCGAGTCTGCTCGCCCGCGCTAAAGTCCACATGGCCTCCATGGAACTCGATTCCGCCGCCGCCCGCTCGGCCCGCGCCCTCGACATCTACGAGAAACGGCGGGGGCCCGAGACGGGCGAGGCCGCCGCATGCCTGGTCGCGCTCGGAGACGCCGAGCGGCATGCCTGGAGGCACGAGGAAGCCCGGGAGAATTACCGGAAGGCGCTCGAGATTCTGGAGTCCTCTCCGAAGGGCGACCCTTGGGGTTTGGCCGACTGCCTGCAGGCTCTGGCCTCCCACTCGCTCGAGCTCGGCCGCTACGACGACGCCGTGGGCTACGCCCGGCGAAGACTGGAACTTATCATGCACGGCGGGGGCTTCGATCACCGCGCGGCCGCGCTCGCCCGGCTCGACTACGGGGCGGCCCTCCTTTCGGCACAGCGACCCGATTCGGCCTCCGCCCACTTCGAACGGGCCCGAACCGATCTCGAGGCGTCCGTGGATCCGGGCGACCCCGTGCTCGCCGAGCCTTGCCTTCGTCTCGCCGCCCTCGCCCGGGAGCGAGGGGACTTCCCCCGAGCCCTCGCCCATGCGGAGCGGGCTTTGGCGTCGCTCGAAAGAGCCTACGGAGCCGACGATTCGCGGCTTTCCGAGGGTCTTCATGAACTCGCGATCGTGCAGCGGCGGCTCGGTGACGAGGCCGGCGCGCGGGCCTCCATCGCGCGGGCGCTCCGCCTCGCTTCGAGCGAACGCGCCCAGAGCCTTCCGGTCGCAGGCATTCTGAGCAGCCTCGCCACTCTCGAGAGGGCGTCCGGAGATACCGCTTCGGCGGCCGCCCACTTCCGCGAAGCCCTCGGCGTTCTCGAGCGGGTCCTCCCCGACGGCCATCCGGAATCCGCCCTCGTGCTCCGGAACCTGGCCAGCCTGGAGAACGCGGGCGGTCGCTTCGCCGCGGCCGAAGCCCTCTACCGGGCCGCGCTCGACATCCTTGAGCGTTCGGTCGGCCCCCGGCACGCTGATGTCGCCGCCGCTCATCTCGGCCTGGGGAACGCCCTCAAGGGGCTGGGCAAGATGGAGGAGGCCCGGGCGCATTACGAACTCGCGATCGAGACTCATCTCGGGCTCCTCGGGCCGGAAGCCCCCGCCCTGGCCCTCGACTATCACAATCTGGCGGCTCTCCTGCTGGAACTGGGCGAGCTGGAAACCGCGATGGAGAAGGCCGAGGAGGCGGAGAGACTGGGCCGGCAACACTTCCGACTCGTTCTGCAAGGCGCCACGGAGCGGGAGGCCCTGCACTATTCCGGCGAAAGGGTCAGCGGGACCGACATCGTTCTGACCGCGGCGGCACGAAGCGACTCTCCGGCGGACTGGGAAAGGGCGTGGGATCTCGTGATCCGCTCCCGTGCCGCGATCATCGAGGAAATCGCCGCGCGGCGCCGGTTCCTGGCATCGACGATCGATTCGAACATCGTCGAGCTCGCCCACGAACTCGAGAGCGCGAGCAATCGACTCGCCTACCTCGCGGTCCGGGGTCGCGGCTCGGAATCGCTCGAAACCTACAGAGCCCTTCTCGAGAATGCGAGGCGGGAGAAGGAAGGGGCCGAGCGGAACCTGGCCGGCGCGAGCCGGCAGTTCGAGGCGCAGGAGTCGGTCCGGAACGCGGGCGAGCCCGAAGTGCTCGCGGCCCTCCCTCCCGGTTCCGCCCTGGTCGCATGGGTCCGGTTCGAGAGGATGGAGCGGCCCGCCGGGAAAGGGGAAGGGGCGTCGGCGCCGCCGGCCGCCGGGAATCCCGCCTACGGGGCCTTCGTCGTCGATCGAGGGGAGCCGCCGATTCGGTTCGTGTCGCTGGGGGACGCCGGGAGAATCGACTCCCTCGTCGCCCAATGGCACGAAAACGCCGGGACCGGTGTCCGGACACGGGGGCGCGACGCGGCGGATGCGTCCTACCGCGAGAGCGGAGAGGCGTTGCGCCGGGCGGTCTGGGATCCGGTCGCCGCCGGACTCGAGAGTCGGGACCGCATCTTCCTCGTGCCGGACGGGGCGCTCACCCTTCTCAACTTCGACACACTCCCCCACCCGTCGGGCGGATACCTTCTCGAGCACCTGCCGCTTCTTCATGTCCTCTCGTCAGAACGAGACCTGACACGGACGGGGACACGGCCTCCGTCCGGGGAGGGACTCCTGATCACGGCGGCGCCCGACTACGAGACGGATCCCCCCTCCCCGCCGGATGATCCGGAGAGGCAACGCTCGGCGGAACGGGGGATCCCCTGCGCCCAATTCAAATCTCTCTGGTTTCTCCCCCTGCCGGGGACCGCCGAAGAGAAGAAGGAGGTGATTCGGCTCTGGAGCGAGTTCGGAAGGGCCTCGGGGAAGGGCGGCCCGGAGGTCTACGAACTCGACGGCCCGAACGCCACGGAGCGGGAGTTCCGGCGGCTCGCCCGGGGCCGGGAGGTCCTGCACATCGCGACCCACGGCTTCTTTCTCGGGGCCGAATGCGCGGGCCGCCCCGCGACCGGCGGAGCCGCCCCCCGCGACGAACTCACGGTGGGCGGCATCGTCGCCGAAAGCCCGCTGCTCCTCTCGGGACTGGCGTTCGCGGGGGCCAACCTCCGAGAAGACGCCCCGAGTTCGGAAACCGACGGCGTTCTGACCGCCGAGGAGATCACCACCATGAACCTGGAGGGCACGGACCTGGTCGTTCTCTCGGCATGCGAGACCGGACTCGGCAAGGTCGAGGCGGGAGAGGGCGTGTTCGGATTGCGCCGGGCCTTCCAGATCGCCGGGGCGCGCAACCTGGTCATGTCCCTTTGGTCGGTCGACGACGAGGCGACCGCCGCCTGGATGAAGACGATGTTCGATTACCGCCTCCGCGGAGGTCTTTCGCCGGCCGAGGCCGTGAGGGCCGCCTCGGTCGACATCCTGAAACGGCGCCGCGCCGAAGGCCTGACGACCCACCCCTACTACTGGGGGGCGTTCATCGTTACGGGGGACTGGCGTTGACGCCCTCAGCGCGGCGCGGCTCCGGAATCCGGTGACGACCAATCCGCGCCGCCTCGCCGCTTGATTCGTTTGATTTCGACCTGCCGCCTCGCTTCCTCCGGGTTCAGCACCACGAACTCCACGCGCCGGTTCAGGAACCGGGAGTGTTCGTCCGTCCCTTCCACGAGAGGAACCGATTTCCCGAGGCCCCGAAAGATGAACTGCTCGATTGACAACCCTTCGAAGTTCGCGAGCAGATAGTCGATCGACGCCTTGGCACGCCGTTCGCTGAGCGCCAGGTTGAACGTCTCGCTTCCCCGGTCGTCGCAGTGGCCTTCCACGCTGAAGCGGAGGTCCGGAAGGCCGGAGAGGGCCTCGCCGATCAAGTCGAGACGCGCCTTCGCGTCGTCCTTCAGGTCGGCCCTTCCGAAATCGAAGTGGAACCTCTCGCGCAGGACCCCCTCCTCGACCAGAACATCCTCGAGCACCGTGACCCACTCCACCTTCGGACAGCCCTGATCATCCACGGCGAAATCGGCGGGCGTCTCGGGACAATCGTCGACGTAATCCGCGACGCCGTCATGGTCCCCGTCGACCGGCACACCCCACTGGTCCACCATGACTCCGATCGGCGTATTCGGGTGCCGGTCGATCCCGTCCGGGACTCCGTCCCCGTCGTCATCGAGAGCGATCCCGAGCCAGTTGACCCTTGCCCCCTCGGGCGTGTCGAATTCCCGATCCCTGCTGTCGGGGACTTGATCGCCGTCCGAGTCGGGGGTCGGTCCGCGGGTCCGAAGCCCGCCGAAGAGATCGGCGAGCGTGGAAAGGGTCGATCGGGCATCGCCTCCCGAAACGTAATCCGCCCCCGCCGACGTGGTCGTCATCGCCAGCGTTCTTTCCCACGCCTCCCCCCCGCTCGCCTTCCAAATGAGGGACGCCTCGAAGGAGATGAACTCCTCGAGAGCGGCCCTCCCCGCGGCCGCCCCGCGGCTCACCCTCATCTCGAGGGCCAGATTGGCCGCCCGCATGCTGTCGGCATCGAGCCCGTCCTCCGGAACTTCGAGGGCCGAATCCTCCGGCCGCGCCCGCAGGTAGTAGCCGCGCTCGCCGAGCCGGAGCCGGGAGACGAGAAAGGCGTTCTTCTCGAGTATGGCGAAAGACTCGGGATCGCCCACGCCCGCGACGCTCGAATCGACGGGGATCCAATCGACGACGCAGTTGTCGCACCACTCCTGGGAATCGGCCCCCCGGCGGGCGGCGACCCCGAGGATCCACCTCGCGTACCCGTTCTCGATCAGCGGATCTTCCGCACCGGAGACCACGTCGACCACCAGGTCGGCCCCGGCCCCCCGCGCCTGCTTCGCGATCGACTCGTAGAGGAGCGGCCAGTCGGGGGGAGTCGATCCCGAAAGGCCCCAACGGTGCTCGTACACGACCTTGAGCGGAACGTAGGCCGGAGCTTCCCGTCCCTCCTCGATGAACTCGACGCCGAGAATCAGCGAGTCGGGGACGGCGGCGATCGCGGAGGCGGTGGACGCGAGAAGGAGGGAGAAAAGGAGACACGACGACGGGACGAGGCGGCGGCGATCCATCGATACCCTCCAGAAAGGGGCCTCGTGCAGCCCGCGGCCGGGACGGCCTGCGGGCGATTACGGGGCGAGCAATCGTGTTTCCAACTCCTCGAAGTCCGCCCGGTCCTGCCGCGACGCCGCGAGCCGGCCGGCGGAAGTGATGTTGCCCCGATAGTACCTCCAAAACGTGGGAAGCGCGAAGACGGCGAACTCGCCCCACGAATCGGTCCTGGTCGTACGATAGGCGTAGTAGCCGAGAAAGAGATTCACGGAAAGGGCGGCGGCCGCCGTCCCCGTCTTACCCGAGAGCAGTTGCCCGGTACCAGGCACCAGGGCGGAGAGAACCCGCGCCCGCCGCGCCCGCGATGATCGCTGCCTCTCCCTCCCCTCCAGAATCGCGAGCCCTTCCCACGCGGCGGCGCGGTCCCGCCGGTCTTCGCTGTTCTCCGCGTAGAACCGAAGGGCTTCCTCCGCCTCGGGCCAGCGCCCCAGTTCGGCCAGCGACAATGCCTCGAACCGGGCCGCCCGGGCCGAAAGATCGGAGCCTCCGCGAAGGCGCACGGCGCCGAAGCGTGAAGCGGCCCGGGCGATGCTTCCTTCGTTCCGGTCCCGTTGTGCCGCATCGTAGAGGGTTTCCGGATCCTCGGCCGCGGACCTTCTCGTCGACGCCCGGTTCACGACGAAGGCCCCCCCCCCGGGGTTGATCCTGCGGTCGGCGGCGGCACGCCCGGCGCCGTAGATGCCGCCGGCATAGAAGCCCACCGCGAGGAAACCGTGCCCCGCCCCCCGGATCGATGCGGAACCGTCGCGCTCGTAATTCAAGTACGAAAAGGTGGCGGGGATCATGACTTGCAGAAAGGAGTAGAGCCCGTCCCAAGGTCGCCCCGCATAGACCTGGCCCGTCCCCGGCATGAGGGCGGACAGGCTCGATGCCAGGGCACGGCTTCGCGGAGCGGACATCGACATGGGATCGAAGGTCGGGGGACCCTCCTCCCCCTCGACCGGGTCGTAGAAACGGACGCGGGTCTCGTCGAGGGGATAGTAGTCGTAGGCCCTCGGGTGGCACCGCTGAAGCCGGCTGGAGGCCATGAGCGACCCGCGAACCAGCCCGGCCCGCCGCACCGCGGTTTCCGCGTAGTGGGAGCAACTCGGATAGAACTGGCATCTTCGCGCATCCTGGGAGGCAAGCGTGGCCCGGTACGAACGAAGCATCAAGGATACGAACCGCGCGGAGATCGGAGGCGACGGATCGCCCTTCGCGTCGCCCGTCTCCCGGCCGGCCTCGGGCGATTCCCCTGGATTCTCGACGTGCGCCCCGTCCGAAGAGGGGAACCCCTCGGCGAGAGAGGCCGGCGGGCCCGCCGGGAGCGCCGCCGCGAGAGAAGCGGCGATGATCCTTCCGGCGAATCCTGCGGCCCTCACCCCCTAGTGCCCGAACAAGGCCGTGATCCCGAAGGTGATACCGAGGATCGCCCCGGTGCTTTCGCCCTCGCCCGTGATGCGCATGTCCCCCTCGAGCTCGGCGCCGATAGACGGGGAAAACGGAACGATCACGCCGGCGGCCATGAGCAGGGAGAACTTCGACTCGTCGGAGGACTCCGCGAGAAGCGTGCCTCCGACATCTCCCTTCGCTTCGATGTGGTGTTTCGCCGCGCCGAATCCGAACTCTCCGAAGGCGATCGGCGTTTTCGGCTTCGAGGAGCCGGTCATGGCCCCCGCGAGAAAATAGAGCTCGCTGAGATGGGCCTCCCAATCCAGGTCCATTCCCAAGTAATCGTTGAACGAGGAACTCACGCCGAGACTTTGCCGGAGATACGAAAACCCGAGATAGAAATTGTCCGCGTATGCGATGCGGGAGCGGAAACCGAAGGCAAGTCCCCCCTCCATGTACTCGAACCAATCGCCCGACGGGGTTCCGGCCCCGAGGAACGCTCCCAAGCTGATCCGGAACCGGGGTCCGTAGAAACGGCTGATCCGCTCGCGCTTCGGAGTCGGGGCCGCATTCGTCTTCGATTCGCCGGGCCCGGCCGTCCCCGGCGCGGCCGGCGACCCCGGTTGCCCGACATCACCGCCCCCGGGCGGTGCCCCGTCCGGAAGCACTTCCCGCGTGATGTCACGACCTTCACCGTCCCGGATGACGCGCACGCGGCTTAGGGGGATGAAACGGTGGCCCCCCGTGGCGCTGATGATCTTCAGGTTCGGAGAGTCGGGCACCCTCTCCACGGATACGCCCTCGTACTCCCATCCCTGCACATCGATGACGGTGACGTTCTTCCAGATCTCGGCGGCCGCGAGGGACGAAAAGGCGAGCGCGGCGGCCGCGAGAAAGAGCGAGACGCGTCCGAAGCGGTGGAGCATCATGAACCCTCCAACTCGGCGAGGGTCGCCGCGATCTGGCCGACCGCGTCACCGAGCCCGCCGTTCAAGGCTTCGAGAACCCGGCCTTCGTTGAATCGATAGGTCCCCTCGAGCGGAGAACGATCTTCCAAGACGGTTTCCCCGCGATGGACCCGCTTCCCGAGAAGCTCGCCGCCGCGATAGTACTCGACGGAGAGAATGATGGTGGATCGGAGCGTGGCCATCGCCGACCGGCAGTAGACGCGGGAGACGGTGACCCTGAGGCGGTACCCCTCGGGCGGATCGGAGCCGCTGAGCCGCAGGTCGTAGCCCCAATCCCCGAGCGAGGTCAGTCCTTCCTGCACCCAGAGCATGACGTCCGATTCGGGGATGACGGAAACCGTCGTCTTTCCGATCGTGTCCCGATTCGACCGATCGTCGACGACCGGGGAGAGATGAATGACCACGTCCTCCGCCCCTCCCCCCGGCTTCTCCGCGTTTTCATCCGGAGGGATGTACGTGAGGTCGACGAGTATCGGCTGGTTCGGGCGGCAACCCGCGAACACCACGATCGCGGCGAGCAGGCCGATCACACCGGCGAACCTGAAGCCCCGGCGCAAAACCGTTTTCATGATCGACCCTTCTTTTCCGTGATCTCGATCTCGTCGAGGGGAAGGGAGACCAGATTGCCGCCCTGGAGGCGGAAGACGACCCGGTCTCCGGCTTTTTCGAGGATGTGGCCCGCCGTCGACCCCACGCCGAGAATGTGCTTGGCCTTGACCACCGCGGGCGTGCCGGCGAGATGACCGGTCCCCCCGTCCGCGAGGGGAAGATCGTGACGAATCATGATCATCGTTTCGTCGATGGCCCGGGCGAGTTCGGCGCGGTACTTCACCGCGCCGCCGGCCGCCCATTCCGCGAGGCAACCTTCCGGGTCCTCCGCCTCGGCGGTCGGCGAGTAATAGCTGTGGAATGCGTAGTACGAGGGCTTCTTCTTCGGCTCCGCCCAGTACTGGACACTCGTCGTCACGACGAGTCTCCGCCCGTCGGCCGTCAGTTGGTACCTCGATGAAAGGAGGAGAACGTCGTCTTCCAACCACTCTTCCGGAACATCCCCGGCCGCCTTCTTGATATTCGTATTGAGCTGGACGCCGGCCATCTGCCCGGCCTCCGCCGTGAGTTCCGTCTCCCCGAGCTTCAGCCAGGAAAGGGAATGAAGCGTCGGCAGCACGGCCTCCCAGAAATCCTTCCGGTAATCGACGTCCGGTGTTTGCTCGAGAAGCGGCGCGACCCACTCCTCGGCCCTCCGGGACCGGCTGGCGTCGACGCTCTTGTCGATTGCCGATCCGATGATCATGCAGCAGAGGCCTCCGCCCCCGGCGACCACGTCCCCGGTGGTGGACTTCTCCACATAGATCGAGATCTCTTCCTGGAGGACCGCGGTCCGCATGTTCGTCTGATCGATCGAGGCGAGGAGGGCCGGATCGAGAGGTTTGTGGACCGCGGCACAGCCGGAGAAGAGGATCAGAGCGACCGGGAGAGCGACGAGGAGGCGGAATCGGACGGCATCCCGTAGCATAGAGGTTTCTCCTTCCCACCAAAGGGGGGCTAGATGGACCGGAGGCAGTCGGAACGGTCAAAATTATAGCATTAAGCGAGGGGAAGGAGTCAATGCCGATCTGGCGGGTCGGTGGCGGCCCCATCGTCGTGATGAACATGCGCGAAGACGATCGGGGGCGCCGCCCGGTCGCGGGGGAGGGGAGGAATGGGCCGTGAAGGAATCGAACCTTCAACCTACTGATTAAGAGTCAGTTGCTCTGCCTAGTTGAGCTAACGGCCCCAAGGTCGGACAAAAAAAAGAGGCGTCTGCCGAAGCAGGGAAACTATCACCCACCCCCCGGAGTGTCAACGGAAAATGGCCCCCGGGGGCCCGCCGACGCGAGCGCCGCCGCCTCCCGGCGAAGGGAATCCGCCTCCGCTCCCCGGCCTTGGGCGTCCCGGACCGCCGCCAGGTGGCCGAGGGCCTCCGCCTTCGAGGCGCTCTCTTCAGGGGGGAAGAGGAGGATCGCCTCCTCGAGAGGGGTCGCCGCTTCGTCCGGCCGGCCCTGCCGGTAGAGGACCCACCCGAGACTGTCCAGGTAGAAACGGCGGCGGACGGGATCGAGGGCGAGGGCCCCCCGGACCAGATCCTCCGCCTCGTCCAGGTTTCTTCCCGTTTCGGCGTACAGAAAGCCGAGCGCGTTCCGCGTGAGGGGGACGTCCTCGTTCCTGCGGTAGGCCTCCTCGAAAGCGGCGAGCCCCGCGACGGGCTCTCCTTTCCGGAAGAGGGCGTCCCCCTTCAGGTAGTGGTAGTGCCAGGTTCGGTCTTCGCCGACGCCGAAGAGAGCGCTCCCGCTGAGCACGAGTCCCAGGGCGGCGAGCGCCGCGGGGAGCATGGCCGTTCGAGGACTCCGGCCGAGGGCGCCCGCGATCCGGAGAAGACCGGCCGCCCCGGCGACGGCGAGAACCGGGAGCAGGGGGAGGCGGAACCGCCCGACGGCGAAGAAGACCAACATCGGGAGGAGCACCGCCACGCCGTAGAGGAGAAGCAGCCGCCCCCCTCCGGGTTCGCGCGAGGGGGCCGAGGCCGGGGAGGGCGAGGGCGAAGAGGAGGCCGAAACGGAAGGGGGTCCGTCGAAGAGGTAGGCTCACCTCTTCCACGGCCGCCATTTCGATGTTGTCCGAGAGGTCCCGGTCGTTCAGGGCGAAGTAGAGCTTCCGGCCGAGGAGCGAGATCGCCGCCCCCGGGTCCGACGCCATCCACGAGACGCCGCGGCGGTACCAGAAGGACGACACCTCCGATGGGCGGAGGGTCCGTCCTTCCTCCCTTTCCGCGATCGCCCGGGCGGCCCGCCTCGCTTCGTCCGGCTCGTTCGGAAGCTCCGGCGCCGCGGCGCTCCGCCCATCCGCCCCCCCGTGGTTGCCGAAATAGAAATTGACCCCTCCGTTCGACGAGACGGGCACGAAGTCCCCTCCCCGGGCGTTGTGAACGAGGGCCGGGAGGAGGGCCGCCGCCATCCCGGCGAGGAGGAAGAGCGTCCCCTTCCGGCGGGCCCGGAAGAAGAAGACCAGGAGGGGAAGAAAGAGGAGGATCGTCGGACGGGCGAGGGCCGTGAGCCCGAGGAGGAGGCCCGCCCCCGTGAAGAGCCCCGGACCATCCCTTTCGTCGGCCCTCCCGAGCAGGAGAAGGGCCGCGCCGCTCGAGAGGAGAACCGTCGTCGCGGGGAGAAGCTCGCCGCCGTAGAAGACGGCCGGGCCGTAGAGCGCCGCGAAGAGTCCCGCGAGGAGAGCCCCCGTCCGGCCGAGGAGGGGCCTCGCGAGACGGGATGCGGTCGGCGCGGCGAGAGAGGAGAGAATTAGCAGCGCGAACCGGGCGCCCCCCGGCCCGGCGTGAAGAGGTCCGGCGAAAACCGAGAGGACCCAACCGAGAAGGGGGGGCTTGTAGAAAACCGGTTCCGCGCCCCCCCCCGAGGCCAGACGGACCCCCTCCTCCCAGAAGAGCCGGGCGTCCACCTCCGGAAAATCGAAGAGGGGTTCCCCCCGGACCGAGAGGCCGTAGAGGAGCCTGACGACCAATGCGGCGGCGAGGATCGCCAGGTCGTCGTACTTGGCGCGGCGCCGCCCGTCGGTCATGGGGCCTCCCTCCTTCCCCGGAGGCTACCAAGCCGGGCGGGTTGCCGCAAGGAACCCCTCCACCCCGCCGTTGACACCCCCGCGGAACGAACCGTAGAGTGAGCGGTGGCCATCGAAGGAGGGGGCATGGAGCGGCTGGTCAGCATCTTCGGGATATTCGTTCTCGTCGGCATCGGCGTTCTCCTCTCGAACAACCGGCGCCGGATCGACTTTCGGCTCGTCGCCGCCGGGCTCGGGCTCCAATGGGTCTTCGCCCTCCTCATTCTGAGGACCGCCCCGGGCAAGGTGGTCTTCCAGGGGGCGCGGATCGCCATCGCCAAGCTCCTCGGCTTCACCGACCACGGCGCGGTGTTTCTCTTCGGCAATCTCTACCGGGGCGTGGGGGGCGTGGTCGACGAGATCGGCGGCCCGGGACCGTTCGGCGTCGTCGACATGAAGACGGGCGAGGCCGTTCCGATCGACACGGTCTTCGCGTTCCACGTGCTGACGACGATCATCTTCTTCGCCTCCCTCATGGGCGTTCTCTACCATCTCGGCATCATGCAGCGGATCGTGGCCGCCTTCGCCTGGGTGATGCGGAAGACCCTCCGGACGAGCGGAGCCGAGACCCTGTCGACGTCGGCGAACATCTTCGTCGGCCAGACCGAGGCCCCTCTCGTCATCCGGCCCTACATCTCCGACATGACCCGCTCCGAACTGATGGCGGTGATGACCGGCGGCTTCGCCACCGTGGCGGGGGGCGTGCTCGCGGCGTACGTCCGGTTCGGCATCGACGCGGGGCACCTCCTCGCGGCGAGCGTCATGTCCGCCCCCGCCGCGCTCGTGATGGCGAAGATCATCTTCCCCGAGACGGAGAAGCCGGTCACCGCGGGGGACGCGAAGATCCCGATGGACCGGAAGACGGCGAACGTGATCGACGCCGCGGCGGCGGGCGCGGCGGACGGTCTGAAGCTCGCCCTGAACGTGGGGGCCATGCTGCTCGCCTTCATCGCCCTCGTGGCGATGATCGACTTCTTCCTCGGCTTCCTGCACACGAGCCTCCGGGAGATCTTCGGATACGTCTTTTCCCCCATCGCCTGGTGCATGGGCGTCCCGGCGGAGGACGCGAAGACCGTCGGCAACCTGCTCGGCACGAAGATCGCCATCAACGAGTTCATCGGATACATCGAACTCGCGAGAGTGAAGGACACCCTTTCCGAGCGCTCCGTCGTGATCGCCACCTACGCGCTCTGCGGCTTCGCGAACCTCTCCTCCATCGCGATCCAGATCGGCGGGATCAGCGGGATCGCGCCGGAGCGGCGGGGGGACCTCGCGCGGATCGGGCTGAAGGCGATGATCGCGGGGGCCCTCGCCTCTTGGATGACCGCGTCCATCGCGGGGACTCTGATCGGATGAGGGGGGCACGAGTCCTCGCGCCCCTCGCGTTTCTGGCCGCGGCTTCCGCCGCGGCGGGCGCCCCCTCCCTCGTCGCCGACCCGCCGGAGTACGATTGCGGTGTTCTTTGCGGGGACACGACGGTCTCCTTCCTCTTCACGCTCCGTAACGAGGGGGACGAACCGCTCCACATCGCCGCGGTCGATGCGGCCTGCGGGTGCACCTCCGTATTCCTGCCCGACAGCCTCATCCCCCCCCGCGGGGCACTTCCCTTGACAGGCTCCTTCTCGAGCCGGAAGATGAGGGGGGACGTTCGAAAGACAGTGACCTTGACCACCGACGATCCGGGACGGCCGGCGGCGATCCTCCTGATCCGCGCGTGGGTGCTCCGGGACCTGACATGGGCGCCTCGGACGGTTCGTTTCTTCGGCGTCCGGGCGGGCGAAGGGTCGGAACGGACGGTGCTCTTTCGCCCGGGGCGGGGGGTCCCCTTCACGATCGAAGGCGTTCAAGGGCCCGCGGGCCGCTACGACCTCCGGGTGACCGAAGGGGAACGGCTCGGCGATCGCGTCCTCCATGTCGTCCTCCTTCCCACGGCGGAGGCCGGGGCCCTCGGCGACACGATCCGGGTGCGAACGAACGTCGAAGGGAAAGAAGAGATCGTGATCCCCGTCGAGGGGCGGATCGACCCGCCCGGAGGAGTCATTCGAAAGTGAGCGAAGAAACCCGGGACGAGAGAAAGAAGGTCCGGCTGACGCAAATGGCCGCGGCCGCCGGCTGAGCGGCGAAGCATTCCCGGGCGTACCTCCAGGAGGTGCTCCGGGGATTGCCCGGTCCGGCGGACCGGAACGTGCTCGTCGGCGGCGCGACCTCGGACGACGCGGGGGTGGTTCTCCTCACGCCGGACGTCGCCCTCATCCTCACCACCGACTTCTTCACGCCCATGGTCGACGATCCGTTCGACTTCGGGCGGATCGCGGCGGTGAACGCCCTCTCCGACGTGTACGCCATGGGGGGAAAGCCCTTCTCGGCGCTGAACATCACCGGCTTCCCGGCGTCGGGCTTGGACGGGAGCGTCCTCCACGAGATCCTCCGGGGCGGGTACACCGTGGCGCGGGAAGCGGGTATCGAGATCGTCGGCGGCCACACGGTGAAGACCGCCGAACCCCTCTACGGCCTCTCCGTGGTCGGCACGGTCCACCCGGAGAAGATCGTCTCCAACGCCGGGGCGAAGCCGGGAGACCGGCTCGTACTCACCAAACCGATCGGGAACGCCCTCGTCACGACGGCGCACAAGAACGGGAGCGACCGCCACGGCGCGCTGAACGAGGCGGTGCGATGGATGCTGATGCCGAACCGGGCCGCCTGCGAAGCCATGGTCGCCGCGGGCGCCCGGGCCGCCACGGACATCACCGGCTTCGGCTTGATCGGCCACCTCGCCAACATGCTCGAGGCGAGCGGGGTCTCCGCCGTGATCAGGGCGAAGAAAGTGCCCCTCCTCCCGGGCGCGTACGATTACGCGAAGGAGGGGTGCGTTTGCGGGGGGACGAGGGCGAACCGGGACCAGCTCGATGACCGCGTCCGGTGGGGCGAGGGGGTCGACGAGGCGCTCCGCATCTGCCTCTCCGACGCTCAGACCTCGGGCGGGCTTCTCATCGCCGTCGGTGAAGACCGGCAGGAAGCGCTTCTCGCCGAACTCGAAGCCCGGGGGGTCGAAGTGTTCGCCAAGATCGGCGGCATCGTGGAGAAGCGGGAGCCACTGATCTCGGTCGAATAGGTCTTCTCCGTGCGTCGTGAGGAGGAGAGATCGGGTGTCGCCTGACGAAGCGATATCCACCGGGGAGGGGGGCGGGCGGAGAAAAGAGCGGACGGCGCTCTTTCTCGAAGCGACAGCCGTTCGTTTCCTGGTACTCGCCTCTTCGTTCGCCCTTTCCGGCGGGTTCCGCTTCGAATGGGGTGGAGTTGCCGTAAGCCTCTTCGGTACACGGAACCCGATCCGGATCGCCTGTGTCCTCCTTCTCGCCCGCACGCTCTTCCTCCCGGGCAGTCCCTTCTTCATCGCCGCGGCGCCCCGATTCCGCTCCCTGTTGCCGCCGTCCCGGCGACCCGATCGGTGGGGAAGTCTGCCGGCGTCCCTTGGATGGGCGGTCGCCGGCGCCGGGCTCTACACGATCGTCATGGGGTCCATCGTCCTCCTGAAACATCGCGCATACGAGAGCCACGCGTTCGATCTCGGAATCTTCGAGCAGCTCGTCTGGAAGGCGTCCGACGGGAGGACGCTCGTGAGTTCGATCCTCGAGGACCGACACTTCTTCGGGGAGCACTTCTCTCCGGTCCTCTATCTCCTCGCGCCCCTCGCCCGGCTCGGAGAAGGCCCCGAGGCCCTCCTCCTCTTTCAGACGGCGGCCCTCGGAGCGGGCTTCGTCGCGATCGCGGGAATCGCCCGAAGTCGTTTCGAAGGAGAGGGCATCCCCCTCTTCTTCGGGATTCTCTATCTTCTCTACCGCCCCCTCCACAACGTGAACCTCTTCGACTTCCACCCGATCGCCTTGACGACGCCCCTCCTCCTTTTCGGCTTCTGGGCATTTGATCGCGGCCGGAGAAAGACCGCGGCCCTTCTCCTGCTCGCCGCCCTGCTATGCAAAGAGGAAATCGCCCTCGTCGCCGCGGGAATCGGGCTCTACTGTTGCTTCGCGCGTCGGGGGCGCGGGCTCGGAGTCTCCCTCTTCCTTGCCGGCCTCGCGTCGTTTCTTCTTCTCTTCCTCGTCGTCATTCCCCACTTCCGTGGCGGGCCTTTCGCATTCACCGCCCGGTACTCCTATTTGGGAGATGACTGAGGTGAAATCGGGTGGTCTCTTCTGACCCGCCCGGGACTCGTGCTCCGCCATCTGTTCGTCCCGGACAAGGGGAAGTACCTTCTCGAAGTCTTCGGTCCTCTCGGATTCCTCTCGTTTCTCTCGCCCCTTCATCTCCTCCCCGCCCTGCCGGCGCTCCTCTACAACCTGTTGAGCGACTACCCGGGGCAATTCTCGGTGAACGGGCAGTACACGTCTCCTCTGACGCCCTTTGTCTTCATCTCCGCCATTCACGGACTTCATCGCCTACGTGCGGGTCGAAGCGGGGACGAATTATCCGGCGGGAGACCGATGAACCGCCGACTTGGCGGGCGGATCGTGCCGATCGTGTTCTTGCTTTCTCTCCTCTTCACGAGTCGCACCCCCGATCATTGGTTTCGGAAATACGCCCGGACGGAACACCATCGAATCCTGGACGAGATGATCCAGAATGCCACGGATCGGGACGCCGCCTGGATCGCTCAGGGGTACCTCGTCCCCCACCTCGCGAGACGGGACCGAATCTACGCGTTTCCCTCCGACCGGTGGGCAGATTTCGTCCTACTCGATTTGAACGGCGGGTCTTGGCCCCTCACCGCATCGGAGTACGAAGAGAGCGTCCGCCGGCTTCTCTCGTCGGGTGAATACGGGGCCCCCACGCTGCGGGACGGGGTCCTTCTGCTCGTCCGGAACGGAGAGACCGGGGGCAATCCCGAGATACTCCGGCGGCTCCCCGATCTCCTCACGAAGCGGAAGTGACCGGGTCGGCCGGACGGGCCCTCAGCGAAGGTAGAGAATCTTTCCCGTCGCCGATTCGCCTCCCGCGGTGAAGCGCCAGAGGTAGACGCCGGAGGCGGCGTCCGCGCCGTTCCGGATTCGCCCGTCCCACCGGACCGTCCCCAAGCCCGCCGGCGACGAACCGTCCACGAGCTCCGAGACGAGCCGCCCCCGCACGTCGTAGAGGGCGATCCGTGCCCGTCCGGGGGCGGGAAGGAAGTAGCGGATCCCCGCGCCCGCCCGGTAGGGCGAGGGGGCGGCGAGGCGGAGATTCGCGGGCGATGAGCCGGTCGCACCCTCCTCCACGCCGGTCGCCGTGAACGAGTAGATCCCGTACTCCGGCCAGTCCAGGTCGCCGTCATCGTTCCCCTCCGGCACCTGCCCTTCGAGGAGGCCGCCGTCGGCGGTTTCGTAGAGGCCGAGGGCGAGTCCGATCTCGCCGGCGCCTCCGAGAAGGCTCCTCGCGAGGGTGCCCTCGAACACGGCCCCCGCCGCGGAGCCGCCGGACATCACGGTCTCGTCCCCGTCGAACCAGCCGTGCCACCCGTTCGACCCTTCCCGGGCGAGGAAGAAGTCCTTGCCGTCCACGGTCCCCGCCTTCGCCCACGGCGCGGCCGCGGGCAGGCTGCTCTTTCCGATCATCAGGAAGAGGTCCTGTCCGCTCCCGGGGAGCGCGGGACGGAGGGCGACGTACAGCTGCCCCTCGTCGTGGGCGACCCAGAGGGTTCTCCCCCCGGCCGCGGCGAAGAGTGCGGCGCCCGGATCGAGCTGGCCGTCCAGAACGAACCCGGACGATCCGCCCAGGACCGGGACGTGCCAATCGGCGCCCCCGTTGTTGTCCCACGCCCCCGCTCCGTCGGTGAAGACGAAGTCGACGCTCGTGGCGTAGGAGGGAATGGAATACGTGTAGCTCCATGCCGTGTCGAACGCGGCGTAGGTCATGGCCGGATCGGGGGCGATCACCTCCTGCCACCCGCTGTGGCCGACGTGGATGTAGACCGGATCGCTCCCCGCCGGCAGCGCGCCATAGCGGAGATCGTAAGAGACGCGCACCGTGTCCCCCGCCACCGGCGACTCCGGTTCCCACGCGACGGCGTCTCCCGTCCCCCCCCCATCGCCGGCCCCGACCCACACGTGCTGGATCGGCGAGCGCTTCCGGAGACCGAGCGAGTCGACCGCTTCCACGTAGTAGTCGGCGAGCTGCTCCGAGAGACCGGTGACCTCCGCCCAGTACTCGTCGGCGATGTGATGGGGGAGCACGAAAAAGTCGATGTCGGGGTTGCCGTACGGGTCGCCGAGAGGCATCACGCGCCGGTTCATGGGGAGGTCGATCCAATTCCCCACTCCCCCCCCGCCGGCGTAGGTTTCGTTCACGTCCGTCGCCGGGTCGTTCACGCCGTCGCCGTCGATCCGGTAGCGGAGGGTTACGGAATCCAGGCCGGAAACGTCGTGCACGAAGGTCCAGACGTAGAAGTCCCGGCTCATCGGCGCCCCCTCTCCCGAGGGGTAGCCCCAGAGGGACCCTCCCCCCCGCTCCCCCGGGTTCCACGGGAGGCGCTGGGGGAGCCAGATCGTCGGCGCCGTGCCGTCGCTCCCCGTGGCGATCACGGCGTCGGCCCGCTCCGTCGCCTCGTTCGCCGCGAGGGTCGCCTTCACCTCCATATCGAGGGAGACACCGTAGTACATGGAACCGCTCTCGTATCCGGCGAGGAGGAAGTGCCACGCCCTTTCCACGTCGTTCGCCCCCGACGCCGGGTCCGCCACCATCGCCGGGTCTGCGGGACCGTCGATCCCCTCCGCCGTCTCCACCCGGTTCTGGGCCGCCGTCAGGACCGCCCAGTTCCGCTCGTCCTCGGCCCAGCCGTTCGGGATGTCGAACTGACCCGAAGCCCCCACGAGGGGCCAGTTCCAGTTGATGAACTGGGGCGATCCGAAATCGCCGTCCGCGTTCACCCATCCCCCGTCCTCGACGTGGGCCACGTCCGACGGGGCCACCGGGTGGTCCGCGAGGTACTCCGCCACGGTGGTCGGCTCGTAGCCGGCGGCCGCGGCGGCGTGGGACAAGCCGGTGACGTTCTCGTGGTAGTACGAGTACCCGCCGGACCAGGCGTTGTCGCCGTCGTGGGCGAAGAGAACGAGCATCGGCGCCGACGGGTCGTTCCCGGCGGCGATGGCGTCGATCTGCCCCGTGCCGTAGAGGCCGTACCCCTCGTCCCAACCCATGGCGTTCGCCGCGGGAACCACGACGATGCGCGACTCGGCCCCCGTCTCCGCGTCCACGTGCCTCGCCCAGTGCGGGCGGTAGCCGTAGGGGACGGGCGTCTTCACCGTGCACCCCCGGCTGATGTAGATCGAGTTCCACCCCCCCGAACCAGGCGGATTCGTCCGGTCCGCCCGGTTCGGCGGATCGCAATTGTCCTCGTGGGCGGCGTAGGGATAGTCGGCGCACGCCCGGGAAATGTGGATGTTCGCCACGATCGACCACTCCACCCCCTGTTCGGCGAGAACCGGAATCAGCCTCTCGCTGAAGCAGGTCTCGGCGGGGAAGTACCCCTTCGACGGCGCCCCGCCCCCCCATGCGGACGCGTACCCCGCCTTCGCCGCCCGGATCTCCATCCGGAACGCGTTCTCGTCCATGAGGGGGGCGATCGGATGATGGTAGGCGGCGAGGAGGATGTCGCACCTCGTCCTCCCTCCGCTCGTCGACCAGCCTTTCGCCTCCCGGTACCAGCGATACCAGTCGGAGACGTACCGCCCGCCGTTCCACCCGTTGTCGCCGAGAGAGACGAGATTCTCCGCGAGGGCGCCGGCGAAGCTGACCTGGGCGCCCGCGTCGGGGAGATCGAGAATCGAGAAGAGGGCTTCCCGAGGGTAATCCTGGTAGTCCCGGACCCGGTCGTCCTTGTCGAAGATCTCGAAGACGTTCGACTCCGAGTGGCCGAGGGAGATCGTCTCGTACGCCTTCTCGTACTCTCCCGGGGACCAGGTCGACCCGTCGGGCCAGTAGATCGGCTGGTGCATATGCCAGAGGTAGGTGGTGTGAACCGGCGCCGCGAGAACGGGCGTGCCGACCCCGGTGAATACGACGAGAAACAGGATCGACGACGGGCCGGCGAAGATGACGCGCGGCCCGAGTCCTCCCTCCTTGCCCACCATGTTCCTCTCCTCACGGCTTGGCTTCTGTTAGATTATAACATTCCTTCCATCGTGGGATGCCGGCAGTCGGAATTCCGAGAGGGCGGAAGTCGTGCGCCCGGTTTCTCGTGAACGGATCGCGGCGTGCGCCCGTCTGACATATCGTGCGCCCGATCCCCGGCCCGCGGCGAACGACGAGGAGTAGGAACGTGATTCTCTTCGCCCGGTCTCCCCTTCGCCGCACGGCGGTCCGGGGCCTTCTCGCCCTCTCCCTTCTCGGGGCTCCGGCGATCGCCGGGGCGGCGCCGGGGGGGGAGGCCCGGACGGTCCGGGCGGTCCGGGTTCCCTCCGGCGCGATCCGGGTCGACGGCATTCTCCGGGAGCCGGCGTGGGAGGGGGAGCCGGGGACCGCCGGCTTCATCCAAAAGGACCCCGCCGAGGGGGAGCCGTCCAGCCGCCGCACCGAAGTCACTTTCCTCTACGACGGCGAAGCTCTCTACGTAGGGGCCCGGATGTCCGCCCCGGACCCCTCGGCGATCCGTGCGATCGTGAGCCGCCGGGACAACGCGGGCAACTCGGAACGGCTCATCGTCACCCTCGACACCTATCTCGACCGCCGCACGTCGTACAGCTTCGCCGTAACCGCCACGGGCGTACGAATCGACTACTACCACCCGGACGACGGGGAGGGAGACCGGGACTATTCGTTCGACCCGGTCTGGGAGGCCCGGACGGCGACAGGCGACACGGCATGGACCGCGGAGATGCGGATCCCCTTCTCTCAGCTCCGGTTCAGCGGGTCGGGGGGCCAAGTGTGGGGCCTGAACATGAACCGTTGGATGCCGGACCGAAACGAGGACGCCTATTGGGTCTTGATCCCGAAGAACGAGACGGGCTGGGCCTCCCGGTTCGGGGAGCTCCACGGCATCGAGGGGATCGCCTCCTCCCGGCGGATCGAGCTCCTCCCCTACGGCGCCGGAGACCTTCGCCTCCGGCGCGGGGTCCGGGAGGACGATCCCTTCGTGGAACCGACCGAGTGGGACGGGCGGGCGGGGACCGATTTCAAGATGGGCCTCGGGCCGAACCTGACCCTCGAGGGAACGGTGAACCCCGACTTCGGCCAGGTCGAGGCGGACCCGGCGGAGGTCAACCTGACCGCCTACGAGACGATCTTCTCCGAGAACCGGCCCTTCTTCATCGAGGGGAGCCGTCTCCTCCGGGGGGACGGGCACGATTACTTCTACTCCCGCCGGATCGGCGCGCCCCCCCACGGCGATCCGGACTCCGATCACCTGGACGCCCCCGAGAACACCACGATCCTCGGCGCGGCGAAGCTGACCGGGCGGTTGCCGTCCGGCCTCTCCGTCGGGGCCCTCGGCGCATGGACCGCGAGGGAGTACGCGAAGACCCGGTGCGACTCCACGGGCGCCCGGGGTCGCGTGAAGGTGGAACCCCTGACGGGGTACGGCGTCCTCCGGCTGCAACAGGAGTACGGCCCGAACCAATCCACCCTCGGCCTCACCCTGACGGGGGTACGGCGGGATCTGGATCCGGAGGAGGGCCTCGCCGGCCAGATCCCCCGCTCGGCCTTCACCGGCGGCGTCGACGGCCTCCACTATTTCCGGGAGAAGGAGTATCTCGTCCGCGCCGGCGCGGGCTTCAGCCACGTGCGCGGGGAGAGGGGCGCGATCATCGGGATCCAGCGGTCGAGCGCCCATTACTTCCAGCGTCCCGACGCGGGGCACGTGGAGGTCGACTCGACGAGCGCGTCCCTATCCGGCGCCCATGCGTCGGTCTCCGTCGAGCGCATGGCGGGACGCCACTGGCTCTGGGACGGCGGCGCATCCTTCGAGTCCCCCGGCTTCGAGCTGAACGACATGGGGGAGCTTCAGTCGGCGGACGACATCGACGCCTGGGCGGGCCTCCGCTACCGGGAGACCGCTCCGGGCACGGTCCTCCGAAACTACGCCATCGGCCTCCACAATGTGCGCTCGTGGAATCTCGACGGCGACCCGACGGGCGGGGGGCACGAAGTCTACGTGAATGTTACGTGGCTGAACCACTGGACGAGCTGGTGCGGCTATTACATCAGGCCCCGCCGGAAGAGCGACTCCCTCACCCGCGGCGGCCCCCTCATGGAGACCCTCCGTCTCCACAACGCCTGGATCGGGGGGGGGACCAACATGGCCTCCAACATCCGTTGGGACGGGGGGGCCGCCTTTTACTGGTGGGAAGAGGGCGGATGGACCCGGGAAGCGGAAGCGGAACTTTCGGTCCGGGCCGGCGGCCGCTGGGAATTCTCCCTCGAACCGTACTACGGCCGAACCGAGGAGCCCCGCCAGTACGTGGCGACCCTCGATGACGGCCGGGAATCGACCTACGGAAAGCGGTACGTCTTTTCCCGGATCGAGCGTTCCACGGTGAGGGCCCGGCTCCGGTTGAATTACGCCTTCCACCCGGACCTCACCCTCGAGGCGTACGCCGAGCCCTTCGCCGCGAGCGGCCGCTACTACGCATTCGGGGAGCTCGAGGCCGCCGGCAGCCGGGATCTCGTCGTTTACGGGGAAGACGGCGGAACCATCATCGTCCGGAACGAAGACGGCTCGCGGACCGTGACCGACGGGAATGCCGAGTTCGACTTGGGCGACCACGATTTCCGGGTCCTCTCCTTCCGGAGCAACGTCGTTCTCCGCTGGGAGTGGCGCCGGGGGAGCACGCTCTACCTCGTCTGGCAGCAGAACCGGGGGGCGGACGACGATCCGGGGAGATTCGTGGGGGGCCGGGACCTTCTTGACAGCATCAAGAGCGGGGGGGACCACTTCTTCGGCCTGAAGATCTCTTACTGGCTCCCTCTATCTTGATCACGGCCGTTCGTCGGAGGCGACGGCGCCGTCGTGGAGCTTGACGATGCGGCGGGTTCGCTTCGCGATGAACTCGTCGTGGGTGATGAGCACCAGCGTGTGCCCCTCCCGCCACAGGTCCTCGAACAGGTGAACGATGTCCTTCCCCGCCCCCGAGTCGAGGTTTCCCGTCGGCTCGTCGGCGAGGATGATGTCCGGATCGCAGGCGAGGGCCCGGGCGATGGCGACCCGCTGCATCTGCCCGCCCGAGAGTTCCGTGGGCCGGTGCTTCATCCGGTCCGCCAGGTCCACCTGCTCGAAGAGCCGTTCCACCCGCTCCTTCCGCTCCTTGGTACCGGCACCCTTGAAGAGGAGGGGCATCTCGACGTTCTCGAACGCCGTGATCTGGGGGAGCAGGTTGAAGTTCTGGAAGACGAAGCCGATCCGCTCGTTCCGGATCTCGGCGAGGCGGTCCGGGTCGAGCTTGCCCACTTCCTCCCCCCGGAGGCGGTAGGAGCCGTCCGTCGGCGTGTCGAGACAGCCGACGATGTTCATGAGCGTCGATTTCCCGGAGCCCGAGGGGCCGACGATGGAGATGAACTCGTTTTCGGCGATCGCGAGGTCGATTCCACGGAGCGCATCGACGCTCACCGCGCCGGTTCGGTAGGACTTCCGGATCCCCAGGAGATCGATCAGGTGCCCGTCCGACGCCCCCTCTTCACCGCCGCTCCTCTTCCTACCCGCGAATACGCCGAGCATGATCCTGATCCTCCCTACTCGTGCCGGAGCGCCACCGCCGGCTGCACCGTCGCGGCCCGGCGGGAGGGAAAGTAGCCGGCCATCATGCCGATCATCCCGAGAAGGGTGACGGTCGCGAGGGCGATGGGCATGGAAAAGGTCGGCTCGCCGATGAACTCGAGGGCCTCGCTGTTCGCCCGGGATTGGACGAAACCGAGCCCCCGGACCATGAGATAGCCGAGGGAGATGCCCATGGCGCCGCCGAGGGCCGTGATCGAGAGCGCCTCCATCACGATCGGCCCCATGATCGCGCTCCGCCGCGCGCCGATCGCCATCTGCACGCCGATCGCGTGGGTCCGCTGCTTCACCACGGCGTACATGATGTTCGCCACCCCCACGCCGCCGATGAGAAGCGTGAGCCCTCCGATGACGCCGAGGAAGACCTCGATGCCGACCATGATCTTGCCCAAGGTCCGGGCCGACTCGATCGTGTCCCAGACATGGGTCGCCCCCGGGTCCTCCGGGTCGTACTTGTACTTCGCCCCGAGGACCTCGTTGATCCGCCGCTTCACGTACTCGCCCCCGTTCACGTCCTTCGGTTTCACCACCATGTCGTCGAGATACGGATCACCGAGGAGCGCCTGAAACGTCGAAAGGGGAATCACCGCGTGATCCTCGTCGGGACCGCCGTACATCCCCATCTGCTTCTTCTCCCGCATCACGCCGATCACGGTGAAGGGGGCGTTGCCGACGAGCACCCGCTCCCCCACCGGGTCCCGGTCTCCGAAGAGGTCCTTCTTCAGATTGAATCCCAGAAAGATCACCCGGCGCTTCAGCCGCTGGTCGAGGTCGTTGATGAACCGTCCCCCCGGCTCGGGGTAGTGGTTCCGCAGGGGACCGAATTCGGGCTCCGCGCCGACCAGTTTCTTGTTCAGCACATTCCGCCCGTAGGCGAGCTGCGTTCCCCATCGAACCATCTCGCCGCTGATCGACTCGATTTCCGGAATGCGGCCGACGAGAAGGTCCGTGTCTTCCGGAAGGAAGCGGACCTGCCGCCCCGGCCCGAACCCCTCGAAGGCGTTGTCGGTCCGTCCGGGCCACACGACCAGGATCCCGCTCCCGGTCCCCTTGTTCCCATCCTCCATGCTCCGCTTCAGACCCTCGCCGAACGAGAGGAGGAGAACGATGGAAATGGTTCCCCAGGCGATGGCCATCACGGTGAGGGTCATCCGCTTGCTCTGGATGCGGGCGGCCCGTTGGAAAAGACGAACGATCAGCATGGGGCGGTACATGTCACATCCTCAGGGCTTCGACGGGGTTCAGGTTGGCGGCGGTCCGGGCGGGGAAATACCCGGCCAGGAGTCCGATGACGCCGAGGATCCCCGCGGTGAGGGACGCGGTCTTCAACGAGAGGGACGGGTTCCCCACGTGCTCCGAGAGCCCGAGGGCGGGGACGAGGGAAACGATGCCGTAGCAGATCAGGAAGCCGAGGGCCCCGCCGACAAAGGTGATCAGCATGGTCTCGGTGAGGAACTGGCCGACCACGTAACCCTTCTTCGCGCCGAGGGCCATCTTGATCCCGACCTCTTTCGTCCGCTCCTCGACCACCACGTTCATGATGTTGCTGACGCCGATGCCCCCCACCACGAGGGTGAGGGCGCCCACGACGCCGAGGAAGACGTTGAAGGCGAGGAAGAAGGTGCCGATGAAGTCGAGCATCTCCGTCGTGTCCCACATCATGACCGCCTCCTTGTCCTCGGTGTCGAACTTGTGGGTCCGGGCGAGAGAGGCGATCACCCCCTCCTTCGCCCTCTCCACGTTCTTCGGGTCGTCGACGGAGAAAACGAAGTTGTCCGGGTACTGCCGGCCGTAGATCGCCTTGAAGGTGCTGCTCGCGATCGTCGCCCGGTCCTTGTCCCGGCCGTTATAGGACGAGTCCTGGTCCTTCGGCTTCATGACGCCCACCACCAGGTAGGGCATGCGGTTCACCATGACGTAGCGGCCCACGGCGTCGATGGCGCCGAACAGGTTCTCCTTCAGTTCATCGCCGAGGAATACGCAGCGGCGGCGGCGCTCCGCGTCGAGGGAATTGACGAAACGGCTCCCCTCCTCGGGGATGATGTTCCTCATGGCGGCGAAGGTCGGGTTCACGCCGACCAGGGTCGGGGAGACCGTGTTCCGCCCGGCCTTGAAGGTGAGGCCTCCCGAGCTGTACTCGGCGCTGATCGCGGCGATCTCCGGCACCTCGCCCGCGAGGCGGTCGATGTCCGCCTCCGTCACCCGGAGGGGACGCCCCCGGGGGAGGCCGGCGAAGGGCTTGCTCGTCCGGGTCGGCCAGCAGATCACTATGTTCTCGCCGATCCCCTTCATCGACTTCGTCACATGCCCGCGGAAGCCCTCTCCGAAGGCGAGGAGGAGGGCCACGGCGACCGTCCCCCACACGATCCCGAAGAGGGTGAGCGCGAGCCGGAGCTTCTGGGCCCGGACGTCGCGGAAGAACTGCTTGAGATAGCCCCGGATCATGATCGTCCTACTCGATTTCCTTCGGCGGCGCCTGCCAGACCTCGTCCCCCTCCTCGAGGCCGGAGAGGACTTCGAGCCGGAGACCGTCGGAGAGGCCCACCTCGATCTCCCGCCGCTCCGGCTCCGTGCCCGCGTCCGCCGGCGGCAGGTCCACGTACGCCTTCTCCCCCTCGAAGATGACGAGCCGCTCGGGGAGGAGGAGCACGTCCTCCTTCTCCCGGATGATGATGTCCGCGTTCGCCGAGTAGCCGGCCCGGAGGTACGCGTCGCCCAGGGACTCGATCTTCACTTCCACGTCGAAGAGGGTCAATCCGTCGTCCTCCTTCGCTTTCGGCGCGATCCGCGCGAGCCGTCCCTCGATCTCCGCGTCGGGGAGGGCGCCGACGTGGATTCGCGCGGACAGGCCTTCGTCCAGCTTGCCCACATCGATCTCGTCCACCGTCCCCTCGAAGACCAGCTCCGCCATGTCCGCGATCGTGAGAAGCACGGTTCCCTCCTGGAAAGAAGTGAGGGGAACCACCGGGTCGCCCGGATCGACGAGGCGCTCGAGGACCGTGCCGGCCTCGGAGGCGCGGATCACGGAGTCGATGTTGCGGACCCCCCGGGAGTACTTGCCCTCTTTGATGAGATCGAGCCGCTCCCGGGCGAGGTCCTTCTGGACCCGCACCTCGTCGTACGCCTCCTTCGCGGCGTCGAGATCGTCCTCGGAGACGAGCCCGCTCTCGCGCAGGCTCCGGGTCCGCTCGTGATCGAGTTCGGCCCTGCTATAGGAGATCTCGGCCAGCTGCAGATTCCGCTCCGCCTCGGTCAGCTCCATGGGCGTCGGGTTCGGGACGATCTCCACCAGCTTCTGGCCCTTGGACACGACGTCCCCGACATCGACGAAGCAGGTCTTCACGATGCCCGAGATCTGGGACTTCACCTCGATCTCCTGGCGCGGAACGATCTGCCCCGTGGCGAGGGCCTTGTCGACGATCGAACCCCGCTCGACGGCGACCCTCTTTCCGCCCCCTTCCTTCCCGTTCGAGCTCCTCGTGCCGTAGACCACGCCGACCGCGGCGAGGACCAGCACCAAACCGATGATCAGCAGCTTCTTCATGGCGTTCCGCTCCTAGAGGCCCCGGACGGCCCCCCCGGAGGGCCGGAACGAAGGCGGCGGGGACCTCGGGCTTCGTGGGTTTTCCTCTCAGAAGGACTCGGGTGCGGCCCCTTCCGTTCATTGTGTTTGGTCGGTGGCGGGGGCTTTCGAACGGATTACGTCCGAGAGGCGTGCACGGTTTCCCCGGAACCGGGAATCGGCCCTCGTGCTTCGGGGGCCCTCCCATCACCGATTTCCGCCGGGAGGGGGATCGAGGACGCCCCTAACACTATGATATTATGGACAATGCGAAGGTGTCGCGCAGGCCGGGTCGCATCTTTCGGCTCGATGGCCCGGGGATCCGATGAAACGATGAAAGCCCCGCGGCGCGGGGCCTTCGGCAGTTCGAATGGGGTGAGCGACGGGGCTAGAACCCGCGACAACCAGAGCCACAGTCTGGAGCTCTACCAGCTGAGCTACGCCCACCACGATTACCGGAAAGTGTACTTCAGGGGGGCGGACGAGGCAAGATGGAAGGGGGTGCGCGGCGGGGGGTCGCGGGGGGTGGCGGAGTACGGGTGGGGCGGAGTACGGGTGGGGCGGAGTACGGGCGGGGCGGAGTACGGGCGGGGCGGATTACGGGCGGGGCGGAGTACGGGCGGGGCGGAGTACGGGCGGGGCGGAGTACGGGCGGGGC